>JBOEGW010000041.1:0-1176 GCA_050633625.1 Maritimibacter sp. | reverse complement strand
ATGGCTAAGGAAAAGTTTGAACGCAACAAACCGCACGTGAACATTGGCACGATCGGTCACGTTGACCACGGTAAAACCACGCTGACCGCAGCGATCACCAAGTATTTTGGTGACTTCCAGGCATACGACCAGATTGACGGCGCGCCGGAAGAAAAAGCGCGTGGTATCACGATTTCGACGGCGCACGTTGAGTACGAAACCGAAGCGCGCCACTATGCGCACGTTGATTGCCCCGGCCACGCTGACTATGTGAAAAACATGATCACCGGTGCAGCGCAAATGGACGGCGGCATCTTGGTTGTGAACGCGGCAGACGGCCCAATGCCACAGACTCGCGAGCACATCTTGCTTGCGCGTCAGGTTGGCGTGCCTGCGCTTGTTGTTTTCATGAACAAAGTTGACCAAGTTGACGACGAAGAGCTGCTTGAGCTTGTTGAAATGGAAATCCGTGAGTTGCTCTCCGAGTACGATTTCCCGGGCGACGATATTCCGATCATCGCGGGCTCTGCGCTTGCGGCGATGGAAGGCAACAACCCTGAAATCGGCGAAGAGAAAATCCGTGAGCTGATGGCGGCTGTTGACGAGTATATCCCAACACCCCCACGCGCGATTGACGAGCCTTTCCTGATGCCAATCGAGGATGTGTTCTCGATCTCTGGCCGCGGGACAGTTGTGACGGGTCGCGTTGAGCGCGGTGCGATCAACGTGGGCGACGAGATCGAAATCGTTGGCATCAAAGACACGCAAAAAACGACCTGTACGGGTGTTGAAATGTTCCGCAAGCTGCTGGATCGCGGCGAAGCTGGTGACAACATCGGCGCGTTGCTGCGTGGTGTTGACCGTGAGCAAGTTGAGCGTGGCCAAATCCTGTGTAAACCAGGTTCGGTTATGCCGCACACCAAGTTCGAAGCTGAAGTCTACATTCTGACGAAAAACGAAGGTGGCCGTCACACGCCGTTCTTCGCGAACTATCGTCCGCAATTCTACTTCCGGACAACGGACGTAACAGGCACCGTGACCCTGCCAGCCGGCACCGAAATGGTGATGCCGGGCGATAACCTCAAGTTCGAAGTCGAACTGATCGCCCCAATCGCCATGGAAGACGGCCTGCGCTTCGCGATCCGCGAAGGCGGCCGCACAGTCGGCTCCGGCGTTGTGTCCAAAATCGTCGAGTAA
>JBOEGW010000040.1:0-597 GCA_050633625.1 Maritimibacter sp. | reverse complement strand
GGCAAAGAAAAACCGCTGAGGGGGCGGCCACCCACCTCAACGGCATAGAAGAATATTTCCGTCCCAATACCTACGGCATTTCCGGTCTGACCTCAACCCAATTGGCGGTGATCCAATGAGTTGGCGCATCGCAAACGAATGCGCCGAGCGCCGCTTTGGCAGCGCCGCGCGCAAGCAGATCATCATGTTCCTGGCTGACAAGGCGAGCGATGACGGTTCGGGTATCTGGTGTTCCAAGGGGACAATTCAGCGCCACACAGAGCTGAGCGAAAGCACGGTGAAGCGCACCATCATCGATTTCCTGCGCGAAGGCATTCTGATCGAGACGGGGCGGCGACATTGCAAGAATGGCTACACCGTCATTTACCGCATTGTTCTGGAGCGCGTGGCCGCGCTCGAACCCACGGCTGAGCCCGATATTGAGACGGGGGTCACTGTGAACCCCGTCCAGCCTGAACCCGGTACGGGGTCCACGGTGAACGGGGTACGGGGTTCACGGTGGACCCCAAACCATCCTAAAACCATCCATAAACCACCTACGCGCAGGCGCGAGGCGGCGGAGGAGGTTGAAGATCTTGAAGCTGAGAAGATCTTGGC
>JBOEGW010000039.1:0-1137 GCA_050633625.1 Maritimibacter sp. | reverse complement strand
TTTAAGCAGGATGCAGTGGCACAGGTCGTTGAGCGTGGTTACGCGGTCAGTGAGGTGGCAGAGCGACTGGGGATCAGCACCAAGTCGCTGTACACATGGAAGTCGCAGTTTGCGAAGTCGCCTAGCGTCAGATCGGAGGTGGCGGAACAGGCTGCTGAGATCAAGCGGCTGAAGCGAGAGCTGGCCCGCGTCACCGAGGAGCGGACCATCTTAAAAAAGGCGACCGCGTACTTCGCGCGCGAGTCTCAGTGAAGTACGCGTTCATCGAGGCTCACCGTGCCGAGTTTTCGCTGCGGTCAATGTGCCGCGTGCTGATGGTTCATTTCAGTGGGTTCTATGCATGGCTTAAAGAACCGTTAAGCCAGCGTGCGCTTGAAGATGCGCGGCAGACAGATCTGATCCAACAAGCATGGGCCGACAGCGGCAAGGTCTACGGTTATCGCAAGCTACATGACGATCTGCGCGACGCCGGTGAGACCTGCTCCGAGAACCGTGTTGCGCGTCTTGCCAGCTTGGCAGGCATCGCAGCCCAGATTGGCTACAAACGCCGCCCTGGTCGATATGGCGGCAAACCAGCCATCGTCGCCGACAACACGCTGGACCGACAGTTCGAGGTTGATGCCCCGGACACAGTTTGGGTGACCGATATTACTTACATCAAAACGCACGAAGGTTGGTCATATCTGGCAGTGGTCATTGATCTGTTCTCAAGGCGCGTTGTGGGCTGGTCGATGCAGTCCCGCATCACAACGGATCTTGCCTTGCAGGCATTGCTGAGCGCTGTTTGGCGGCGCAAGCCAAAGAACAAAGTCATGATCCATTCTGACCAAGGTTCACAGTTCACCAGCAAAGAGTGGAAATCGTTTCTTGGCAAACACAATCTGGACGCCAGTATGAGCAGACGTGGGAACTGCCATGATAATGCTGTGGCCGAGAGCTTCTTCCAATTGTTGAAACGGGAGCGCATCAGGCGGCGGACGTACCGAACACGTGACGCTGCAAGGCAGGATGTGTTCGATTACATCGAGATGTTCTACAACCCAAACCGCAAGCACACCAACAACGGCATGCTGTCGCCGGTTGACTATGAAACGAAACAGACGAAAATGAACGAGGCAGGCGTCTAGGAAACTGGGG
>JBOEGW010000038.1:0-3005 GCA_050633625.1 Maritimibacter sp. | reverse complement strand
GTGCCACTGCATCCTGCTTAAACTCGTCCGTAAACCGTATTCCCTTGCTCATATCCAGCTCTCCTTGGTTCCAAAATTACCAAGCAAAGCGTCTACAAATCTAGGGGCACCTCAATTTAACCCTACTCGTTCCCGTAATTTCATGGCCCCTATTCGGCCAGATCACAAGAACCGCTCTACGAAATATATTCCACAAAACGCGCGCGAACATCGCAAACACTATACTCGCATATGGTGTGAAGGCCCGGGTTGGAGGTATGGTGTCAATAATGCAGTAATGTTATCATAAGGCATTTATTGTTATGTGGTGCAGACTTATCAGAACTTGGACCGCCGGAGCTGTCGTGGCTCTTTTTTCAACCGTGGCCCCGCAGGCGGCAAAGGCCTATCAGGTTGACTGCGCCATTCTGCTTTGCCTGGCTGGTGGGTGGCCCGCGTCAGCAGAATGTGCCCATGCCCGTGCCGTGTTTATCCGTCGGGTCACGCCCTGGCCGATTGAGCCGCCGTTGCAAATCTGGCGCTGCCCTATGGGTGTTTCTGAGCGCGCGCCTTTGCAAAGCACAGCCCCAAAGATCTGGGAGGCCAGCAACCACAATGGCCAGACACTCGCCCAAGTTATTCAGGCTCAGGTGGCTGAAGGCGGTGCCGATATCGACATCAGCGGTCTGGAATTCGATTTCGTGCGCTCGATCCGCGTCTGGGATGTGCGGCACTACAGCCATCGCGAACGTGGCCGCGACGATGATTGTTCTGAGAGTTACAACATGCGCCTTGGTACCTACGGCATGCAGGGCGAATTTGGCTGGCAACGCACGGTACCAGCGGCCGCTCCACAATGGGTCCTACCGTCACGGCGATGTTCGTCGTCAAATTGGCGGAGGGGAGTCGGTGTGGAATGGGAAGATCACGAGGGCAACCACGGATATGAGTGGGTGGCCTACTAGTGCCCAGTGCCCCTTTTTCCGTTCCCGTTTTGCCGTTTGGTGACTTGTGCTTTTGTTCGACAACGAGGGAAGGAAGAGCACCCAAGGAACGGTTTGTCGTCTGGCCCCATTCGGAGAACCATGGTGCCTTGATTGCATGTTGGACATTTCGCCCCTTCAGCTATGGGGTCTTTTAGTCGAATGGATTTCGCCGCAGAAGCGCGATGCAGAGACGTATTTTACCGATGTCGAGCGGTACTTCCGTTGCATGGATCAGCAACGGCGAGAGGTCTTCGAACAAGCGCGCGAGGTCAGCGAGGACTATGCGCGCGTTATGGATTTCCTGAACGATATGAGGAAATGATACACGTCCTCAAGTAGAGAAAGCTGCCGTTCAACAAAGCTGCCGCGAAGGTCGGCAAAGCGGACTTTACTGTCGTTCGCTGCGGCTGCGCCAAGGTCTGCTTCCGAAGGACGGTGTCGAATGACATTTACATTGACGGAGTGGAGCCAGAAGCAAAAGGGGTGCTATTGGCGTATTGCCTCAATTTCTGCTCGCCATACTTTGGCCTGCTCTTCTTGGTCTGTCGTCGTAGAATCCAGTGGCCGACGTTCGACCTTTCGGCCATCAGGCAGTGTCACCGTGAGTTTCCAGTACCCGTCTTCCGAGTAGTCGGAATTTCTATGCCAAACCACTTCTGGCTGGCCTATTTCCTTCAGCGCAAACACGTCATTGCGCGTATAGCCGAACGGGTAACGATATTTCACACTAACGTCTTGCGTGGCCGCGTCAAAGACCACCTTTTTTGATGGATTAATAAACACCCAAACAAGTAAAACACCGAGCAAGATTGAAATTACTATAAAAAATGGGAATGCAATAAAGTGTTCGGGGGCATTCGCTTTTCCGAAAAAGAAGCGCAGGCTGTCTATCGTTAGTTTTACGAGTAGCGAGAAACCAAATGCCAGAAACATCAGCCCTATCCCACCGGACATCAGTCCCAAAAACCACGGGACAGCGCGTTCTTCGATGGTAATAGTTTTTGGCATGACGGCCTCTATTAGGATGTCCGCGTCCGAGACGCTGGATTTTGATTGGATGGTGTGCCGCGAGACCAAAACGTTCGGACAAGTTCGTATATCAACCCATCATAGAGCATCGACACTAGTCAAACGCAATTGCTCTGAATAGCAGCCATTGATTTGCGACGCAGCATCCGTCGGATTGGGCTCTTTGCGGCCGCTAGCCGCGTTTTGCGCCCACGTCCGGTTCAGCGGAGTGATCTGTGCAGTCTAGTATTGTGGGGATGCCACCATCGTACAGCGCTGCTTGCGTCTCGCCGTTGTCCCACTGATACAGCAGACCGATTTCTTCACCTGTTTTGATGCATGAAATACGGCCGATAGCTTCGGCCGTTGTGCGAACACTCTCTAGTTTGGGCAAAACCGACAAGCCGTTGTGGATCCCGCTCACTGATCGTCTCAAGGCTCACCTGGACGGGCTCGAGCGAACGGACGGCACGGTCGTGACTGACGCCAAGTGCAGGTCGGTCAGCTATCGCATCGTCGCTGAGGAAATGCGCTCCATCAAAAAGAAGATGAAGCACGAGAAGGCGAGTTACTACAAAACGCACGGACTCAGGAAAAACGCGACGATCGAGCTGTATCTGGCTGGATGTGATGACGAGATGGTCAAAGCCGTCACCGGCCATTCAGGCGTCGAGATGCTGAAAAAGTACGGTGGGCCGATCCGGCAAAGAGAGCTCGCGAAGCGCGCTCAAGAGGCAAGAAATCAAATGGAACGAAGCAAGACCGAAACGTGAAAGTTTCAACGGTTGTTTCAAAAATGGCAGTGAAGGAGAAGAGGGATGACGCAAGTCATTGATTTTATTGGAGGCGAGTACCGGAATCGAACCGGTGTACACGGATTTGCAATCCGGAAATTTTCTTTGATTTTTCAGAGAGAAATTGTAAACGGACTTGTTTCGTTCACGGTCACTTTTCAATAGGTTACGAGACCCAAGTAAACGGTTTTTCACGGGCTCTTGCTCTGACGAAAAGGCAAAGAAAAACCGCTGAGGG
>JBOEGW010000037.1:0-538 GCA_050633625.1 Maritimibacter sp. | reverse complement strand
ATTTCGCCTGAGGATGTTGGTGCTTACGGAGTGTAAGAGAGGTGCGTCAGGGCGGTGTTTTTTTGTTTTGTGATTGTTTTAATGAGCATCGTTGAGAGATACGTGTGGTTCTTTACTAGGATTGGCGGTGACCTACTCTCCCACGTCTTAAGACGCAGTACCATCGGCGCAACGGTGCTTAACTTCCGGGTTCGGGATGGAGCCGGGTGTTTCACTCGTGCTGTGACCACCAAACCAAGAAAAGAACCACATCCAAGATAAGTATATGTATTTGTGTATGCTTTTGATTGTTCAGTAGAAGTCTGTCTTCTACTGGATCAAATCAAGCCTATCGGGCAATTAGTACCAGTCAACTGAACGCATTACTGCGCTTACATCTCTGGCCTATCGACGAGGTGGTCTTCCTCGGCCCTCAGGGATACCTTGTTTTGAGGGGGGCTTCCCGCTTAGATGCCTTCAGCGGTTATCCTTTCCGATCATAGCTACCCAGCACTGCTATTGGCATAACAACTGGTCCACCAGTGGATCGTTCACCCCG
>JBOEGW010000036.1:0-7701 GCA_050633625.1 Maritimibacter sp. | reverse complement strand
TAGGAAACTGGGGGCACCTCACACGGCGATGGATCGAAGGATGGCATAGCTTAAACTTAAACGTGGTTCACCTCATCAAATTACGGACAAAGTAGCATATTCTGGGGAATGGTCGCCTTCATTATTAGGCATACCAGGCTTGGTAAGCGTACCATTGTCAGGCTTGATATAACTGTCGATCCGGCGCTCCGGCACCTCGCACCAGCGCAAGTTGAATGCAGCATTTTTAGGAAAGAAATACATACTGCTATAGGGAAGATTGTCATGGACCCACCAAGCGAGCGCCTTCCAGCTCACACCGCGATCATACAAAGGAATGAAGGAGGGCACGACAAGGCAGACAGTTGCTCCAATATGACCGTCTTTGTCGCGCTCGTCCCAAATATGATGGCCGTAGTTTTTTTCGTTCGAAGCGCAGGTATACCCGCTTTTTTTAGCCTTTTGCCGCGCATTCCCGAAACCATTCACCTCTTTGGATCGGTAGGCAGACCGGATTGCCAATCGCCCAAACCGATCTTGAAGCGGCTCTAACAAATTCTCACAAATTTTCTTGCCTGCTTTGATCGCAAGGTCTGGCTCATCTGGAATATTTGAGAGCCCGTGAAGATGACCGATTTCGCTATATAGGAAATCGCGCATGAAAAAGGTTTTTGAGAGCTGTACGCGCCCGAACTCATCGAGCGCGGTAAGTGATGTTGGTTTCTTCATTTTATTGTACCTTTCTAATAACTCTATGCTCGCGCCAAATCCGCTTCCTCGTGCTCGAAGGCTGTCGCCATCTCCCTGATCTCCCGCTCCGGAGCCCCCAGGACACGGGCAACGTCACGCCAAGCAATAGTCGCTTCGGCTACCTCTGCAATGATGCGATCTGCCTCGCCGCGTTCGAGAAGATAGGAGTCATGTTGGGCGCGGTGCAGGGTGATACTGGCATCCGGGTTGTCGTCATCAACGTAGCTTTTGAGCACGCGCGGTTGGTTCGGCACAGGGTTTATGTCGTAGGCCGGTGAGAGGTGCCAGCCGCCACGCCCACGCAGAAATCCGTGATTGCGCATGTGATCATCGAGGTTCGTGACGAGAATGGAAAAGGCAACCCGCCGGTAGAGCTCCTCTCGGTCTTGGTCAGGCGTGACGCTTTCCGAGGTGATAATATCTGCCAGGTCCAAATAGCTGTAGCTTTCGCCATCCTTGCCTCCCAGCATCGCCATGGCTGAGATGAAGGGGATCCTGCCGTCCTCGTTCCGGTCAAACCGATGGGACAGGAAAACAGGCTTGTCGCCAGCCATCTCAAGCGTGTGATCCGAGACTGTAATTCCGGCGCGCCTTGCCAGCTCCAGCGCTATGGCCTCCCAGCGTTCCACGCAATAGGTGTCGGTCTCTTTCGGGAACTTGGCGACAGACAGGCGGCCGTGCTGGTCAAGGATGCTGGCCTTTGGCCGAGCACCGCCCAGAGAACTTCCCGGTGCAAACAGCATTTTGAGGTCCTCTGCGGTCTCTTCCCCGCGCAGAACGCGCTGAGACGCATGAAGCAAATCCCCGAGGCTCACAAGCGCAGGCACCCCGATGCCCTCACGCGCTTGAAACTCGCCATCAAGCCTGAAGCGCAGCGCACCCAAACGGGTCTCGTCATTCACGCCAAGCAGGTAGTCGGTTTCTTGCAGCGTTCTCGCACGTCGCCCCTCGGCCTCTGCCATGCGCCCCTCATAGCGCCGCATCACCGTTCGCCCCCAGGTATCAGGGGCAGAATCCCCAAGCGGTGCAAGCATGTCCTGCCCTGCCTCAGGCACGAATTGCCCTCTGACGAGAGGCATGTCCGGCGAAAGCCCGAAGGCATTTTCGTCGGCAAGCCAGCCGTCATGATAGGTAAAGGACACCCGCTCTCGGCCGCGCCCCGCTGTGCGGTGGAGCGTGCCGACCTGTTTCAGCCCCTTCCAGTCGATCCAGACCTCAACCATTTTTCAGTCTCGCACGCTGCGGGAGGTCATCCAGGGCCATCTGCTCGCCAACCGGATCGTCGATATCCCCCCAACCTTTCAGAAGGCCGAGCGCCTGCAACACGGCCACGTAAGTGCCGATCTTGACTGCGGGGTTGCCGCTTTCGATCTTAGCGATGGTCTGCCGCGTTGTGCCAGCGCGCTGCGCAACAATCTCAGCGGTTAACTTGCGACGCAGTCTCGCTACACGAATGTTTTCGCCAAGTGTCACAAGCTCTTTACGTGCCGCTCTGGGCATTTTGATCGAAACAGCCATAATGATACCTCCAGAGAACATTAAGCTGATATAAGTTACACTGAGAATACATTAATGTCAATTTTCACCACTTAGCTCGATGACCCAATGCCCTCGCTCACATCACACTTTATGTTATCTCAGCGCAACATTGAGTGCATTAACGTTAGGATTACGAGACACGACCCAGTCACCTAACCACACTCATCGGTTTGGTTCATCATCAGGAAAGCTCAGCTTGACCGCCATCTCGGAGACCGCAATCTCGTTGGTCTCCAAGGCCAGTTGAAGCTGCTCAATGCTCGCCGATGATAATCCAAACCTATGAGTGCGATGACCCGCTGACTGATGCCGGAGCTTCTTGATCAGAACTGCCTGCGACTTCACCTCAGCCGTAAGCGTCCGGCCTCGCTGCTCTGACGGTTCATAGAGTGTGTTCATAGTGTCCACAAACGATGGTGGACATCTTGAGCGCAGATATGATCAAAGAAAGCATAGGTACCCTAGAATGGCAAAAAGAGGCTGAAGACTAGGAAAAATGGCCGTAAGCTCTTTGCAAAATCACCATCGTCTGAGTCAAAAATAATCGGGAAGTTACGAGCGGCCTCGCGAGACCTTTGAGCAGATTTAACTTCTCTACACTTGAACTGCACTCTTCCGAAGAAAACTCCTGTGGTCTTGCGATCAGAAACTAAGTTCATCCCCCCTTCGCTTGGCCAAACAAGTAGCCTATAAATGCTGCTTGGTTCTTCACTTTTTGTCAGCTTGATATTTGGCTCGCCAAGGGTTCTGAAAACTAATTGCCCCTTTCCACATGCGGAAAAATGTCTCATTTTGAAACGCAATAGATCCACAGGCTCAAAAGAATACGTCCTCCAGAGTTTTGGAGATCCAATAACTCCGTAGAGCTTAGCAAGGTCAAAGCGCACCGTTTCGCCATCGCCCAAGGAGACCGATGTAAGACTACTACCAGCTGCGTTCTTAAGTTTAACGTTAGACCCGCCTTCAGACGACTGGGTAAAACTCCTATAAAAATAACTGAAAGCGAATACCCTCTTGGGGATTTCAGCCAAAGGAAGATGGAATTTCAACCGCTGAAGGTTTGTGGCATCCGGATCATAACCCCATCTGCATGTCCCACTTTCACCTTCGGACATACGTACTGGCAAGGGACCAGCACTTGATTTGATATTGCTTGCTTTATCCCCACTAGCAGGAAGGTAACCTTGCTCGGGTCCATAAGGGAAATGCAATTGATAGGCACGTAGGACTCTTTTATCATCTAGAGCAGCGCGAACGAAAAGATGACCAAAAAACTTCAATGCAGCAATTAGAAATGACGAAAATACAAAAAATCCCACGACGTCTTGGATCCGAAAAGCTGCAAGCAAGAATGCTGAAGTTTCGCTCTTCAGCCGATTGAAGAGTAGCGCGGTTTCGTTTTTTGCAATCTGCTCTAACTCCGGCAAACTGTGTGTGCCGCTCTCATATGCACTTTGTAAGCGGCTCGAGATGACGTCCAAGCCGTTGTCCCTTGCCCCAATATACGAGCCGTCCGCCCGCCTTTTGACTTTACGTTGAAGCCACTTGGTTAAACAACGCCAACAAACACTATAGTTATGGTCAAAAGCCGGCGAAATACCTCTTTGGCCCTGTTCGGACGCGGTGTGCGTCGAAAGAGAAAATGGAATCGCACGTTCAATTCCAGTATTCAAACTGTCGACGTAATCCTGCCCTGCATCCGCAAAGCCGCGAGACGTATCGTCAATCGATGCTACGGCTTGACTACTTGCTGCCTCAAACCAAAGATCGACGGACCCAAAGACGTCGTCTTCAAAGTTCCTCCCGCAGTCATCAGCGGTGGGAAACACCACGCCTATCATTCCGCTTTCGTCTGCACATCTCAGTGCCTCTTGCGGGATATATTCGACGTCCAAACTGTCGGCACCTACAAAGCCGAGCCCACTCTCCAAATCACCGAACGACGTAGAATAAGCCTTATCAACCAAGAGTGCGCTTAGAGTCGAAAAAATGACAAACACAAACAGGATAGCGAGGATTGGTTTGGTTGATAACGAAAAGAACTGTTTAAGAATGCCCTGTCGGTGCGGGGACCTCCACACAACAGCTCTCAATAAACGGGTGTCGCGAACAAACAATGCAAACGCCATCCCCAACAGTGAGAATAAGGCGAACCCAATGAAGTGACCGATTGGCATAAAGTAATACAGTTGCCCGTAAGAGCCGAGGCCAACAAAAGACAACCAAGCACTAGGCAACAACATTGGAAACAAGCAAAAGATTGCGGCTCCAACCAGTACTGGCACTAGGAGTGCAGCTATCGGTCGCTTGTATGTACATTCCTTCAAGATAAATATCGCTAACACTAGTATTGATACTATTGTCACTAAAAGGGTCAGTTCGTAGGTCTGATATTGATCTTGCTGTTCGTTTCGGACAATCGAGACCGCAGACATAGCCAATCGTTCATCGATACCAATTGATGCGAAGTCTATTCCATTGTCGGTAACATCGGAAAGCTGTTTATTGAGCTGTGCCAATTCAGATCTGAGGGCGTCCTGATTTCTTAAACAATTATCTGACGGTTCGCCATTATCAAGAAAAGGGCACCCAATATCCATTCTGGCTCGGACACTACTGATTTCCGTCCTTAGACTAGAAACTCTTTGCTCGAGGCTGGCTTTTGCCTCACTCAGTAGGCTTTGAAATGCAGAAGATTTGCTTTCCTCAAGTTGTGTTAGATAGCCATTAATGCGGTTGACTTGTCCATCAGGCACGAGAAACGAAAACCAACTTCCAGCAGAACCGTCAAAACTAGGTATTGCTAACGTTTTGAAGTCGTCAAGACTCTCAACTACAGTGATATCTTGTCCACTAATTCTAAGGCGTGCCCTCTCATAATCAGCCTTGGCTGTGACTTCGGATCTCAACAGACTTGTCGAGAGCGAAAAATTTCCATTTGGAAAAACAATAAGCAACAACAGCGGCAGCATATAAACTAGACGCCAGTTGAGAAAAGACGGCCGTTTTCCATGACGAAGAGTGCTGGCCCTTATTTCCCTCAAGATTATAATAACTGAAAACAGCAATATAGCACAAAGCAGCGCCCTTCCCGCCCCCCAATGTTTTCCATCGAATATCAGGCTAGCAATGTGCGTATCGATCGCCCACGAACTACCCAGCAAAGGGAAGCTTGTAGACATGCAGATAACAAAGAAGGACGCGGATAGCGCGAGGCCTCCAGAAACAGCATGTACGTTCCGCTTGTTTATATGACGTTTCATACGGCACCCACCCCAAAGACCCTAAGGATTTAAAATGACCATCCATTGAAGCAGAATTCAACGCATTTCTTTCAGCTATTCCAGTGTTGGAAGGATTGCGGATTGTAGGTAAAGCGAAATACGAATTTCGGATCATACGGCATGAAAGGCAGCCGCCCGACGTCGTACGCCAGAAACAATGGCTTCCGCCAATGGCTGTGGAAACCCATCCGGCAAGTCTGCTAGTGTCTTGTCCAAGGCGGGTTCAAGATCTGTCGCGACTTCCGACAAGACCTCTTCCGCCAGCGCCACACCAAAACCTGCCGCCTTCGCAGCCTGCAGGAAATGACACGGCACCACCTCGTTGATCCGGTAGTGTCCGTCGACGGCCATCGCGAGGCGCATCCGGTTCTGGCGGATTTGACCGTCATCCACGGCTTTCTGGGCGCTCAGCACATCATAAAGCGGGGTCATGCGGAACCCGCCGGGGCGCAATGCAATGCTGAAGTTCTTGGCGTGCCCGTCCGTCGCTCCCAAAAGCCAAAACAGCACCTGCGCGCGGAAGAAGGCACGCTGATCTGCTTCAGGGTCATCACTACCAGTCAACAACCCGATCCCTTCGGTGATCCCCGGCCTGCTATCCATTTGGTATTTCTGGCTGGGTGGAACTGTGAGCGCCTGGCAAAAGTCTTCCTGCGGGAGGCGGATCAACCGGCCATCTTTGGTCCAGCGCCGATCGAACCGGGTCACAACAAGGCTCCGCACGTCCTCGAAGTCGGCAATCTCGGCTTCAGCCACATCCATGCCCATGGCCCGACAGAGGTTCATGCAGAAAAATTCGTTCTCAACACTGTCAGAAAAATCGATACCTGCGGGCAGAACGCCAAGCTGCGTTTTGAGGATATGGGTTGTTGGCGTGAGCCCCGATGGACGGATCCACGCGCCCTCGTGGCGCAGCAGTGCCGTTTTCTCCTGCGCCCCTGCGATGGAAATACGGAAGTCATCTTCCTCGTCCAAGCCTAGCGGAGCGCTTGCGAGGTTGCGCAGCATATCCGCAATCTGTGCCTCTGAAACGGGCTCTCCCTCGAGTGCGCCAAACTCGGGGATCTCGCCCGAAACGAACTGCAAGGCCCCCACACAATCGCGGCCGATCTTCTCCAGCATGTGCCACGCGTCCGTACCGCCCGCACGCACCCGTGCAGCAACGCGTTCTCGTATCGCCTGATTGTCCGGCAGCAGGTTTTCCAAGTAGGCGATAACAGGGCCGCCCTGGTGTGCCACTTCACGCAAAGGCAGCGAAAGCGAGATGGGCATGGCATGTTCCCATGCCAACCATTCCGGATCATAGTTAAAGCTGATCGCGCCTGAACCAGCGAGACGCAAAGCCCCCACCAACCGTCCGTTCAGAAGCACTTGCATCGTGCCACTACGCCCGTGTTTGGCCATCAGAAGATATCCTCAATGTCAAGCGAGCCACCGCGTTCCACCAATCGGAACTCAAGCCCAAGTGCCGCCATAACAGCGAGCACTGTGGCGAGCTTGGCTCCCGCGTCGCCATTCTCGAGCGACGAAATCGTCGCGACGCGCAAATTCGTGCGCGCGCTGATGTCGCTTTGGGTCCAGCCGCGCGCTTTGCGCGTCCGGCGAAGTGCCTCGCCGATCTGCTCGGCCGTTCGTGCTGTGAGGTCCATGAAGTGGCTCCTTTTACGGCATAGCGTAAACTAAGATAAATTACGCCACAACGTAAATTTACACACTTTGCGCTATAGCGTAACAATCGAGCCGCACTTATGCCTGCAGCCCAGCAGCGCGGACCTGTTCGGGCGTCACCAGTTTTGACGCAATCAAATCCTCGATCTGCCGGTTGGTGATGTGGCGGCACAGGGGATGGCGCTCGTGGATCCACTCGGCGAGGCTGGCGCGCCCTTTGGCTTCGGCCTCTCGCGCTTTCTCTCGGTCGGCCTGGATCTGGGCCAGCCCCTTTTCCCAACGCCGCATCTTGAACCAGTTGTCTGAGAAGCAGACCTTGCTGCGCGTGTAGCCCTCGCTTTCCTTCGCATAGGCTTTGACCGCCTGCTTCAGATCATCGGGCTTCACTCCGGCTTTCACGGCCCCTGCGATCAGGCGCAGAGTAGTCCGCCGGTCTCGGATCCTGTCCTCGGGATAGACTGCCAAGATCTTCTCAGCTTCA
>JBOEGW010000035.1:399-677 GCA_050633625.1 Maritimibacter sp. | reverse complement strand
GAGAACGACGCGCCAGAAGCTGAGGACGACACAGCGACCACGCCGGAGGAGACCCCGGTTGTGATCGACGTGCTGGCCAATGACTCTGCCCCGGATGGCGATCCATTGACAGTGACCGAGGCGACATCGCCCAACGGCACAGTCGAGATCGACCCTGTGACAGGCGAGCTGACCTTTGATCCAGAGGACAACTTCAACGGCACAACCACCATCACCTACACAGTCTCCGACGGCAACGGCGGCACAGACGTGGCAACCGTCACAGTCAACGTGACCCC
>JBOEGW010000035.1:0-366 GCA_050633625.1 Maritimibacter sp. | reverse complement strand
GTGAACGACGAGCCAGTGGCGGTTGATGATGCGACCTCCACCCCGGAAGACACCGAGGTGACCTACAACGTGCTGCCAAATGACTCCGATGTGGACGGCGATCCGCTGACAGTCACCGAGGCGGTTCTGACATCGGGCGAGGGCACAGTGTCCTTCGATCCGAATGGCGATGTGACCTTTGATCCGGCCGATGACTTCACAGGCGTTGCGACGATCACCTACACCATCACCGATGGCAATGGCGGCACCGATACAGCGGTTCTGACCATCGATGTGCCGCGCGAAAACGACGCGCCAGAAGCTGAGGACGACACAGCGACCACGCCGGAGGGTACCCCGGTTGTGATCGACGTGCTGGCCAACGAC
>JBOEGW010000034.1:0-3356 GCA_050633625.1 Maritimibacter sp. | reverse complement strand
ATCCTCGGGGGTCGCCCGAAGGGTAGGGGGCAGACGCCCCCTATTTGTCGATGTGAAGCGCTGGCAGGAATATTTCCGCTACACCGCGACGGCCATCGTGCCTGCCAAGCTGAACAACCAGGTCGATGCTGTTAGCGCAATATCGCCAAACCTCTTGAAAGGTCATGTTCATACCAACGTCCATCACCATAAGCGCCAAGCGATCCAGCGCCTTCTTTGCTGTATCAGCGTGGATAGTTGTGAAACTGCCCCCATGGCCGGTGTTAATTGCATCAAGGAAGGTTTTGCATTCGTTACCACGAAGCTCACCGAGAATGATGCGATCAGGGCGCAGACGGAGCGTTGCTTCTAGCAATTTCGCTGCTGTGACTTCGCCGCCTTCAACTCGCTTTGCACGAAGGCAGACCGAGTTAGGTTGCTCCGGAAACAGCTCAAAGGCGTCTTCAATCGTGACGATACGCTCTTGCGGTTCAACGAGATCGAGAAGGCCGCGTGCAAACGTGGTTTTACCACTTGAGGTTCCGCCAGAAATCAGAATGTTCAGCCGGTCCTCGATGCAAACCCGCATCGCGTCCTCGACTTTGCCTTCTTGGGCCAGATCCGCGACATGTTGAGCGCGCTCGCGCCGTTTTTCTTCAAGATCAACAAGACCCCCATGCAGAAGGCCCATTTTCTCAAGCGAAATCTTAGTGTGGCTATATGAGCGGAGCGTTATAGCCGTTCCGCCTTCGATTGCTGGTTCTGCGATAACCTGGGCGCGAAGCGGGCGACCAGCATATTCGATTTTTCCGGATAGAACGGGCTTCGCTACAGAGAACTGTGCCCCAATATCAGATGCTATCGCGGTGCCGATGTTGTTGGCGTCAATCTTTTCGAATTTGTGTGAAGAATGGAGCGCCATGTAAGGCGCTCCCTGTTTCTCTATCCAGACTGTTCCGTCACTGTTGATGGCAATCTCGACAATCTCACTGTCTTTGAGCAGATCCTTGATTGGCGTGAAATAGGCTTCAAGAAAAGAGCCGGCGTCGTCCATCAATAGAACTCCAAGTCACGATCAACCATGATCGTCACACGCGCGCCTTGCTCCACAGTGATGATCGGGGGCAAAGTCGCATATTCGTTGATTACATCTGCACTCGCGTTGGCAAGATCGTCGCCTATGTCCTCGGCTGTGTCGCGAGCCAATTCGCTGTCCGAAGCATACGCGTTCGCTGCGATCGACGGAGCTGCGCCAATCAACGACACCAGAGCAGCGCCGCCAAACCGCATTCCAAACCGTGAGTTAACACGACCCGTTACGCCCGACCGCCCTTGTTGATCACCGCCATAAGCCGCAATCTGGACTGACTGACCTTCAGGCGTAACCAATCGCGACCAACGTACCAGAATACGTCCCTGTCCAAGTGAAATGTCAGAGCTGTATTGCCCAAATACCTTTGATCCCGAAGGGATCAGAACGCCAGATCCATCAAATGAATATACCGGCTCATTAACCATCGCTGTAACAGCACCCGGCAGTGATGAATCGATGGCATTTTCCAGTGTCGCCGCGATCATTGTTCCCTGCACGACAGTCCTCGACGGGTTTGCGATCACTTCTGCTGAGGTCACTTCAACAGGAGAAGCGCCGCTTTCGACAAATGCCCGATTGCGTTCATCAGAGGTTGGGTTTCTGGATGTCGGGGAGCTTTGACCAGCTGATTGATCTGTCGATCCGTTCGATGCTCTCTCATCATAAATCACGGATGGAGATTTAATTCGCGCGGCCATGATTGCGCGTTGTTCCTGCCGGATGCGCTCAAGTTCAGCTCGTCGCTCGCGCTCGGCCGCGGCCTGTTGTTCGGCAAGCCTTTGTGCTTCGGCATCTTGGGCTAAACGCTCAGCTGCGAGGCGTTCTGCTTCAAGTCGGGCCATTTCCGCAGAGGCGTTCTGTTGCTCAGCCTCAGACAATCTTGCTTGAAGCC
This sequence comes from Maritimibacter sp., assembly GCA_050633625.1. Classification (GTDB taxonomy): domain Bacteria; phylum Pseudomonadota; class Alphaproteobacteria; order Rhodobacterales; family Rhodobacteraceae; genus JBOEGW01. Next base: position 1,392 of record JBOEGW010000034.1, on the reverse strand, counting down.
CTTCGATCTGCTGATTCATTGCCGCTTGCATTTCTCGCAAGATACGGGCGTTTTCCTCATTCGCCGCTGTAACGGCGGCTGAGATCTGTTCGGCCAACTCTTGCTGCCCTGCACCTGCGTTATCCGATATGCCACGAAGCTGCGCTTCGAGCTGCCGAACCTGTTCTTGCAATGCACGCTCGCGCTCGGCCATTGCCCGCCGCTGTTCTTCCAGCTGTGCATCAACACCCGAAAAATCGAACGATGGTTCTGGCTCAGCTTCACCAGGTTGGATGCGCGCAAAACTATTGTCCGGCGAACCTTCCTGAAACTCTAGTGAACCGGATGTTTCCAGAGGGGCCTTGTTGTCGGGCGCGATCAGTGGATAGGCCAAAAGTCCCACCATGCCGAGTACGCCTGCCCCAACAATTGCTTTTGCAGCGGTGCCAGGGCCTTTGGCTTTCTTTTTCGATTTTACTTCGTACTCTTGATCTTCAGCCATGATTAAAACTCCTTCCCGGCAAGCGCAGCTACGGTTGACTGGCTACTAACCGTCCCACCTTGGATGCGTCGTATGCAGACGACTTCGTTGCCGATCCGAACCGAATATTCAGAATGAACGCCGCTCACACGGACAATGCGACGCCGCGACGAAGTGTTTGTTGTGACCTCATATCCAGAGGCGTTGACACGAAAGATTGAAGGGCGCGTGTCGTTCCGAAACTCGAAGAATGTATTCCTACCGTCATTCCAAACACGCACGGGCCGGAAGTTTGCATTTCCTGAGAATTGGTATCCAGTGTCGCGCGAGCCGGTCGCAGCGACGGTTCGGCGCGGTCTGTCGTCAGGGAAGTTGACAACCACGCGGAAGGTTTGACGCTGCACGCTTCCCTCGGTCACATAAAAGGCGATTGCGCGACGGTTCGTGTAAACTGTCATGTTTGAGCTTGCACGAGCGATCACGGGCTTGATGGAGATAGTCTGGCGGTTTGAAAGCACTTCCACTTCGAAGCTTTCACTGTCGCCCAACAGAACCTGCGTGATCCTCTCACCATTCCCAAGCTCAATCGCTGTATTTACGCGAAGATGGGTATGGACACGGATTACGTCAGTCGGATTATAAGTGACGTGCGTAACCCTCGCATCGGCACCCATAGTCGTCGGTTTTCGCTCAGCAATGGCGGGGGTCGCCGCCACCAAAAATGCCGCGCCGATAAGAGTTGTTATGTTAAGTTTCCTGTTCATTGCTACTTACTCCCCAAGCGTTTCGGCATCGACACGGAAGGTCGTGACTGTGAATCCAAGCGGGTTTTCCCAAACTCGTTGGAGCTGGCGTTCCCGTCTTGGCTCGAACTCAAATCCAACAGTTGCAACGAAGGATCTGGTAACGGCCTCTTGCCGAGGCCGGCGAAG
>JBOEGW010000033.1:0-9095 GCA_050633625.1 Maritimibacter sp. | reverse complement strand
CAAACTCGGTCGCAGATAAAGCATTTTGTGACAAGTGCATCCGTTGCGGCGAGGTCGTTGAGCCTGAGCGCCCAGGCCGGAGCAAGGGTGATTTTCTCGAATGGCATGAGCGCGAACATAAAGCGAACATGCGCGTTTCAGCAACAGTCAGTTCTTTTTCCCTTTTGCCATCGCACGAGCCAGGCCGAAAATCTGTTCGCGTAAGCTTTCCGGCGTTTGATAGTACATCCGTATCAGCTCAACCGCTTCCCGATCTTGCAGAAAATCAGCATGAATGACGGGGGTTTGGTCGTCGGCCAAGTTGACCTGAAGCCCTTCAAAAAAATGGGTGATGGGAACACCAAATTCGTCGGCAAGCTCGAATAGCTTTGACGCGCTCACTCGGTTGCCTGCCGTTTCGTATTTTTGAAGTTGCTGGAAACTGATTTTGAGACTGTCCGCCACTTCTTTTTGGGTTTTTCCAGCGCTCCATCGCGTGTGACGGATACGGCGTCCTACATGAACATCAACGGGATGCTTCAACAGTTTTTTCCTCTTTACTCAGCGTATCTCGCCCAAGGCGAGCCGAATTTTACCTGTTCAACTTTTGGCATAAACTAGCTGCTGCTGCAATAGATGGTTGTTGACGACTTTGGCGCGAATGGCACCAAACCGCGCTCTAGGCTTCAGCCGGCAGGCGGCTTTCGCCCCGAACCACCCTGCCCTGTCTCCCTGCGGCCTGGTGTGCCGGCTACTGTCTCACATGAGCCAGCACCCGACACGGCCAGCATGGTCGCCCAGGACAGCGCGGATCGGCCCATACGGGTAACGATCGACTGTCGCAGTCAGTCTTTCGAGATCCGCGCGAGGCGCGCAGATCACATATCCCAAAGGTCTGACCCGATTCCGCTTGCGCTCTATCGGATCAGGCAGTTTTCCATTTGATTTTTGTCCGCCCAACAGACCTGCCCTGGCCGGTCAATTGGCAAGCGCCCGCTGCGCGGTCGTCGCGTGTCAGGGCCGTGTCCTCACCTTCGGTTGCGGGCCGCACCACCCCTGCCCCGCGACCATTGACAGTCCCGGTCAGGCCCGTGGGTCGGGCTTACGCCCTCACCACTCTGTTTCCGTCCGAAATATGCATTTCGGCCAGATCAGAGAGCCGAGGCGTAGCCCATCGGCGGAAAGAAGGCACCAAGCCCGAAACGTCGCACCACAAAGGACAAATCTATGACTTCTATCAAGATCGACAAAATGACTGTTGAACAGTTTGGCGAAGCGCTGCGTCGTGAGGCGATTGCCAAGCAAAACGATGCTTTTCGCAAGATGATCCTGCTGGACGAGAGCGTAGGACGTTGGGTTGTGACCCGTGCCATTTACGCAGAAGGCCCCGCTTTTGTTGCGGCTTGCATTCTGGCCGTGCGCAAGTTCGAGGACTTCACCGAAGAAATGGACCCCTATGGCGAGCGTTCTATGGGTCGGCTTGAGATTGAGGGTAAAACGGTCTGGTTCAAGATCGACCTTTATGACGTGGACTATGAAGGCGGTTCGGATGATCCGTCAGAAGTCACCAAGACACGCCGCGTTTTAACCATCCTTTTCCCAAGCGATTACTGAGTTCGGTTGGCGGGGTTCTCTCCCGATCCCGCGCCGAGGCTGGCCTGTTGAGCAGGTCCACGGGAGGGGCGGCAAGCGCCCTTCCCATCCATCACCACAAGCAGAAAGGAAGGTGAAACACATGAGCAATGAAACGAAGAAGCGCCACATTGCCGAGGCTTGGGCGCTTCTCAGGAAGGGCGATCAGTTTGGTATCGGACGCCGCTTCCTGATCCAGCACGGGGCTTTGTAAGCCCACTCGCCTCAGCTCGTCAGGGCTGGGGCATCCATAACACAAAATCTCACCACGAAACAAGGATGAACCAAATGACGAAACAATCCAAAATCATCGCAACCGAGGCCCGCATTCCGCTGGCTATGCTGACACTTTCCCCGTTGAACCCGCGCCAGCATGTGCCTGAGCATGAAGTGGCCGAACTGGCACAAAGTATCTGGGCCGCTGGCCTGATCCAACCAATCGCAGGTCTGGGCGATGATATGGGCGGAGCCGACATTGTTGCAGGCGGTCGCCGTTTGCGAGCTTTGCAGTATCTCGCAGAGCAGCACCCGAACATGGCAGATACGCGCCCCGAACTGGCAAACCCTATGGTGATGCTGGCACCGGACCAAGCCACCGCCGAACAATGGGCCTATGCGGAAAATGTAGCGCGGCGCGATCTGTCACCCGCCGATGAAATCCGTGCCTATGGCAAGATGGAAGCCGCAGGATCGACGCCAGCCGCTATCGCTCGCTCTTTCGCAGTCACGGAAAAGCACGTCTATCGCCGCCTTGCGCTGGCGAACCTGCCAAGTCCGGTGATCGACGCACTGGCCGAGGGCGAAATCAATCTGAGCATGGCCGCATGTTTCACGATCTGCGACGACGAAAAGCACAGCCTTGAAGTCTTGGAGCGGGTTCGCGGCGAGAACTGGAATGACTACCAGTTGAAGAACATGCTCAAGCCCGACAGCGTGAAAGGCACCGACCGCCGCGCGATCTTTGTTGGCGAGGACGCCTATAAGGAAGCTGGCGGCAAAATGGGCGGTGATCTGTTTGCCGAAGTCACCCTGTTCGACAATCCCGATATTCTGGAAACCCTGTTTCTCGAAAAGCTGGACGCCGAGGCCAAGCGTATCCGCGAGGATGAAGGCTGGTATTGGGTCGAAGTCACCGAGCGCGATTACGTGTGCAGCTACAACATGGGGCTGGACAAATATGGCCGCGTCTATGCCGAAGAAGGGGCATTGAACGAGGAAGAAACCGAGCGTTACGACGAGTTGGCCGAACTGGCCGAAGGCGAGGTTCTGGACGAAGAAGGCCAAGCCGAACTGGAAACCTTGCAGGCGATCCTTGACGGGGAGTTCACCGAAGAACAGAAGGTGTTCGCAGGGGCATATGTCTATGTTGGCCGTGATGGTCAGGTGCAGGTATCAGGCGGGTTCATCAAGCCAGAAACCAAGAAGGCAGCTATTGAGGCGGGTGTGTTGCGCGGATCGGCGCACAGCACTGGCAGCAGTGATGTGAAAAAGTCGCCTATCTCTCAAAAGCTGGCCGACGATCTTTCTCGCATCGCCCAAGGGGCGCAGCAACACGCGATCTTGCGCGATCCTGACTTGCTGATCGACCTTCTGGCCTACCAGCTGAGCCACAATCTTTTCTGGAAAACGCCCTACGGGATTTCCCTGAATACTGTACCGAACTGGCCGACCACCGAAGGCAATGGCTATGAACTGGACGAACGCCTGTCCAGCACCCCGCCGCGCGATATGTATGATGCCAAAGACCTTGGTGCATCTTTCCGCGCATTCCGCAAGAAAGGCGCTGACCACATCAAAGGCGAACTGACCCGTTTTCTGGCCGCGCAGTATCAGGGTGGTGACGCCAAGCTGGCGGCGATGGTGGCGAAGGAAACCAAGCCCAATATCCGCGAGGTCTGGACGCCGACCGCTGAAAACTTCTTTGGTCGCGTGGGTGGTCCTTACATGGTCGAGATTTGGCGCGATCTTCTGGACCTGTCCGAAGATCACCCGACCGCAACGACTTTTGCCAAGCTGAAAAAGGGCGAGAAGGCCGAGAAGTTGGAGAAGCTGTTTTCCGACGCCGACATGCGCAAGGCGCACAACGTCACCGACGAGCAAGCCGCCAAGATCGACGCATGGTTGCCCGAAGGCATGGGCTGAAACCAGAGGCAGGGCGCTTGCGCCCTGCCCCATCCACTGATGGAGGATTGATCTATGACCAGCTTCAAATGGATACCCACCGCGCCCGGCCCCGATGGCCGACCCCGTGAATATCAGATCGAGGGCCATATCGGGAAAATCGGAGTGAAGCGCTACACCGGAAACCGCCCGTTGCGTCCTTACTATCTGGCTGGGCCGAATGTGCCGGAGGAATTTGGTGGTTATTACCGGCTTCTGGCAGATGCGAAAAAAGATGCCGAGGCTGTCTTGCGCGACGTTTTGAACGAGACCGGAACCGTTAATGAGGATGAGCAGCCATGCCTTTTGTGAACCCGACGAACGAAGGCCGTGTGCTGAAAATGGTTGAGACTTTGCAGCTTATTTTGAAATCAGCACAGTCCAACAATGCCAAGGATACAGATATTCAAGACATGCTGCGACCATTGACCGACGAGTTGGCCGGTCTGGGTGCCGCCACCACGCCGACCGTTGCGCAGGACATTAGCCAGGAACAACGAGGATCATGGACCGGCAAGGCTCCGCAATGGGCCAGTGTTCACGATATGGCCGAGCAAGCCGATCTGAAAGACCTGACGGTTGCCATGGCCGTTTATCTGAACCGGATTGACGAGGCACTGTCATGAGGTTCAAACGCCAGATGCGCCACCCGTTCACAGATACCGAGCGCAAACGCGCCACCTTGCGCCGGAAGCAACGCAAAGAGCGTGAGGCGTTGCCGCTGTTGGCCCCGCTGGTAGCGGCTGCACAACCCGGCGAAGACGATGTTATGCGCGCCCGCGCTGAGGCTTGGGAAAAACAGGAGGCAAAAGATCGGGCTGACCGCGCACGGGCATGGCGCAACGCGCGGCGCAGACTTGCTGATCTGCCGCGCCGTGAGCGGACCATCCTACGAAAAGCGTGGAATGGAGCGCCGTATCCGGCCACCCCTGTTTACCTGCTCGACTTTCTGCACAGATACCTTGTTGGTGTCTTTTCGCTCGATGATCTGCCCTTTGATCCGTCGATTCCGACCGATGCGCATGGTCGCCGTATTACCTGAAGGACGAAACGCCCCGTCCATCCGATAGAAATTCCTTGTGGTGAGGATCAACTGGCCCCGCTTCGGCGGGGCTTCTTTTTGCTGAATATTCACTATTGCATTGCTTGAATATCCGTTTTGGGATATACATATGGGTGACAGGAGAACCGCTATGCCCCTCTATATTCGAGACGATCAAGTTGATGATCTTGCCGTTCGCTTCATGAAGCTGACCGGCGCAAAATCCAAAACGGACGCAGTTCGTAAGGCACTTATGGCCCAGCTTGAAGCCGTTTCCAATCAGAAACCGCTTTTAGAGCGCCTTGAGCCGATCCTGAAACGCGCCGACGATCTGGGTCCGGCTGATCCTGATTTCGACATGAAGAAATTCACTGACGAAATGTGGGAAGACGCCTAATGTTCATTGACGCATCTGCGATTTTCGCAGTCCTCAATCGCGAGGCTGGCTATGAAGACCTAGCCCGCCGCATCGACGATGTGACAGACCAGCTCTACACGTCGCCTTTGTCTCGCTTTGAAGCTTCGGTCAGTCTGGCGCGGCAGCGCTCAGGCAAAGACAAGAAGCCTTCCCCCGAGTTGGTTCAGGAATGCGCCTCGCTGGTTTCGGATTTCGTGAAAGAGGTTAAGGCGAAGGATATTCACATCACCAGCAGCATTGGCGACGGTGCCATCCGCGCCGCCGCTGAATATGGCAAGACCGTCGGTCATGCCGCCGATTTGAACTTCGGAGATTGCTTCACCTACGCTTGCGCGAAGGCGTACAGGTTGAAGCTGATTTACAAAGGCAATGACTTTTCCGAAACAGATTTGGCGTAACGTCAACAAAGAAAGGCACGGGAGAATGAACCTTAACATCCATAAAATCACAACAGAGGCGTTCGCCTGTATAGCAGACATTGGTAGCGGGAGACACAATACTGGAACCCGTGGAACCTCGGAGTTGAGCGCGAATATTCTTGGTCCTCTGGCAGCGATCATGCGCGACTTTGATTGGGATTCACCCCGTTCTTTCAGTGACAGCCGCAAAAAGCTTGAAATCTTGTTCAATCAATACCCGGATGTTCTGGGTTGCTATCCAGCGCTTAAGGAATTTGCTTTGAATGAGCCGACACAATTCCAATGAAGGCACCGAGCGATGAATGCCACCATTCTCCATCGTGTTTATCTATATGCCTATAGTGGCTGGAAAGCGCCGCGCTGGTTGCGCCGCAAGCTGGCGCGCTCAGACTTCCACCGAGCTTGGCTTTGCGGTTTTCACGGCTGGTTTGAAGAGGCTGGCGTGAAATATGGCCCAGCCAATCCCTATCCGCAGGCTGATCAAGAAGCGGAAGATTTGGAAGATTGGACGGGGACTTTAATCCGAAACGGCTTGCCGCCGGGTTGAGGCTGTGTTTGCCCATTTCGGGAGGGCCATTGCCCCCCAGAAATGGGCCCGTGCTATTCGCACGGAACCGCTTCGCGGGATCAGCACCAGCTCTGTCGTCTACCGCCCTGGTAAGGTCGCGCCAGACCTTCAGCAATCAATCGACTGCCGAGATCTTCGCCTTGTATCAGAAGTCGTGCCAATCCGCGTCCGTATTTGTCTCGCCCTGGCAACACGATCAGATCTACAATCCCAGCATCTTCCACGAGTTGTCTCGCGCGGCGTGTCGCTTCGTTTCCCAAAGCCAGCTCATAGCTGCATTTTGCGTGGCGCGTTTCCGGCGTGTCAAACCCGACCAGCCGAAACCGCTGGTCTGAAATCGCTATCGTGTCGCCATCAATCATGTAGATTTTTCGAGCTGAGAGAACTTCCCCGACAGCTGCCGTTGATTGTATCATCAGCAGCATGGCAGCCAAAAAGAAAACACTCGATTTTACCCAAGGCAAACCGCGCCAAACCTGGCTGGGATATGTGCTTGCTGGCGCTGTTTTTTCCATAGCCCTACTGTCCATCTTCGCGGCCCTGTCCGCTTCCTCGGCGCGGTCACTCTGCCGTTATATCTCTGTCTCGATGCTATCGCCTGAGTTGGTGTTGACTGCCGAGCTGGCGGCAACATCGAGGGCAAAGCTTGCCGGGATGCAAAATCGCTCTACCTTCGCCACGGCTGATGCCATGCTGTTCACATATGACGATCCTAAGCTTGTGTCTTTCTGGATGAAAGACACGCCTATCCCCCTCGACATCATTTTTCTTGATGCGGCGGGTGTCGTCTCTCAGATCGAGTATTCGGCTTCGCCACAATCGCTAGAGCCGATTGAAGCCGGCCAGCCTATTATGGCCGTTCTCGAAGTCCCATCCGGCGCAGCTTCCAGCTGGGGGATCGAGATCGGTTCAAGGCTGGTATTCGATCCAGAGCGTTGTATTAACCCGTTGCCGATCACATTCGTGTAGCAATTATGCCCGCGAGTTTTGCAATCGCTGAGCGATTGATGTCATTGGATCAAGAAAGGCGTGCATAAGTCTTGATTATTGCACGCCTCCCCATGGCTCAATCGGCCGATGGTTTCCATATTTGGTAGATTGTTTTGCGACGTTCGAACGCCTCGGGGCCGCCTTCCATGATATTGATCACTTTCCCCTGACAGGCCTTCTCGTCGATATTTCCAACCGCGACAGTTATTTCATCATCCGTTGCGCTACAGGTGGTGATGGTCTCAGCATCACCAAGAACCGGAAAATTCGCATTGTGGGTTGCGAAAATGAACTGCTGTCTTGGCTTAATCGACCTGAGAATTTTTACGACCTCCTCATAAACAGTTTGGCTATCTAGATCGTCTTCTGGTTGGTCGATGAGCAAGAGGTCATTTCCTTTCTGACTCAAAAGGAAGAGCATCATCGCAGAGGCGCGCTGACCAAGTGAATGCAACCGCAGGGGCCTACCATGATATGTCACATCATAGCTGTTTGGAATTTGGAAAGTCAAAAGCTCCTTGATGCTGCCCAAGAAAAGCTCCTGGAACGCAGACGCCTTACTCTTTGCGTGCTTGGATGCTTCCTCTAGGTCTTTAAAGACCTCTCCAAAGTCAGGGTACTCCTTCGCAAGTAAATCATAAGTTTCCTTACGCTGGCCGCTCCCCTTGAACAAACCGTCAATGTGAGACTTGTACGCCGCCTTATCACCCTTAAAGACGCCCTGAACTTTAAGTGAGCCCTGCGAGTCATTGATGGTCGCTAAGGCTTTCGAGATCAGCTTATATTCTTCGTGCCATGCGTCGTTCAACGAAGCGAGTGCCGTCAGCACCTCATCATGCCGAGTGCGAGCTTTTGCGGTCTTCTTCTTAAGTTCAGAGATCCCGGCAACCAGCTCGCTTTTTCGATCTGTCAGCGTGATGTAGGCATCAGGTTCGATTGACGTCACGCCCTGCTCTTCGAGGGCCTGAACCAGCTCACGTTCAACTTCGGCAAACTCCTCTTTGAGGCCGTCTTTCACGCCCGACAATTCTTCTCGGAGCTCCACAAGCTCGGCGCTAGCGGTCTCTGCGGAAACGACGATCGCACGCGCATCGCTAACGCTCTTCTTTAGCGCCTCGATCTTCTTGACATATCGCTCGAAAAACTCCGCATTGTAGTCTGATTTCTGCTCTTCGATCGTGGCCAGTTCCTCTTCGGCCTCAGTGACCGCCCCATCCAACGAGTCATGCCATCCTGTGGCAATCTCATCGACGCCCTCGCAGAAGCTCAAATCACTACTGAAGGCAATTTGCTTATCCAGCTTTTCTTTGACGCCATGTTTGTCGAATTGCTCCAGGCGAAATTCGACATCCTTGAGCTCCTCTTCCAGTGCCTCCTTATCTTCTACATCGCTGTGCACCGACTTCAGAGCGTCAATGGCCTGCTCAAGCAGACGGCGACGCTCCTCAATCTTTTGCCGAACGTCCTTCAAACTATCACCCATCAGCTTCTCGACGAGATCGTGTCCAAAACCTTTCCCGGCGGCAGAAAGGTCTTTCTGTCCAAAGTAGAGGGGCTTAGCGATGATGGTTTCACGGATAGAAACGCCAGGCCGGAGCACACCGTCAACATATACTTCATGCGCGTGACCGAGAAGTCGTCTAATCTCGAAGTGCGTACCGTGGCGATCGGTGGCCTCCACAACGATCTTGCCGCCACTCTTCAAGACGAAAGGCAAAAGGCCCTTCTTGTAGTCCTGATCTTGGGCTTTATCGCCGAGGGGTACATCTAGGGCATAGCGTAGGCTTTCTAGGATCGAAGATTTTCCGCTGCCTTGTATACCGCTTAAGCGTAAGCGGTGCGCTGGTGACACGGGTTTGGCGTATTTCCAAGGCAGCAGTTCGTTGA
>JBOEGW010000032.1:0-2447 GCA_050633625.1 Maritimibacter sp. | reverse complement strand
CTGCCTTGTATACCGATTAAGCGTAAGCGGTGCGCTGGTCACACGGGTTTGGCGTATTTCCAAGGCAGCAGTTCGTTGATGTCGGTTTGTTTGTGTCCTTGGGCGATAGCTGTCAGGACACCTGACAGATAGCCGTGGGGCTCGATCCCATTGAGTTTGCAGGTCTCGATCAGGGAGGCGATGACGGCCCAGTTTTGCGCCCCGGCATCGTGTCCGGCGAAGAGCGCATTTTTGCGGTTGAGGGCTATGGGACGGATGGTGCGCTCGACTGGATTGTTGTCGAGTTCGATGCGGCCATCGGTGAGGAACAGGCACAGCCCGTCCCAGTATTTGGCGATGTATTTCAGGGCTTCTCCAGTCGGAGATTTGCTTGAGACGCGGGCGCGGCTTTGTGCGAGCCAAAGCTCGAAGGCATCGATGATGGGTCTTGAGCGTTTCTGTCGTGCAGCGCGGCGTTGGTCGGCAGACAGGCCGCGCAGGTCTTTTTCGATGCGGTAGAGTGCCTGGATTTGGTTCAGACCTTCCTGCGCGATTGGTGCCGCTCCGGATTGGGTAACATCATGCAGTTTGCGGCGGGCATGGGCCCAGCAATAGGCCAGCGTCACATCCTGCGTCGGACGTTTCAGCAAGCGGTTATAGCCTGCGTAGCCGTCCACCTGCAGGGTGCCGCTAAAGCCGTTCAAAATATTATCTGCGTGCTGGCCGGATCGTCCCGGGGCATATGTGAAGGCCACACCGGGAGGATCATCACCACTCCATGGCTTGTCATCGCGGGCAAGCGCCCAAAAGTATCCTGTTTTTGTGCGTTTGCGCCCGGGTGCCAGAACCGGCGCGGGCGTTTCATCCATGAAGAGCTTGGTGGAGCGTTTCAGGTCGTCCATGAGCGCATTATAAACCGGGGTCAATTCGAACGCCGATTTGCCAACCCACGCCGCCAAGGTCGAGCGATCCAGATCTATCCCCTGACGGCTGTAAATCTGTGCTTGCCGGTAAAGAGGCAGGTGATCCGCGTATTTGGAGACGAGCACATGCGCCAGCGTGGCCTCGGTCGGCATGCCACCTGCGATAATGTGGGCCGGTGCGGGCACTTGGGTGACCCCACCCTCACAGGACCGGCAGGCGTATTTGGGCCGCCGGGTGACAATCACCCGGAACTGCGCCGGAATGATGTCCAAGCGTTCGCTGACATCTTCGCCAATGACATGACGTTCAGTTCCACACGCGCATGACAACTCTGGCTCAATGACAACCTCCACCCGTTCCAGATGTTTGGGCAGTGATCCGCGATTAGTTTGGCGAGGCTTTGGGGGCCGCACAGGCGCGGTGCGCGCGTCGGCGTCGATCTCGGCTTCCACCTGCGCGATGGCCGTCTCGATATCTTCGAGTTCCAGCTCATATTGGGCCGGATTGATCTTCTCGGACTTGGCCCCGAAGAGCGCCTTTTTGAAGGAAGCGACCAAGGCTTCCAGCCGCGCATTCTGATCCTGCTGCGCACGGATGATCGCCTTCAATTCGGCAATGTCATCAGGCAATTCATCAGGTGCAGTCATGACCGATACCATAGCAAAACAAGGGCCGAATGACCCGTGCAAACGTGCCAGTGAGTCACTCCGCCGCAGCTGGGGCTGCCACCTCCAGAGGCCGCACGCGCCGCCAGTCCAAACCCGCAAACAGCGCCTCAAACTGGGCCGGTTCCAGCCGCATCACCCCGTTCTTGATCGCAGGCCATGTAAAGCTGTTATCCTCCAGCCGCTTGTACGCCATCACAAGCCCGCTGCCGTCCCAATAAAGCAACTTCAGCCGATCCGCCCGCTTAGACCGAAACACATAGACCGACCCATCAAAAGGCTTCTGACGCAGTTGGCTCTGAACCAGAGCAGCCAACCCATCGTGGCCCTTGCGGAAGTCCACCGGATCACTGGCGACAAAAATCCGCACCTTGTGGGACGGCGTGATCACGTGACCAAAGCCCGGGCGATCTCAGCGATCCGTGTCGCAGTCGCCGCCGCATCAAGACGAACGGTGACATCGCCTTTGATCACATCAATCGTGCCGGAGGATGTCGCCGCCAGAGGCTGGGCCTCGGGCGCAGGCGCTTCAATCTCGACCGGCACAAAATCCATGCCATCCAGGTTTGGCAGAACCAGCTTGCCCTGGCGCGCCAACCGCCGCCAATCCGACACGGTGCTGGGGATCAGTTCGTATCGCTTCGCCACCGCCTTGACCGTCTCGCCTTCAATCAACGTCTCAGCAACAATCCGAGCTTTCAACTCAGACGGCCAATTCCGCTTCCCGTCCGCACGACGAGGCACCATTGCCAGAAACTCGCTTGTAGCTCCCATCGAGAAACTCCCCACAAAACAAAGAAGCCTCTGAATCGCAGATCAAGCGCTAAGCTGTAAGTGTGGGAGCGGCGCACCGCATACGATTAAGCAGTTTAGATGAGG
>JBOEGW010000031.1:0-9691 GCA_050633625.1 Maritimibacter sp. | reverse complement strand
CGATTAAGCAGTTTAGATGAGGTGAGAACGTCACTCGCTTACCATCCAGAAGCCCACCTTCAAAACGGATAGCGTTGATATGAGAGTGTTCGACGGTAGGCGCTTCACGGGCAACCCGAAACCCGTGATCAGTAAGGGCAAACTTGACGGCATCAAACCCTAGATCACCAACCTTAATATAGCTCTTACGCCCCTTTCCAATTTCTTCAATCGCCTTGGGATCAGACCCCTCAACTTCAGCGGGATACTGATCCCCCCACCAGCTTTGAACTTTTGTCCGACAAACAGCATCAGCCTTGTCGTGTGTTCGGACTTTTTGAAAACCGAGAGTGTATTTCTGAATAAGCGGTTGAGCTGCCAACTCGCTCATGCGACCGCCACTGATCTCCTTCCACAGGCCGCTATTGGCCTCTACGTGGGCAAAAGTAATGAAGAAATCACGCCCATAGGCTTCGAGCTTCTTCAGTGTAGCAAGAAGATCATCGTTGCTGCGACCGTTCTCCTGCTCATACTGACTTGGAACTTTGCCAGAAAATGCGACCCCTAGAAACTGATTGATATAGTCGTTTCCACCTTCAAGCCACTCATCTGAAAACACGATCAGAGTATGAACGCCATTCGAACCATCATTGACTGATAACTCGACCCCTGGAAGCAACCCAATGCCCGCTTTGCGCGCCTTCCGACGCAACGCTTTGAACTCTCCAACATCGAATTTGTTGTGGTTGGTGATTACGCCGAGACCTATGCCCGCAGCCTTCAACCCCTCAACGTAGGATGCGACGAAGCGATCATCTTCGCCGTCAAACGTAAACTCTTTGTCTGCTCGTGTGTGCAAATGAAAATCGGCCCGAACCCACCGGCTGCCGTATTCGAAGATATCACCCACTTCTTCACTCATAGCTTGATCTCCGCGTTGGGGTTTCCGGCGGCGAGAGCGTTCATGTAGGCAAGGCACAGCTCGCAAGAGCGGTATTTGCCACCATAGGCGGCTTTCTCTTCGCGCTCGACGATCGGGAAGGTCGAGTAGATGTAGCGGATGTCGTCGCGATCGGTGATGCCATAAAGGTGGAAGAAGACCGCATCGAGCTTGGCGCGCAAGACAAGGCGGCGCTCTTCGTCCCAGGCGAATGGGGGCTTCACGGTTCCAGCCGCGTCCACGTAGCCCATATCGCGCGCAAACGGTGCCATGTCATGCGCGGTGTAGGTGAGCTCAAGAACGGCCTGCCGCACGACCTCAGCCGCACTTTGCGCTCCGAAACGCACGCTTTCGAATTTGTCAGGTGAGATCATCGGGAACTGCTCCGCGATGAACCAATTCACGCTCGTGCTATGAACCTTCGACCTGGCGACAAAATCAAGCGCCAGAGAATTCAGATTCGCCACGATCAGCTCAGCACATGAACGATAGATATCAACATCTTCAGGCAGCAGCAGTGGCGCCTTGTTGCCAAACCCTGCCTTCGGAGCAATCGTCGCGATCATCGTCCGCGCATCGGTCGCCCTAGCGATGTCTCGAAAGGCGATCGTCCATTCGATGCCTGAAGGCAGATCAACCTCGCTTTCCGGCACCCAATATTGAGGGGTGGGAACGAAGTCAGGATCGGCCTTTTGTTCTTGAGCTACCGCGCCGCTCAAGGCCGCATTGTGCAAGTTGGCCTCGTTCACCTCGACCGACGCCGCACGATGATCGAATTGATGGATCATTCGCCCGACATAAAGAGGCAGCCAGTTTCCCGACGCACTGCCGAACGCATTTCCGCCAAGGGGATAAGCAGCCTCTTGCTCGTCGAGCTCCTTGCGGGTTCGGAACAGACCTGAGTCGTTGGTCATGTGGAACATAGTCGAATATTTTACCGGCCAAGCCTTCACTTCTGTGCCGGAAGACCGATCGACCAAGGGCACGGCGTTGCCATAGATGACCGTTGTCAGATCAGCATCACGCTTGGAGCGGAAGATCGGTGCGGTGCCGGTGTTCGGGTTTACCCGCGCGAAGTCCTCGGCGCTGAGAGAAAAGCAAACCTCTGGATCAGTAAGCTCACTCACCGCTTGAAGGAAGAACGCGCAGCGCGCCGCCTCTTCTGTTGGTGTTGGGCTGGCCACGAATGCGCAAAACTTAAAGCGGCTGTCCACGTCCTCGAAGAAGGGCTTCAGATCGTAGCGCGTCCGCCGGTTCTCGAAATCATACAGCGCCTTCAATCGCCCTTCGGTCGCCACGCCTTTGAAGAACTTGGCAGCGGTCTTGTCTGAGGCGATACCGGAAGGGACGAGCAAACCGATCAGACCCTCTTGCTTCACCACGGTCATCGCACGCTCGACGAAAAGCGAATAAAGGTTCACGTCACCGCCAGACAACAACGGATAATCCCCGCCCTTGCGTGCCATGCGTGTTCCAGCCTCGGCACGCTCTGACGCCTTGGCGTAGTCCTGTGCCAAGGGATCGCCTGCTTGTTCGAGGGCGGCGATCATCTTTTTTCTGTCAGCCGCACGCGCTGCCATGGCGATTTCAGGACGACGCTCGGCAAACCACTCGATCTGTTGCAGCTTCATCCGATCCCATGGCGGGTTGCCGATCACGGCATGAAACCCGCCCGTCAGCTCGTCTTCTTCCCAATCCGACCAAATGCCTGGGAAGGTCACTTGCCAGTTGAGGAAGTTTTCCTCTGCGATCAGCATGCGCGCCTGATCAAGAATTTCGGAAAAGCGTTGCCCCTCTTCGCGCTTGGTCTTGGGTTCCTTCTTACCCATGGCAATGTCGAGCGGGTCGCCAAACTGACCATCGAAGAAGATTTTGAGCGCGTCCTTGCCAGCCTTGCCTTTGATGCCAAGCCAGTCGATTGCGTGGATCAGCTTTAGAAGCGCGTCAAGCGGCGCGGTCATTTCCTCGATCTCGGCAAAAACGTCTGCCGATCGGTGCGCCTCGGCAATCTCAGCGTCGGTCAGCCCTTCGACGATCTGCATCTTGGATGCTGCCCGCAAGGCGCGCTTCATAGGCTCATGCAGCAAGAGCGGTGTGCCGTAAGTCGCGGCTTTGTCGATGCCCTTCTTCACCCAGGAACCAAAGAGGCTATCACCACAGCGAAGATGGTGATCAAGGAAGGAAAGCGGCGCGCCCACGGTGAAGGTGTGCAGCCACAGCGCCACCTTGGCGAGCTCCACGGCCATCGGGTTTTTGTCCACGCCATAAATGCAGCGCTTGAGCACCATGCGGCGAATGATGTGCCGGTCGTCGAGCTGTTCCTCGTCGATTGTCCAGTCCCGCTCGTCGGCATTTGCTAGGATAGTGTTACGGATCGTGTCGATCCGCTCGCCAAGCGGCGAAATGTAGTCGCCCCATTCCTCGGGCGCATCAAGTTCAGCTTCGGCCATGGCAGTGATCACCTGGTCGGCCATAAAATCGACAAGACTCACAAGGAAGTGGCCGGAGCCCATGGCGGGGTCGCAGATTTTCAGGTCAAGAAGCGCGGTCGCGGGATCGAGGCGTTTGAGCTGACCGATCTTGCGATGGTCGGGCAAGTCCCCCTGCCCTAGCTCTGCGATCTTGCCACTGAAGGCGCGCTTGCGCTCTTCGACAAGTGGCTCAAGGGTCTCGGTCAAAATGAGCTGCACCAAGTCGTCGGGCGTGTAGTAGCTGCCCGATCCCTTGCGCGCAAAGATGTTCGGCTGAACGGTGATTTCATCGCCGTCGCGCGTCACCTCATATTCGAGAAGCCGCTCGTAGATCGAGCCAAGCTGCTGCACCGAAAGGTTGCGGTAGTTGATATATTTCCGTCCCTCCGGCGTCACTTCGAATGACAGGGCGTCGATCACGCGCGCCATGACCGCATCGGGGATGCGGATATTGGTCAGGATCGCATGGCGCTCCTGGTCGAAGAGGCCGCCATTATAGGGCGGCAAGCCGATCGAGGCGTCCCCCTGGTCGATCGCAATAAACAGATCGGCCATCGCGCCCCAATAGCGCGCGGCAGTTTCCGAGAAGACATCGTTCTTGTCTTTACGCTCTTTGACATCGAGGCGCACTTTGTTGCGCAATCCGTAGTCGTCATAGCGCGTGTCCTTGACGGGCAAGAGATCACGGTCTTCCGCGTAAAGGATGAACAAGAGACGATAGAGCAGGATAAGGGCGGCTTCGCGCACTGCCTGTAGATCGGCCTCGGGCGCGGCCTTGACGATCGCGCGCACCAGATCAGGAAACACTTCCCCGAAAACCTTATTTGAGAGATCTTCAGCAACGCGCTCTTCGTAGAACTTGCCCTCTTCGAGAGCTTTTTCGTGGAAGGTGCGCGGATCAGCGCCCGCAGGCACGAATGCCTCACGCCGGAAGATCAGCAAGAAGACCTTCAGCCAGTGACGGCGATCGTCCTCGTTGAGTGCGAAAAGCCCGTCATTGTGGCCTGGCAGATCAAGGATCGCAGTAATGTCGAGCTCGAAGAATTGCTCAGACACAGACCGCGCGCCCGAGAAGTAAAGCCGCCATTTGGAGCCATTGGTCAGAATGCCCCAACGGAGCGAGCCGCCCGTGATGTCGTCGATGCGGCGCAAGTAGCGAAGCATCTGGGTCGAGGGGGCGGTTTCCTCTCCGCGTCGGCCAGATCGCCGATCGAGCGGGCGCGCCCATCTTTTGGATTCGACCACGGCGCGGCCGAACTCGTAGCGCTTCCATTCTTCGGGGAAACCGTTCGCCTTGGCCTTCGTTTCAACGCTTTCAAACAGCAGACCATCGGGCACGTCTTCGCGCCCTTTCGGTGACAGGTTTTGCTGGCGCAGCGATTCCGTCCAGCCAAGCGCTTCAAGAATTGGCCAGATCAGATCGTCTTCTGTCTGGCTTTCATTCGGTGTTTGAGTAATTGGGAAGCTGTCAAAATGACCACGAATGCTCTCACCAAACTTTTCAAGATCAGCATCGCCAAGCGTGTTCCATTCCGAAACGTCTTTAATGGATTCGGTCAAAAAATCGGAAGTAAATAGGCTGCCCTGGCTTGCGATCTCACTGCTCAAATCGAGATTTCCTTATTGTTTTTGGTATCCTAACAGTCGGTTATTACCGATGCACTCGCAAATCGCGTTAAGGGAGAGCTATCCACACTCAAGAAAGCATGCTTGCATGCAACGCGCTTTGAATGAAAGCCTATGCGTGAAGCCCGTTATTCTGCGTCAGCGAAAAGGATACGCCCTCGCGCTGCTTCAAGCGGGCAACCATGGCCAGAAGGTTATCCGCGCGCGGGTTTCCCTTGGCGCTGAGCATGCGCATCAGGCTTTTGGGGTCTTTCTGCATGTCTTCCGCAAGGGTTTCGAAGCCGACGGTGGCGTTCACGTAGTCGCGAAGCAGCACCTTGCCTGTTTCAAGATCATCGCTGAGCATCGCCTCAATCGCTTCACGGAATAAGCCAACACGGAATTCAGGATCGCGCTCGGCACGGGCCTTGATGGTGTCTTTGAAATCTTTGGTCAGTGGCATGTCAGTCTCCTTTCTGCTTTCGGCTCTTGTAGTCATCCCAAGATGCCTTCGCTTTCTCGATGTCCTTGGACTGGCGCTTCTTCGTGCCGCCGCAGAGCAATATCACCAGCTTGTCACCGTCTTGGCCGAAATAGACGCGATAGCCTGGGCCAAAAGTGATGCGCCGCTCAGATACCCCCTGCCCTACAGGCTTCACATCGCCCAGATTGCCGGTCTCGATCCGCGCAAGCGCGGTTCTGACTTTCAGGGCTGCGGCAGTGTCGAGTTTGTTGAACCAATCCTCGAACGGCACCTTTCCTTCTTCAGTGACATAGAGAACAAGTTCGATCATAGGAAGCCACGGTTACATATGTGTTACCAATAGTCAAACTCAAATTTCAAGGAAAGGGTGCTATCACCTGTATTTTCCCTATATTCCTTTGGCGCAAAAATGCTCTTATCGGATTGGTGCGCTGTCTTACTGTCGCACAAGAGCCAGACCCTTACACGGCCAGCATGGTCGCCCAGGACAGCGCGGATCGGCATACGGGTAACGATCGACTGTCGCAGTCAGTCTTTCGAGATCCGCGCGAGGCGCGCAGATCGCACATCCCGAAGGTCTGATCCGATTCCGCTTGCGCTCTATCGGATCAGGCAGTTTTCCAATTGTTTTTGTCCGCCCAACAGACCTGCCCTGGCCGGTCAATTGGCAAGCGCCCGCTACGCGGTCGTCGCGTGTCAGGGCCGTGTCCTCACCTTCGGTTGCGGGCCGCACCACCCCTGCCCCGCGACCATTGACAGTCCCGGTCAGGACCGTGGGTCGGGCTTACGCCCTCACCACTCTGTTCCGTCCGAAATATGCATTTCGGCCAGATCAGAGAGCCGAGGCGTAGCCCATCGGCGGAAAGAAGGCACCAAGCCCGAAACGTCGCACCACAAAGGACAAATCTATGACCAGCACACTTGAGCTTATGGCCCATCCGCGTCTTTCGTTTGAATCCCAACAAGACGGACGCACCGAAGTTCGTTTTGATATGCGCGGCTTTGGCAGCGACATTGTTTGCACGTATTGGCCTACCGAGGCCGCGAACCCGAACCGTGACCCGTGGGCTTACAATCTGGAACGGATCAACGGGGAGGGTGGAACGTATACCCACCCAACAGAGACCGGATGCAAAATTGCGATCATCCGGCATTTGATTGATGCAGGCTTGATTGGAGCGACCGAAGACAACGCCCATCTTGACGAAAAAAACCAAGTCATTGCGGACGGGCTGAGAGAAACCCGCGAGGCATTCACTGGCAAGCCGCGCGTTGGTGATTTTGTGATCATGCCAAACGGCAGCTTTGAGCGTTGTTGCAACAGCACGGCTCACGGTATGCAAACCACAGAGGGCGGCAGTTTTTCCCTTAGCCGTTCTGGCGAAGGCAGCTTTTCGGGTGGTCTTAACCGTCCCCAGCTTTGGGAATACTTCAAGGAGACTGGCGAAACCAAGCTGGGCCGGTTCTGGTTTTTCTCTCACAGCATTGTTGGTGCAGGCCGTGCGGTAGATGTGTTTTTGCCATGCCGTGTTTTTAAACTTGAGCCTTTCGAAATGACCGAGACCGAGGCCCGAGCGCATCCAAAAGCGCAGGCCAGCGCCGAGTTTTGGGGCGAGAACCACAGCGATCATCTAACAGTTGTTCATAAGCTGATGAAGGGGGCCGCGTGATGCAAGAAGAGATCACAGTCACCGCCCAGCTTGTCTATTCCTGTTCCGCAGACGACAGCTTGACCGCTCAGGGTGAAAGCATTCACGACGATCTATTGCGGCTTCTGGATGCTGACAGCACCACAGGCGTTGAGTGCTGCGGCGTCACCATTCAACACCTTTCCCCCGAAGCCCTGACCTATGGCAATGCCGAGGCGAGGCAAGGGGCGATCCGCCAAAGCGACCGGATCAAGGCCGCGTTGCAAGACCTCTATATCGACACGGAGGAAGCGCGGGAGCTTTTGACCTATGCGCTTTGCGATCTTCGCCACTTTGCCGATCAGCACGGGCTTGCCTTTGGGCGGCACGACAAGGACGCCCACCAGTATTACCGAGAGGAACGGCAGGCCGAGCCGGAGGCTTTGGGACGATGAGCCAGACAGACAGCACCCCTCGCCCCGATCCTGACGTGACAATCCATTGCGGCGCTTGTGGCGGCGAGAACATCCGAAAGGACGCCTACGCCGAATGGAATGCAGAGCTTCAGCAATGGGAGCTTAGCGCGATTTTCGACCACACCGTTTGCGACGATTGCGGCAGCGAAAATTCAGCCATCGAAAAGGTGATTGAACAATGACCATCGAAGAAATCAAAGCCGCCGTTGATGCAGGAAAACCCGTTCGCTGGGCCAATGATGGATACCACGTTACCCGCGACAGCTTGGGGCAATACCTGATCACTTTTCAACCCAATGGGAACACCATTGGGTTGACCAACCGCGCAGGCGACAAGCTGAACGGCCAACCCGAAGATTTTTACATCGCTGAGGTGGCAGCATGACACCAGCAGCAAAAGAGTTTGTGCGGTTGATCAACGATATTGACCGCTCAAAATACCGCACCGAGGTTTTTTCTGATTTCTGCGAAATGGGCTATTGCGCACTGGCAAAGAAAGCCAGCCCGTTCACCGAGCAACAGGACGCCCTAGAGGCACAATATATGGAAGTGGTCGGGCGATACCGCGACAAGGACGATGTGCGCAAAATGCCCGAACTCATGGGCATTGCCCTTGGCGAGATTGGCAAGGGTGGTTGCGATTTTCTGGGTATGGTAGCCGGTGAGATTGGCGCACTGGACAGCAGGCTAGGGCAGTTTTTCACGCCTTACGAGGTTTCGCGCCTCATGGCTGAAATCAATCTGTCTAACGTTGACCAGATGATTGATGAACAAGGGTTCATCACCTTGCAAGAACCAGCAGCAGGCGCAGGCGGTATGCTTATGGCGGTGGCTGATGTGATCGAGGGTAAGGGTCACAATCTGGAAACAACCGTCTGGATCGAGGCGGTAGAGCTTTCGCGATCGACCTATCACATGTGCTATCTGCAATGCGCAGCCCGTGGCCTTGCTGGCAAGATCATTTGCGGAAACAGCATTTCGCTTGAGGTTTTCACTGGCGCTTATACCGCCGCCGCGCCGGTTTTTCTCAATGCCAACGGCGATCCTTTCGCCAAGCAGAAAGAGCGGGCCGCACAGTGGGAAGCCGCTGAAAAAGAACGGGCGCAACGCATCGAGGCCGAGCGCGCAGAACGTCTTGAAAATCTCGGAACAGGCCCAGCCATTGCAGGCGATCAGCTCACCCTCTTTTGAGGGTGGATACCTGCCTTTTTAGTCCCTGCCCCAGACGACCTTGCGGCCGTCCGCGACAAGGACGTGCGCTATTCGCGCAGAAGCCGCATTGCGCGGCGTCTTCAACAGACTCGATGCACCAAGATCATCCCGTGCAGATCGTGTCCGGCTGTTAACCTGGTCCACGCTTTGCGCCGCCCAGGGCCGAACATCCCCACCCCACACGGTCTTTGCATTATCCCACACCCGTAAAGGACTTCACTGCGCCAAAGAGGGCGCAGCTCGCACGCGGCCTTGCAGGCCGTCCTTGACGTGGCGTGTCCAAATGCCTGCGACCGCATGGGGCAGTGATTTCATTGCTTTTTGACGGTTTTCAACCTAAATTGAGAAAGGAACTCACCATGAGCGAGCAAATGAGCAACGAACAGTTTCAACAACTGATGACCCGCCTCGATCACATCGAGGGTAACATGGTCAAGAAGTCAGACGTTTTCCAATCGGTTCTGACCGTTCAGGGCTTCATGTTTGCCATCGTTGTTGGCGTCGTCGTCGTTTTGAACTCCCTGATCGGCTTCGGCTGACACGGTTAGCGGCCCTTTGGGGCCGCTTTTCCCGTTTCTCACCGTGCTTAGTTGGGGAACCCGAACACAGCGATCATCCCAATCATCACGGCTAAAGCTACCACGGCTAACCCGAAACCCTTGCCCCAATCTCCTAATGATGCCCCAGCAAGAATGGGGTCTTCCCCGTGGCACTTCGGGCAAACTTTGGCGCGCATCGCTACTGGCTCATAGCCGCAATGTCCGCACTTTCCTGTTTTACTCATCTTTTCTCATCATCTTTCCGAAAAATATCGTCGGGGGCGCGCCCATCGGGCGCGGGGGCGGAAGCCCCTAGAAATGCGGATCGTTCTCCGCCAGCCACCGCTCCATTTTCTG
>JBOEGW010000030.1:0-1384 GCA_050633625.1 Maritimibacter sp. | reverse complement strand
GAGATATGGTTGAAAGTTGGTGATGGCCCCTGAGGGGCGGCATATCATGGCGGTGCTGAAGCGCCGTCAATTCTCAAAGAGAAAGGGATATGCCACATGACCAAATCTACTGTTTTACCGTTCGAGCTTCCATCGGAATTTTCACCTGACCCGCTGACCGAGGTCATCCAGGCTGGGGCTCGCGAGCTGCTGCGGGCAGCCATTCAGGCTGAGGTGGCGGCGTTCATGGTGGAACACTCGCAGCTCTTGGACGATGCGGGCCGTCAGCGGTTGGTGCGCCACGGCTTCTTGCCAGAACGCGAGATTATGACTGGGATCGGCACGGTGCCGGTTCAAGTGCCCCGAGTGCGTGATCGGGGCGCTAATGAAGACGGTGGTAAGATCCGGTTCCGATCGTCGTTGGTGCCGCCGTATCTACGCAAGGCGAAGTCCGTCGAAGAGTTGCTGCCCTGGCTCTATCTGAAGGGCATCTCGACGGGGGACTTCAGTGAGGCGCTGGCCGCGCTTCTGGGGCCGGATGCCGAAGGGCTGTCGGCCTCGACGATCTCGCGGCTGAAGGCGACGTGGTGGGGTGAATATGAGACTTGGCGCAAGCGTGACCTGTCTGGCAAACGCTATGCCTACATCTGGGCGGATGGGGTCTACTTCACGCCCCGGCTGGACGGTGATCGCCAATGTATGTTGGTTATTATCGGCACGGACGAGTATGGAGAGAAGGACGTCTTGGGGATCATGGACGGGTTTCGGGAGAACGCGGACAGCTGGCGGGACCTGTTGCGTGGCATGAAGAAACGCGGCCTGATGGAAGACCCTGAACTTGCTATCGGCGACGGCGCGATTGGGTTCTGGACCGCGCTGCGAGATGTCTTCCCGACCACCCGTGAGCAGCGCTGCTGGGTCCATAAGACAGCTAATGTCACCGGTGCGATGCCCAAATCACTGCGAGAGAAGGTCAAAGCCGAGTTGCAGGATATCTGGATGGCCGAGACAAAAAAGGAAGCCAATGCGGCCTTCGATCTCTTCGTGGGAACCTACGAGGTGAAATATGAGCGGGCCGTTGCCAAGCTGGTCAAGGACCGCGATGTCCTCCTAACTTTCTACGATTTCCCGGCCGAACATTGGAAACACATTCGAACCACGAACCCGATTGAGAGCGTCTTTGCCACGATCCGCAACCGCACACGCAAGACCAAGGGGTGTTTGAACCGCAAGACCGCCCTTGCCATGGTTTTCAGGCTGATGATGTCAGCCAAAAAGAAATGGCGAAAGATTTCCGGCCCAAACCGTCTGCCCGAGGTTATTCAGGGGGTTGAGTTCAAAGACGGGATCAAGCAAATTCAAAATGCCGCCTGATCAGGCCGTCACCAACTTTTGGGCATAACTC
>JBOEGW010000029.1:0-1770 GCA_050633625.1 Maritimibacter sp. | reverse complement strand
GGAGAAAACGCTGATGAAGGTGCTTGTACCTGTGAAGCGCGTGATCGACTATAACGTGAAGGTTCGTGTGAAAGCGGATGGTTCCGGGGTTGATCTTGCCAATGTAAAGATGTCGATGAACCCGTTCGACGAGATTGCTGTTGAGGAGGCCATTCGCCTGAAGGAGGCCGGTAAGGCTGACGAAGTGGTGGTTGTGTCCATCGGCGTAAAGCAAGCGCAAGAAACGCTGCGCACGGCTTTGGCGATGGGGGCGGATCGGGCGATTCTTGTGGTTGCTGCTGAGGACGTTCATCAGGATATCGAGCCGCTTGCCGTTGCCAAGATCCTCAAGGCGGTGATCGACGAGGAAGCGCCCGGGCTTGTGATTGCCGGGAAACAGTCGATCGACAACGACATGAACGCGACGGGCCAGATGCTTGCGGCGCTTTTGGGCTGGGGTCAGGCGACCTTTGCCTCCGAGCTGGCGCTTGAGGGCGACAGCGCCAAAGTGACCCGCGAAGTGGACGGCGGCCTGCAAACCATCGAGGTCAAACTGCCTGCGATTGTGACTGCGGATTTGCGCCTGAACGAGCCGCGCTATGCCTCGCTTCCCAACATCATGAAGGCGAAGAAAAAGCCGCTCGATGAAAAGACCGCCGCCGATTTTGGCGTCGATGTCAGCCCACGCCTTGAGATCATCAAGACGACCGAACCTGCCGAGCGCAGCGCCGGGATCAAGGTTGCGGATGTGGCCGAGCTTGTGACGAAACTCAAAGAAGCGGGGGCCCTGTAATGGCTGTTCTTTTGATTGCAGAAGTGAACGGGGGCGAGCTGGCTCTGGACGCAACAGCAAAGGCGATGACGGCGGCGAAAGCGCTTGGCGATGTGACGGTTTTGGTCGCTGGTCCCAAGGCGGCGGCGGATGCGGCGGCGGCGATTGACGGCGCGAGCAAGGTGTTGTCGGCGGATGATGCTGCCTATGCCAACATGCTGGCCGAGCCGGTGGGTGACCTTGTTGTGTCCATCGCTGGCGACTATTCGCACATTGTTGCGCCCGCGACCGCCAATATGAAAAACATCCTGCCCCGCGTTGCGGCGCTGCTCGATGTGATGGTGATTTCGGATGTCTCTGGCGTGGTCGATGGCGACACCTTTGAGCGCCCAGTTTATGCGGGCAACGCGATCCAGACTGTGAAATCGGCGGATGCCACCAAGGTCATTTCGGTGCGCACCTCGACCTTTGACGCAGCCGGCGCGGGCGGCGCGGCAAGCGTTGATGCTCTGGCGGGCGCTGGCGATCCGGGCCTGTCCACTTGGGTTGAAGACAAGGTTGCCGAAAGCGATCGCCCCGAGCTAACCTCGGCCAAAGTTGTTGTGTCCGGCGGGCGCGGCGTTGGCTCCGAGGAAGATTTTGCGATCATCGAAGCGCTGGCCGACAAGCTTGGCGCGGCCGTTGGCGCCTCGCGCGCAGCGGTGGACAGCGGCTTTGCCCCGAACGATTGGCAAGTGGGCCAGACCGGCAAAGTGGTCGCCCCCGAGCTTTACATCGCAGTCGGCATCTCCGGCGCGATCCAGCACTTGGCAGGGATGAAAGACAGCAAAATCATCGTCGCCATCAACAAAGACGAAGAAGCCCCGATCTTCCAAGTTGCCGACTTCGGCCTGGTCGCGGACCTCTTTGAAGCCGTGCCAGACCTCACAGGCGCGCTGTAAAACCAAACCAAAAAGGCCCGCCAAACGAGGCGGGCCTTTCCCATCAAATGAACCTGCCCTTCCCCTGACTATCCTGAG
>JBOEGW010000028.1:0-8046 GCA_050633625.1 Maritimibacter sp. | reverse complement strand
ACCAACTTTCAACCATATCTCTAGGCGACCCTGCTTAAGCGAACCGCTTGAGCCAGAGTTCCCTATTTCTAAGATTGGAACAACCATGACTATATCCAAAAAACCAACCAAAACTCTACGTGTTCACGACGTAAGTTTGTTTCACGACTACGAAGATGACTATGATGTTTTTTGTAGTCAGTTTTGGCTCCTCACAGACATCTGGAATACCGTTCTCGACCCATTCGAAAATGCATTTGTGTTTCTCGCTTTCAGAAGTGTTGAAAGCGGCAAATGGCATGAACACGCAATCGGAAAGCATGAAGCTCATCTCGAAATTTGCAGGCTGATCGAGCACTATTCACGCTGGGAGTACGATCAATACTTTTGCCCCAACCCGTTTTCTAAACCTAGGCGCACGGGCAAGTTCGCATTTCCAACCTGTTTTGGCTGGTGCGACATCGACGAAAGCGATCCTCAAAAGTATAAGCCCAGCCCGAGTTTGGTTTGGGAAACGTCTCCCAGCAGATATCAGGCGCTTTGGGCGTGGGACAAACTTCACGAACCAGAAAAAGCAGAGCGGTTTTCGAGGGCACTTGCATATCGGCACGGAGGTGATCGAAACGGTTGGACGATCACAAAGATGCTACGTCTGCCCGGCTCGATCAACCACAAGCCGCAATACGATGAACCTTTTGTCCACGCCGTTGCATGTGACTGGTCTAAAATCCGCGCTCGCCCGCTCGCCTTGAAGCAAAGCCAGACAAAGCTGACCGGTCGTCCGTTAGAGGTGGATGTCAATCCAACCAAGTTCAACAGGGCCGAGGTCATCAAGAAGTTCGGAAAAAGCCTGCACCCGAAAGCACGCACGCTCATGAGGAACCGCAAAGCATACGAACCTGACAATTCGGCACAGATTTTTCATATGATTGCGGCGCTCCACGAGGCTGGGGCAAACACAGATGAAATCGGGTGTGTACTGTGGACCAGCCCATATTTCGTCGAAAAGCACGGGCAAAACTTCGGAAAGTTGAATGAGGAAATCGCCCGTGTACTCGGCAAGTTGGAGGCCGACGAATGAAACAGGATGATGTATTTCGAACGCTGGACGACATTGAAGCCAAAGATATTGACTGGCTATGGGAACCCTTGATCCCCTATGAGAAAACCACGATCCTCGAAGGTGATCCGGAACTCGGGAAATCCTATCTGTGTATGCATATTGCAGCATTGGTAACCACAGGTGGTAAGCTGCCCGATGGTTCGAGGATGGAGAAAGGCAATGTCCTCTATATTAGTTCAGAGGATGACGCTGCAGATACGATCCGGCCACGTATGGAACAAATGGGGGCGGACCTTAAGCGGGTCCGTGTCCTCGACGACTTCCTTGTCTTCGATGAAAAGGGCCAGCGCAGATTGAGAGCTGAGTTGGAGGAGCACGAGCCGGACTTGGTCGTCATCGACACGCTCTATTCCTTTCTATCTGATAAGGTGGATTTGGGAAAACCAACGTCGATCCGGTCTGCGCTGCACCAACTGGATAAGTTGTTCAAAGAATACGGCCCTGCCGTGATTGTCATCCGGCACTGGACCAAAGGAGGAAAGGGAAAAGCCATTTATCGAGGTGTCGGATCAATCGATGTGATCGGCGTTGCGCGAACTGCGCTCGCTGTGGCCAAGCACCCCGAGGATGAAAAACTGCGCATTCTCGTACAGGTGAAGAACAACATTGGCGCAAAGGTTCAGGGGTTTGTGTATGAGATCGTGCCCCAAGAAAAAGGCATGCCCGTCATCGAATGGCGTGGAACGACAAACTATTCTGCCGATGACTTGGAGCAGCAGGGGCCAGATAGTCAGAATGAATTCAGTCGGGCAGTCGAATTCCTTCAAAAAACCCTTGCCACCGGGCCGATGTCATCTGCCGACATTTTCGACCTCGCAGCCAAAGCAGATATTTCGCGTCCAACCTTGAACCGCGCAAAAGCTGAGGCAGGAGCGAAGTCAGAAAAGAAAGGCAAATCTTGGATGTGGATGCTCAACAAAGCTTAACGAACGAAGTTGCTCAAGTTGGTCAACATTCTCACGAAACTAGCGATAACCATCAAAATCGATGTTTGTCATGGTTTTCCTGAGAAAGATGAGAACCTTGAGCAACTTCACCAACTTTGAGGCAGAAAGCGGCTGGAGGCCAAAAACCTCAGAAGTATATATGACGCCTTGTCTCCTCATTTGGCGCGCGTTCAAAAAAAACACCTCTCCCATCCCCCTGTGGTCGCCTGTTGTCTTCGTCTTGGTCGGCGTGGCCAGATGCGCCCGAGACCGACACGCGGACTATTGATCAGGCTGTTGGAGGTGAGGTGGAACCAAATATCTGAACCTTTTCAATTGGTCCGTAAACGGGTCGGTCTGTAACAGTACTTTCGGGTGCCGCATGGGTGGGTTTACTCATTGGCTGGAGTGTCCGACGCATCAGTTTTGAACCCAACCCTTGCGATAGAAATGGCGCAGAACAATGCTGCGATTGAACAACGGGAAGCCGAGCCACAGACCGTTCAAAGTGAAGAAGGATAAGATTGCCCACCACCACATGCCTTTGAAGGCATAGTAGAATGGGCCGAACAGCAGGCACCACAGGCGATGCCAATTGCCGAGGACAACTTTCTCCTGACCGTTGAAGCTCCAAGTCGCGCGAATAACCATTGCGATCTCCTTTCACTGTTTGCAGTCGCAACAGCGCAATAAGATCGGGCAGCATCCGTCGTCAGGGTATTTCCCAGTGCGAACCCCGTCTGCGCGGCGTACAGGGGCCAGCGTAAGCCTCGGAGAGGCGTCGGGCTGAATATGTCGTGAATGCCGTTCATACGTCCCGCTGGCTCAACACAACGCGGCCACGCGCGCCTATAGCTGCACATGCTGGGGCTTAGTTAGGGTTGTCCCTGACATGCCTGCTGACCTCGTCTTATCGATCTGCATCAGAAACCTAGGAGAGCGACATGTCCGACATCATCACACTGAAAGCCCTTTGCGAAGAACTCAAGATCGACCCGCGTGAGGCACGCGAGAAGCTACGCGCCGCAGTTGGTGACGCGAAAGCGAACCCTGAACTGGCGAAGGCGCGGAAACCACGCACACCTTGGCAGTGGGTTAAATCGTCGGAAGCGGAAAAGGCTGCGCGCAGAATACTCTCTTAATGGTACGATGGAGCACTTTGATTGCAATCATTCTCCCGCGACCAAGTGCTCCACATCAAAACCTAGAAGGCGTATTCCCCGAATTGATCGATTGTTGAATGGCGGGCGTTTGGGATCTCCCCAACCGAGCAGCTCCATAACGCAAGCTTCTCCAAAACCACTCAACTTATAACTTCCATAAACGCAATCATACGCGCGTTCTATTGCATCACCAGAGCCGGACAAAAGGTATCTGACGGTTTTGACTACGGCTTCACGCGTATTTTTAGATTGGAAATCAAGCCGCAACCGTTCTAGCCCACTCAAGTCTTCGCCGAAATCTTTAGAAGCGAACCGTAGCCGTTCAAGAAATGCATGACACCCTGTCAGATAGTGGAACAAGTCATCATAGCTAAGCTGCTCCAGCTCGAGGGGGACACAAAGAAAGGTCTTAATGTTCGCAATATTTTCTATTTCCGAGGAAGCATGATATGAGTCCCCTTTCACGGTGTCGTCCGTTGACTGCCAGACATCAACATATTGCGCAATGCGAGTTGCCCTATCTTTCGGATCACCCAACAAACTTGTTTCTCGCCATCCGTTGCCGCCACCTTGCGTTAGCCGTAACCAACCAAGGAAGCGCCCCATTTCGATCTGAGGGTCTTGCCCCGAATATTCAGGGCGTCCGAAGCCATTATCTTTTGCAGTAGTAAGGATTTCGTTGTGCGCGGGAATTAAAACCTCATCGTACTTGCGGCGAAAATTTTGGATAAACGAGCGTTCCTTAGTCTTTTTCTCACTTCCGACGACAACGCTTGTTGGTGTCGCAGGTTTTACAAAGCCAAGGATGAACTTTTCAAAAGCGTCCTCGTTTTGGGGCTTTTCTTTCATCTTGAAAGCTTTGGTGTATTCCTTCAGAACTTCTTCGTTCAGGACATCTGCGTCATTCCATAAATCGTCGAAAATCCGAGGCAAGTCATAGAAAGACTCATCTCGATCCTGCCTCAACAAAACGGAGAGTTCTCGGTTGGACTGGAGGCCATTTACCGTAAGGTTAGCTGATCCGACAAGTGCCACATCATCAACGATGTAGAGCTTGGTATGGAACTTTGCATCGGTAAAGTATCGAACTTTGACTTTGGGGTTATCAAACGCACCCCTTAGAGCTTCTGGTGTGGTTACGGGTGAGAACCGGACAATTAACCGAACTTCACAACCTCTGTCGGTCAAGGCTTCAATCGGCGATGTTGTAGTAAAGAACGGCGCGGCCAGTAGCCCCGTTCTTGGATTTATGCCCGCTTCCATAAAAAAACTTATAGTGAAGCCGGTACCAGAAGTGTTGCCGTAATAATCCCTCAGCCCCATAGCATCACCTTTGCACTAGTCTATTCGCCAAATTTCAGGTGGATTTCTAAATTCAAAATGTGCAATCAATTAAAACTCGGCCATTTTGAACAAGCGACCATCCCGACCGTCATCATGCAGTCGCGTGACGACCTCTTCGTCCGAGAAGCGAATGGGTTTATCTTCCAAGTCTCGAGGTAAATCAGTGTCAATTAGTGTGAAGATGTATTGGCATTTTCCAGACGCAATCTGTTCTCGAATTACGGCTAGCAGGCTGTTTTTCTTTCGGTTATCTAACCCCTCAAACACACCATCATGGTATACAAACCGAAAGAATGGTGCATCCTCATATACTTTTAGAAGCGCTAAATCGAAAAGAACGCAGATCAGTTTCTGGTAGCTTGTTCCGTCTGACAGATTGGATGTAGTGGTTGAACTTCCCTGCAATGACAATCCAACCTCATAATCGAAATTGTTTTGCTTGTTGACGCGGAAGTAGACTATCCCATCGTGGTTCAACACTCGTTTGCAATAGGCATTAAAGGTATCTCTGAATCGCTCGAAAAGAGGATTAGCTCGTTCAATCATCACCTTTAGCTCATCCGCGACTCGGCCACGATTTCGTTCAACTTCACGTAGTTCTCGCGCTGCCTCTGCAACAAGTTCAAGTTTGCGCTTTTGTTCCTCTAAATAAACAAGTCGGGCCTTGTGTTCGGCAAGTCCTTTTTGCAATTCCTTAAATTTCTCAAAAGTGTCGGTAGCCCGCATAAATTGCAATCTATGCGAACGCCGCGCATCCAGTTCACGCTTCCTCTCAGAAAGCTCCAGTCTTCTATCTTCGAGGTTTTTTCTTTGCTTACGAAGTGTAGTATTCCGCTCTCTAGTAATCTTCCTATTGAATGCCACAAGCTGCTCGTAGTCACGCAACAGTTGCTTCGGGAAATGTAGCTCAACTTCCTCGAAAATAGATTTCACATCATTCAGGTCGAACTTGTCTTTGTGGCTAAGTGCCTCGTCGATTTGCCGAATATCAAATCTCAAGTTATACAAAGTTGATGAAATTGAAGAAATTTCGGTCTCGATCTCATTTACTAGATCGCGAACCAGTTTCTTCTCCTCCTCGTCGAAACTGAAAGCATCTAACGCCTCTTCGCTCGACCTAATATCTTGAACCAATGATGATATTTGTGCATTCAATTGGGGCAGTTGATCCTCCGAAAACTGCACTTCTCCCTGAAGCCGATCTAGTTTTGTTTTTTGATCGGAGTGCTCTTCGTCAAGACTATATTTTTTCTGCACCAACCCATCATTAAAGGCAAAGAGTCTAGCAATAAATGGCTTCCAAGTTTGATCCTTCGAAGATGCAAATTTCTGCAGCTTAAGCTCATCATCCCAGTCACTTTGAGCACGTAGAAAGTAGGTTATTGCCTTTCTGTAAGTGAATGGCTTCAGAATACGCAAATCGAGCCAGCTATCCAAAATGACCACAGCATCGCCTCTGCTGAGTTCAAAATGGTCCCAACCGTCTTCCGAAACATCAATAAAGGATTCCCTAGGTTCGTCGTGTAGGGCAAGCGAAACTAAGTTGGGGTTGTCCACCCCACGGCGCACGGTCGCAAAACGTCCACTGTTCAGCGCAATTTCAATAAAGAATTCAAAACCTACGAACAGACTTTTGTTTTTAGCAAGAAAGTGCCCCGGCGACATACCTTTCAACATCAGAAACTCGATTAGATGAAGCAGCGTGGTCTTTCCAAGGTTGTGGGAGTCACGAGCATCATCTGAAGGGTGGCGAATTTCGCCGAGAACGGCATTCAGGCACGTTGCGTCTTCACCGAAGTTGAACTCGATGGGAGTGAAGACTTCATCATGGTTGCTGTACAAGCGGCTAATTTGCATTTGCGACACCGACAAGTTCGACCAAGTCATTTTTAGTGTGGTACTCCACACGCCCCAATAGAAACAAAAAGCGCAGCGCAGGTAAGAACATCAGCTCACCATCTTTCCCAACGCGTCTAAGGATCAACGAGCGCAGCCCTTCGAAAGTCGCCGCCCCTTTGCGCTTCAATTCCTTCAGGATCACAGCGGCGACACGGATCAGAGAGGTATCAAGGTCTAAATGTTTTTCTGCTGTCAACATCGTCAAGCCGCCAACTCATCTTCGCTTTTTACGCCGATATCGCAGTTACAGTACATGTAGTGCAAGAGGATACTGACCAGTCTTCGCTTCCCCTTGAGGGCTTCACGCTGGCTTTGCACTTTGTCATACAAGAACGTGAAAATTCGATCAAAATCTGCGAACTGATCCCGCTCCACAATGAGCTTTTGTTTAAGCTCGTCTGCGGCATCATGGTAAAGTTCCCTAAACTCCGCGTTACGCGGATTCTTAAGGAAGCGTTCGATCTTTCCAAAATGTAACATAGACTCAGCCTCAACTACCTGTTCGTAGAACTCTTTTGACAAACCATTTATTGGGTTCTTCTTTGCTTTAATCGAAACAGTGTCGAACGACTGAGCGCTATCAAACGCTTCATCTAGGTGGCTATCAGAGTATTCGTGCAGCGCCGTGATTACTTCGACCATGTCGTCTGGCTGAAACGAAAACGGAGCAATATCTCTAGAATTAGGCAAGGTCTTTGCTAAGTTCGGTTTGATTTCTAGCTCCAAGTGCAGCCGCTCTAACCCAATTACGTGCGCAGTTTGCAAGCCCAAGGCGATCAACTCCGCATGGATTTTTTGCTCAGCACCTCCCGTTAGTTTACGATTTGCAAAGAGGATGTAGTGATCGCACAGTCCGCCGTCGATTAGTTTTTTAATCCGGGGATACTCTCTCTTTTTCAACTCGTTCTGGAATGGCTTGTCCGAATAAGAAGCTATTGGCGATGCAGCATGTTTCGCTTGAAGGACAACTTTACCTACTAATGGATCGCCGGTGCTTGGGAATGAATTTGCTTTGCCAGCAAACTTTCCGTCTCTGCCGCCATCAGGTCCAGCGGCAAATGGTGTTACCGCTTCGCCCAACCAATCGACAGAAATCTTGACGACGAGATCCTCGAAGTCATCGTCGCTCAATTCATATAGTCGAAAATCTCTACGCATGCGTCACTTATAACCAAATTCACTCAACTATGACGCTAGCGGCACGGGAGTCGGTTAGTCAAACGGTTCAATCGGTTTCTGACTAGTCTTCTGTTCCACGCACGCAAATGCAACAGACGAAAATTGGCACCCATATGACACCCAAGAACAAAAGTGCGACTTAGTCCAACGCAACAGATTGGCTGTATCCATTTGAAACTATGTAGTAAAAATGGTGCCCAGGGGCGGAATCGAACCACCGACACGAGGATTTTCAATTAGGCTGGTGATCCGCACGCACTGTCTCAGGATCGCTCAACCTGTAACATAGCCGATTGAAAACCTTAACCTTTGCGCTTGGCAGATCGTCTCACCCAGTCTCACGCCGGAGCATTCAAGCTCACCGTTCCTGCTACCCCAGTGATACCCACAGACGCCGGAGACCGCACGGGTATGAGTTATGCCCAAAAGTTGG
>JBOEGW010000027.1:0-8346 GCA_050633625.1 Maritimibacter sp. | reverse complement strand
TCAAACTTTTCCTTAGCCATATCCCATACGCCTTCAATAAGTGGGGGGTTGCTGTTCAACCCAGTTGATACACCGCGCGCTCGTTAGCCAATTGGAGGCAGAAAATCAAGCGCTCGGTGCAGTTCTTAAGGTTGGATGCGCGAATTCATGCAAAGACCTTCGCCTAAGTGGATGGCAAAGGCGTTGCTGTTTCAATGATGAGGTCGTCATCCTCGGTTGTTTTTGCTTCGTTGGCCTCTGCATCCGCTTTGGTTTCCGCGGTTGTGCGCTGGAACTCAGCGGGCACTGTCCCGGCTGTCGCAGCAGGCCGCCCAGCCGAGGTTGTCGCAGGGTCCATCAAGCTTGCATCCCCGTAGTTTTCCGGGTTTTTCAACATCCAGTCATGGATCGCTTTCGCCAAAGATCGCGCCAATGAGAGCATTTGCTCATCAGCGGTTTTTGTCAGCCCCGTCCCAAGCAATTGATCCGGCGACAACTCTTCTGACACCGTGAAGACCTCAGGTTCGTCCATGAGGGGCTTGCCGCCTTTTTCATCGTCATACACCAGCACCGATGCGATCAGCACGGATTTCGGTGTCGCGACAATGGGCACACCCGTCATTGCCAGCGCGTAGCCTTCTACAACGGCGGAAATATGAAAATACTTATCGCCATCATAGCGCCCGAACCGTTCCTCCAGAGCGAATTTGACAGCTTGCTCCCATGCCTCATCAGAGGCCTTGCGCGACAAAGGGCCAACTTCCGGACCATTCGCAACAGCAACGGCGTGGCCGAGCAGAAAGCGACCCATTGGTTCGGGGACTTTGGCCAAATCGCTTGTGACAGCACAAGCCGAAAGCAACAAGGCAGCCGCTGGCAAAGCGGCGAAAATTCGAGGGCGGGTCATAGCAGCTCCTAACACGGTTCCGGCACTAAATAGCCGCTCTTGAAGGTTCATTCAATCGCGGGCGCAAAAACAGCCAATGCTAGGGTCAATTTGCACCACTCAGACCCGTGTCCTGCCCGTCATGATCCGCGTCATCCTTCGCCGGCGGCACCGCGCCGCAAATGCCGCGCAACGCTTCCCACTCATCTTTGGACAGAATTGGCGTGAATGAGTTGCCCGCACGATCCGCAGCCGCCTGCGCCGCTTCAATGCGGGCTTGCATTTGTGGGTGCGAACTGAGGTGTGACAGGAAGCCCTCTGTGTCGCCATGTGTATCCTTGAGACGTTGGAAAAAACTGCCAAGCGCCGCCGGATCATAGCCCCCTCGCGCAAGCAAATCATGCGCGTAATCATCTGCGCCGGTTTCCGCCGATTGACTGTATTTCGCGTTGATCAATTGGTTTGTCAGAAACAGAACTGCCGTCCCCCCCGCAAAATCGCCAAGCAGCAGCCCAAGAACCCCGATTGATCCAGCCGAACGAAGCGCGTCGCGCGTAGGATCACGATTTACGACATGGCCAATTTCATGCGCCAATACCGCAGCAACTTCATCCGCACCGCTCGCTTTTTCCAGCAATCCGCGAAACAACACGATGCGCCCACCGGGGAGTGCAAAGGCGTTCACAAGGTCATGGTCCAACACAGTGACTTGGATCGGAAATGGTAAATCATCCCCCGGATCGAGGCGCGTTTCCATCACCGTTAGCGCTTGTGAACCATCAACATCGTCGCAAATATTCACCTCGAAGAAATCATTGCCCAAAGCTTTACGGACTTGTTCAAAAGTCGCATCTCCGAGCGCACGTTCTCCTTCTGGCGGAATGAATTCAGCAAGTTGATTGGCAAGAATCGGCACCAATACGAAAACAATAACCATCACAGACGTAATCGCACCCGCAGCCCAGCGCGCAATCGCGCCTTTATTAGAAACGGGTGGGCGTTTTTTCAGGTTTGGCGCAGCCTTGCGAAGCTTCTTCGCGAATTTTGCGTAGCGCAAATTGAGCCGTTTGAGGCTCTCATCCGCCGGATACAACAACAACCCACCTTGGTCCGCCTGATCCTCAACAGCGCGCAGGGTTTCGAGCGACCAACGCATCTGGCGACCGGACTCCTCCTCAAGCAGCAGCGCCCCTGACTCAAGGCGCAACCCGACTCGCGTGATCATCGCGGTTTCGCCATCTGAATAGTCCGCGAAGGCTTCGAAACTCTTGTCCATGCCCTACATGCCCTCCCCAAGAGGCAAGGCATCCGCAAACCCTTCAGCCTCGGCAAACTCATCACGGTCGCGTTGGCGAATTGTATTCAATCCGGCCGGCTCGATGATCGAGGTAACTTCTGCGAAATGACGGGCAAGCGGCAGCGTGATGAAGGTTTCGGTCAACGTGCGCCAGAACAAGAATGCCGCGAAATAGGACGCCCCCCAAACAACCCCGACCACCCACAAAGGCAAGACATCCACACCAAGGCTCGCAAAACTCAGTTGACTGAAGACATCGCCGTCGTTCGCCTCGCCAAGCAATGTTGCGAGCGCAACAAAAATCATGGACGAAAACGCAAGCAATAGGGAGACCCCAAGCAGAACAACCACGGAGATGAGCGAGTAACCTGCCACGTAAATTCCAATGATCCGCCACACGCTTGGATCTGTTGCGAGGCGCACATTTCCAAGCTGCTTCGCTTCGGTAAGCCGTTTGAAACTATACGCTTTCCAGTAAGCGAGCCCAAACATGGACCAGGCCACCGTCAAGAACAGAAACGGGACAACCTCAATGGATGCAGTCACCCACACAATGACGCCGCAAACGGCACTACTGGCGACACCAAGGTAAACATGCTTCATGGGCGCCAGCAGTAGGGTCCACTTGCCGTTTTGCCGCATGTTCTGATCACCGTACCACGTTCGATCTGTGCGGTATTTCTCCAGGTGGAAGGTCTTGACAGGCCAGTAAAGTCCCAGCGTCACCACTGTCAGGCCCCAGTGCAGCAAGGAGCGCCAGACAAATCCAGACACCCCCGGCGCAAGACCAAATCGAATTCCGCGCCAACGCGTACGCGCCAAAATGTAGCGGCGCGCCCGGTATTGTGCGAAGAAAATTATCGGCACAAGCCCCAAAAAACTCAGCAAATACGCAGGTTGATTGGCGCGCAGAAAGGAGAAGGACAAGAAAACCAAAATGAGGTTTACGATGCCAATGTAGAAGGCGAGGAACACAACCGTCGACAAAAACCCAAGCAGTTTTTCGGTCGGTCGCCCCACGTACTCAAGTGGCTGTCCGCCGGGACGAATGGCAGACCAATAAAACCGCCGCATGCGCGTCTTCATCCAAAAGCGGTAAAACCCAAGTGTCAGGACAGTGAAAAATGATGTCTTTAGCGCCAATCCGAATAATGCGGTCTTACGTCCGGCATAGTCGGTCTGAAGCTCATCAACATTCATCACATCACCCAAACTTGTTATCTCTTGGGAAGCCATGAGGCGGCAATTTTCCGACAGTTGCCCGTTTGCCGATCCAGGGGCTCATATCCACTTCAGTGCGCGTGCGATCCGCACCCGCGGCCCAAGACAACCCCGCCTCAAGGATAAAGGTCGTCACATCTGACAGCCCACCGTCCAACTCAAGCAATCCCTGCTTGCCGCGCGCCGAATGGTACTTTTGCAAGCGCACCCCTTTGCCGCGCCCCATTTCGGGCAACTCATCGAGCGGGAACACAAGAAGTTTGCGGTTTTCGCTGACGACAGCCACATGATCGCCCGCCACTCGCTTACAAACCTTGGCAACTCCGTTTCCAACATTGAGCACCTGTTTCCCGGTTCGGGTCTGCGCGATCAAATCCTCTTCAGACACCACAAAACCATTGCCCTCGCCCGAGGCCACAATAAGGCGCGCCCCCGCTTGATGGACAAACATATCGACGATTTCGACCTCATTGGGCAAATCCACCATCAAGCGCAGCGGTTCCCCCATGCCGCGCCCGCCCGGCAAATTTGCAGCCGAAAGCGTGTAGAACCGCCCATTCGCACCGAAAATCAAAAGACGATCGGTTGTTTCTGCGTGGAAGGCAAAGCGCGGCCCGTCCCCATCTTTGAACTTGAATTCGCGGCTCAGATCCACATGCCCAGACATCGCCCGAATCCAGCCCATATGGCTGCACACCACTGTAATCGGCTCGCGCTCGATCATCGCTTCCAAGGGAACATCCGGGGTCTCACCCGCTTCTGCGAATGTCGTGCGGCGCGCACCAAACTTGTAATCCTTGCCAAAGGCCTTCTTGGTCGCGCGCAACTCGTCGCTGATCCGCGCCCATTGCAATTCGGTGCTGTCCAGCAAGTCCTCAAGCCCGGCGCGCTCCTCCATCAAGGCGTCACGTTCGCGCACCAACTCGATTTCTTCGAGACGGCGCAAAGAGCGCAGACGCATGTTGAGGATTGCGTCCACCTGCACGTCAGACAACTCGCCACCGCCTGGCGCAGGGGTGACATAATCCGCTTCCGTCATCGCGCGCACATGATCCTTGGACCAGTCTTCGCGCATCAATGCCGCCTTCGGGTCATCATCATAGCGGATAATATCAATCACCCGATCAAGGTTGAGGAAGGCAACAATAAAGCCCTCAAGCACCTCAAGCCGATGGTCGATTTTCTCCATCCGGTGCTTTGAGCGACGCACCAAAACCTCCTGACGGAAGTCCAAGAACGCGCGCAAGATTTCCTTGATCGAGCACACCTTCGGCGTCAGCCCGTCAATCAATACGTTCATGTTGAGCGAGAACCTCGTCTCCAAATCGGAGTTGCGAAACATCAACCCCATCAACATTTCCGGGTCTACGTTTTTGGACTTCGGCTCAAGCACCAGCCGAATATCATCAGCGCTCTCATCGCGCACATCACCCAAAATCGGAATTTTCTTGAGCTGGATCAGCTCCGCGATTTTCTCAATCAGCTTGGACTTTTGCACCTGATAAGGGATTTCCGTGACGATGATTTGCCATTGCCCCCGCCCCAGATCTTCAATCTCCCAGCGAGAGCGCAACCGGATTGATCCGCGCCCCGTTGCATAGGCTTTCGCGATCACTTCGCGCGGCTCAACAATCACGCCGCCTGTCGGAAAATCTGGCCCCGGAATGAAGTTCAAGAGCGTATCATCGCGCGCATCCGGCGTTTTGATCAGATGCAAACAGGCATCAACCAATTCGCTAATGTTGTGCGGCGCGATGTTTGTCGCCATCCCAACCGCAATTCCGGACGATCCATTCGCCAGCAAATGCGGGAAGGTCGCCGGCAGCACGACAGGCTCAGACAAGGTGCCATCGTAATTCTCGCGAAAATCGACAGAATTCTCATCAAGCCCCTGAAGCATTGCTTCCGCGATACTGGTCAGCCGCGCCTCGGTGTACCGGCTTGCAGCCGGGTTATCGCCATCAATATTACCGAAGTTCCCCTGCCCATCCACAAGCGGATAGCGCACGTTGAAATCCTGCGCGAGCCGGGCCATCGCATCATAAATCGCTGTGTCGCCGTGCGGGTGATAGTTGCCCATGACATCACCAGAAATCTTCGACGACTTGCGAAACCGCCCGGTTGGCGCCAGCTTCAACTCCCGCATTGCATACAAAATGCGTCTGTGCACGGGTTTCAGCCCATCACGCGCATCCGGCAAAGCCCGGTTCATGATGGTCGACAACGCGTAGGTCAAATAGCGGTCGCCAATTGCCCGGCGCAAAGGTTCAGCGACTTCGGAGGACGGCTCGTTCAGATCATCAGTGGTGTCATTCATACCCGCTCAATACCCGGCTCTGATGGACC
Source organism: Maritimibacter sp. (assembly GCA_050633625.1). Lineage (GTDB taxonomy): Bacteria > Pseudomonadota > Alphaproteobacteria > Rhodobacterales > Rhodobacteraceae > JBOEGW01. The sequence goes on along the minus strand of JBOEGW010000027.1, from coordinate 2,617 downwards.
CGACAAGCGCCGCGTCACGTTGCGGGGCTTATCCACAGTTAATTCCCCCTAAACAGCCGCGCGCGACTGGACGATAACGCGACAGACTGTTACTCTTTTAGTTGTAAGGTATTAGGGGGATTTGGCGTGGGTATTATTCGCCTCACATTGTTCACAGCGATTGGATTGGGCGGCGCTTTCATGTGGCTTGGTCGGGAGGACGGCTTGCCCGAAGACCGCATCGGCCGCGCCCCGAGCGAAATACCCCAAGATGTTGAAACTGTGAGCTTTTCGTCACCTCGCCCCACGGACATCGCCCCGGACATGACGGACACCGGCCAAGCAGCATCAGCCAACGCCGATGAGGTCACCCGGCAAGAGCCGCAACCGGTTGCGCTCACCACAACAGCCGAACCAGAACAAGCAGCGACCCCACAGCCCATAGCCGTCGAAAAGGTCATGCTCTCGGTCACCGGATCAAAGGTCAATGTGCGCGGTGGTCCATCTACCTCTTACGGTGTGATCGCATCGCTGAAATACGGTGATAAAGTCACAGATATGGGCGATGCGGGCGGCGGCTGGCGCACAATCCAACTTTCATCGGGTGATCGCGGATATATGGCATCGCGTTTCTTGACGGCCTCATCCCAATAGGTCACGCCGAAGAATGACCCAGAAATCCATTTTGATGACAGGGTGTTCGTCTGGCATTGGCTATGATGCAGCGCATCGCTTGGCAAAACGCGGATGGCGCGTGTTTGCGACCTGCCGCCAAGAGACAGATTGTGCGCGGTTGCGGGCTGAGGGGCTGGAAAGCTTCCAGCTCGACCACACAGACGCCGACAGCATCAAAGCGGCAGTGACCGAAGCCACAACACGCACAGGCGGCACACTTGACGCTGTCTTTGCCAATGGCGCCTATGGTTTGCCCGCCGCCGCCGAAGACCTGCCCACCGAGGCCTTGCGCCACATCTTTGAGACCAATTTTTTCGGCGTCCATGAGCTGACCCGCACCGTGCTGCCAATCCTGCGCGCGCAGGGGCATGGGCGGATCATAATGTGTTCTTCGGTGCTTGGTATCGCGACAATGCGATGGCGTTCGGCCTATGCGGCAACTAAATTCGCGCTCGAAGGCTACACCGACACTTTGCGCATCGAAATGGCGCCTGAGAACATTCAATGCGTTTTGATCGAACCGGGGCCGATCACCACGCAGTTTCGCCAGAACGCCCGCGCCCCATTTGAGCGGTGGATTGATTGGAAAAACTCCCCTCGCAAGGCCTTCTATGAAAGCGAGGTGATCCCACGGCTTTACGCGGACAACACAAAGAAAGACCCATTTGAGCTTGGCCCCGAAGCCGTCACGAAGAAACTGATCCACGCGCTCGACTCCGCGCACCCGCGTGCGCGCTACCGCGTGACAGGAGTGACGCACATTGCCGCCTTCCTAGTGCGATTTGCCCCCAACCGCCTGCTCGACTGGATCATCGCCCGCATTTAGCCGCGACAAACTGGCCTCTGCGCACTCTCGCCTTTTGCCCCCATTCGCGCTAAGACATGGGCCAAATGAAAGGCCCAGACATGTCAAACGACCCCCTTTTTATCCTTGTCATCCTTGCTGTGGCGGCCGTCGCGATTATCCTGCTCACTGGGATTGGTGGCTTTGCGCGGGGCGGTGACTTCAACCGCAAACATGCAAACCGGATCATGCGGTATCGAATTTATGCGCAAGCTGTCGCGATCGCGCTCATTTTGCTGTTTGTGTACGTTCGGCGTGGGGGGTGAATCATGGTTGTCCTAAACAAACTCTACACGCGAACTGGGGACGGCGGCGACACGGCGCTTGGCGATATGTCGCGCACACCCAAACATAGCCCACGCGTGGCCTCTTATGGGACAGTAGACGAACTCAACGCAGCACTTGGTGTCGCGCGCCTGCATGCACAAGGCGAGGTCGATACAGCCCTCTCGCGCGTTCAAAACGACCTGTTTGATTTGGGTGCAGACCTGTGTCGCCCAAACATGGCGGCGGACAATGACGCTGGCTATCCTGTGTTGCGCATGGTTGACGCCCAAGTCGAACGACTGGAAACAGAAATCGACGACATGACCGCCGTGCTCGCGCCCCTCAAGAGCTTCATCTTACCTGGAGGCACCGCTCTGGCAGCGCACCTCCACGTTGCACGCACCACAGCACGCCGCGCGGAACGTAAAGCGACCGAGCTGATGGCGCATGAACCAGATGATGTGAACAAAGTGGCCGTCAAATATCTCAACCGCCTGTCCGACTGGCTGTTCGCCGCTGCGCGAATGGCCAATGAAGGCGGCAACGCGGATGTGTTGTGGGTTCCGGGCGCCAACCGCTAGGACGCTCAGTCCACCCAAATGGCCTATTTGCCTCGCCCTTTCAAACCGCTCACCCGTCAAGAATCGAAGCTATCCTGTGACAGTGCCACGCAATCAACTACACCGCCCAACCCTCGTTATCGCTAACGCCGCGGGTGCGCGGAAAAAACGCGGCGTCGCAGCACTGTTTTTTGTCCATTGTCCATTGTTCCAACCTGCCAAGTCCCGTTAAACATGGGCGAGATTTTAAATGCCCGCTGGGCCAAACTGGGAGAAAACGCTGATGAAGGTG
>JBOEGW010000026.1:0-4516 GCA_050633625.1 Maritimibacter sp. | reverse complement strand
AAATATCTACCGTGGACCTTTGGTCAACATCTTGGCGCGACGGTAGCAAGGGCATTGAGCGTGAAGACCTCAAATATCGGAACGCTCAATGCCCTTGCGGATTCAGTGAAGCAGCCGTTCATTCAAAGCGCGGCGAAATCTAAGTTTGAGCCCATATTTCCAGATGCTGCGCCTGGCATGAACGTCCGCTTCCAGTGACATGGACGAGGCCCTTTCTATGTGAGGGGTGTCATTTTCCTTCAGTTGCCCGCATGGCAGACATGATCCCACTCACGGCGATTATTGCAGCGCCAATGTAGGTGATCAGGTCGGGAATCTCGTTCCAGAACAACCACCCGAAGAGCGTTGCCCAGAGAAGAGCAGTGTAGTCGAGCGGCGCGATCACCGTTGCTGGTGCCATTCGGAAGGCTTGTGTCATCAAGACCATTCCAGCGGTCCCAAATGCAGCGACACCTGCGAATAGCCAGAGGTCCTGAAATTGAAGCGGCACCCAAAAAAACGGCACCGCCATGGCGCTGACCAAAGCACTGGAAGCCGTCAGGTAGAGCATGAGGGTCCAAAAACTCTCGGTCTCATCAACCCAACGTGCTGACAACATCAGGAAAGCAGCCATCAAGGCGGCGAGAAGAGCTAAAAGGGCTAGCGGATCGAATTCCGCAAAACCCGGACGCACAATGATCAACGCACCAAGCAGTCCGGAGATCACTACGGCCCACGTTTTGAAGCCCGTTCTCTCCCTGAGAAATACGGCGGAAACAGCAACAATGAGCAAAGGCGACGCGAGCAACAGGGCGGTCGATTTGGCCAATCCGACATGTTTGATGCTGGTGAAGAAAAGAAAGGTTGCCAGTATCCAGAATACCCCGCGCACGAGGTGCACGCCCGGTCTACTGGACCGCAAAGCGCTCCGTCCCTGCATGCCAAGGGCCAGCATGAAAGCTACCGGAAGAGCAAGAACATTGCGCATGAACAGAATCTGCATTGGGGAGTACCGGTCCGCTAGAACCTTTGCGATAGCGTCGTTGATACCAAAGCACGCCACGCCCAGACACATGATCACAACTCCAGGCAACACCATTGAGCGAGGATGGCCACTGATCTCAGTCACTGCCAAGCTCCGTGATCTCTGTCCTTTCGATGCAGGAATCTCGTTCCGCCCGAACAGCCTGAGCTTCAGGTCCCCGTTTGTAGGCTTCAAATGCAGCTTGGCTTGGAAACGCCAAGACATGTCTCTCAGTAGGGCCAACCTCTGGACGGTATTGCTCAATCAGGACACCGCCATAGTTGGCCATGTTGCCCAGAGCCTTGCATTCAAATGTTGCGAAAGCTCTCGCCATTCCTGGTTTGACCCAAAGATCCACCTGCAGTTTGTACTGGGACGGGAGGAGATGGTCCTCTTGGCTCCCGGAGGCCTGGTCAACTAACCCGTCATCGCGAAAATGGAGCGTCTCTGCGGCAAGCTGTCCTTTATGATTACGGAACACGAGGACGACCATCTTGTGGCCGCCGAATACATGCTGAACCTCGAACTTGAGGTCCGACTGGGCGTCCAAGGCGGCCCGCCAGTAGGTTCGAAGGTTCTCTTTGCCCTGGGTTTCTCCGACGCCGACATAGATGAGGGCCTTTCTGGACCGAAAGACAACGTCGTCTGAATAGTGGGACAGAATGCGATCCAAATCATGGGAGTTCCATGCAGCTTCCCACTCCCTCGCAAAGTCCTGATAGTCCGGAATCATAGGTCACCTCTGCTTACCTATTGCCCTTATTAGACCACTGGTCTAATAGTTGCAAGGAGCGATTTAATGATGGGCAAACAGTATGACCGAGCAATCTGAACGGCTTTGGGCACTTTCGGAGGAGAAGAGAGCTCGATTACTCAACCCCGCCGAAGCCGAGTTCATCAAGCATGGCTACGCTGAGGCATCGCTCAATCGAATTCTTGCCAATGCCAAGATGAGTAAGGGCCAAGCTTACTATTACATCACCGGAAAGCCGGACCTGTATCTGGCCATATGCACGCGTGACTTTTCTCCCTTTCTGGATTTTGCAAGGAAACAAACCAAAAGACTGCGCCATACCAGCGACTACTGGATTGGCGTGGAAGATCTGGCTGGAGACCTCGTTCAATGGCTTAACGCAAATGAGAAAGTGGCAGCCCTGGCGCTGACTGTTTATGGCAGTGCCTCTGCCATGGAGTGCCTGGGACCGCTTACAGCTCAGCTTGATACGATCCTAGAAGAAATAATTCTCATTGGTCAGGACGCCGGAGAGGTTCGTACAGATCTCCCAGATGGGCTGGTCCGCGACATGCTCAAGGCCTTGGCGAGGGGCGTGGACCGATGGTTTGCGCTCAATGCCTCCTCCCTCTCCCCCTCAGAGATGGCTTACGCCTCCAAGGGTTCTTTTCAGATGATCCGGAACCTGGTCCGCCCAATGTCGGAAGGAAAACTGAATGCTTGATGAATTTGCCCCCAACCTTTGGGTTGTGGAGGGTCAGTGCGTGAACTTCCACGGGTTCGCTTATCCGACCCGAAGCGTTGTGGTTCGCCTGGGGAACGGCGACATCTGGGTTTGGTCTCCGATCAAGATTTCGGAAGAGTTGGCGCAGGCGGTCGAGGCCCTCGGACCGGTTCGACATCTCGTCAGTCCCAACAAGATTCATCATCTTTACCTATCGGAATGGCAGCAGCGGTTTCCGGGCGCACTTCTCTGGGGGCCAGCTTCGACCATCAAGAAACGTGATGATCTTGACTTTCAGAAGCCATTGAACGCTGAAGCTCCGCGCCCCTGGAGCAAAGAATTCGAACAGTTCCATGTGCAGGGATCAATGGCCATGGATGAAGTTCTGTTCCTCCACAAACCCTCAAAAACACTGATAGTTGCGGATTTCTCGGAGAACTTCGAACACGATTTTCTCAAGAAGAACTGGAAAGGTTGGCAGCATTGTCTCGCACGCCTGTGGGGCATAACAGAGGGCAAAGGCTATGCTCCCCTGGATTGGCGCATGTCCTTCTTCCAGCGCACCAAACTCAGGCAAATGCGCAATCAACTTCTTAGCCGCGACATAGAAAAAGTCATCATGGCCCATGGTTTGTTGCAGAGGACAAACGGGAACGCCTACCTAGAGCAAAGCTTGCGCTGGATTTAGTCAATGCACGTGCTGCCTTTGCAGCGCACACTTCTTGATTCATAGCGGCCATTGGAGCAGCGGCAGCGAAAGTCGGCAAAGTCCGCACCTTTCCAGTTCGTAACCACTGCGGCGAAGGTCTGCAATCGTCAATTAGGCATAGGCCGTCGCGCCGGTTCGCCTGTCTTCAGAACGGCGTTCATGATGACGATGAGCTTGCGCATGATTGCTGTGATTGCCACCTTGGCGGGCTTGCCACGCGCTCGCAATCGACCTGCGAACGACTTCATCATTGGATCGTATCGCAGCGTTGAAAGAGCTGCCATATAGAGGCTAGCCCTGACCTCCCGCCTGCCCCCGGAAATGCGCCGATGCCCTTTCAATGTTCCGGAGTCTTGGGCGTGCGGCGCGAGACCAACAATGGCCGCCGCCTCGCCTTTGGTCAGCGAACCAAGTTCTGGGACATAAGCCAAGCAAGCCGCAGCGGTCTTCGGACCAACACCTATAACGGATGTCAGCAAGTCCGACCTCCGCCGAAATTCTGGCGTCGATGCGACGAGCCTTTCGATCATGCGATCCAACTCACCCATCTCCTTGGTCATGGAGCGCACATGGCGCTTCAAAGAGCGCTCAACAGCCTTAATCTGAGGATGTTCCAGTCGGTTTTGTTCCTTGCGGATCATTTGGGCCAGGTCATCGCGCCGACGCCGCAATCCACGCAGTTCGACCGTTTCTTTACTGGGTGGCTGCCACAATCGAAGGCCTTCCGATTTTGCCGCGAACAATGCAAGCATCCGTGCATCCACCGCATCCGTCTTTGCCGACAGACCCAGATATTTTGCGAAATTGCGCGTGCGCGTACCATGCGCTCGATGTGCGGGCAAATCCAGCTCGACACAGCATTCAAGAACCGACCGCTCATATCCACCGGACGCCTCGCAGACGATGAAAGGCAACCGGTCTTTGCTTGCGGCTTTAAGCAATCGCTTAATCGCCGAAACCGTATTTGGGATCGTTACCTGACGATCATCTGGCAAGCTGTGAACCGTTAGACTGGCCTTTGAGACTTCAAATGCAATGATGTTGGTGCGATCTACCTCGCTGATTGTAATGGTCATATCTCTGTTGTTATCCTTGATTATGCTCGGCCGCGAAGGCCCTTCTACCGTTCGGATGGCCGGACAGGTGTGACGGGTGGCAAGATATTTTGCGACCGCAGATCGGGTCATTCCTCGGGGAGGCCCGCCCGCCACCAGTTCCCGGATGGCCATCCGAGAAACCGACCGCCTTTATCTTCTCAGAAGAGAAAATAGAGGCAATACGCTACGCATAATCATCGGGGGCGCGCCCATCGGCCGCGGGGGCGGGGGCTGATGCCCCTCTCTTGGT
>JBOEGW010000025.1:238-2745 GCA_050633625.1 Maritimibacter sp. | reverse complement strand
AGGTTCTATTTCCAGGAACCTCTATGCAGCCCATTCAATCCGATAAGGATGAACTACCTTCGAGATCCGTCACCACCGCCCGGCCCAGGAATATTAACCTGGTTCCCATCGACTACGCCTTTCGGCCTCGCCTTAGGGGTCGGCTTACCCTGCTCAGATTAGCTTTAAGCAGGAACCCTTGGACTTTCGGCGACAGGGTCTCTCACCCTGTTTGTCGCTACTCATGTCATCATTCTCGCTAGTGATCTCTCCACCGGATCCCTCACAGGCCGGCTTCACAGAAAGCACCGTGTCTTGTGCTACCGCCTTCGGCTACTTGAGCACTTTGCAGCACTCGCGAACCTAACGCGGTAATAAAGACAGGTACTATGTCACACTACGCTCCGCTACCACGTGCACCTAAGTGCACATCCTCAGCTTCGGCTCATGGCTTGAGCCCCGTTACATCTTCGCCGCAGGACAACTTAAATTAGACCAGTGAGCTGTTACGCTATCTTTAAAGGATGGCTGCTTCTAAGCCAACCTCCTGGTTGTTTTGGTCGTCCCACCTGCTTTCCCACTTAGCCATGAATTAGGGGCCTTAGCTGGAGGTCAGGGTTGTTTCCCTTTTCACGACGGACGTTAGCACCCGCCGTGTGTCTGCCATCTAGTACTCCCGGGTATTCGGAGTTTGGTTAGGATCAGTAAGCCTGTGGGGCCCCATTACCCATCCAGTGCTCTACCCCCCGGGGTATTCGGATGACGCTCTACCTAAATAGATTTCGCGGAGAACCAGCTATCTCCGAGTTTGATTGGCCTTTCACCCCTAGGCACAACTCATCCCGATCTTTTTCAACAGATGTGGGTTCGGCCCTCCAGTAAGTGTTACCTTACCTTCAGCCTGGTCATGCCTAGATCACTCGGTTTCGGGTCTGATCCCACGAACTCATTCGCCCTATTAAGACTCGCTTTCGCTGCGCCTACACCTAACGGCTTAAGCTTGCTCGTGAGACCAAGTCGATGACCCATTATACAAAAGGTACGCGGTCAGCCCTCAAGGGGCCTCCCACTGATTGTAGGCGTCCGGTTTCAGAAACTGTTTCACTCCCCTCGTCGGGGTGCTTTTCACCTTTCCCTCACGGTACTGGTTCGCTATCGGTCAGCAAGGAGTACTTAGCCTTCGAAGGTGGTCCTCCGATGTTCAGACAGAATTTCACGTGTTCCGCCCTACTTAATACGTCCAATCGTGCTTCCTATACGGGACTATCACCCACTATGGTCTGGCATTCCAACCAGTTCTAGTCACACTCATGGCTCGGCTGGTCCCCGTTCGCTCGCCGCTACTAGGGGAGTATCTATTGATTTCCTTTCCTCCGGGTACTTAGATGTTTCAGTTCCCCGGGTTTGCTTTTATAAACCTATGTATTCAGTCTATAAATACCTGGTTCAGCCAACTATAAACCATCCGAAGATGATTATAATCAACTGTCAGGTGGGTTGCCCCATTCGGAGATCCATGGATCAAAGCTTATTCTCAGCTCCCCATGGCATATCGCAGAGTATCACGTCCTTCATCGCCTCTTGCTGCCAAGGCATCCACCAAACGCCCTTCTCGCGCTTGATTTGATCCAGAAAAAGACAGGCTTAAAGCCTGACACAATGCTACGCTGGTTCGTGCAGCATCTTTATCCCAGATCAAAAACATACTTTTTTCCCGCTCCAAGCTCTCGGCTTGGAACTAGTGCGATCCTTGCGGATCGCGATGGCTCAAATCCGTGCAGATTTGAACCTGGGTTAGTATACTTAACTTGGAAGTTACATGCTTGTGAACACCGCCAAAACCAAGGCTTACGCCTCGAAGGCAGTGCCACCGATTATCCCTTACGCGGAATAATCAGCATGAAACTGATGTGTATCTCTCTAAACGATGTCAAAGTACGTCCGATTGGACGGCGAAGCACTCAAAAGTGCTCGGCGATCAAATCGTGTGAAGGTTTGGTGGAGCCTAGGAGATTCGAACTCCTGACATCCTGCTTGCAAAGCAGGCGCTCTACCAACTGAGCTAAGGCCCCTAAAGCCGACCGCAAAGCGGCCTGCGGGTAATCTGGCTTTCGCCTCGTGCCATTCGCGAACGAATGAGACGGTGGTGGGTCGAGGAGGACTTGAACCTCCGACCTCACGCTTATCAGGCGTGCGCTCTAACCACCTGAGCTACCGACCCAGACAGACCGGTAGGTCTGTGATTTCTTACTCTGAAGAGATATGAGGACGGCCTGGCCCAAAAACACAAATAAATGTGCTGATATAGATCGGCAAAGGTACCGATCAATGTGACACTGAGTGTCACTTGCTAAGTATTCGTCGAGATCAGCAAGCTGATCTGCCTGAATGTCCTTAGAAAGGAGGTGATCCAGCCGCAGGTTCCCCTACGGCTACCTTGTTACGACTTCACCCCAGTCGCTGATCCTACCGTGGCTGGCTGCCTCCTCAAGAGGTTAGCGCACCATCGTCGGGTAGAACCAACTCCC
>JBOEGW010000025.1:0-226 GCA_050633625.1 Maritimibacter sp. | reverse complement strand
CCGGGAACGTATTCACCGCGTCATGCTGTTACGCGATTACTAGCGATTCCGACTTCATGGGGTCGAGTTGCAGACCCCAATCCGAACTGAGACATCTTTTGGAGATTAACTCACTGTAGATGCCATTGTAGCACGTGTGTAGCCCAACCCGTAAGGGCCATGAGGACTTGACGTCATCCACACCTTCCTCCCGCTTATCACGGGCAGTTTCCCTAGAGTGCCCAGC
>JBOEGW010000024.1:0-6690 GCA_050633625.1 Maritimibacter sp. | reverse complement strand
CCAACTTTCAACCATATCTCACGGGTATCTCGTTTCGGCACAAGTCGAACCAAAACCCTGCAAGCCTTCTAGAGTTGTCCCTGACGCGGCTTGTCCGCCCATCTTATCATGGGCTTATGAAACGCAAACTCACCACCAAGTTCATCGAAGGGCAAAAGCCTGATCCGTCCAAGCGCCTCGATTTTCGGGACGAGTTGATGCCGGGTCTTGTCCTGCGCATCAGCACCTCGGGCACCAAGACGTTCTGCCTGCACAAACGCATCAACGGCAAGATGCGGCGACTGACCATCGGACGGTTTCCTATCATGTCGCTGGCCGATGCGCGGGAACGGGCGCGACAGGTTCTCTACGAAATCGAGACAGGCCGCTTTGAGGATCAAACTGGCATAGAGATCGAAGCGAAACCGAAGCTGGGTGACGTGATCCCCGACTACATCGAGAAGTACGCCAAAGTTCACAACCGCGACTGGAAGCGCAAGCAAGCGTTGCTGGAGAAATTTGACACCCTGCACGACAAACGGATCGACCAGATCAAGCGTGCCGATGTCGTGAAAGCCTGCGACGTGATCCACAAAACCGCACCAACGAGCGCGAACCGTGCCTTGGCCCACCTAAAGCACTTGATGGGGTGGTGCGTCGAGCGCGGCATGATAGAGGCAAACCCGATTTCGGGGATGAAGCCACTATCAAAGGAAAAACCTCGTGAGCGTGTCCTAACCGATAATGAACTGGGCGCGCTGTGGGCGGCCTGTGGCGACGAGGGTTATCCATTTGGGGATTGCATGAAGCTGTTGATGCTTAGCGGCCAGAGACGTGCCGAGGTCGCTGAAATGCGCTGGTCGGAATTGGACCTTGAAAAACGCCTTTGGACGCTGCCTTCATCGCGGGCAAAGAACGGCAAGCAGCATACTGTGCCGATCACCGACGCGATGCTTGAGGTGCTGCGCAAGACGCCAAGGTTCTTCAATTCCGACTACGTGTTCACCACCACTGGCAAGACGCCCATTTCAGGCTTCGGTCGCGTGAAGGAACGGCTCGATAGGGCATTGCACGACGGCACGGAGCCGTGGATCATTCACGACCTGCGCCGCACGATGTCCACCAACATGGCGATGCTGGGCGTTCCCCAACCCGTCACCGAAGCACTGCTCAACCACAAGACGGGTGTGGTCTCAGGCGTGGCAGCTATCTACAATGTTTATTCATATGCCGACGAAAAGCGCGAAGCCCTCGCCACATGGTCGCAGCACGTTATGAAATTGGTCAGGTCTAAAAATGACGCCACCGAAGCCGAAATTGCGAAAGCGTCAAGTTGACCTACTGCTGCTTAGCATCATCCGCGCTTACGATCACCCCGACCGAAAAAGCGAAGAGGAACGGCTTGCCGAATCGCGCGAAGCACTTTTCGGTGAAAAGCGAGGCCGTGGCCGCGTCGCTGCCTTCGATGACCTAGCACTTTTTAAGATTTTGGACGCGCATCGAAAGCGCGAACTCGATGGTTTGCGCCGCGCTATTGCCCAGGTAAACAAAGAATTACAGACGCCCGAATGGGAGGCGGAAATCGCGCGTGATCGAAAGCCAATTCGCGAAGCTGCAAGGGATTTTCGAAGTCTTGCTGGGTCGGCAGCCAGCGAAGACGGGCTGGAGGATCGACTGCGCCGCAAGGCCCGCACGCCTTTGACCACACGCGATATGTCAGAGTTAGAGGCGATGTTCGATCCTGACGCGCCACATACCCGCACCATCATCGTGGTTCTTGAATTGCTGGAAAGCCTCGGCGTTCAGTCTGAAACTATCTGGGACGATAACCCATGATTTGTGTCCCGCGCTTCGCCCTGTCGCCGCTGCTAATCTGTGACGGCATGTAAAACAATGGGGCGCCCCTTCATCAACCGATGGAGGACCATCATGAAAATTGAAGACGGTCGCAAGACCTTAGCCACGCGTGACGACCTCAAGCGCCTTGGCATCGACGTCAGCCGAACAACTCTGCTGCGATGGGAGGCGCGAGGGTGCTTTCCTAGACGGATACGCATGGCCGGGACCAGCGTTGCTTGGTTCATGTCCGAGATCGAGGACTGGCTTGCTGAGCGCGACGCTGAGCGCGCTCGTACGCACTACGCAGAATACTGACCGGCAACCCCCAACCAACCAGCAGACACCACACGCGGTTTTTCCGCCCTGTGTCACAACGCCTTTTTGAGGAAATAACCATGAACTATTGTTTGGACGACTATGCAACCCCCGCGCTTTGGAAAGATGGGTGGGCGGAGCGCGTTGTCATCAAGGACCAAGAGGAATTTCTCTTCGCCCTTTGGGAACCCCATCTTGAATGCCCGGATGAGCTTTTCGTGAACCTCGTTTTTCGAAAGCGCGGATCGCAAAAAATGATCCAGAAGTTTCGAAGGCTGAAACCGGATATGCGGCTATCAACGCTTCTGTGGAAGTATGACCGCCACCATTTTGACCAGTATTTCAGCCCCAATGTTTACGTGCGTCGGGACCGCCGCCTCGTCAGCGTCGCAGACTCATGGTTGGGTTGGTGTGACGTAGACGGCGCTGATCCGTTTGCTTTCAAGCCGCATCCTTCAATGATCTGGCAGACATCACCGGGGCGAACGCAGGCTATTTGGTTCTGGGACGCCTTTCACGATTACGCGGAGGCCTCGGCATTCTCCAAGGCGCTTGCCTACCGGCATGGCGGCGACAAAGCGGGAAGCTCTGCCAACAAGATCCTGCGCCTCCCCGGTTCATTCAACCACAAGCCGGAATATGGGAAGCCGTTCATACCGATGCTGCATTTCGCATCTGGTCCGATCTCTGAACGACCGACGCTGTTGGCATCGAGTATCCGGCGAAAGGCCGCAGCGGTTCCTCGCACCGATCTTGATCCATTTCGGCATGACCTGATGGCCGTATTCAAGAAGTATCGACGGCACTTGAGCGCGTCCACCCGGTCACTGATCAGGCACGCGGAAGTGCGGGCAGAGAACCGTTCCAATCGCATTTACGCGATGGTGGCTGGACTCGGTGAGGCGGGCGCTACGCCCAACGAGATTGCAGCTGTGATTTGGGGCAGTCCGTATTTTCGAGAAAAGCACGGCGACGACCTCGGAAAACTGGAGGAGGAGATTTTCCGCATTCTCGACACGGTGGAGGTGCCCAAATGACGAAGGACGATACATTCCGCACGCTCGCCGAGATCGAAGCGAAAGAAATCGACTGGCTATGGCCTTCATTGATCCCATACGAGAAAACCACAATTCTCGAAGGTGATCCCGAACTCGGCAAATCGTATTTGTGTATGCACATCGCCGCGCTGGTGACCCGGGGCGGCAAGCTGCCGGATGGGTCACGCATTCAGAAGGGTAATGTGCTCTACATCAGTTCAGAGGATGACGCTGCCGACACGATCAGGCCGCGCATGGAGCAAATGGGGGCGGACCTGAAACGGGTCCGCGTCCTCGACGACTTCATCGTGTTTGACGACAAGGGGCAAAGGCGTTTGCGGCAGGAACTGGAAGACCACACGCCGGACCTCGTGGTGATCGATACGCTCTATTCCTTCCTGTCGGACAAGGTTGACCTAGGAAAGCCAACATCGATCCGGGCCGGGCTTCACCAACTCGACAAGTTGTTCAAGGAATACGGCCCGGCGGTCATCGTCATCCGACACTGGACGAAGGGCGGCAAGGGGAAAGCCATATACCGGGGCGTCGGGTCAATCGACGTGATTGGGGTGGCCCGGACAGCGCTCGCGGTCGCCAAGCACCCTGAGAACGAAAACTTGCGCATCCTTGCGCAGGTCAAGAACAACATCGGCGCGAAGCCCCAAAGCTATGTCTACGAGATCGTGGCGCAGCCTAAGGGCCTGCCTGTGATCGAATGGCGCGGCACAACGCACTATTCTGCCGATGATCTTGAGCGACAAGGGCAGGATGATCAGAGCGAGGAAGCGCGCGCCGTCGAGTTCCTACGCGAGGTGCTGGCAAAGGGGCCTCTGCCCTCGGCTGAGCTTTTCATACGGGCTGCTGACGCCGAAATCTCGCGCCCGACGCTGAACCGGGCAAAGCGTGAGGCGGGCGTCAAATCCGAGAAGAAGGGGAAGACGTGGGTTTGGAAACTTGCTGAGTCTTAGCGTCGAAGATGCTCAAGCTGATCAACTTTCTCAGAAAAATCGTGAGCAACATCGATATCCAAGGTTGTCACGTAATCGGTGAGAAAGATGAGAAGCTTGAGCAACTTCATTTCGAGGGGCGGCAGCGGCTCAGGGCCGAAAATCTCGGCAGTCGATATGACCCCTCGTCTGCCCGCAGGGTGCGCTCCGTCAAAAAAAAACACCTCCCCCATCCGCCTGTGGTCGCCTTGTGACAGCGCCGCATCGGGCACCGCGCGGAACGCCTCGGACTGACCCGTTGACTACATATCAGTCTTTCGGGCGCGAGCCGAAGCTGAATTGGTGAACCTTTTCAAGCAGTCGGGATCGCCGCTGGGTTTCGTTGCTGCTCGCTGGGTTTCATACGGGTAGCAATCGAGGTGGTTGGTCATTCTTGCACCCAGCCTTTGCGGTGAAAGTGGCGCAACACGATGGATCGGTTGTAGAGCGGGAACCCGATCCAGAGTCCGTTGAGGGTGAAGAACGACAAGATCGCCCAAAGCCACATGCCCTTGAACAGATAGTAGAATGGCCCGAATAGCAGGGACCACAGCCTATGCCAGTTGCCGAGTATGACCTTGGTTTCGCCGTTGAAGCTCCACTTCGCGCTGATGGCCATTTTCAAATTCCTCCTTGGAAAGTTGGTTGATGTAATCTCGATAAGAAAGTTGAGGAGTCCGGTCAGGTGAAACCCCACCGGCCCGCGTAGAGGTCACACGAGGACCATCGGCAGGTTTTGCCAGACCTCGCGGCGGAGATGGCGGGAGGACCCCTCAGCGGGCCACACAGCGCCTCTGACTCAATTTCGTAGGGTGTGCTCGGAAAACACCGGAACTGGCGCTGCTGGCGCATTGCAACGCCGCCGCGCGGGCGTATTGCTCTACCTGCCGGGGATTTGTTGCAGGTCATTCCGAGTTGCACACCCGCAGCGCCCCATGCGCTTCAACATGCTCCCAGATCAGCCGCCTTTCGGCGTAGGCGATGTAGGGATGGAGGATGTGCCCAGCTTGGTCGATCCCATCTGGCAGGTGCACCGAGACCCAAAGGTCGGATGTTTCGCCATGGAAAACGCCGTAAAAGGTAACGCCGCCAGCATGGCCCTTCTTGCCGGTCGACGCTGATCTATGGAACTGGCGTATTCGACTCCTGATACCCTTGGCCGCCCACGTCCTGCCAATGTAGACGATGTTGGTCGGCTCGCCCTTCGCGATTACATAGATGCCAGCCCGTTGCGGCAAATTCCCTCGATTTTCCCATTTGATTGGTTCGGTAAGGTGAAGCCCCATACTGCCCCGATCTGCGAGCGCCCTCGCGGTTGACTGGTGATCGGGGTGTTGGGGTTATCCCTGACATCGGTGCCATCCGCGTCTTATCGATCTGCATCAGCAACTTAGGAGATCGACATGGCCGATATCGTCACACTGAAAACCCTTTGCGAAGAACTGAAGATCGACCCGCGCGAAGCCCGCGAACGCCTACGTGCTGCGGTCAGCGATGCCAAGGCAAACCCTGAATTGGCGAAGTCGAGGAAGCCGCGCACGCCGTGGCAATGGGTGAAGAACAGCGCCGCGTTGGAGCAAGCGAGAAAGGTTCTACAGTAGTACGCTTGGCGGCATATACCGTTCAAATTTTGCTTGCCCGATCTATTGGTCGAGCAAGCCCATGCCTTTAGGTTTCAAAAAGATCGTCCGGTGAGATCTCGCGCCGCAGTACTTTCAAAAATGAAGCTTGGCCACCGCTACCGGGAGCAAAGTTCCGAGTGTTGAAATCTTGGTCTGTCAGTTCAAGGTCCTCAAAGTAAGAATAGAAGTCATCAACGCTGGGAATTGTCCCAAACTTTCCTTCAACTGCGACTTCATAGACATCGTCCTTCAGGTATTTCATGAATGCTTTGAAGGCGTTTGTCTTTGGTAGAATGTTTCCTTGTCTGGTTGGATTGTTCCAAGACTCAGGCCATTTCCTCCTTATCGCCGTAAAATAGTTGTTGATAATTTCAGCGATGTCCAAGTCCCTTTCGTCAAGGAACAAATTTCGAAACGGCACCTTCTTCAATTCGTCATCAGTGGCACGGCTTAGACGTTTGCCATCGAGCAACGTGTTCCTGTCAGCAAGAGGTTGGAGTGAAATGAATTTTACCAGCGACTCTACAAACGACGCCTGCGTAATAGTTTCCCCTGTTCTACCCGGCGTGGCAACGCCTAGGCGTTTTATCCGTTCGAACAACGGCCCATTAGACTCTGCATTGCCGCCTTTCGTCCCAAACGAGTCCAAGGCCACTGAAATATCATGGCAAGATTTATACGGGCTGCGGGCTTTTGAAAAATCCTCTAAATCATAGACAAGACTTCGGTTCACCTTAGTTTGAGCCAAATTGACCGTGGCGAAGACGGTAGCCTGTTGGGATAAATCCGCGCCAATGAAAATCGAGACATTGATGTCGAAAGGTCCGTCTTCCGAAAAATCGAAAGAGTAGTTGTCATCCTTATCTAGAAAGCCAGCAAGTCGATGCTGCCGAGATATGGTTGAAAGTTGGT
>JBOEGW010000023.1:0-4416 GCA_050633625.1 Maritimibacter sp. | reverse complement strand
GCGTCTCGTGGGCTCGGAGATGTGTATAAGAGACAGGAATTTGCACGATGGGGGATGACAAATGAACGATTGCAAAGAAAGCGAAAATAGCGCCTTGGCAGGTCTCGATCTGGTCAACTGTGCGGCAGATAAAACGTCATGGATCTGGGTCTGGGTGATCGTTGCAATCCTCATTTGCGCTATCGCCACATACCTTTGGCGCAAACGGTGACATGAAGCTAAGACGACCGAGAAGAACGATCCCTTGGCTCCGGTTTTCGCGAGTGCCGTGGGGTACTGTCTATTTGCTTCAGTCGAGATGCGAGCCAAGGCTGTTCAAAGTCGGATTTACGAAACGAAGAACCAAAGACAGGCGTGCTGAGCTGAATCGTGTTGCTGGCGATGATATGAAGATCGTATCAACTGTTTCCTTGCCGTGGGCCAGAAATTGCGAAACTCTGGTACTACGACGCCTGCGAAGAAACCCGTTTCGAAAGCGCGACCGGCGCGGAACAGAATGGTTTTGGCTTTTCGCTACCGAAGATATTCAGAATATCGCAGATCTTCTCGAAGCCGCCTCTTCACGTATCGAGTTGACAGCGAAATTGAAGCTCTCGTGGCCTCGTGGTGCGACCAAGCGCGTCTTCCGGCCCGAAAGCCGGGAGCGCGCGCCAGGTCAGCTCTAAACCTTAAGAATGCAGAAAAATGATCTCGTCTTCGATGCGGCTTGGCGGCACTGACCAGGCCACGCAGAGACAACCATCCCGGTCTCTGTATCGCTTGCCGACCTCGACAAACTGACCGTCAACTTTGATCGAAATGCTCAGCTTGTCCGGCAAAGACGAAACATCAGTGTGAGAGTGTTGCTGGTTTGTGATCGGCCTTCCGGCCGTAAGTGCTGACTGGTTCATGGATGATTCTCATTGTGATAACCTTGGGTTGTATGGGTGTGATTGGCAGTGTATGAGGCTCATTGCACGAAACAGAACGAAACGAAACGAAATAGAACAGTGTAAAGTATTGGTAAAACACGGTAAATTTTATGTTCCGCCTCCTGGAGATGACCGTGATTTCAAACAACTTTTTGAGTATTTGGCCTCTGTTGGCGCTGGACGGAAAGTTGGTGAAGACGGAAATGCGGTAGGACCGTGGACCCCAGAGCTGCTTGCGCAGGCAATTTCGCAGATCGACTCGAATGAAAAAGGGGTAGATCTGAGGACCGTGCAGCTTTGGTTTCAGAGTAACGATAAGGGTATCGGTGCAGACAACATTCTTTGGCTGGCAAGAATCTTTGGCTGTGGAGATCCTGAAGCCACCTTACAATGGCGCGCAGAACTGAGTGCAGCAAACAGACGGCTTGCTGCGAAGCGGAAAGATAAGAAAAGCAGCAAACAGGTTGCAAGCCTGAGACCGGAAGACGATCTATCCACTAAATCGGCGGATCACGTCAGCATCGAGCGTAACAATGATGGCAGAATTTCAGGGCCAAGGTTCAATCTGGCACAGAAAACAGAATCTATCTTTGGCAGTCAAAGCTCGATGGCATTGCCGCTGGTTATCTTCACTGGTGCTTGCGCCCTTGCTCTGATTGCTTTCACACTAAACATCCATAGTGTTCTTTACGCGCCGGAAGGCGGGCATACAAAGCAGGTCGGTTTTCTGTGGGCACCCAATTGGACAATCGTATTCATTGCGCTCTTGCCACTGTTTCTATCTCTTTTCATCGAGCTGCTGCGTTGCTGGAAAGAGGAATGGCGACCTGAGCTTGTGACGCTGGGAGATCCGGCCTCTGCCAGCGATAGCTGGGAATACAGGCTCAGGGCTGCGTCATACATTTTCTGGACAACTTTTTTTATCACGGTGGTACTGGCATCCGTCTACAACTGGACAGCGACGCATCTTACGCCTTTGCTGAACGGAGACACCGGCTCATGGCCTGTCGATTGGGGCCGAATTGCTATCGTGCGGCCTGAACTCATTTCCGTGCCGAGCGCGATAGCCTTCTCTGGGATGGTTTTTCTATACAACGGCTTCGCTGCCTACTTCTTTTTCGCCGGTCACATTCTCCTGCACCTGATGAAGCATGACTATCTGGGTCTCGCAAAGCGTCTGGACAACAGGTTGGACACTGAGACTGGTCGCGAATTTCAGAGCATCAGCCTCTCGCTCATGTACGGGATTTACCGGTGCACTGCATTAGGCGTTGTGATCACGATCATGATGAAGCTCCAATCAAGCTTTCTGCAATCTGATAGCAGCAACCTAATCACATGGCTTGTAGCTGATGTTCAATCGCTGTTTGAAACCCACCATTATGCCGGATCGCGAAAATTGTCGTTCGGGATCGCTCCAGGGTTTTACTATAGCTTCTTTTGCTTGCTGGCGATTGTTGGCGTCTTCGCGAACGCCTCGATCAAGATACGATGGATGATGGGGCGTCTTGAAGTAAACCAGATCGACCGTCGCTTTTTTTCACCCTGGGCTATCATGGACGGCAGCATGGCGTTGTTGGTGATCAGCTATTTCCTTATCGGCGCCGTACCCGGATTTTCGATCTTCCTGCTTTTTACCTTGGTCGTAACAGGATACTTGCTCACCAAACCTGCCTCCCCTTGGGGTCAGCATTCCCGATATGAAAGGCAAACATGAATCGTACTACCGTGATGGAAAAAGCCCCATTCTTCCCTGAAGTGGCAGAGGGTCCGCGCAATGTGAATGCGTATTGGATTAACACTGACGATAATGTGCGACTCCGCGTTGCCCACTGGCCGTCCGAAGATGCCGCGAAAGGCACGGTGTTTGTGTTCCAGGGACGAACGGAGAACATCGAAAAGTATGGCCGGGCAGTCGAGGCGCTTCAATCGCGAGGATATTCAGCTTTCGCGATTGACTGGCGTGGTCAGGGGCTTTCGGATCGAGCTGATGAAGATCGCATGTTGGGCCATGTTGACAGATATTCCGACTATCAGAAAGACGTGTCGGCAATGCTCAAAGCCGCCGAAGCGCTGGACGTTCCGAAGCCTTGGTTTCTGTTCGGGCATTCATTAGGGGCCTGTGTCGGCCTTCGCGCGCTGTCAGAGGGTTTGCCCATGTCGGCATGTGCGTTCTCCGCGCCGTTGTGGGACATAAATCTATCAGCGTTTCAGAGGTTCGCGGCCTGGCCTCTGACATGGACTGCCCAGCTCATCGGTAAGGGTCACGCCTATGCACCGGGCACACGCGGGGAAAGCTATGTGCTGACGACCCCATTTGATGAAAACCGGCTGACCCACGACGAAAGCAGCTATCGCTATTATAAGAGCGTTTCGGAAAACCTGGAGGATCAGCAAGTCGGTGGACCAAGCATGGGCTGGCTGTATCAAACGCTCAAGGAAACAAAGGCGTTGTCTAAGATCGCGTCGCCTGATGTTCCGTGCATCACATTCTGCGGTGCCGAAGATAGCATTGTAGCTATCCCGGCAGTAGAAGACCGAATGTCTCGATGGTCACGCGGAAAATTCGAACTGATCCCCAACGCAAGACACGATGTTCTCTATGAAGTCGCAAGTGTTCGTGATCGTGTGATTTCAGAGATTTGTGCGTTGTTTTCTTAACCAGGTGGAATTGCGGTTGGAGTTAGTTCAAAGCCCATGGTCATTATCCAGATCAGGGGTCGGATCGGTTAGAAGATCCTGCTTCAATTGTTCAAGCTCGTCTTCTGACAAGGCCCCGGCAGCAACCGTGGCTTCCGCCTGCCGCAAAGCTGCATCCCGAAATTCCGTATCTGTCTCAGCCTGGGCATAGTATTCTTTCGCCCCCTCATATCCAGCTCTCACCGCCCAGCGAGGCGCATTCTCGGAAAACTGAAAGCTCTCTCGACTTAGCTCCGCTACCGGTTCCGCTACTTCGCCGGAATTGTCATAGAGTGTCGATGAATCAGAGAGAGAAATTGCCGTGGGAAGGTTTTCCATAGATCGCTCATAGCGACGGGCAACATCTTCATCGGGTACAAAATGGCCGCCATCGGCCACACGTTGCGAGATCCGATCTATGTTCGCTTCTGGCGTGCCGACACGAACATAGTGCAGCTGAACTTCGTAGCCGGCTTCTTGGGCTTGCTCCATAAGACGAAGCGGCCCGTTGCCCGAAAGCGTGGTTTCCACGGCGAAGGTCTGTTTGTTTTCGATGGCGTCTTGCTGTTGAGAAAGGGCTTCTTTGCCCGCCGAAACAGCTGCGGCGGCTGGATTATCGGGATTCAAGCTGCGAGCAATTGCATCGGGATCAATTACCGGAGCGTCACCGGCCAGCCCCGCAGCTGTGAGGGTGGACTTTCCCGATCCGTTGGGACCAGCTGTCGCGTTGCCCTTAAATCAGAGACACTACGCGTTCGGGGATATTTTTTGCCCTTAACTATGAGATTCGACTGCCATCGCGCCTATGCTTTTCGAGCGCTGCCGG
>JBOEGW010000022.1:0-7170 GCA_050633625.1 Maritimibacter sp. | reverse complement strand
TATCAGTTTTACGTCCGATAACGCAAGGTTATCGGACGTTATGGCAAAAGATTGAGTGAGGCGTTTTCTGTGCTATTTTCTGGAGCAAAGCGCCGCGATGGTTTAGGCTTCAGTCATGACATTTGCCCGACCGGAACACTCCATCTACACAGACACTCTACCCCGGATGCCCGCATGGGTCACTTCGGCACGTCCTGAAGCCTTTGAAGATGTGGCGTTTTTGTCGGGCGCGGCGCTGAACCACCTGCATCTTGTGTTGGGACGCGAAGAGGTCCCCAAAGCCTTGTTGCGGGATCGGCTGGCGCTGCGAGCGGCCGAGGCATGTGTCGGGTTTTCTGGTCGTCTGGAAAGAGCCCCAGAGCTGCGCGACGCGATTCATCTTCTGCGCCCTGGCGATCTAACTGGCCCGGCAGGGGAGACATATCTTTCTTGGCGTCGCGCCGCTGAACGACCGGTGTCGGTCAAGGCTCTGGGCCGAGCCTTGCCGGCCTTCGAGCCGGGCCAGATCGCGACGTGGCTCGATGCGGGGGAGGGGGCGCCGGTCAAACGAGCAGCACTGGTGCTGGATGCTGTCCTGACGGAGGCACCCCGTGCCGAAGTCCCGGCGTTGATCCTCGCGGACGCCGCCCTCGCCCAGGCGCTTGGTTGGGATCATGTCGTGCCGCTGCTGGCCGCGGGTTTGAAACGCACAGACCTGCGCAAGCGGGGTGACGATTTGCGCCTGGCCTGTCATCGCGCGCTCATCTCATCGACCCGCGAGGCGGTGCGTCTCGCCGCAGACCTCGCGCGGCGGACGGCGCATCTCAAAGCGGTCGCACCAAAGCTTCGGGCAAAGGGGGCAGGCGACGCCGTCGACATGTTCCTGACCCGCGATGCGGTGGCACCCGGTGCCCTGCCCTTGCCGGACCGCGCCGGGCGGCGTCTCTGCGACCGGCTGGTTGACCTCGGGGCGGTGCGCGAACTGACTGGCCGCGACACCTTCCGGCTCTACGGAGTCTGAGCGATGGTCAAGGATGGACTCGACACCGAGCTTGACCGCGAACTATCCGACCTGCCGCCGGAGTTGCGCTGGCGCGAATGGATGCGCCGGATCGAGGCGGTGCTGTTTGCCTCTGCCTCGCCTGTACCGCGCGAGGATCTGGCGCGCATAGTGGGGCAGGGGACTTCGGTTGATCTGCTGGTCGAGGATCTGGCCGCCGATCTGGAGGGGCGGGCGTTCGAGATTGCCATGGTCGCAGGGGGGTGGATGTTCCGGACGCGGCCCGCTTACGCGCCTGCGATCCGCGCCGCAGCGGATGTCGGGGACCAGTTGCTGGACCTGAACGAGTTCGACGTCGCGATTTTAGCGGCCATCGCCTACCACCAGCCGATCACCCGCGATGCGCTCAAGGACGTCTTCGGCAAGGAGATCGGTCGGGACCTGATCGGGCGGCTCCATGCACACGGTCTGATTGGAACTGGGCCGCGCGCGCCGCGTCGTGGTGCCCCCTATACCTTCGTCACCACAGACGCGTTCCTCGCGGCCTTCGGGTTGGAGAGCTTGCGGGACCTGCCGGATCCTGAACAGCTGAATGATGCCGGGCTGGCCGCGAGCGCCTGAAACTCACCGGGAATTTTTACAGCGCTTGCCGCTGCTGATCGAGCCGCGCGGCCGCCTGAACGAGATCCGCCAAATTCGGGCCAGCGGTGTTAGAGCAAGGCCCAGCTTTGGGCCGAGGCAGGACGGCATCGCTGAAAGATGTGACCAGTCCGCCCCAAGCTGGCGCAACCTGAGCGACGCGTTTCCAATAAATGATCGCGGAACTTCTTCGCGTTCCGAACGGCGTCGACCGCCCTTCCGCCAATTTCTGAAACAGCTGATAGCGATCCCGATGAGAGAGGCGCGCGATGGACATTGGCCGTCGACTAAATTGAAAGCAGGCTGATCCAAGAAGGTCCGGGAGTGATCGCCCCTCTGCCATTCGATGCCCTGCTGCATGCAAACGAAGCAGATCGTCGATCAGGCGCTCCAGACGCCGAACTCCGTTGGCGGCGGGACGGGTGCGTTTGCAGAGGGCCGCGCCGCACCAGGCGCAGATCTGATGCGGCACAAGACGCTTCTGGCTGAACGGAGCCAATCCTTGTCCGCAGGATGGGCACCTGTCCCGAAGTCGGCAGCCGTGGCGAAAGCAAGAAACGCGTGTCGCGAGGCGCCAGTCTCGGCGAAAATAGGGCGTTTCGTCTTCCGCCAGACAGGCCGGGCAGAATTGCAGCCAGGTCGCCTGCGTCTTTGGTGCGCAACTCTGCTGAGGCGATGCCCGCAGGGGCAAACGCAGCACGGCCAAAGGGTCGGGAGCATTAGTCAGAGCCGTTATGTCTTCCAGAGGTATGTGGGTATGCTCTTCCAAAAGCTGCAGGATGCGATCGGGCAACGCCCGATCAAGCCGCGCCGACCAGTTCTCACCCGGCGCTTCGAGAAGCGCACCAAAATAGTGCGGAGGTATGCCGTTTGCGTAGGCGAGGCGGTGCAGCCAGCTCGACAGAAGTTCACCTGGTGCGGGCATAATGCTCATGGGCCAACGGTTTCCCGCCGCACTTTCATACCGCTCTGCAGGTGTGACGGAGATCCCGGCCGACCCGAGCCTCATGTCATCTCGTGACGCAAAGCCGAATTGCGGCGCCTCGAGAGAGGCACATAGCCAAGGTCCGACAGGGTTGCGCCCGTGATCCGGTCCTCACCGCGCGAGATGGCCGCAACTGCGGCCCGGGTGACGATTTCGACAACCTCGCCGATCAGCCCCTCTGACAGATCGTGGATGATCTTCGCCAAGGGTTCGCGCGACAGATCGGAGGTGTCGGCGAGCGGCAGACTGGCTTCCAGGCTGTCGAGAAGCGTCGCGAACTCCTCGTCATACGCCCATCGTGGAATGGGGATCGTATCGAAACGTGAGCCCATTTCGTCGGTGTCATGCACCGCATCGTAGATCGCGATCTCGCCGACAAGGACGGGTGAGATGTCATGCACCCGTGCGATCCGCCGCAAGAACGAGAAGATGGCCTTCACATCCTGGCGCCGCCCACGCAACGCGCTGTGGAACTCGTCGAAGATCAAAAGGCGCGGCTTCAGGCGCTCGAGAAGATGATCGACCTGATCGCCGGCGCGGGACAGGCTGCGCCAGCCCGCGGCTTGTGGCGCGCGCAATCCGGACAGGATGCTGGCGTAGAAATGCGACAGGCCCGCACCTTCCCGGGTCTGGATCACCCACACCTTTTGCTGGTCGGCGGTACGCAGATGTTCGACGGCGAAGCGTTCGGCGATCATGGTCTTGCCGTTATGGTAGGGACCGGCAAGCAGCAAACCGCGTGGGCGCAGCGATGGCGGTCGCTCAAGCAGCAGTCGCATCGCGTCATGCGCCGCGCCGGCCGCCGGATGGCTGATCCAGCGCGGCGCGCGCACATGGGCGATCCGCACTGCGTCATCGGCCTGCAAGAGTGGGACGGTGGCGGACATGAGGTGGTCCGGCACCTTACCAATCCTCGATTGGGAAGACCCGCCGCGGACGATCCGGGTCGAGCTTTGCCTGGGCCGAGGCGGAAGGCGTAGCGAAGTCGGCATAAGGCTTCTTTGCCTCGGTGGCATGCCGGGCGCGGGTCATCTCCTTCAAACGGCTTTTGGGGGTTTTGGCGGCGGCAACAGTTGCGGCGATTTCGCGTCGGATCGCTGATGCCTCCTGCACAGGGCGCCGCTGGATTTCGCGCCGCCGCTGTCGATCCGCCTGGTGTTGCCAGAGCGTGATCGGCTCGGCCAGTCCGTCCCGTCGCCTGACCGGCCGCCAAGCCTGAGTATCCGGATCCTTGACGTAGATATGGCTGATGTCGCGAGGATCATAGCATAGATCGAGCGGGTCCAGCCGGTCACGACGCGCAACCAGCGGGCCAAGCCAGGGCTCGAAATAGTCGATGGCGAAGAGACTGAAGCCCTGAGGTGAAATCTTCCGCGTCTTGCGCGGCAGGAAATTCAGCAGCACATCGACAGGTGCATCGATCGGCCGGTCTTTCGGCTGGGACCGATCTGCCCACTCTTTCGCCGGAACGGTCAGCCTGCGCGCATTCTGGCTCAGGTTGTGGTCGATGATCGCGAGCGCGATGCAGCGTTCAAGATCCGCGAAGCTGAGCCGTGCCCGCGCTTCCGAGGCATAGTCGCCCCGATCCGCGATGGAACGCCCCGTCTTGCCGGGCAAGGCGCGTAGCGCGGTGTTCACTTTCCCAAGCAGGCGTTCCACGACTCCGCCCCGATGCACGGTGCCCTTGTTCCGCATGCGTATGGCGATGCCATAGTCCGCGCATCCTCTGCTGAAGGTGCCGCTCTGGAACTCCTTGGCGGAATCGACGACGATTTGCTTCGGGCGACCGTGCATCGGCCAAGCATGATCGATACCGCGTTCTGCCAGCCAGTCAATCTTGCAGCACATCGCGTGCGCCAGACAAAGCGCGACAGACAGTCGTGACGGCCGCTCGAGGGTCAGGCAGAAGCCGATGATCGCGCTCGTGGCCACATCTGCAGCGATGGTCAGATAGGGACGACCAACGAAGACACCGTGGTCATCAATCACCTCAACAAATTGGATGTCTGCCGGCGTGTGATCGATCTGGACAACGTCGAGCGCGTGGTTAGCCCGGATGTAGCCCGGTCGCGGCTTCAGCCGGTGCAGGTGTTTACCATCCGACAGGCGGCGGCGGGCAATTTCTTCCGGGGCGAACAGAATGGGGATCCGCCGGGCGACAGTGACATAGGCGGGTGGAGTGTGCCCTTCCTCTGCGCAGCGGGTGCGGATCTCTTCAACGATCGGTGCAAGGTCCGGCTGCTCCGGGCGCAACCACATCTCCCGCAGGGTCACCGCGATGATGTTCTCGACTGCGGGGTTGATCCTTGGTTGCCTTGTTCCACTCCTTCGCGGCAGAAGGGACGATACCCTGCGCTCTTCCCGATACCGCGCCAGATAGTTGTAGACTTGGCGTGTCGAGAGCCGCAGCTCGGATGCCGCGCGCATCACGGCCTCACGCACCGGCGCCGCTCCGTCAAGAATCCGGTCCAACTCGCGCGCGGTACGCGTCGCCTTGGCCCACGCTTCATCCGAGGCATGCGCTTCGCCGGACGTCATCGATATGAAACTTTCGAGACCGGCTGGGCCGTGCGCCAACAGGGCGGCCACTTGCTGAAATACGGAACCAAAATTGAAACCTTAAGCTGAAAAATGATGTGCAATATCGCGGTATCTTCCAGAAATCACGTAATAATCATGTGCTGAAATGGTGAAGAAAATGCGACAACCATCTATGATTACTGGTGAAGGCGGCGAGCAAGACGCCCGGTATTTTGAACACCGCGCGGCCCTGTTTGTCGTTGCTGCTTTGCTTGCCCCCGTCACCGTGCAAGTCAAAGTTCACCATACTGCCGTTCGCGGCTCAGGCGAAGCGGGCGATATGGCCCTCCTCCATCGCCAGCTTCGACAGGATCTGACTCTGCAGCAACCGTGGACTCGGGAACAGGCCGGGTCAGGCTGGGCGCCGCGCGGATCTTTTCGTAGTAGCGGATGGTAAATTGCGGATCACAAGGATCGTGTGTGTTCACGAAAATATGTCCTTGAACCTCTAGCCACTAGGGCCTGTGGACATTGCGGATTTTCAAATCACCTGAGGTTTGATTCAACCTTCCAAAAGGGAGGTTTGAATGGACGAGCAGAGGTTTGTGATTTCCGATGACGTCTGGGGGCGGTTGAGGCCGCTTTTGCCTGGCAAGCCGGGCGACAGCGGAGCGACGGGCAAAGACAATCGGTTGTTTCTGGAGGCTGTTTTATGGCGGGTGCGGACGGGGTTGCCGTGGCGTGATCTGCCAAAGGCATTCGGCAATTGGAACAGCGTGTTCCGGCGTTTCCGAAGATGGGCTGAAGCCGGAGTTTTCGAGCGTGTTTTCAGAGAGATAAGCGGCTGTCCCGATTTCGAGTATGCACTGATCGACGGCACCATCGTCCAGGCTCACCAGAAGGCGAGCGGCTCAAAAGGGGGACTCAGCATCAGGCCATCGGACGCTCGCGGGGCGGACTGACGACCAAGGTCGTGGCGCTCGTCGACGCCTTGGGGAACCTGTTTGATTTTCTTCTTCTGCCCGGGCAGGCGCATGACATGAAAGGCGTCGCGCCGCTGATCGAAGGCGTAGATTTCGATGCGTTGCTGGCCGACAAGGCATTCGACGCCGATTGGCTGCTCGCCGAGCTTGATATACGCGGAGCGAAGGCGATCATCCCGCCCAAGGCAAACCGAAAGGTTACGCGCGACTACGACAAACATGCCTACAAGTGGCGGCACCTCGTCGAAAACTTCTTCGCAAAGATCAAGGAATTCAGGGCAATAGCCACGAGATATGAAAAGACCGCGTCCAGCTATGCCGCCAACTGGCACCTCGCCGCAACGGTCATTGCCTCAAAGTGAATGTCCACGGACCCTAGAAGTCTTATCTAATCAAAGTGAACAGATACCGTTCTTGCCATAGATTGCTGGTGGGAACCGAAAGGGTAAGACATGCTGACAAGACGACACTTCATTCAAACAACAACGGCGCTATTCTCCGCGTCTGTTTCCAGCCCCCTGTTGGCCGATACCTGGCCCGCCGAGGCACAGAAAGCTGAATGGGACGCGCAAGTCACGCCGCCCGGATTCGATCCGGCTACGTCAAACCCTTGGGGCCTACACCCGCGCTTTTTGCCCCAGCGCGTGGTCGCGAAACCCGGACTCGTGCCAGGAGACATCCATGTCGATGCAGTCGCGCGGTATCTCTATCATATCGAGGAGAGCGGGACCGCAATGCGCTACGGTGTGGCCATTGCCCGGGGCAACCTATATGAGCCCGGGGTCTACACGATCAAACGCAAGGTGAGGTGGCCGCATTGGACGCCGACCCAGAACATGATCGAGCGGGATCCGGAAAACGCACGATGGGCCGACGGGATGGAACCCGGCCCCGAAAACGCTTTGGGATCACGAGCCATCTATCTGTACGTCGGAGACCGCGACACTTATCTTCGAATACACGGCACGCCCTATCCGCGAAGTATCGGCGGTCGAGCCAGTTCGGGTTGCGTGCGGATGGTCATGGCTCACATTAACGAACTTTGAGATATGGTTGAAAGTTGG
>JBOEGW010000021.1:0-13689 GCA_050633625.1 Maritimibacter sp. | reverse complement strand
ACGGGCTTTGCGTCATCACGATAAATGAGCCTGCGCGCCGTAACCCCATTGGCCATGCCGCCCGTGTCGAATTGATCGCCGCATTGTCGCAGGCCGAGGGCGACGATGCCGTGCGGGCGGTCGTTCTGACGGGGGCTGGCGGGAACTTTTCTGCCGGGGGCGATATCCGCGATCAGGGGGAACGCAGCGTATCCGAGCACCGCGAACGGTTTTCGCGGATCAAGGACCTGGTGATGCGGATGACGCGGTTTTCCAAACCGCTGGTTGCGGGGGTTGAGGGTTGGGCGGCCGGGGGCGGCTTTGCCCTCGCACTGGCCTGTCCGACCATCGTCGCATCCAAAGAGTCGCGTTTTGTCGCCAGCTTTACCAAGATCGGACTGATCCCCGATATGGGTATTCTGGCGACCATGCCCGCCCGGATCGGTGCTGCGCAGACCCGTCGGCTGCTCTTGACCAACCGTGTCATTGATGCGCCGGAAGCCCTGACTTTGGGCGCGGTGGACGTGCTGGCGGATGCGGGCGATGTGCTGCGCCGTGCCTGTGAGATCGCATTGCAAGAGGCCGAGGGCGCGCCCCTGCCACGACAGTTCATCGTCGATTGGTTCGCGCGGGATGTGGCTGCGGCGTTGGACTATGAGCAATCGATTCAACCGGCCTTGCTCAATAGCGCGGATTCCGCCGAAGGGCGCGCAGCCTTTGCGGAGAAAAGACCTCCGCAGTTTCGCGGATGCTGAACAGGGGGGGGCAGGTGCCCTCTGTCCCGCTTTTATCGCTTGGCTGCGATCTGCGGCGGGCCTTGATGTTGGGGGTGATGATCGCGGCGGTCATGCAGATTTTCGCGCCCTCGCATCTGGTGATCGGCCTTGGCACGGGGCTGTTGGTCGGGTTTCTGGCCCTGTCGTGCAAGATGTTCGGCATTGGCACTTGGGTGCCGGTGCTACTCTCGCTGGGGGCGGCGGCGCTGGCGATGGTGCAGCATGTCCCGGCGGATGTCATTTGGCGCGGGCTGGACCGGATGCTGTTTCTGGCGGCGCTGATTGCGATGCTGGCGACCTTGCGATCCGCGGCGGCATTGGCGCCCGAGGTGCGGCTGGCGGGGGCGCTGGTGACCAATCAACCTGCCTCACGCCGCTATCTGTCCATGACCTTTGGCGGTCATCTCTTCGGGGTGTTGGTCAATTTCGGCGGGTTGGCGCTTTTGCTGGATATCGCAAAGCAGTCGATGGACCGCGAAGGCACCGCACAATTACCCCCCGAGGTTCAAGAGGCCCGTTTGCGCCGCATGACCCTTGCCGTGATACGCGGGTTTTCAATGATCGCACTTTGGTCGCCGTTCGGATTTGCCACCAATGCGACCTTGCTGACGTTGCCGGGGATTTCCTATGTGCAATTCGGGCCGATAGGTTTTGCGATGTCATTCGTGCTGACGGCGATTGGTTGGGCCTGGGATACCTATGAGGGCCGAAGGTTCCGCGGTCGCGGATTGCCGACCACCACGCCGCCGCCCAAAAGCGGCTTGGCGGTGGCGTTGCTGCTTGGGCATGTGTTGGCATTGGGGGCGGGGGTCTTTGTCCTGCATGGGATGACCTCGCTCAGCTTTCAGCAGGGGTTGATTGTGATTGTGCCCTGCTATGCCGTGCTTTGGGCCGGGGCGGCGATGCGCCACGAGTCGCGGGGCATCTTGGGCGGCATCGGCAAGGTCGCACAGACAAGCTGGCTGCGGCTGGCAAATATGGGGCCAGAGGTCGGTGTCTTTGCCTCGGCCGGGTTTTTGGCGGTGGTTCTTTTGGCGCTGATCCCGATGGACGCCCTGCGAGAGGTGATCGCCCATTGGGGTCTGTCCGCCTTCTCTTATGCCTTTGGCCTTACGTTTTCGATATTCATACTGGCACTTGTCGGGGTGAACCCGATTATTACGGCCTCGGTTCTGGGGGCTATTGCGGCGCAGCTGGCGGTGCCGGGCCTTAGCAATGTCGCAATTGCCCTGTCGATTATCGGGGGCTGGACCGCCGTGATGGGGCTTTCGCCCTTTATCACCACGCTGGCGATTTCCGCCGCGATCATTGACCGACGGGCAGAAGTGATCGGCCCTGTTTGGAACGGACCTTATTCCATCCTTATTCTGATGATCTGGTCAGCCTTTTTGTGGGCGCTGATACATTTCGGATGGGTCTAGAGCGTCGTCCCCGGCCATTCGCCGGCGGTCACCATCTGGTCGACCTCGGCGGTGATGAACTCGGCAATGCTGGTGGTCAGTCGGGAACTTGGCCGGTTGAGCGGTGACATCAGCACCAGGGTGCGGTCGATCGGGCTACGCTCTATCGGGCGGGCGACCAGCTTTTTGTCGCGCACCTGTTGCAGCACACTGACAAGCGGCAGGATTGTACCACCCAACCCGCGCTCGACAAAGGCCAGCATGGTCGTCAGGATATCCACATCCAACACCACATCAAGGGCAAGGTTTTCCCGCGCCGCAATCGCCTCGATGCGCGCGCGCAGGCCGTGTTCGGGATTGGGCAGGATCAGGGGCTGTTGCAGGGCCGTATGGGCGTCAATCGGGACACCGTCCTGCGCGCCCTTTGCTGCCGATTGGATGAAGAAAAGTTTTTCGATAATAATGGGTTGCGCCTTGATCAGATTGGATTGCTGACCCTCATAGGCAACCCCCAGATCAATCTTGCCGCGTTGGAGCCAGTCTTGCACATGGCCGCTGAAACCCGAAATAATCCGCAGTTTGACGTTCGGATAGATCTGCATCACCCGCTCGATCAAATGTGTGGCGAGGATTTCAGAAACGGTCGGCGGCAGGCCCAGCCTGACCATCCCCGACAGCGGGGCGCGATGCCCCGAGATGTCATTGGCCAGATCCTGAACATCTTCCAGAATGGTTTGCGCCCGGCGGGCCAGCCGGATCCCCTCTTCTGTTGGCATGACCCCGCGCCCATGCCTGCGCAGCAGGGCGACATTCAACTCTTCTTCCAGCGCCTTTACCTGTCGGCTCAGCGCGGGCTGTGCGATGTTCAGATGATCCGCGGCGGCGGTAATGCTGCTGAGTTCAACCACTTGGATAAAGTTTCGGAGCTGACGGAAATCCATTCATGCCTCATGAGTATCTCTGATATATCAATAATGCATTTGAAACATGGCTTCCAGTCCTTATGGTCAAATGAGGAGAGGCACAGCGCCGTCCGGCGTGCGGCCCCCAAAGGGGTCATGCCGGATAAAAGCCGATGGAGGATCGGTGAGGCGCTTTGTCTGGAATCAACAGGGAAAAATAACATGAAAACGACCTTTCGACTCGGGCTGGCTGCGACCGGCTTTCTGGCGGCATCAATGATGGCCCCGGCCGCAATGGCACAAGAAATGCCGGACACGATGGTCTGGACATCTTATGATGTCGGCTCGGCCGGCTATGCCGAGGCCTCGGCCATTGCCGATGCCTTTGGCAAGAAGTTCGGCACCCGCGTGCGGATCCAACCCTCGGGCAGCGGCATCGGCCGTTTGCAGCCCTTGTTGCAGGGCCGCGCCGATTATGCCTTTCTTGCGACCGAGGCGTTTTTCGTATCCGAGGGCGCCTTTGATTTCGCCACCCCCGATTGGGGCCCTACTGAGCTGCGCGCCGTCGCCGGGCGTCCCGCAGGCATCACCTTGATCACGGCAGAGGATGCAGGCATCAGGACCGTAGCCGACGCGCGCGGCAAAAGGATCGCCTTTGTGGCCGGCAACCCGTCGGTGAATGTCAAATGTGAGGCGATTTTGGCCTTTGGCGGGCTGACGCTGGACGATGTGGAGGTGATCACCTTCCCGACCTATGCCTCGGCCATGGCATCGATGACGCGCAACGAATCCGATGCGACCTGCACCACCCCCACCACCAGCCAGCTTTATGAGCTTGCCGAAAGCCCGCGCGGCATTTTCTATGTCCCGCTAGAGGCGGATAACGCCGAAGGGTGGGAGGGGCTTCTTAAGGTGCTGCCGATCATGGGCCCATCGGATGAAGATGTCGCCGCCGGCCTGCCCGAAGGTGAAATCGCCAAGATGGCGGCCTATCGCTATCCGGTAATCACCACCACCGCCGGGAAATCCGCAGATGAGGTTTACGCCTTTATCAAGGCGCTGGATGAAACCTATGACCTTTACAAGGACGGCACCGCCACGATGAAGCGCTGGACGCTGGAGCAATCGGGCAAGCCTGCGATTGACGTTCCCTTCCACGAAGGGGCGATCCGCTATCTCAAGGAAAAGGGTATCTGGACCGCCGAGGATGACGCATGGAACGCCAAGCGCACCGCGCGCATGGATGCGCTGCTGGCCGCCTGGGCCGAATTCAAGCCCGCCAATGAGGGCTTGTCCGAAGAGGCATTCTCCGAGGCCTGGATGGCACACCGCGCCGAGGTGGTTGCCGCGCTGAACTGATCCGCAGCGCGCTCTTTTCCCCCGGCGGGTTTTCACCGCCGGGGGTATTCCAGGTAATGTCAGGATAAGATTATGGTTTCGACAAAAGATGCCGTTGCCGAAACGGTACCCCCCCAGCGTCCACGGCAACATGTGGTGCAGATCATCACGATGATCCTTGGCACGATCGGCGTCATCATGGCCATCAACCAACAGTTTTTATTGGGGATTTTCGGGTTTCAGCCTTTGGGCAATGCCTATCTTTATTATCTGATCGGGATATTTCTGGCCATCGCTTTCCTGACATTGCCGTTTAGCATCATGCACCCTGAACGGCTGTTCTGGCTTAACCCCGTCCTGGCGGTTGCGAGTTTGACCAGCGCCGGTTGGCTTGGGTTTCACGGGTTGGATATCTTGCAGCGGGGTTGGGAATATGACGCGCCCTTGATGGCCGATATCATGGCCTCAATCCTGTTGTTTCTGGTACTCGAAGGGGTGCGGCGCGCGGGGGGGACGGTCTTGCTGTTCACCGCGTTGCTGTTTGGTTCCTATCCGCTTTGGGCCGACAGCATGCCCGGCTTTTTGTGGGGGACGGAATATTCGCTGATGGGCACGGTGCGCGCGCATGTTCTGGGCGTGGAATCGGTGATCGGCATTCCGATGCAGGTCGTGGCCGAACTAGTCATCGGCTTTGTCATTTTCGGCTCGGTGCTGGTCATCACCAAGGGCAGCGACTTTTTCATGGAGCTGGCCTCGGCGCTTTTGGGTCACACCCGCGGCGGTCCGGCCAAGGTTGCGGTGCTTGGATCTGGCATCCTAGGGTCGCTTTCGGGCAGCGTGATTTCCAATATCCTGACCTCGGGGCCGTTTTCCATCCCGACGATGCGGCGCGTGGGGTATCCTGCGCATTACGCCGCCGCCGTTGAGGCCTGCGCGTCAACCGGGGCCACCTTGATGCCGCCCGTGATGGGGACGGTTGCCTTTGTGATGGCGTCATTCCTCGGCGTGCAATATTCGAGCATCGTGATTGCGGCGCTTATTCCGGCGATCCTGTTCTATGTCGCCCTGCTGTTTCAGGTCGATATGTATGCCGCCCGGCGCGGCCTTGCGGGCCTGCCCCGCAGCGAGACCCCGCCCGTCTGGCCGGTGCTGAAATCCGGCTGGCCCTATCTGCTGAGCCTTGCGGTGCTGATCTATGTCTTGATGATCATGCGGATGGAGGCGCGCGCGCCCTATTACGCCTCGGTTGTGATGCTGGTCGCGACCTCTTTTCGCAAGGAAACCCGCCTGACGGTGAACCGTGTCATAGAGCTGGTGCAGGACACCTCGCGCAATATCGCGGGCCTTGTGGCGGTGCTGGCGGGGATCGGGCTGGTGGTGGGCGGGCTGTCCTATACCGGTGTTGCGGGGGCGTTTTCGCGTGAATTGCTGCTTTATGCCAATGGCAATACCGCGCTGATGTTGATCGCGGGCGCGGTGACAAGCTTTGTGCTGGGCATGGGGATGACCGTGACGGCCTGCTATATCTTTTTGTCGATCCTCTTGGCGCCTGCCTTGGTGCAGGCGGGCTTGCATCCGATCGCAAGCCATCTGTTCATCCTTTATTGGGGGATGCTGTCCTATATCACGCCGCCGGTGGCGCTTGCCGCGATTACCGCCGCCAGTGTGGCCGGATCGCGCCCGATGCAGACCGGCTTTTACGCGATGCGTCTGGGGATGCCGCTGTTCGTGCTGCCGTTCATCTTTGTCTATGATCCGGCGCTGATCATGGAGGGCACGGCCTTGCAGATCATCGAGCGCGTCGGCCTGACGCTGGTGGCAATCTGGGCGATCACCTCGGCCTTTGAAAGCTGGATCTACAAGGTGGGCCGGATTGGCACAATCAGCCGGATCGCCGTGGCGGTCGGGGGGGTGTTGATCTTGTTCCCCGACCTTCCGACCAGCCTGCTTGGCGGTGCGATTCTGGTTGCGACCATCGGGATCAATTTGAAATTCAGACGGCAACCCGCCGTGAAAACGTGAGGCAGCTTTATGGATAAGACAGTAGCGGATCTGGCGCGGGCGGTCGCGCCGATCACAGATGGCGCATCGATCATGATTGGCGGGTTTGGATCATCGGGCATCCCCTTCGGGCTGATCGATGCCCTTTGCGCACAAGGCACAACCGGCCTGACGGTGATTTCCAACAACGCAGGCGCGGGGGAGACGGGCATCGCCACGCTGCTCAAGGCGGGGCGGGTGGCCAAGGTGATTTGCTCTTATCCGCGCACGCCCGGGTCAATCTGGTTCGAGCGCCGCTATGAGGCGGGCGAGGTTGCGCTGGAGGTCGTCCCCCAAGGCACATTGGCCGAGCGTATCCGCGCGGCGGGCGCGGGGCTTGGCGGTTTTCTGACCCCGACCGCCTATGGCACCCGTCTGGCCGAGGGCAAGGAGACCCGTGTCATCGACGGGCGCGGCTATGTGCTGGAGGCCCCGCTGCATGCCGATTTCGCCCTGGTCCGTGCCGAGCATGGCGACCGTTACGGCAACCTCAGCTATCACGCGACGGCGCGTAATTTTAACCCTGTGATGGCCATGGGCGCACGCCACACCATCGCCGAGGTCCGGCATCTGGCATCGGAACCGCTGGACCCGGAAACGGTGATAACACCGGGAATCTTTGTCCAAGGCGTTGTGGAATACGGGGTACGGCCATGAAATCACTTAGCGATAGCGCATTGGCGGCACGGGTTGCGCAGGACATTCCTGACGGGTCCTATGTCAACCTCGGGATTGGCAAGCCGACACATGTCTCCGCGCATCTGCCCGAGGGGCGCGAGGTGCTTTATCAATCCGAGAACGGTCTTTTGGGCGTTGGTCCCGTGCCACCGACAGGCACCGAGGACCCCGAACTGATCGACGCCAGCAAACGTTTTGTCACGCCTGCGACGGGGGCGGCCTATTTCGATCAGACCGACAGCTTTGCGATGATGCGCGGCGGGCATATCGATATCGCGGTTCTGGGCGCCTATCAGGTGGCCGAAAACGGCGATCTGGCAAATTGGGCCACGCTGGACGAAAAATACCCCCCCGCGGTTGGCGGTGCGATGGATCTTGTGGTTGGCGTGCCGACCATTCTGGTGATGATGCGGCATGTCAACCGTGACGGCAGCCCGAAGCTGTTGAAAACCTGTAGCTTTCCATTGACGGGCCTTGGGGTGGTCAGCCGTGTCTATACCGATCTGGCCGTGCTGGACGTCACGCCCGCGGGCTTTCGTCTGGTTGAACTTGCACCCGGCAACAGCCTCGATGCGGTGCAAGCCTTGACCGAAGCCACAATCCTGACCTGAAAAACAGCCTTTGAACATAGGGAGAAACAGGATGACACAAGGCCCGACAGAGGTTCTGAAAACGGGATTGGAATTGCCCCTGATCGGCGCGCCGATGTTTTTGGCCTCGGGGGTGGATCTGGTGGTGGCGCAATGCTGTGCGGGGGTTATCGGCACTTTTCCCGCGCTGAATGCCCGCCCGGCCGCCGAGCTGGACAACTGGCTGGTCCAGATTGAGGCACGGCTGGATGCACACCGCCACGCCACGGGGAAAACCCCGGCCGCTTACGGCGTGAACCTGATCGTGAACGATTACAATGAGCGGCTGGAAGAGGATCTGGCGACATTAGTGCGTCATAAGGTGCCCTTGGTGATCACCTCGCTTTCGGCGCCCGATAAGGTGGTTGAGGCGGTGCATGGCTATGGCGGGTTGGTGTTTCATGATGTGGTCAAGGCCCGCCATGCCCGCCGCGCGGTGGCCGCAGGTGTTGACGGGTTGATCCTTGTGGCCGCCGGTGCGGGGGGGCATGCAGGCACCCTTAGCCCCTTTGCGCTGATTGAGGAAGTGCGCGCCTTTTACGACGGCCCGCTTGTGCTGTCGGGGGCGATTGCCAACGGGCGCGCGGTGCTGGCGGCAGAAGTGTTGGGCTGTGATTTCGCCTATGCGGGCACGGTTTTCATCCCGACCGAGGAATCCACGGCCCCGCTTGCGCATAAGGAAATGATCATCGCGGCGGCCGCTGACGGCATCATGTACACGCCGATGTTT
Source organism: Maritimibacter sp. (assembly GCA_050633625.1). Lineage (GTDB taxonomy): Bacteria > Pseudomonadota > Alphaproteobacteria > Rhodobacterales > Rhodobacteraceae > JBOEGW01. The sequence goes on along the minus strand of JBOEGW010000021.1, from coordinate 5,217 downwards.
TCCGGCACCCCCGCCAATTATCTGATCCCCAGCATAGAGGCCGCTGGCGTCGATATTGACGCCGCACAGCAAGCCTTGCCCCAAAAGATGCGCGCCAAGACCGATTCAAACCGCCCCAAAGCGTGGAGCGATGTCTGGAGCGCGGGCCAATCCGTCGGCCAATCACAACATCTTAGCCCTGCCGCCGAGGTGGTCGCGCGCATGGTGGCAGAATATCGCGCGGCCCGGTCGGCGCTTTGCGATACTGCCAGCCGCATTAACAAATAGAGGAACGCCCCGATGACACTCGCCCGCAGACTTGGCGATTTTGCCGCTGGCCCGATCAATCCGACAGTGGCCATGCGCGATTTCGTGCGCCTCTCATTGTTTGACTGGGCCACAGTCGGCATTGCGGGTGGGGATGAGCCGGTCGCACAGGCCGCGCGCAAAATGGCCTTGGACAGTGCGGCGATGGAAACGGGCGCGACTGTGTTTCGGGGCGGGCGCGTGGCACCGGCAACGGCGGCTCTGGTCAATGGGGCCACCAGCCATGCGCTGGATTATGACGACACGCATTTCGGCCATATCGGCCACCCCAGCGTTGCCGTGACACCCGCAGCCCTTGCCCTGGCCGAGCGCGAGGGCGTGAATGGCGCGACCCTGTTGGGGGCGCTGGCCGTGGGGCTGGAAACTGCCTGCCGTGTGGGGGCCTGGCTTGGCCGCGCACATTATGAGGCGGGGTTTCACCAGACCGGCACCTCTGGCGCATTTGGCGCGATGGCGGCGGCGGGGCGGATTTTGGGCCTCGATGCCGATCAGATGGCGCAGGGGTTCCGCCTGACGGCCACCCGCGCCGCCGGATTGAAAAGCCAGTTCGGAACGATGGGCAAACCGCTGAATGCCGGGTTTGCGGCCGAAGTCGGCGTGACCTCGGCCTTGCTGGCCCAAGCGGGGGCGCAATCGGCGCAAAACGCAATCGAGGGCGTGCAAGGCTTTGGCCCGACCCATGCAGGGGTTGCGGATGAGAGCGCCTTTGACGACCTAGGACAAGCGTGGCTGTTCCCCAATATCTCGTATAAATTCCACGCCTGCTGCCACGGTCTTCACGCGATGTTAGAGGCGGTTCGCAGCCTGCGCGACGGTCCTTTGCATGAAAACCGGCCCAATGACCTGCAATCCATCACCATCCGCACCCATCCGCGCTGGTTTGCGGTGTGCAACAAACCCGCGCCCGCAACCGGATTGGAGGCGAAATTCAGCTATCGGCTGACGGCGGCAATGATGCTGACAGGTGTCGATACCGCGGCACTCGGGACATATACCGACGAGATTTGTGCCCGTCCCGATCTGGTTGCCCTGCGTGACCGTATCAAGGTGATCGCCGATGACAGCTTGGCCGACAGCGCCTCTGAGGTGACGGTGACCACGGCGGGACAGGGGGATGTTACCGCCCGATATGACATCCTGACCGAGAATGACCCTGCGGTGCTGGAAGGGCGGCTGCGCGATAAGGCCACCTCTTTGTTGGGCGCAGAGGGGGCCGCGGATCTGTGGCAAACCGTGGCGGGGCTGGACCAGCAAGACGGGCTGGCAAAACTGATTGCCCGGATTGCCGCCTGACCTTGGGCAAGCGTTGAATGGCCGACCCATTTTGCGGGGCCGGCCATGCTTTTGATCAGGATTTCTGCGTCACCAATTTGGTGTAGACATAGGATTCAATCGCCTCTGGCCCACCTTCGGAGCCAAAGCCCGAATCCTTGATGCCGCCCAATGGCAATTCGGGCAGGCCAAGCGCGGTGTGGTTGATCGCCAGCATCCCCGTCTCTATCTTGTTTTGCAGGATCTGTGAGGTACGGATCGAGGTCGTAAAGGCATAGGCCGCAAGACCGTAGGCCAGACGGTTCGCCTCGGTCACGGCCTCATCCACCGTGTCAAAGGCGGCCAGCAAGGCCACCGGACCAAAGGGTTCCTCATTCATGATCCGCGCGGATTGCGGCACGTTTTCCAACAGGGTCGGGCGGTAGAAGAACCCCGGATGGTCAACACGTTCCCCGCCTGTCACCAGCTTCGCGCCCGCGCTGACCGCCTCGGAAATGATCTCGGTCACGGCCTCAACCCGGCGTTTGCTGACCAAGGGGCCCATACGCGTTGCAGGGTCGATACCGGCGCCGGGGGTGATGCTGACGACCTCGGCCTTCAAGGCGGCAACGAAACGGTCATAGACGCCGCGCTGCACCAGAATGCGCGTCGGAGAGATACAGACCTGACCGGCATTGCGGAACTTGAAGGCGGCAATATCGCGGGCGGCGGCCTCAATATCGGCATCCTCGAACACCAGAACGGGGCTGTGACCGCCCAGCTCCATCGTGATGCGCTTCATATGCTGACCGGCCAGCGAGGCCAGCAGTTTGCCCACCGGAACCGAGCCGGTAAAGGACACTTTGCGAATGGCGGGATGCGGGATCAGATAGTTGGCGACATCGGGCGGGTTGCCGTAAACAAAGTTCAACACGCCCGCAGGCAGCCCCGCTTCGGTCAGGATCTCGGCAAGGATGGCGGGGCTTGCGGGCGTATCCTCTGGCGGCTTGGCGACCATCGTGCAGCCTGCGGCAAGGGCGGGGGCCACTTTGCGCACCAGTTGCGAAAAGGGGAAGTTCCACGGCGTAAAGGCCGCAACCGGCCCGATCGGCTGTTTGAGGGCAAGCTGCATCACATCGGGGCTGCGCGCAGGGATCACACGGCCGTAAATCCGGCGGGCCTCCTCGGCGAACCAATCCAGAAGATCGGCAGCGGTGCGCAGCTCGTTCTCGGCCTCGGCCAAGGGTTTGCCCATTTCAAGGGTCAGCACCCGCGCCACCTCGGGCATCCGGTCACGCAGGGCCGTTGCCGCACGGCGCAGGATCGCGCCCCGCTCCATCGCGGACACCTCACGCCAGGTCGCAAAGGCCGTTTCGGCGGCCTGCACCGCCTCTTCCAGATCGGCTTTGGTTGCCATCGCGTGCTGGCCGATCACCTCGCCGGTGGCGGGGTTATGGACCGGGGCGCGGGCCTCATCGGATGCGGGGCGCCAAACACCGTTGATGAACAGTTTTGTATCAGTCAGCATAAGATATTTCCTTCGTGGCGTGCCCTTTATGGCAACATATTCTGGGTGAAGAGGATCATGTCAGGAAAGGCGACCATCAGGCAGATGATCGCAAGGTCGGCCATGATGAAATAGGCAACCCCCCTGAAGATTGTACCGGTCGAAACCCGCTCGGCCATCACCCCCTTGAGGACAAAGACATTCAACCCGATTGGCGGCGTTATCATCCCGATTTCCAAGAGTTTCGCGACCAGCACCCCGAACCAGAGCAGTTCAATCCCGGCGGTTTCGACCAGCGGCAACAGGATCGGCAGCGTCAACAACATCGCGCCAATCGGCTCCAGAAACATCCCCAGCACCAGATAGAGCAGGGTAATCGCAAAGATCAGCATCAGCGGCGACACGCCCATTTCCAGCACACCATCGGCCAGCGCATCGCTGACACCGGAAAAGGTAAAGAACCGCGTCAACATGCTGGCCCCGACCGCGATGATAAAGATCGAGGAGGAAATCGTCAGCGTCTCCATCAGCGACGACCAGATCCCTTTGACATCAATAGAGCGGCGCACAAAAGCGATCACCAGTGACATAGACGCACCAACACCGCCCGCCTCTGTCGGGGTGAAAATACCGGCAAAGAGGCCGCCGAAAACGCCAAGGACCAGCACCAGAACCGGCCAGACCTCTTGCAGGGCGGCAAAACGGTCGCCCCAGCTGATGTCTTCCTCTACCGGCGGGGCGAGGGCGGGATCCAGCATCACGCGGACCACGATCACCAAAGTATAGGCCAGCACCGTGATCAGCCCGATAACCGTTCCGGCCAGAAACAGCTGGCTGACCTGTACCTGCGCAATCATCCCGTACAGGATGAACAGGATTGAGGGCGGGATCAGCGCGCCAATGGTGCCCGCCGCCGCAATTGTGCCGGTAGCAAGCCCCGGATCATAGCGATAGCGCAACATCTCTGGCGCGGCGATCCGCCCCATCGCCGCCGCACAGGCAATGGAGGATCCGGTCACGGCGGCAAAACCCGCACAGCCCAGAACCCCCGCAATCGCCAGCCCACCCGGCAAGGCCGAAAGCCACATGCGCGCGGCCTTGAACAACCCCGTCGTCAGCCCCGCGTGAAAACAAAAGAAACCCATCAAGACGAACATCGGAATAGAGGACAGATGCCATGTGGCGGTAAAGCTGTAGGGAATAACCCCCAGCGCGCCCCAAGCCGCCTTGAACGAGACCAAAAGCCCGATGCCGGTAAAGGAGACACTGATCAGCGCAATCGCGATGGGCACGCGCAGGGCAATAAGCGCCAGCAAGATCGCGATGCCGACAAAACCGATCTGGATATCAGTCAATGGACGCTCCCTCATGACGTGGATGGGCCTGACCCACAGCCAGCGCAGAGGCATCCTCTATTCGCATCAAGAACGCAGCCAGCCGCCATAACAGTACCAGCGTTATCAACGCGGTTCCGGCAGGCACGATGAAATGCGTCGGCCAGATCAAAATCTTGACGCCCTGCTCATAGCTGAACGACCCCATGGCGTATTTCTTGAGCGCCTCATTCCAGCTGGCCCATGTCATCGCCGCAAAGACGACACTCCCCAAGGCCGTGGCACAAAGGGTCAGAACCGCCCGCAGCCTGCGCGGAAAGGCCGTGAACAGAACCTCGACCGAGATATGGCCCGTCAGCCGCTCGACAATCGCCAAGGGCAAAAAGGCCGCGACCACCATGTAATATTGCGAGACAATCGGGGTTGTGCCGGGCAGGGGACGGTTGAATATGAATTTGCCGATAACATCGGCCGTAATATGCAGCATCATCAAAAAGATCGCGGCCGCACCCACGGCCCCGTAAACCGCAATCATAACGCGCAATAGCTTGTCTGTTTTTTGCATAAAAACCTCTCGGTTCAGGGGGCGGGCCGATGAATCAGCCCGCCCTAAGGCTCACTCCATGCCGTAGCTTGCAGCATCCAATTTTGAGAAAACCTCGGTCCAGAGCAGCTCTGTCATGGCGTCTTTGTCGTCATAGATTTCGGCCGTCAGACCTTTCCACTTCTCGATCAGACCAGCGATGGTGTCGTATTTTGCATCGACATTTTGCAGCCCGTAATCGTCTTGGAAACTCTGGGAGTGGACAAAACATGGGG
>JBOEGW010000020.1:0-22781 GCA_050633625.1 Maritimibacter sp. | reverse complement strand
TTCAAACTTTTCCTTAGCCATGGGAGGCCTCCTTTGTCTTTGCGGGCAGCGGGGAAAACCCCGCCCTACGGTTGTGGGTAGGGCGGGGTTCTCCCCGCCATCCCGTTAAGCGAATTTCTCTTGAATCTCTTGCGAGATGTTGGCCGGTACCGGCTCGTAGTGATCAAACTGCATCGTAAACTGCGCACGGCCCGAAGACATGGAACGCAATGTGTTGATATAGCCAAACATGTTCGCCAGCGGCACAAACGCGTCAATCGCAACAGCGTTGCCGCGCGGCTCTTGGCCAGACACTTGACCACGACGCGATGTCAAATCGCCAATGATACCGCCGGTATATTCTTCCGGTGTGATCACTTCGACTTTCATGGTCGGCTCAAGCAACTTAGCGCCAGCTTTACGCAGACCTTCGCGCATCGCCATACGGGCAGCGATTTCAAAAGCCAGAACCGAGGAGTCAACATCGTGGAACTTACCGTCGATCAGCGCAACCTTGAAGTCGATCACGGGGAAGCCAGCAAGCGGGCCGGAGTCCATAACCGATTTGATGCCTTTTTCAACGCCAGGAATATATTCCTTAGGCACAGCACCACCAACAATGCGGCTCTCAAACGAGTATCCTTCGCCCGGCTCTGTCGGCGAGATGATCATTTTCACCTCAGCGTACTGACCCGAACCACCCGACTGTTTCTTGTGGGTGTAAGTGTGCTCTATTTCGTGACCGATCGTTTCACGGTACGCCACTTGAGGTGCACCGATGTTGGCTTCAACTTTGAATTCGCGCTTCAGACGATCAACAAGAATGTCGAGGTGAAGCTCGCCCATGCCCTTCATAATCGTTTGACCGGATTCAAGGTCGGTTTCGACCCGGAAGGATGGATCCTCTGCCGCCAAACGCTGGAGACCTTGAGACATTTTCTCTTGGTCGGCCTTCGTTTTTGGCTCAACGGCAATCTCGATCACCGGATCAGGGAAGGTCATCGTTTCCAGAACAACAGGCTCTTTCGCATCACACAGCGTATCACCCGTTGTGGTATCTTTGAGGCCAGCAAGCGCAATGATGTCGCCCGCCCATGCTTCTTCGATTTCTTCACGGTTGATCGAGTGCATCATCATCATACGACCGACGCGCTCTTTTTTGCCTTTTGTGGAGTTCACAACTGTGTCGCCCTTGCTGAGCTTACCAGAGTAAATCCGTGTGAATGTCAGCGAGCCAACAAACGGGTCGTTCATGATTTTGAACGCAAGACCGGAGAACGGCATGTCGTCGTCTGCACGACGCGCAATGTTACGTGTCTCGGTTTCGTCACCTGGCTCAAAGCCCATGTAATCAACGACGTCGAGCGGGCTCGGCAAATAGTCGATCACGGCGTTGAGCAACGGCTGAACACCTTTGTTTTTGAACGCGGAACCGCCTAGAACAGGAACGAAAGACAGCGAACATGTGCCTTTGCGCAACAGAGCGCGCAGGGTGTCGACGTCAGGCTCGTTGCCTTCGAGGTATTCCATCATCGCGTCATCGTCCATTTCGACGGCCGCTTCGATCATTTTACCGCGCCATTCGTTGGCCATGTCTTGCAGCTCGGGACGAATGTCCTCAAGCACCCAAGACGCACCAAGGTCTTCGCCTTTCCAGAGCCATTCCTTCATGATCACCAGATCGACCAAGCCTTCCAGCTCAGTTTCGGCACCAATCGGAATACCAACAGGAACAGCAGTCGCGCCGGTCCGGTCTTCGATCATGTTGACGCAGTTAAAGAAGTCCGCGCCGATCTTGTCCATCTTGTTCACGAAAACAATCCGCGGAACCTTGTAACGGTCAGCCTGACGCCAAACCGTTTCGGTTTGCGGCTCAACACCAGCGTTGGCGTCAAGCACAGCAACCGCGCCATCGAGAACCGCCAGCGAACGCTCAACTTCAATCGTGAAGTCAACGTGGCCGGGGGTATCAATGATGTTCATCCGGTGCTTCGGAGTTTGCGCGTTTACGCCGTCTTCGGTGCGCTCCCAGAATGTCGTCGTCGCAGCCGAGGTAATGGTAATACCGCGTTCCTGCTCTTGCTCCATCCAGTCCATCGTGGCCGCACCATCGTGCACCTCACCAATGTTGTGGGATTTACCTGTGTAGAAAAGGATCCGCTCCGAACAGGTGGTTTTACCAGCATCAATGTGAGCCATGATGCCAAAGTTACGGTAGCGGTCGAGAGGATATTCGCGTGCCATGATGATGGGCCCTTGAAAGAGTGATTACCAGCGGTAGTGGCTGAACGCTTTGTTGGCGTCGGCCATTTTGTGAGTGTCTTCGCGTTTCTTAACGGCAGAGCCGCGCGAGTTCACCGCATCCAGAAGTTCACCAGCGAGGCGCTCTTCCATGGTGTTCTCGTTACGGGCGCGGGACGCGTTGATCAGCCAACGAATTGCCAAGGCTTCACGGCGCTCCGGGCGCACTTCGACAGGCACCTGATAGGTGGCACCACCAACCCGGCGGGACCGAACTTCGACCGACGGTTTGATGTTGTCGAGCGCCTCGTGGAACACTTCCACAGGTGCACGTTTGATTTTATCTTCAACGCGATCAAGCGCGTTGTAAACGATCCGTTCAGCGGCAGATTTCTTGCCGTGGAACATCAGGTTGTTCATGAATTTTGTCAGAACCTTATCGCCATATTTGGCGTCAGGCAGAACTTCGCGCTTCTCGGCGGCGTGACGACGGGACATCTGGTAGTCTCCTTACTTCGGACGCTTAGCGCCGTATTTCGAACGACGTTGTTTACGGTCTTTGACGCCTTGGGTATCCAACACACCACGCAGGATGTGATAACGGACACCCGGAAGGTCTTTCACACGACCGCCACGGATCAGAACCACAGAGTGCTCCTGAAGGTTGTGGCTTTCGCCTGGGATATAGCTAATGACTTCGAAACCGTTGGTCAGGCGCACTTTGGCAACCTTACGCATAGCCGAGTTCGGCTTTTTCGGTGTCGTTGTATAAACGCGCGTACATACGCCACGTTTTTGCGGGCAGGACTCCAAGTGCATAGACTTGGAGCGCTTTACTTTCGGCTGGCGCGGTTTGCGGATCAGCTGTTGGATCGTTGGCATTGGGCTTTGTTCCCCGTGTTGCAACACTATGTTCATGGGGCGCGCGCCCCGGTTAATCTTTTAGCGCCTCACGCGTCCGTAAAACGCAAGGTACCGCACCCGCCCCTAGAATGAGGCGACGCGGTGGGTTCTCAGAGGATCGGAGCCGTTTCGAGAAGATCCAGCCCGGATCGTGTCCACTTCAGTTCTGAGACAGGCGCACAAAGGACGTGCCTTTGGTTGCCCGTGTGCGCGCCGTATATGGAGAGTCGCACCCCTTGTCAACAGGTGCAGGGCTTTTGCAACTTTGGGACGTCTTGCGGGTTTTTTGGGCTGTTCTCAGCCGAGGATACACCGCTTTCGACATGCGACTTGCCAAACCTGTGCAGACGGCGCATTTTCGCAACATAACAAGCGCAAAAACGCGCATAAACCGAGCAAAATCAGGCCCCATCATGAACACACCTCTCCCTGCCGTCATCGGCCTCTGCGCGTTAACCCTTTCGGGCTGCGCGAACTTCAACCTTTTTGGCGGCGCCACAGGCGATGACGCCACAGTGCCGGGAATCGACACCTCCGATTTGACGCGCACCGTTGAAAGCGAATTCGTGCTCGCCAATCAAACCGCGAATGGCGCTGACGCCTTGGCCGAAGCGCCCACCACCGGGACGGCCGCTTATACAGGCGCTATTGGCGCACGTACTCAAGGGGACATTGAAGGATTCTTGTCAGGGACATTGGATGTTGCCCTCGTCAACTTTGAGAACGGTGCGGTTGTTGGTGAGTTGCAAGACTTGGCGCTCTACGGCGCGGATGGCACCTTGGACCGCGCATTCACTGGCGCATTGAACGTGGATGGCGATGTTGCGGCAGACGCCACTGTCGACGTGGCTGCGACAGGCACGATTGTCGATGTGAGCACGGGCGCCTCCGAGGAAAGCACAGTTGCCTTGGATCTTGACGGGACATTGCGCGATGATCGCAGAGAGGCCGACACGATCGCAGGCAGCGTGACGGGTGGCGGCTCTGGGGATTTCGATTTCACCCTGATCGACGGGCGTTTCTACCTGTTTGAGGACTAAACCAAGATTGCGAGGGCAGTGGTGACGCGCTGCCCAACACACGCAGAGATTTACGCGGCGATTTGTCCGCTGGCGTTGCGCGCCTGATCGCATACCCTTGCCGCCAGAGATGGAGCGGCACATGCTTTACCCAATTGTTCTCACCTTACATTTGTTTTGCGCGATCCTTTTCGTTGGAAGCGTCTTTTTCGAGGTGTTCGTATTGCCCGGCGTGAAGACCGCTATGGGTGATGAGACTATGGAGCACGTTGAAGCGGCGGTATTCGAGCGGGCAAGACGGGTGATGCCCTTCATTGTGGTCGCTTTGTTTGGCACCGGCCTCACCCTTTTGACCCTGAATTGGCAACTTGTAGACCTAAGTGCGCCTAGTCGATTTACCCTAGCGCTCGCAGTGAAGGTCATTGCCGCCTTTTCCGTTCTTGGTCACTTCATTTACGCGCTGACTTGTGCGCGTCGGGGCGGCATGAGTGCTGCCGCGAGCAAGCGATTTCACCTGTCGCTGATCGCGCATATGACGCTCATTGTCGTCTTGGCGAAGGTGATGTTCTACATCTGACACCGCGCCCTGCCCGCCCCAAATGCAAAAAGCCCCACCAAATTGGCGGGGCTTTTCAAGTCTTTCGGCCTAAGCTTAAGGCTGTTCGTCGCCGGTCGCCTCAGGCGTTTCGACGAGACCCGAATCCTCAAGAGGCGCATCATCCGCCATTGAGAACGCATCTTCCGCTACAGCAGCCGGTGCCGCTAGGGCCGCCGCCGCTTCCGCTTCGGCACGCGCTTCGTCGATCACTTTACGATCACGTTCCGCCGCGATGTGACGCATTTGCATGGTCGCCCCGCCGGTCCCCGCTGGGATCAAGCGACCCACGATGACGTTCTCTTTGAGGCCAACAAGCTTGTCGCGTTTGCCCTGAACGGACGCCTCAGTCAGAACCCGTGTGGTCTCTTGGAAGGACGCCGCCGAGATGAAGGAACGCGTTTGCAAGGACGCCTTGGTGATCCCCAGAAGGATCGGCTGACCGCTCGCAGCGCGGCCTCCTTTGGACGCGGCCTTTTCGTTGGCCTCCAAGAACTCCGCTTTGTCCACGTGCTCGCCTTTGAGCAATGTGGTTTCGCCGGAGTCCGTGATTTCCCACTTCTGCAACATTTGGCGCACGATGACTTCGATGTGCTTATCGTTGATCTTAACGCCTTGCAGTCGGTACACGTCTTGAACTTCGTCGATCATGTAATCGGCCAAAGCTTCAACACCCATAATGGCAAGAATATCGTGCGGCGCGGGATTCCCGTCCATCAGATACTCACCCTTCTGGATAAAGTCGCCTTCGCCCACAGGGATGTGTTTGCCTTTTGGTACCATGTATTCGACTGGTTCCAAGCTTTCATCGGAAGGCTCGATCGAAATACGACGTTTGTTTTTGTAGTCACGACCAAAGCGGACATACCCGTCGATCTCTGCGATCACCGCGTTGTCCTTCGGACGACGGGCTTCAAAGAGCTCAGCAACACGAGGCAGACCACCGGTAATATCCTTCGTTTTTGCGCCTTCACGAGGGATACGCGCAACAACGTCACCGGCTTTGACTTCAGAGCCTTCTTCAATCGAAAGAATAGCATCCACAGACATTGGATAGGTGATCGGAGTACCAGCTTCATTGCGAACAGGTTCGCCATCAGCGCCCACCAGGATAATTTCTGGTTTCAGATCGGAACCTTTTGGCGCGGAACGCCAGTCAGTCACGATTTTCTGGGTCATGCCTGTCGCGTCATCGGTTTCGTCGCGCACGGAAATACCCGACACGAGGTCCACGAATTTCGCAGTCGCATCGACTTCTGCGATGATTGGGAGCGTATAAGGATCCCATTCAAACAGCTTGTCGCCGCGTGCCACTTTGGCTTTGTCTTTTACGAAGACTTTGGAGCCATAGCTGATCTTGTAGCTGGCGCGCTCGACGCCATGCTCATCCTTGATCGCGATTTGCATGTTCCGGCCCATGACGATTTGCTCGCCAGAAACGTTTTCAAGCAGGTTCGCATTGCGGAATTCGATCGTGCCGGCTTGGCCACTTTCTTGGAAGGATTGTTGACCACCCTGAGCGATACCGCCGATGTGGAACGTCCGCATCGTCAGCTGTGTCCCAGGCTCACCAATCGACTGCGCCGCAATAATCCCGACAGCTTCACCGATGTTCACTTTGGTGCCGCGCGCAAGGTCACGCCCGTAGCAGTTGCAGCAAACGCCTTCCTCGGCTTCACATGTCAACGGGCTGCGGATGCGCATGGAAGCGACTTTCGCTTCCTCAATCACGTCCGCTTTGCGCTCGTCAATCAGCTCGTTTTTCGCACAAATGACTTCGCCCGTTTCCGGGTGTGTCACGTCATCCGCCGATACACGTCCAAGAATGCGCTCACCGAGAGTCGCAACAACCTCACCATCGTTCACAGCCGCCTGCGCCGTGATCGCATTTTCTGTGCCGCAATCTTGGACACGGACAATACAATCTTGGGCAACATCAACGAGACGCCGGGTCAGATACCCAGAGTTCGCTGTCTTAAGCGCGGTATCCGCAAGGCCCTTACGCGCCCCGTGGGTGGAGTTGAAGTACTCAAGAACTGTGAGGCCTTCTTTAAAGTTCGAGATAATCGGTGTCTCGATAATCTCACCGGACGGCTTCGCCATAAGGCCACGCATCCCGCCAAGTTGCTTCATCTGAGCCGGGGAGCCACGCGCACCGGAGTGGGCCATCATGTAGACCGAGTTTGGCTCGCTCTCTGCACCCGTCTCATCGACTCGCACCGCCGAAATCTCGCCCATCATCGCATCAGCAACCTGATCCGAACACTTCGACCAAGCATCAACAACTTTGTTGTACTTCTCGCCAAGGGTGATGAGACCATCCATATACTGCTGTTCGAACTCTTTCACTTGAGCGCGCACACCATCCACAATGGTCCACTTGGTGTCAGGGATCACCATGTCGTCCTTGCCGAAGGAAATCCCGGCTTTGAACGCTTCTTTGAAGCCCATGGACATGATCTGATCACAGAAGATCACAGACTCTTTCTGACCACAGTAACGGTACACGGTGTCAATAACCTGCTGCACTTCCTTCTTACGCAAGAGGCGGTTCACAAGGTCAAACGGCGCCTTCGCGTTCAGCGGCAACAGCGCGCCCAGCAAAATGCGGCCCGGCGTTGTATCAAATCGTTGATAGACCTCTTGGCCTGTCTCGTCGATTTGCTTGAGGCGCGCTTTGACTTTCGAGTGCAGGTGCACTTCGCCAGCGTCCAACGCGTGTTGAACTTCGTCAACATCCGCAAAGACCATCCCTTGGCCCTTCATGCCTTCGCGCTCCATCGTGATGTAATAGAGGCCAAGGATCATATCCTGCGACGGCACGATGATCGGTGCGCCGTTGGCAGGCGACAGAACGTTGTTCGTGGACATCATCAGAACGCGGGCTTCAAGCTGCGCTTCCAGCGAAAGCGGAACGTGCACAGCCATTTGGTCGCCGTCAAAGTCAGCGTTGAACGCAGAACATACGAGCGGGTGAAGCTGGATCGCTTTCCCCTCAACAAGCGTGGGTTCAAACGCCTGAATACCAAGACGGTGAAGCGTTGGCGCACGGTTGAGCAGAACTGGGTGTTCGCGAATAACCTCGTCCAGAATGTCCCAAACTTCGGGCCGTTCTTTTTCCACCAGTTTCTTGGCTTGCTTCACGGTGCTCGAAAGCCCTTTGGCCTCCAGCCGCGAATAAATGAACGGCTTGAATAGCTCCAGCGCCATCTTCTTCGGCAGACCACATTGATGCAGTTTCAGCTCTGGACCTGTCACAATGACCGAACGACCAGAAAAGTCGACGCGTTTACCCAAAAGGTTTTGGCGGAACCGGCCTTGTTTCCCTTTGAGCATGTCCGAGAGGGATTTCAGCGGGCGTTTGTTCGCCCCTGTGATCACCCGGCCACGACGGCCGTTGTCAAACAATGCATCCACAGATTCCTGAAGCATCCGTTTCTCGTTGCGCACGATGATGTCGGGCGCGCGCAGCTCGATAAGCCGCTTAAGACGGTTGTTCCGGTTGATCACACGGCGATACAAATCGTTGAGATCGGAGGTCGCGAAACGGCCCCCATCCAGCGGCACCAGCGGGCGCAACTCTGGCGGGATCACAGGGATCACTGTCAGAATCATCCACTCCGGACGGTTGCCGGATTCGATGAAGCTTTCAACGACTTTCAGACGCTTGATGATCTTCTTGGGTTTCAGTTCACCTGTCGCCTCGGCCAGATCAGCGCGCAGCGTATCGGCTTCGGCTTCAAGGTCGATCATCGACAGCATTTCGCGGATCGCTTCAGCGCCGATATTGGCGGTAAAGGCGTCCATGCCGTAGGTGTCTTGCGCGTCGAGATACTGTTCTTCGCTCATCAAATCGCCGTAGGTCAGGTCCGTCAGACCCGGCTCAATCACGACGTAGTTCTCAAAGTACAAAATCCGCTCAAGATCACGCAGAGTCATGTCGAGCATGAGACCAATGCGCGATGGCAGCGACTTCAAGAACCAAATGTGTGCAACAGGCGAAGCCAATTCGATATGGCCCATCCGCTCGCGGCGCACTTTTTGGAGCGTTACTTCAACACCACATTTCTCGCAGACAACGCCGCGATACTTCATGCGTTTGTATTTCCCGCACAGGCATTCGTAATCTTTGATCGGGCCAAAGATGCGCGCACAGAACAAACCATCCCGCTCGGGCTTGAACGTCCGATAGTTGATGGTTTCGGGTTTTTTGATTTCACCGTACGACCACGACAAAATGCGCTCAGGAGATGCGAGAGAGACCTTAATCTCGTCAAAAATCTTCTGGCTTGCCAGTGGGTTAAACGGGTTGTTTGTCAGTTCCTGGTTCATCTGGATATCCTCAAATCTGGTCAGAAGGGGGTGGGGTGTGAGCGCCTAGGCCCTCACTCCTCGTCCTCCTCCGATGCCAGGAGTTCCATGTTGAGGCCGAGACCCCGGACTTCTTTCACGAGCACGTTGAAGCTCTCGGGCACGCCCGCTTCAAAGTTGTCCTCGCCCTTCACGATCGACTCATAGACCTTGGTGCGGCCTGCAACGTCGTCCGACTTGACGGTGAGCATCTCTTGAAGCGTGTAGGCAGCGCCATAGGCTTCAAGTGCCCAAACTTCCATCTCCCCGAAACGCTGACCACCGAACTGCGCCTTACCACCCAGCGGTTGCTGTGTGACAAGCGAGTATGGGCCAGTGGACCGCGCGTGGATTTTGTCATCCACAAGGTGATGCAGTTTGAGCAAGTACTTCACGCCAACGGTCACAGGGCGGGCAAATTGCTCACCCGTGCGACCATCAAACAGCACCGACTGACCAGAAGTATCAAACCCTGCCCGCACCAGTGCATCGTTCACGTCAGCTTCTTTCGCGCCGTCAAACACCGGCGTCGCAATGGGCACACCGCGCGTCACGTTTTCAGCCGCTTCAATCAGCTTGGCTTCGTCGATATTGGCGAGACCTTCTTCATAAACGTCATCACCATAGGCATGGTTCATCGCTTCGCGCACAGGTGTCAGATCGCCCGAACGCTTATAGTCGCCCAAAGCGTCATCAATCCGCAGACCAAGACCGCGCGCGGCCCAGCCCATATGCGTTTCAAGGATCTGACCCACGTTCATCCGCGAAGGCACCCCAAGCGGGTTCAGACAGAAATCAACAGGCGTCCCATCAGCAAGGAACGGCATGTCTTCCATCGGAACAACGCGCGAGATCACACCTTTGTTGCCGTGACGACCAGCCATTTTATCGCCCGGTTGCAGCTTGCGCTTCACCGCCACGAAGACTTTGACCATCTTCATCACGCCCGGTGGCAAATCATCCCCACGGCGGACTTTCTCAACCTTGTCCTCAAAGCGGTGCTCGAGGGCACGTTTTTGCGCCTCATATTGCGCATGAAGTGCCTCAACTTGTTGCGCATCCGCTTCGTCTTCAAGCGCAAGCTGCCACCATTGACCGCGGCTCAGCTCGTTGAGCAATGCATCGTCAATCGTGGCGCCGGCTTTAACACCTTTTGGACCTTTGACGGCTGTTTTGCCTTCGACCATGGACCGCAGACGCGCGTAGATGTTGCGATCAAGGATCGCCATCTCGTCGTCCCGGTCACGGGCCAAGCTTTCGACTTCTTCACGCTCAATCTGAACCGCACGTTCGTCTTTTTCGACGCCATGACGGTTGAACACGCGCACTTCAACGACAGTACCGTAATCGCCAGGTTTAACGCGCAACGACGTGTCGCGCACATCCGAGGCTTTCTCACCAAAGATAGCACGCAGAAGCTTTTCTTCCGGCGTCATCGGGCTTTCGCCTTTTGGTGTGATTTTACCAACGAGAATGTCGCCCGGCTCAACGTCCGCACCAATATAGACGATACCCGCCTCATCAAGGTTGCGCAGCGCTTCTTCACCGACGTTTGGAATGTCGCGAGTGATTTCCTCTGGCCCAAGCTTGGTATCACGGGCGGCGACTTCGAATTCCTCAATGTGGATCGAGGTAAAGACGTCATCACGCGCGATGCGCTCGGAAATCAGGATCGAATCCTCATAGTTGTAGCCGTTCCATGGCATAAACGCGACGACCACGTTTTTACCAAGCGCCAATTCACCAAGATCGGTGGATGGACCATCAGCGATGACTTCGCCTTTGCCAACCGTATCCCCGACCTTCACCAGCGGACGCTGGTTGATGCAGGTGTTTTGGTTCGAACGCTGGAACTTGCGCAGACGGTAAATGTCCACGCCCGGATCGCCCGGCTTGAGGTCCGAAGTTGCGCGCACAACGATACGTGTCGCGTCAACTTGGTCGATAACACCCGCACGCGCCGCTTGGATCGCAGCGCCGGAATCGATCGCGACCTTGCCTTCCATGCCGGTGCCCACAAGTGGGGCCTCGGCGCGCAGCAACGGCACCGCCTGACGTTGCATGTTCGACCCCATCAAGGCCCGGTTCGCATCGTCGTTTTCAAGGAACGGGATCAGCGCCGCAGCAACCGACACCAATTGTTTTGGCGAAACGTCGATCAAATCCACAGCGTCACGTTGCGCCATGGTGTATTCACCAGATTGGCGCGTGTTGACCAAGTCGTTCTCAAAACGTCCGTTCTCGTCGAGATGCGCGTTGGCCTGAGCCACAGTATGACGCATTTCCTCCGTTGCGGACATATAGTTAACCTCATCGGTCACCTGGCCATCCACAACTTTACGATATGGTGTTTCGATAAAGCCGTATTTGTTCACGCGGGCATAGGTCGCCAACGAGTTGATCAGACCAATGTTCGGACCCTCCGGCGTTTCAATCGGACACATCCGACCGTAGTGCGTTGGGTGAACATCGCGGACTTCAAAACCAGCGCGTTCGCGGGTCAAACCGCCCGGCCCAAGCGCCGAAAGGCGGCGTTTGTGCGTCACTTCCGACAAGGGGTTGGTTTGGTCCATGAACTGCGACAACTGCGAGGAGCCGAAGAATTCGCGCACAGCAGCCGCAGCCGGTTTCGCGTTGATCAAATCCTGTGGCATCACAGTGTCGATTTCGACGCTGGACATACGTTCCTTGATTGCGCGCTCCATGCGCAGCAAACCAACGCGGTACTGGTTTTCCATCAACTCACCGACCGAGCGCACCCGGCGGTTGCCAAGGTGGTCAATATCGTCGATGTCGCCTTTGCCGTCGCGCAGCTCAACCAAAGCTTTGACACAAGCGATGATGTCTTCTTTGCGCAGTGTGCGCATTGTGTCTTCGGCATCCAGCGCCAGGCGCATGTTCATCTTCACGCGGCCAACAGCGGAGAGATCGTAGCGCTCAGAGTCAAAGAAGAGCTGATCGAACAGGTTCGACGCGGCTTCAACCGTGGGCGGCTCGCCGGGGCGCATCACACGATAAATATCCATGAGCGCGGTGTCGCGGTTCATGTTTTTATCAACGGCAACCGTGTTGCGGATATAAGGACCAACATTGACGTTGTCGATGTCGAGCACCGGAATATCGGTAATGCCAGCATCCATCAATTCCTTGAGGGAGCCGCCGATCACTTCGCCGTCTTTGTCCAGTTCCCATGTCAATTCGTCACCGGCTTCGATATAAATCGCGCCAGTTTCCTCATTGATGATGTCCTTGGAAACGAAACGGCCAAGGATGCCGTCAAACGGCACAAGAACCTCGGTGATTTTGCCTTCGTCGATGATCTTCTTGACGGCGCGTGGGGTAACTTTTTTGCCGGATTCAAAAATCACTTCGCCGGTCGCCGCATCAACCACATCCATGGTCGGGCGCGTGCCGCGAATGCGCTCAGGGAAGAACTTGGTGACCCAACCTTTGTTCTTCTTCATCTTGTAGGACACGGTTTCGTAATAGGCGTCCATGATGCCTTCTTGGTCCAGGCCCAGCGCATAAAGCAGCGTTGTCACCGGCAATTTCCGACGGCGGTCAATACGCGCAAACACGATGTCTTTGGCGTCAAACTCAAAGTCCAACCACGACCCGCGATACGGAATAATGCGGCATGCAAACAGCAGCTTACCCGAAGCATGCGTTTTGCCTTTGTCGTGATCAAAGAACACACCAGGCGAACGGTGCATTTGCGAAACGATCACCCGCTCGGTGCCGTTCACAACAAATGTGCCGTTTGGCGTCATCAAAGGCATATCGCCCATGAACACGTCTTGTTCTTTGATATCCTTGACCGACTTCGCGCCGGTGTCTTCGTCCACATCAAACACGATGAGGCGCAATGTGACCTTCAGCGGCGCCGAATATGTCATGTCGCGCTGCTGACATTCCTCAACATCGTATTTTGGAGTCTCAAGCTCATATTTGACGAACTCAAGAACGGAGGTCTCGTTGAAATCCTTGATCGGAAAAACCGATTGGAAAACGCCCATGATGCCTTCGCCCTCAGTAGGCTCTTGCTGATCACCGGAGTTTAGGAACAAGTCATAAGATGCTTTTTGAACCTCAATCAGGTTCGGCATCTCCAGAACTTCATGAATCTTACCGAAATATTTCCGAAGACGTTTTTGGCCAAGATAGGTCTGCGCCATAAGGTATTCACCTTTCTTTTCTCACTGACGCGCCTGTCCTTCGGGCCAAGGACTGCACGCCGTTCGAAACGGGGGTTCGGATCCATACTTGGAAACCCGCCCACAGGTTCCCTCCCGATCCGTTGAACCGCACCTTGGAGAAGGTCTTATGAAAGGCCCTCTCCAAGACAGGTTCGGCTGGACCCGGACTTTCCGGATCCAGCCTTCATTTTAAACCGGGGCCAAGACCCCGCCAGCCTTAGGCCAGCTCGACTTCTGCGCCAGCTGCTTCCAGCTTGCCTTTGATGTCTTCGGCTTCGTCTTTAGCAGCGCCTTCTTTGATTTTGCCGCCTGCTTCAACAAGCTCTTTGGCTTCTTTCAGGCCAAGACCTGTGATGCCGCGAACTTCTTTGATGACAGCAATTTTGTTGCCGCCAGCAGATTTGAGAACGACGTC
Organism: Maritimibacter sp.; assembly: GCA_050633625.1. GTDB lineage: Bacteria > Pseudomonadota > Alphaproteobacteria > Rhodobacterales > Rhodobacteraceae > JBOEGW01. The sequence continues at coordinate 9,083 of JBOEGW010000020.1, read as the reverse complement.
AAATTCGGTCTTCTCTTCTGCAGCTGCGCCAGCGTCGCCAGCAGGGCCGGCCATCATGACAGCGCCGCCAGCAGCGGGCTCGATGCCGTATTCGTCTTTGAGGATCTCTTTGAGTTCCTGAGCTTCGAGAAGGGTCAGACCCACGATCTCTTCAGCAAGTTTTTTCAGATCAGCCATTGTACTGTTTCCGTTCTATTTAGATGTGTTCCAACGTTTTGCGGTTGTCCGCTACGCTGGCCTCTAGATTGCTTACGCAGCCTTTTCCTCGATTGTGGAAAGGACAGATGCGATGTTCGAAGCAGGGGCGCCAATTGCACCGGCGATACCGGAAGCAGGAGCACCAAGGATGGACGCGATCTGAGCGAGAAGCTCTTCGCGCGAAGGCATCTTGGCGACACGTGCAACACCAGCAGCATCGAGTGCTTCCTCACCCATTGCACCACCAAGGATCACGAGCTTTTCGTTATCTTTGGCGTACTTATCCATGATCTTGGCCGCAGCCACAGGATCTTCGGAATAGGCGAGGACAGTCATGCCCTTCAGGTAGTCGACGATAGAAGCCGCCGGCTTGCCTTCAAGAGCGATCTTGGCGAGCCTGTTCTTGGCAACACGCACAGACCCACCAACTTCACGCATTTGCGCGCGCAGGTCTTGCATCTCAGCAACCGTGAGGCCTTCGTAGTGTGCAACTACAACGACGCCAGAGCTTTCAAAGATTTGGCCGAGCTCCTCGACCAGTTTCTCTTTCTGGGCTCTATCCACAGTTTTTCTCCAAGTAAGGAAGGTTTGACCCTTCCGGCTCAATTTTCACCGGGCGTTAACCCGATGTTCGGGTCCTTACGGGTCCGTCCAAGTCGCTCCAGGTAGCCGTAGCAGCCTGAAATTATTGGGTCTTTCCCGTCTCAGGCAGGAATTATGGCCACCATTCCTTGGGAGCCACCCACCATCTCGGACGAAACGCAAAACAGCGCACGACGAATCGCACGCTGGTTTACAGTGTCGGATGTAATGCGGAAGGGGACCGTGCGCAAGGGTAATACTTGGGAAACTACCCCCAAAACACCTTATCGCCGTCCCTCTCTTATACGGCAAACGGGTGAACAAAACAACAATCTCGTCTGACGGCCCATACCGGAGCAATCAAGCAACCTGACCCTAGGCAGGTTGCATCGCCGCAAGCCCCTGAAACCTGCGCCACTTACACGCCCACCCAAGCAAAAAGGGCGCCCCATCGGGACGCCCTTCTTTTTCGGTATCGCGGTGGGTTTAGTTCCCTGTCGCGCTGTCCAGATTGATCGTGATCCCTGGCCCCATTGTCGAAGACAGGCAGATTTTCTGCATGTAGCCGCCTTTTGCGCCCGAAGGCTTGGCTTTTTGCACAGCATCCACAAAGGCGCGCACGTTTTCGACAAGTTTCGCTTCATCAAAAGAAGCCTTGCCAACACCAGCGTGCACAACCCCAGCTTTTTCAACTTTGAACTGGATTTCGCCGCCTTTGGCGTTTTTCACAGCTTCAGCCACGTCCATGGTCACCGTGCCCACTTTGGGGTTTGGCATCAGGTTACGTGGGCCAAGCACCTTACCAAGACGACCAACAACAGGCATCATGTCAGGTGTCGCGATGCAGCGATCAAACTCGATCGTGCCGCCTTGAACGGTTTCCATCAGGTCTTCGGCACCAACGATATCTGCACCAGCCGCCTGAGCTTCTTCAGCTTTCGCGCCACGCGCAAATACGGCAACCCGCACGCTTTTGCCTGTCCCATTCGGCAAGGACACAACGCCACGCACCAATTGGTCAGCATGCCGAGGATCGACACCAAGGTTCATTGCAATTTCGATTGTCTCGTCGAATTTCGCGTTCGCATGAGCTTTCACCAATGCAACTGCATCTTCGACCGAGAGGTTTTCTTTACCTGCGAAAGCTTCGCGGGCCGCAACTGTGCGTTTTCCAAGCTTAGCCATCTTACTTCACCTCAATGCCCATAGAACGGGCAGAACCCAGGATAATCTGCATCGCCGCATCAATGTCGTTGGCGTTCAGATCTTTCATTTTCGCTTCGGCGATCTCTTTCACCTGAGCAGCCGTCACATGACCAACAACTTCACGGCCGGGCGTGTTCGCGCCGGACTTCAGTTTTGCCGCTTTCTTCAGGTAATAGGACGCTGGAGGCGTCTTGATGTCCATGGTGAAGGACTTGTCTTGGTAGTATTCGATCACGGTTGGGCAAGGCGCACCTTGTTCCATTTCCTGTGTCTTAGCGTTGAACGCCTTACAGAATTCCATGATGTTGATACCGCGCTGACCGAGGGCTGGGCCTACGGGTGGCGAGGGGTTGGCTTGACCTGCAGGAATCTGCAGCTTCATTGTGCCGGCAAGTTTCTTGGCCATGAGGCCTCTCCTTTTTCAACAACAACAAAACGCGTTTTGCTGTCTTTAGTTGCCGTGGTCTGGTCTGGCGATCGCGACCGCCGCGCCTCCCACGCATGAACCGGGTTGCCCCGGTATTCCTCAGGACTGTTTTGCAACCTGAGTGAATTCCAATTCAACGGGTGTTTCACGACCAAAGATCGACACCGTGACCTTGAGGCGCTGGTTTTCGTCATCCACGCCCTCAACAAGCCCATCAAAGCCCTCAAACGGACCTTCGTTCACAGTCACCTTCTCACCAATCTCAAAGAAGATGAGCGTGCGCGGCGCTTCTTGGCCTTCTTCGACGCGGCCAAGAATACCCTGAACTTCCGCATCGCGCATTGGCATCGGGCGGCCTTGTGGGCCAAGAAAGCCAGTCACGCGATTGATCGAGCTGACAAGGTGATACCCCTCATCCGACATTTCCATATGCACAAGTACATAGCCCGGCATGAACCGGCGCTCAGTGGTCACTTTTTTCCCACGGCGCACTTCGATCACTTCTTCAGTCGGCACGAGTACTTCGTCGATCTCGTCCTCAAGCCCTGCTTCAATGACAGAGGTACGGATCTGTTCAGCGATTTTCTTCTCGAAATTCGAGAGCACGCTTACCGAATACCAACGTTTCGCCATATCTGCTTCAGCCTTGTTTTCTGGAGCGGTTGCCCGCCTAACTCTACATCTTATCGGGCAACGAATTCGCCCATCGCAAAACACAAAACCGGCGCGCAACTCGAATCATTGCACGCCCGCCGTGAAAGTTTCGCCTCAACTACCGCTCAAATGCCACCGTTTCAAGGGGTTTAGCGGCTTTGGCGAACACGCCAGCCAGCACTGCTCAGGGCATTTAGGCGCCAAAGAAGCTCCAAAGCCCATCCATGCCGGACCGAATGCCAAAATCCACAAGCGAGAAGAACAACGCAGTGAGCGTCGCCAGCACGAGGACAAGGCCCGTTGTCAAAAGAGATTCACGGCGCGTCGGCCATACGACCTTTGCAACCTCGGCGCGGGTTTGCTGGATAAACGTAAATGGATTGGTCTTGGCCATGTTTTTTTTGCCTTTCGCGGAACAGTGGGCAGATACGCCATGCCGGAATGGTTTTCAACCCTTGTCACGCCCCGGCCGTTACCCGCGCCAATAACCGCCTCGCAACGTCCCTACCCTCGCAACGCTTGGGCATCGCGCGCCAAGCGCTCAAGAGGGTCGACTTTAGTACCGCGCCGCTTACGCCAATTCCGACCTGTCGGTTGAGACGGCGCCTTTTGAGTGACGGCGCGCGCGTTTGCGGAGCGCTCAAAAGGTGCCTCACTCTCAATGGCTTCGTCTGGCGTGCCATCAAACGATTTTCGGCTGCCTTGGTTCACACGAATAATCTTCGCGAGCTTCCACAACCCAAATATCAGGGCGACCCCCAGCACGCCCTTGAGCGCGAGGCCAATAAGGGAAGGCGTGGTGGGTTCATGCGACACAGGCGTGGCAATTTGCACGGGCTTTGGGACCGGCTGCGGCTCCACCTGAGGCGCTGGCGCAACGGGAAGCGTGTGCGACGGCATCAAATGCGGCGTGGCGGAACTTTGCGCCACTGGCTCAATTGCCGCATTGGAAACGGTTGGCACAGCCTCTTCCCGGTGCGAAACCGGGGTTGCTTCTGGGCGACCTTCCGCATCGCTTTTTCTGTGCTCCACCGGCACAACCTGAGCCGTCAAACCGGAGCTGCCCATAAGCATGTTTGAAAGTTGTGACCCCACAAAACTGCTTCCAATAAGCCCGACTCCAACCACCAGCAGAGCAAAGGTCGCGGCTTTTCGCATCCCAAAGCCGCCCGCAACCTTGGCCCGCGCCGGTGATTTTGAAGCGCTCAATGGCGGCTCAGGCTGCGCAGCTGTCGCGCGCGCCTGCGCCATGCGGCCAAGCGGCGAATTCGGGTCTAAACCGTTCGCCAAAGGCACATGTTGTTTTGCTGGATCGACATCATTCCTATAGGTGAGTTCCGGGTTCGCTCCACCCGGAGGCGCGGGCGTAAAGACGGTTTCAGAATCAAGCGATCCGTCCGTTTTGCGCCCGGCCCTTTCGGCCTTCTTAAAGAATCGCTTCACCACCCCGAACAGCGCGATCCCGAGCGCAACCAGCCACATGGTCAACCGCACATCGTTTGGCCGGGACGCGCGATACAAATCCACCTCGCGCCCATTCAAAAACGGGGTCAAATAGAAAAAGTCATCAGCGCGCTGTAACCCCTCATCTGCAATCGCATCTCGCACCATCGTGCCTTCAGAGGAATACGTTGAGGCTGTGCCGTTGAAGGCAAATTTAGGGTCCGCAAAAAAGGACACACCAATTACAAAATCATCAAGCTTTTCGACAAATTGATCCACCTGTTTTTCGCTCATCACCATCGCAGCGCGCACGATCTTCGCGTCGCGGCCTTGCTCGGAGCCAAACAGCATATACAGGAAGTGTTCATCCGTCTTTAGGCCATTGGTGCGCTCAACCAGAGTGTAGTTGTAATCGGTATTGATCCAACCGACGATATTGACCTCATCGGCCAGCCCAACGTGCTGGTCGTATTGAAACTCGGACAAGTCAACGGCGGGTGGCGGACCGTTTTGCAAGGCCTCATACCGAACGGCTTCTTTTTCTTGTGCGCTGGTATGGGCCTTTTCCGCAAGCCAGCCCACCCCGGCGGCAATCGGGAAAAACGCCCACCATGGCAACATCAAAAAAAACAGAACAAACAGCCGGGCCATCCCGCAAATCTCCTTTTCACTTGCGCTCATTAAGCAAGAAAAATTCGACATGATTGGGGCAAGACTTCGGTGAACGCCGGGCGAACACATGGAAACTTAACGGTTTTGTGAAAAATGGCAGGGGCACCAGGGTTCGAACCCGGGACCTACGGTTTTGGAGACCGTCGCTCTACCAACTGAGCTATACCCCTATGGCCGAACGCGGGTGTAGGACAATGTGCGTTGCAGTTCAAGAGCGTTTTCTACCAAATGCACGCCTTGCGACGGCGCGCAGACCTTGTAAGTTGCGCGAAGCCACGGAGACGCCACTATGACCTTGCCAGATCGGTTCGCCGATTTTGATCAAAGCCCTTGGATTGGCGGCAGTTTAGCCGTTCTTGGCGCTGCGCAAAATGTGCCAACAATGCTCTCGCATGAAGAAGCCTTGTTGTATTTTTGGCTGACCTCAAAATGGGCGCGCGGCGTGGGCGCCATTGTCGATTTGGGCTGTTTTGTGGGAGGCTCGACAGCGCGTTTCGCGGCAGGGGCGAAACAGGCGGGACTCACGAGCGACATCCACACCTACGATAGATTCGGTGTTTCCCAAGGCTTGCGCGATGAGGTGCTCTATCCGGCAGGGGTCACACCGTTTGAAGGCAACAGCAGCCTGCCAGCTGTGCGCGAATTACTTGCGCCCTGGGCCGAGCAATTGACGTTTCACAAAGGTGATATCGAAGACAATGGCTGGATTGGCGAGCCAATCGAAATTCTGGCAATGGACGCGTCCAAATCCACCGCGAGCCAGGACCAAATGGCGCGGGATTTCTTTCCCCATTTGATCCCAGGTCAATCCGTCGTCATTCATCAGGATTTTCTTCATTGGCGCCAACCGTGGATTGCGGCTCAAATGGCGCTCATGGCGGAGTGTTTCGTGCCCCTGACCCATGTCACCAGCGACACAATCGTGTTTGGTTGTATCAAACCGATCACGCCAGACGTTTTGGCGCGGGGTGAGACAGACGGATTGGACGACGCCGAATTGATCGACGCCGTTCGTGCCGCGGCACCTATTTACGCCGAATTTGGCGAAAAGGCTGCGCTCCAAAAGCACATTCAAGCCATTGAGCGCAGCCCCAACGAGCGCATCTCTTGGAAAATGGTCAAAGGCTAAACGCCGCCAAAGCCCGATCCAGAGCTGCCTCATCCTGTGACGCCAAGACCGGCACAAGCGCGCGAATCTCTTCCACATCCCGATGCCACCAAGCAAGTTGATCGAGTTTTTCACATACGGATGGCGCGAACCTGCGCCGCACGACGCGCGCCGGATTGCCCACGACAACGCTCCAATCAGGCACATCGCGCGTCACAACCGCGCCCGTCCCAATGATCACGCCATTGCCGATGCTCACACCAGGCATCACCCGCGCCTCATGTCCTATCCACACATCATGGCCAATGACAGTATCGCGTCCCTTCGCAAATTCTTCCGCGAAATATGGCATCTGCTCATGGTCGAACACCGCAAAAGGATAGGTCGTGAACCAGCGTTTCGGGTGATCCGCCGAAGACGTGATGAACCGCGCTCCATGAGCAAGCTGGCAAAACCGCCCGATGATCAAACGCTCAGGCGCGCCCGGATGAAGATAGGGCGCGATGCGAGATGCGTAGTCCTCGACCGGATCAAAATCATTGTAATAAGTGTAATCGCCAACCTCGATATTGGGATGATCAATCACGTTCTTGAGCCAAACGGTTTGCTCAAAAATACTGCCGTCTGGCAATTGAAGCGGGTGACGCGCATCGGCGTCAAGAAATGGAACAGCCATGCTGAACTCCTATGTTGCATTGCAAAAAAGGTGAGCTCAGTTCTGATCCATCATCGCCTCCTGTGGTGATGCTTAAAGTATACCGCAAAAACCTGGGATTTGCCAATCACCGTTTGCGCGCGGCGGCCCGCCGCCCGATGTTGATCCACCTGAGCCGCCATAGCAGCAGCACCAAAGCCGCCACCAAACCAGCAAGCCACAGGCACAACACCATAAAAGCGCCCCCGTCATCAACGCCCGGCATGCCCCCCACATTCACACCAAAAAGTCCGGTCAAGAACCCAAGCGGCAGGAAGATGACTGACACAACAGACATCACGAACATGTTGCGGTTAAGCCGGTCAGACAGTTGCCCCGACAACTCTTCACGCAGCACCATCGCCTGATCGCGCAACTCATCCAAATCCTCAACGATGCGGGTCATTTTCTGCGCTTCTTCTTCAATTTCTCGGTGGGTTTCATCATCCACCACCGGGCAGCGGCTGCCGGCAATCGCATGAAGCACATCGCGTTGCGGCGCGATAAATCGCCTGGCCGCAATGACTTGGAGCCGCAAATTGACGACGTTCGCGCGCAAATGCTCGCCCTGCTCGCGCACGATCAAATCCTCAAGCCCATCTGTTTGCGTATCAAGATCGGCCTGAAAGTCTGCAATTTTCCCCGTGATATCCTCCACAAGTCTCGCCAAGAATTCGCCTGCTGTGCGCGGCCCTTTTCCTTCCGAGAGAGCCTTATCAAGCCGCTCAACGGCGCGGACCCGGCGCAACGAAACAGTGACGATCCGATGTGCGTCCACCCAAACCCGCAGCGAGATCATATCCTCGGGATCATGCCCCTCGTTGAAGTTGATGACCCGAAAAATGATCATAAGCCCATCGCCCAAAGGCGTAAGGCGAGGACGGGACGCCGGATCTAGCAGGGCCTCAACGGCCTGCGGATCAAGGTAGTCCAGATGTTCCAAAATCCACGCCTCTGAGTCGGCATGAGTGCCATCCAAATGCACCCAGCCAAGCGTATCGGCCTTCAGCACATGACGCAGCGCTTCATCATCCAGCGCACGGCCTCGATCAGGGCCGTTCAAGACATGTGCAAATTTTATGTGGCTATCAAACATGAAGGAAAGATGCGCGAGCGCGCCACAAAAGGGAAGAGCTTAGGGTCAAGCCCCTAGCGAAATAGCCCCTTCTTTGATTTGATCGGGCTGTCATCGGCGGCGTCCTTCGCGCGCACTGTTGAAGGTTTACGCTCGCGCGCCGCCTTTCGCTTTGGCTGTGCCCCCCGCTTCGCCTTCACGCGCTTTCGCCAAATGACGAATTTCCAAATTGCGAGACTCCAGACCGCGAAGGTCAGAAAGCACACGACTAGCACGAAAACAAGGTCAGTCCGCACCTTGGCGTCAATGCTTTCGCTGCGATCACCAAAATACGCCTCAACCACATAGAGTGGCCCAGTCACCTCGACCCCTTGCAGTGCCAAACTCTCACGAATATCGCTTCTGTATAAACCCCTTGTCAGGAAGCCACGCAACAGAACACGCCCATCTTCGTCGCGCGCCGCCTCAAGGTCTTCTATCAACTCTGGCAAATGAAAAGGCGTCAGTGCAAAAACGGCGAAATGCGCGCCTCCAGGCTCAGCAGGCGTGAGCAGCGCGTACGCGGAGTCCGCTTTGCTGCGCTCTATTCGCCCCAAGATCCCGTCGAACTGGCCAACTCAAAAATCGGCGCTTTGACCTGAGCCCGATCAAACTGCGTCAAGGGCACGGGGACCGGCGCCGGAGACGCCTTGGCCACTACAACTGCACGCGCCAACGTGAACTGCCGAGGGACCTCCTCGACAACGGCGTTAATCGCAATCAGCCCTGCACCCGCAAACACCCACCATGGAATCAAATGAAAAAACAAACGGCTAAACGTAAAACCCTCACTAAACCTTCACTGTCTAAAATACCGCCCCATCAAAGCAAAAAAGGCCGCCCGAAGGCGACCTTTTCTTCGTCTTTCAGAAAAAACGCGGCGAGCGCGCTACTCCGTTATTCGACGATTTTGGACACAGGTTTGTTCGTGCGTCCTTAAACTTCGCTTACTCGACGATTTTGGACCTGTCTCTTATACACATCT
>JBOEGW010000019.1:0-12322 GCA_050633625.1 Maritimibacter sp. | reverse complement strand
CGCCCATCGGGCGCGGGGGCGGAAGCCCCTAGAAATGCGGATCGTTCTCCGCCAGCCACCGCTCCATTTTCTGCGCCCATATTCTGAAATGATAGAGCGTTTCTCGTGAGGTCCAGATTACTCCAATGCCGCTAATAACAAGGATAAGGTAAAACCGATGGTCCGAAAGCCACTCCCCGTTGTTCATTGCATAGGCTACCAAGCCGATCACGAAGAAGATTCCAATCAATAAGGAATGAAGGACAGCTTTAAATCGGTGTTTGTAGGCTGTTGTTAGCAGCTCATCACGTCCACTTGCGACAATGGGATCTACGACACGTCTCTCCCAGCTTTCTACAGCTTCCTTTCTTGCCACCAGTTTGGCGCGATAGTTCAGCAGTTTACGCAACAGGTTCTTCATTACTCACAGATACCACGCTGCCTCGTCCTTTTAAATGCGTGTCCGTCATGCCTTGCCCTGTCTCCATGAACATCATCGGCCAATTTACACGGCGCGGGAACCTGTAAACACCAAGCCTTCGGGCGCGTGCCGCGCGTGTTGACTGGTCCCCTTTCCCGCCGTGTCTTTCTGCCTCGTTTATTCATTAAGGAGACAGATCATGAAATACATTCGTAAATCAGCAACCCGCCTTCGTCGCATCGCGGCGCGCAGATTGAAAACAATTCGGAAGCAGCTTCAACGCATCGACCTGAGCCTGGCTATCGAAGTCAACTTGGTTTTTCTGAAAATCACGTTCGAGATAAAAAGCCGTGACAAGTAGCCCGGCTGCGCGGCGGCCGGTGTCGGCCGCCCGCCGCGTATTGCCTATTCGGTTACGTCGCTGTCGTCGCCTGCTTTCGCGGGGAAGGCCACCAGCTCGGTCGCACCAACAGGGAAGTCGAGCTTGATCGAGAGGAAAGTTTCGTCGCTGTCGCGGCGTTGATTTTCGAAAACAGCCCCGACTCGCCGGAAGCTCGTCTTCTCAGTGCCGTTGTCGTCGTATTTGACAGGGACGTTTAGGGTGTATCGTGTCATAGTGGTCTCCTTCGTTTCACTTCTTTCCTTTGACGATTGAAGAGCTTGTGCGCCGTGAACGCTTCAGATCCTCGGTTTCGTGTCGTCAGGAAGAACCGTAGTGAAAGAATGCTTACAGTTCCAGTAGCTATTTAACACCCCTTATAGATAGTTTACGACTTTTGAGCGCCATTTTCGATAAGGGTTTCGGAACGGTTTCGAAAGGGTTGGGTAACGGTTTGAAAAGGGTTGTGGGCCATCCCGAGCTTGCAGCTCGTGACCGCGCTCTAAGCTTCAGCCGGCATACCGGCTTTCGCTCCGAACCCCCCTGCCCTGTCTCCCTGCGGCCAAAGCGCCGGCTACTGTCTCTATCGAGTCAGCATCCGGCGCGGCTCGCATGGTCGCCCAGGTCAGGGCGGATCGGCCCTTGCGGGTAACGATCGACTTGTCCTGGCGGCGAAGCCGCCCCGCCGCGCTTTCCATCCCTTCGGGATTGTCTCTCGCGTTGCCCGGGCCTGCGCCTTTCTGATTTTCCTGATTGGCTTATCTGGGATGCGGATCTCCACACGGAACAAGTTGGGCGGCATCAGCAAACCTGCACTGAGACAGCCGTTATTGTCGGTGGGTCATTGGAGCCTCTTCAGCTGATCCAAACGCTTTTGCCTTTCTTGGTTTGATTGATCACAGTCGAGCTTGAGCGCCCTTTCCGATCCCTCATATGTGTTTCTATCTGATAAAACATCGCGCGCAGCCGGGGAGAGCCGCGGTTCAAGAACCGCTTCAACAGGTATTTTCCCCTGCCCTACGGGCATTCCTCGCGCGACAAAATACCTGCTGACACTCCCCTCATAGCTGCACGCCAGAGAATGTTTATCGAAACACAAGATGAAGGATCTACAAAATGGCACAAGCTCTGAAACTGCGCGTTAAAACCGGCGAAAAAGACGGCAAAAACTTCTGGAACACCTGCGGGGTTCTCTTCCTGAACACCGACGACAACGGCAACGTCACTTCGGTCACAGTGAAGCACGACATGTTCCCCGGTGTGGAAATGGCTGCGTTCCCTGCCAAACCGAAGGAGGAAGATCAGGAATAAGACGCTAACGCACCTGGGCGGTCGAGAGACCGCCCTTTCCCGTGTTCGGGAAGCCGCGCGCGGCAGGGCGGGTCGTGCAGGGCTAAGTGCCCTGCCCTACTCCGCCTCATAACGATGCCTGGACAGGCATCGAGCCTTGGGGTTCGGGCAAGCCGAACGCCGCTTCGGCTGTTTGGCGGCAGGGATGCCGCCGCCAGCAAGCAAAATAGACATTCCCGTGTTGGCGGCTACGCCGCCTGCCCGCGCCAGTCATGTCGATTTGGCCCGCTGGCTCCTAATCCTTTCTTTCATCGCATTCGAGGTTTCAGGAGCAGGCGCATTCGCGCTGTCCAAAAACCCCGATGCCCATTTTTGGCACCAGACCGAAGCGGGCGCACCACAAGGAGGCCAGACATGGCAAAAGCACGGTTCGACATTAAACAGCACGTTACTGACACGATCATTAAGCAGATCGAGGCAGGCACCCCGCCCTGGCGCAAACCGTGGACGGGCGACATGGCAGGCGCTTCTTTCCCGTTGCGGCACAATGGCGAGAAGTATCAGGGCGTCAATGTGTTGATGCTTTGGGCAACGGCCATGATGCAGGGCTATCAGTCCGCGCGCTGGATGACATTCAAGCAAGCACTGGAATTGGGCGGTTGCGTTAAAAAGGGCGCGAAGTCCACGAAATCAGTCTACTATGGAACCTATGAAAAGGAGGTCGATGGCGAGGCCGAGACCGTGCGCGTGGTCAAGTATTTCAGCGTTTTCAACGTGGATCAGATCGAAGGCTTGCCCGAGGAATACTATATCCGACCCGAACCGCCCCGCGATCTTGGCACCGAAGCGAACCCGGAGCTTGATTCATTCTTTGACGCTATCGGCGCTGAGATTGTCACCAGTGACAAACCGCAAGCTTACTATGACCCGAAGAACGATCAGGTGCATATGCCACCTGTTGCCACGTTCTACGATGCAGCCGGATACTACGGCACCTTGAGTCATGAAATCGGGCATTATGTCTTGGCCGATCACCGCATTGGCACCCAGAAGAAGTTTGCAAACCGTGCCGAGTATTCCATGGGCGAACTTGAAGCCGAAATTTTCAGCGCATTTCTTGCCGTTCATCTGGGGTTTGAGCCGCATTTTGACCAAACCGCAGCTTACGTTGAAGGGTGGTTGAAAGCACTCAAGGACGACAAGAACGCTATTTTCAAGGCAGCTGCACAAGCCCAGAAAGCTTTTGACTATGTGTTGGACAAGCAGAACGTGGCCGCAGTGTCGGAGGCAGCGTAATGGGCTGGACCTGCCACTACACCCCGCCCCGAGACGAAAAGGCAGAGATTGAGCGCCTTATGACATACGAAAACGAGGATCGGGCCATGCGGCCCATCCTCACCACCCGCAAGGGCTCGGTCTGGTATGTCGCCGTTGAAGTGACCTGCAAAACTGAGGAAACCGAAACCTACGGTTACACCCGCGACAGCTTGGGCCGGTATGTTTTTGCAGCCGTGGTCCTGACCCGTCGCGGTGGTGGCGAATGGTGCTACAAGGACATGGAGGAAAGCATGGGTCCATGTGAGGCAATGGCCCCAAAGAAATTGCTTGATCTGTTGAGCGAAACTGACCGCGAATATGCTGTGTCGTGGCGAGAGCGTTGCCGGAAAAATGCGGCTTTGGTGCGCCGTAAAGTCAATCACGGTGACGTTGTTCGTTTCGAGCAGCCTTTAACCTTTGGTGACGGAATCGAGCGCCAGACATTCAAGGTTATCAAAGAGCGTTTTGCGGGATACCGCCGCGCAACCACATGCTTTGAATGTGTGGACACGGGCACGACATGCCGCATCAGTCGATTCATGCAACGCAACTGGTCGAAAGTATAGCCAGCCCAAGAGATCGAAAGAAAGGACCGTCAGCGCGGTCCTTTCTTATGTGCTGGTATTGAAAATTGGGGCGAGACCGAGCTTCGCCCCAATCTAACCTTTGGTCAGATTTGAAATTGGGTTTGAAACCTCCCTGACGGGCGATTTCAAACCGTGGGCAGCGCTAAGAGCGCTGCCCTGCCCGTTCGAGATAGATGATCTCGTTTTTGATCTTGCTGAATGGTACTGTCCAGGCAACGCAGAGCTTCCCGTCTTGACCACGGTATCTCTGCCCCACTTCCACCAGCTCACCATTGATCCGCATGGAGATCTTCAACCTGTCAGGCCATTTCTGTCTGCCAACCTTTGCCGCGTTCATGGCTTCCCTTTCTCTCACAGCGCTATCAACACGCGACTAATTGTCCGCATTGGCGGGGCCTCGCGCCTTTGTCCTGAAAAACCCCACGGTTTTTCGGGGGCAAAGGAGGGAGGGCAACGCCCGACCGACGACTTTGGGCGGAGGGGTCAAGGGGGCAATCTGTCTATAGTGCGGCCCGCAGCGCGTAGCGCGAGGACACGGTTAGACAGATTGACGCCAGCTTTGCTGGCGCTTGCCCCTTTACGCCTTTGACGAAAGGTGGCGGCGGACCAACCAAACGAATGTCGCGCGCCTTGGCGCGTGCCCGCGTATTCTTTCACAAGCATGTTGTCACATTGCTTGGATTCTGCCATGAGTTGTGCATGTCAATAGAAGGTTAGTGGTGATGAAAACTAGTTTACAGCTTTCGCTTGCAATGAGCCTCATTGCAGCAGCAACGCCTGCGCTCGCAGGTTCTCAATGGGCACAATCCATTTCGCGTGGAATGACCGTGTTTTCTTACGCAGAAGACAGTTATTCAATCACGCTGGCTTGCGATCCTGATCGTGTGTTTGGCGACAAATCGAACGCCACTCTTCCAGTACAGTTCGCAAAGCACCCTGCCCCGGCGCAGGTTGTGCTGCTGGCGCAATCTGGTGAACAGGCAGCATTCACAGTTGAAAATGGTGTCGTGTCTGAGTTCAAAGCTGACGAGGAACAGTGGGCAAAGATGGTGGCGATCATTGGCGAAGGCGGTGATTATGCTTTCGTAACCAGTCAGGATTCATTGCAATTGTCAGGTATGGAGCCAATCCCTGACATGTCCTGCTGATCGGAATGACCCGCTTTTGCGGGTCATTCCTTTGTAAGCTGCGCGAGCATTTCCGCGCCAAGAAATGCGCTCATGATCTTGTTTTCGGACAAAAGCCCCAACGGATCATCAAAGAGTGTTTGAGCATCACTGATCATTGTTACGTCAAGGGCAAGATACTTTCGCTCAGGCCGCGTTCCACTATCAGCGGATTGATCGAGCAAGAGCTTCGCATCTGACAGCAGCTTATCGAGTTCGCCTGCTTTCCAGCGATTGCGCAGGGCTTCGGTGCTTCTTTTCAGATACGCTGCAATCACATATTCCCTGTCTTTGCTGATTGTCTCCGCAAGCTTCCCTGCCCTGCTATCCATCAAGGTATTGATTGGCACATGCAGGGTCATCTTGCGAGTGATGGGTTGCGTGGCGCTCGCGGTGTTAGCTTTTTCCGGGTTTGTTTCTGGCTTTGGCGCGGTTGTGGTGGCCGGTTGGGGTTTGGGCTCTTTTGCTTCGGGTTTTGTGCGCTTTGTCTGTTTGCGCGTTTTGGCGGGTTCCGCTGGCTTGTCTTTGGTCTCTGCGTGGTTGCCCGCTACGCTGCGCATTCGTTCCTGATGTTCTCGACTTGATTGGACGAGCTTTTCGACGGATTTGTTTTCCGGGCGCTGCGACGCAGGGCTAGGAGCTACTTTTAGGGGGATACGGCGTCGGGTCATTCCTGCGTCCCCTCAATGATTTCATCATAAAGGCTGACGGCGATTTGTGTCAGATCTTCGAAATTGTTCGCCATAAGAGTGCCAGCACGCGCCTGTCGGTGCGCTTTCTCAGCGACCGGCAATGGGCCGTGATAAAGCAGATGTTCGAGAATACGACTGTTCGGGATCATGGTGTCCAGGTGCGGGGTTTGCAGAATGTTGTCCAACACTTCCTTATCTCGCTTTGGAAGCGATCCTGATTTACCAACACCGGCAGCTGCTTGAATGATTTTTGTCGGGACATTGGCAATGACCGAGCGGACCTGCGGAAATCTTTCGTTTTCAGCTAATGTTGCTTGAAGCTCCGCCATCCATTCAAAAGCCGAAAGGACAAGCCGCCACTCAGCTTGTGCCGGTCGAGCTGGGATCAGAACCATATCAGCCGCAATGGCATAGTCCTCAGTGCTTTCATAACTGCCGGGGCGCGTGTCGAAGATAACGAGATCGGTGCCGTTTTCTTCGAGCTGTTCAAGTCGCTCATATAGTGCTTCGACATTTTCAGGCGGTTCGTCAATTTGCAAACGTTCAGGCCAATCAGGCTTTTCGACATGCCCCCAATCCGCGTCCATGTAAGCAGGCTGCCAGCTCAAAAGCTGCTTGTTCACGTCACCGTCGAACATTTGAACCTTTTGTTCTTTGGCAAGTGCTGCGCTTGCGATTGTCATGGCAAGCGTGGTTTTGCCTGACCCGCCTTTGGTTTGAATGAGAGTGATAACTTTCATGTTCTTTTCCTGCTCTATGTCAGTGCACCGTTGCACCGCTATTCCATGTCACTTTAGCGCCTAGTTGCTTACGCCCCGTTGCACCGTGGCATTGTTGCACCGTAGCTTCGTCCCGCTGTTACGTCAATACACCGCACCGCCGTTACCGCATGGCACCGAGACGCCGGTACGCCTTGGCGGCATAGCGTTGCAGCGCCTTGGCGCTTATATGTATCAGCACCGCCACACCTTGGCACCTAAGCTGCATCACGCTTAGGCGTCGGTACTCCACGACACCTATGCGCCGATACCCCCTAGCTCCGTAGCACCGTAGCACCGTAGCACCGGATTATCGCCATTTTTGCCTGTGGAGGTCATGTTTGCGCCTGTCATCCGCCTGGATGCGTGTGAAGGCGGATCGCCCACGCGCTGCGCGCCTGGGGCGATCTAAACGGCAATTCGGTCGCTTTGCGACCTCATTACTTTCGCCACCTGTTGGTGAAACGCGATTTGCATCGGTTTCCGGTGGCGTAAACGGAGACCTTTTAGGCTGTTCGATTTTCGCAAGTGGTACTTCTCCGAAGGAGCGAAAACCGGCCTAAAAGGTCGGTTGGCTGGAACGGTATATTGTGGTAGGAGTTTATCACACTTTTTGACGGAGCCAAAATCTGTGCCTAAACAACGACGCATCACCAATAAGGAACGCCTGAAAATTCAGGCACTTATTGCTGAGGGCGAAAGCGATGCTTCCATTGCGCGAAAGCTCGGTCGGCATCGTTCGACGGTGACGAAAATCCGGCTGAGCAAGCAAAAAAGGAGCGTGACGACCGGTGGTCAGAACGTCCGAGGGCGCGTTTCAGACGAGGAACACGCGGCATTCAAAGCCAAAACAGAGGCGCTTGGTATCACCATGTCGGACGGTGTTAGGCGTCTTGTCCGTCATTCCTTGGGTGTTTTGGATCTTCAGTCGGAGGAAATTGAGGCGCTTGCGGGTTTGAGAAAAGAGCTAAATGCCATCGGTGTGAACCTCAATCAGCTCGTGACGCTGGCGCAGTCCGGGCGGCTATCCTGGAATGCAAGGGACGGGAAGCTCGTGCAACAACTCGATGTGAAGGTCGATGAGGCGGTTAATCAGCTTGTCGCTTTTGTGTCTGCATCACGGCAAAGGGCGTTCGTTGAGGCTGCTTTTCCAATCGGAGGAGCGATGAATGAGTAACCAGACTTCGATTCAAGACGCCATCATCGGTGAGGTGCTGCCAAATATCGGTCGTCGCCATGCCGGAATGCGCTCCGATCCGATAGAAAAGGCGATCATGCTGCGCCTTGGAACTCGTCAGCAACGAGCCACGAGGGCAATGGCAGGCAACGCACAAAGGGTTCCACAGTCCGTTGTAAAGAGGGTGCGCAATGGCGGTGCTCACTCTCCCAAGGAGCTTCGCCGCCAGCTGGATTATATCACCCGTGATGAGGCGGTAAAATCAACATGGCTGAACTTCAATGGAATTGAGCGCGGCCTTTACAAGAACTCTGTAGAAACCACGGTTCCGCTGTGGACGAGCAGTTGGGCCGGAAACCCCAAGCGAGGACATTCCGACCATATCATTTTGAGCTTCCCAAAGGACACGGATGTGGAAGCGGCGGAGAACATCGCAAAGGAGTGGGGCAGGGCGGTGTTTGGGTCCGGCGACTTTGGAGACCAGTGGCGCTATGTTGCTGCACTTCATGCCAACACTGATCATGTCCATGCTCATTTCGTGGTTGATAAACGTGGCAATGACCACGGCCAGTTTTTGTCGATAAGTATGAAATCCGAGCTTAACTATGACGTGATGCGTGAGCTTCATGCCAAAATCGCCAATGAACATGGTGTGGCTTTGAATGCTTCGTCTCGTTTGTCTCGCGGTGTTGTTGAGTATCCGCCCAGAGAGACCGAATATCGCGCAGCACACGACAATCTCAAAATGACCGGCGAGGAAACACCTTCTGTTGAAGCGCCCAAAATGTCGATTGTTGAGCGCATGAAGCGCGAAGCGATGCTGAGAAGCTTTGCCAATCAATACCAATCCCTAAGTTCGATAGCCCGCCTGACCACCGACCCAGAAGGGCAGGGGGGTTTCATGGAGAAACTGAGCGGTATGTTTTCCGCTGCATCTGATATTTTGAAAGAAGGAGGTTCACTCATGACCGCAACCGACGTTGATACGCCACGCATCGACCCGACGGAACGCTTTTCGCAAGATGTTGAGCGTATTTTTGCGTCTGCCCGAGAAGCGTGGGCGGACATTCAAGATATGGAGCCGGGAGCGGAGCGCGTGCATCTGGAAGAGCGTTTTGCCGAACAAACTCGCTTGATGCAGGACGCCGCTGTCTCTGAATCGTTCATGGAGCAGCATGGTCGCGAGTTGTCGTCTGACAATGACCCTTACAGCCTGGACATTGTACGCGACATTCATTCCGCTCGTGATCATCTTGGCGACGATCCCGCCGCACACCGTGCATCAGAAGTGGCGATGGATGATCTGAGGCAACGACTTGAAGCGGCCTTTACTGTGCATGAGGACAGGCTTGAAAGAGCAGGAACAAATGCCGAAGAGATGGCAGAGCGGTTCATGTTGTCCAGCCGCACAGCGGGCCAGGTCGAGGGGTGGCGCACACAGGGGGTTGGCCCAGAGGTGGATATGGACCACTCGCGCACCGTTTTGGCTGAGTTGGAGAATGGAGTTGGCGAGAATTTCGACAGCGACAGCGTGTTCTCCAAATATGAAACATTGATTGTTTCCGCGACAGCTCTTGGCACAGAACACGAAAACCTTGAAACGGCCGGCGACTATGTTGATTCATTGCGCGATTTGATGGCGTCTGAATCGTCTATGACGAACGACGAACGGCAGTATATGGCCGCTTTGCCTGCGCTCATGGAGCGTGATGAAGCTGGTTTGCGCACTTCACTGGATATTTCACGTCGCAATCACTTGGATCTTGCGCGGCATGAAGATGGTGCAGTGTTCGATCCGGAGGCCGCAGAACGGCAGGTTGATCAACTCGTAGATGGGCAAGTATCTGCGCTCGATGAGATTACGGGTCAACTTCCAGTGTCCTATGACCGACTTGAGCGCGACCTGTCCGAAGAAGCTGCCAATATTTTCGCGGATTACGAAGTGCCTCGCGACCTTCAGGAAGTCATTGCTCGTGATCAGCTGATCTATGGTGAGAGGTATCAGCGATTGTCAGATGTTCCAGCGATTGAAATGATCGTTGAACGCATGTCGCAGGAGCTATCGCAAGAAGATTTGGACGCCGTTAGGGCAGGGGACTACACTGCGTTGCGTGAAGAAATCAAAGACCCTGCTATTCGGGCCGCTGTGGGATCAGAGCTTCGCAACGAAGCCGACATTTCCGATGGAAATGAGCGGCATAGCGAACCGGTTGATCAATTCCAGCAGCTCGCCCGTCAAAGCGCAGCTATCAAGGTTGCCGAGAAAGAACACAGTGTCGAGCCAGACCTGTCAGATGATATTAGTCTATAAGAGTTTAGGAGGTTGCCATGATCCAAGATATTGAAACCCGCTGGCGCTATGTCTTGGCGCTTTTCGGCGGATTGCTTGCGGGCGGCTATATTGGTTCGATGCTGGCGACTATCTACGTTGTTGTTGCCAGAAAGGAATCCGTAGCGACAATTGATCCTCTGCAACCGTTCTTTCTTCGATACTCCTGGGCAACCCTTGAGGCATCACCCGCAATCCTACAATCGGCATTTTTGATTACCGGCGCTGTGACTTTCGCTTTGACCGCTGTTGGCGTTGCCGGTGTCTATCGTGGCAGTTTGACACAGTATGACGATGCTCATTTCCAATCCAAGTCGGAGATCCGACGCAACAAGATGATTGGCGGCTTCGATGTGAATGGTTTCGTCTACGGCAAGCTGGGTCGCCCAAAGAGTGATAAGCCATTTATTTCGGCATCACCCGATCGTTTTCCGCACGCGATCATGATTGCGCCAACCGGGCGAGGAAAGGGAATCGGCTTCGTGCTGCCGAACCTTCTTCACTTTAATGGCTCAGCCATTGTCCTCGATGTTAAGGGTGAGAATTTTCAAAAGTCTTCAGTGCATCGCCAGAAGGGGTTGGGCAATGAAATCTGGTATTTCTCACCGTTCGATTACGTTGACATGCCTGCCATGGAAGGCAAGCCGACGCCTGGCCGGGTGACAAGAACGCACCGATTTAATCCCCTTCAACGTATCGCAGACATGGCGTCAACAGATGAGCAATACACTGCGTTGAATGCTTTGGCCGATCTCTTTCTTGTGGTCGAAGGTGACAATGCCAAGGGGTTCTATCAGGCAGGCAAACGGCTGTTTGTCGCGTCCTGTCTTTTTGCCATCGAGCAAGGCACGCCAACCCTAGGTTATGCGTCCGAGATCATGGGTGGGGGCGGCAGACGCGCGGACAACTACAGATCATATGCGGACATGACGGCTATCCCCATTGTTTCCAGAACATTCAATGAAATGGCTGGCGAGACCCAGAAGATTGTGGACAGCTATATTTCTGTGATCAACGGAGCTGGGTTCGAGCTTTGGTCTGATCCGTCAGTTGTACGGTCAACTTCCGAAAGCGATTTTGATTTTTCTACCTTCAGGAAGGAACCACAAACCCTCTATATCGCAGTTCAGTCCGAGCATCTGAAAACCCTTGCACCTCTGATCAGGCTGCTCTTTGCAGATGCTATCGCATCGCTTCAACGAGCTGAGCCCGGTCCAGATGAACCACATCCGGTTATGTTTCTCATGGACGAGTTTGACCAACTCGGCCGTCAACCTCTTGTGTTGCAGTCGATCAAAACTATTCGGGCATTCGGTGGTCGGTTTTTCATTATTTCCCAATCCATCGCTGGCCTCGATTCACCGTCGCTTTATGGGGAAGCTGACAGGCGTTCATTGTTGGCTGGCGCTGGCATCCAAATCTACATGACACCACAGGATGATAGAACAGCGTCCGTGCTTGCTGAAGCTCTGGGCAAGCGGACGATCACATCAAAAAGCGAAAGCCAATCACGCATCCGAGACCTGGACGATAGCGCGCATGTGAGCCGTCGATCAGAAGAACGTCCATTGATTTCTGCAAGCGAGCTTTTGCGGTTTCCGCTGGACAAGGTTTTGATCCTTCCAGAAGGTCAGTATCCGATAAAAGCTGACCACATTCGATACTACGAAGACAATCACTTCGCACCGATTGATGCTGCGAGGGGAACCCATTTGCTTCCTTATCCGCCTCTCGAACATGAGCGGAAGAAAACCAAAGTGGCAAAGCTGAGCAACTTGTCTGGATCAAAGCCAGCGCAACCGCCGACCGAGGATCAGCGCCGTGCAATTCTCAAGGAAGCCGAGGCCGGATTTGCAAGTATTTCGGCTGCCGCGAAAAAACGACGCCGCCCGCCATCGCGCAAACCTGGTCGGCGTTCTGGCGAGAATGCTCCAGATGCGGTTAAGGATGTTGTAGCCGAGGTTCAGAGCAGGATGGATAGTAGGGCCGATGAAGCAGCCACGACTTGACAAACCGGCCTTTCAAGAAAGGCAGAGACTTTTGCTGGCTGAGCAACAGGCGAGGGGTATTCCGCTCATTCAACGCCGTTCTGACGGGGTTTATGTTGCGCGTTCTAAAAGCGGTCGAGAAGAAGCACGACCATACCGCGATCGGTCGGACAACGCGCCATACAAATGACAGAACAACCGCTTTTGATTGTGGTTGCTGGTGTCGCGTAGCCCTTAAT
>JBOEGW010000018.1:0-3324 GCA_050633625.1 Maritimibacter sp. | reverse complement strand
ACCAACTTTTGGGCATAACTCGAACTTTATCCCAACGTTGAGATCGAATCGACGGCACATTTGTACTCAGCGGAGGACAGTGTCACCGCGCGAAGTTGAGTGTGGTGCGTAGGTCTGAGGCGCGTTGATGCAACGTGTGGCGCGTCCTCAAGCTTCGCGTGCCACGCAGATCGGATTACCGTTCGCCGTACGCAACGGCAGCAGCGTCGTTTCGACCGGCCCGCTGTGTTCGTACCAATAGCAGCCGTCTTCCGGCATGAGGCGCGCCGTTGCAACATCCTGATCCGGAGCAGCCATCGCAACCACGGCTTCGGGAACGTTGCCCGTCTGGTCTGCCGTGTCGTTCGGCCCTGTCGGCTGGATGGCGCATCCTGTCGTGAGCAAAAGCGCCACCGCAACCATCATTTTTTGCTTCAGCATCAAAACCTGCATCGAGTTTCCTTTCTTTTCTGTTTTTCTTCGTATCGGCTTTCTATGCCTAACGCCGTGATTGAGGCTGTCGTCGGACCGTCTAGCAAGAAAACAAACGGAAATACCACCGAACTTTTCTCTTGAAGCTCTAGCTACTGTAGGGGCTATGTCATGACAAAGCACCCGAATCCAGAGGTCCGTTCATGCCGTCCGACACCCACCGCCACGATCACGATCACGCCGAAGACGCCCAGGCAAGCGGCGGCAGTTGCTGTGGTAGCGCCGGAACGTGCGGCGACATCGCACCGACGACGCCCGCCCCAACCGGCGGGCGCAGTTTTCAGGTGTCCGGCCTCGATTGCGCCGAGGAGGTCGCGATCTTGAATAAGGTAATCGGCCCGCAGATCGGCGGGGCCGAGCATCTCGCGTTCGATGTGATCAACGGGAGGATGACCATTCTCGACAGCGCAAAGAGTGTATCGGACGACGAAGTTGCGGAACTTGTCGCGAGCACCGGCATGACCGCGAAGCCGTGGAATGCCGAGAACGCGTCGGTCGACCAAGCGGCCCATCTTGCACGACAGCGGCTGTTTACGGCTCTCAGCGGCGGCTTCTGGGCGGCGGGTTTTCTCTGGCACATCGTCGAGACAGGTATGGGCGGGGCGCTCGGCCTCTTCGCGGGGCACGGCGAAGCGCCGATGCCGCTGGCCGAGGCAGGGCTTTTTGCAGTTGCTATCCTATTCGGCGTTTGGCTTGTGGCACCGAAGGCATGGTCGTCCGCACGTCGGCTGTCGCCCGACATGAACCTGCTGATGGTTGTCGCAGTCGCCGGAGCCATCGGGCTCGGTGAATTCTTCGAGGCAGCGACAGTGGCTTTTTTCTTTTCGCTGTCCCTCTTTCTCGAAAGCTGGAGCGTTGGGCGCGCGCGGAACGCGGTGTCGGCGCTCCTGGATCTTGCGCCACCCACCGCGCGCGTGATCCGCGATGACGGAAGCGAGACCGACATGCCGGCGGCGCAAGTCGCCGTAGGCTCAAGCTTTATTGTACGCGGTGGCGACCGTATCCCGCTCGACGGCCTGGTGACGGGTGGCGCGGGCGCGGTCGACCAGGCGCCGATCACCGGCGAAAGTGCTTTGATACCCAAAGAGGCCGGAGACGAGGTCTATGCGGGCACGATCAACGGCGAAGGTACACTAACGGTGCGCGCCACGAAGGCCGCCTCGGATACCGTCTTGGCCAAGATCATCCGCATGGTCGGCGACGCTCATGCCCGCCGCGCGCCCGTGGAACAGTGGGTGGCAAAGTTCGCCCGCATCTACACGCCTATCGTCATGGCTCTCGCCGTCGCAATTGCGCTACTGCCGCCGCTTATCTTCGGCGGAGCCTGGGATTACTGGTTCTACAATGCCCTCGTGCTGCTGGTGATCGCTTGCCCATGTGCTCTGGTCATCTCGACCCCTGTCTCCATCGTCGCAGCGCTCACCGCTTCGGCGCGGGCGGGCGTCCTCATCAAGGGCGGTGCCTATGTAGAGGCGCCGGGCAGGACGACGGCGCTGGCCATGGACAAGACCGGCACAATCACCATGGGCCAGCCGGAAGTGGCGGCGGTGCACCCGCTGGGCGGGGCTTCAGCGCAAGATCTGATGACCCTCGCCGCAGGACTGGAGGCACGTTCGTCGCACCCTTTGGCGCGTGCCATTCTCGCGCGGGCGGAGGCCGACGGCGTCAAGGTGTCCGCCGCAGAGGATACCCGCACCATTCCCGGCAGGGGGCTTGAAGGACGCACTGACGGACGGTCGATCTGGCTGGGGTCGGACCGGTTTGCCGAGGAGAAGGGTTTCGGCGACGCCATTCCGAAGGATCTGCGGGAGCGGATCGAAGGCGCCGGCAGCACCCTTGTCGCTGTCGGCGATGAATCCGGTGTGACGGGCATTCTTGAACTGCGCGATCGCATCCGCCCTGATGCCAAGGGCATCGTGGCGCAACTTCACGCGCAGGGCGTGAAGACCATCGTCATGCTGACCGGTGACAACGAGCGAACAGCGCGCGCCGTTGCCGCCGAGGTCGGTATCGACGAGGTGCGCGCTGAGCTTCTGCCCGAAGACAAGGTGACAGCCATCGAAGACCTGGTCAAAACTCACGACATGGTTGCCATGATCGGCGACGGGGTGAACGATGCACCCGCAATGGCGCGCGCGCATTATGCCATCGCGATGGGTGCGGTTGGTTCTGACGCGGCAATCGAGACGGCGGACATTGCCCTTATGACCGACGACCTCGGCAAGGTGCCTTGGCTGATCGGTCATTCGCGCCGGACAATGTCGATTATCCATCAGAACATCGGTATTTCCTTGGCGACCAAGGGAGTTTTCGTTGTCGCTACCGCGTTCGGAATGGCATCGATGTGGGGCGCTATTGCAGCCGACGTGGGTGTGTCATTGCTGGTGGTGGCGAACGCCCTGCGCCTGCTCAACAGCCAAGAGGCCAAGGCACCGCCGTCCGGTGGCGAGCAGGTTGGGCCACAGATCGCAAAGGCCGCGCTTGCCCACGGACATTGATCACGCGGCATTTGCAAGGTAACATTATTTCCATATCAGACCTCACGAAAGAGGCATCGAGCAGTGAAAACCATCCGATTTCCCCGCCGCGCCGTCCTGTTGGGTGGCTTAGCGGCCTTTTTGTCGGGCTGTGCCGGCAAGTTCCGCAGCTATGACGGACCCGAAGTGACGCGACTTCGGCTCTACAAGGGACAGCGTTTGCTTGTTCTCGACGGATCCGATCGCGTGCTGCAAACCTATCCGATCGGGCTGGGCTTCGCTCCTCAGGGTCACAAGCAATTCGAGGGAGACGGTCGGACCCCGGAGGGCACCTACATAGTCGATAAGCGCAACGGGAGTGGACAAAACATGGGGG
>JBOEGW010000017.1:0-1507 GCA_050633625.1 Maritimibacter sp. | reverse complement strand
AGATGTCTATAAGAGACAGCAATGGGAGTGGACAAAACATGGGGGTCATGCGGCGCGTTTTCTGTTTGCGACGGTCAGCCGACCATCGAGAACTGCGGCCCTTGTGACGGCTACTCGGTGAGCCCCTTTGGGCGACCACCGCATCCTTCTGCGCTTTCCCATGCGGGCATTGGCAATGTCATCGACTGATCCTTCGGCACGAGATGACGAGATGGGCAGCCCGTTACGGTACCGTCGACCATAGTCGACAAGGGATTCCATGTTGTTCGCGAGATAGGTGTACAGTGTCCCGCATCGGGCCTGCACACGAGCGGCAGCGGTGCGGACAGCCAAAGGTTCTTCCGCAAGGCGGGTGCAATCGTGCATGAGCCCTTTCAGATAAGTTTCCGCGACCCGTGCTCTGCCATGCCACAGCCACCAGCGAAGGCTTTTCGCGGGGCGCTGGAACAGCACCGGAATTCCAGTGAATCCCGGTATCTGGACCAGACCCTGAACGGCGGCCTCGACATGTCGAATACGCATCGAGATGTGCCACCAGTCGAGGATATGCTTCACCTGGCCGTCGCCACCCATGGCATTCCGTATGAGGTTCGGGAGAGCAAGCTCGCCATCAGAGATTACCGTCAACAGACGGCCCGGCTTCCATCCAAAGTCTGACAGCTCTTCTCGCATCCGGCTGCCTGGCGATGCCGTCGCATTGGCGACCAAGCCAAATCGTCGGCACATATTGCGACTTTCAATCTTACCGACCACAAGATCCAGGTGTCGCTGCTGATACTCCGGTCGACAGCGGATATGCGCACCGTCCAGAAAAACCGTCAAACCCCCTTTGGGAAGTGCTTCAGCGGGATCGCCTGATGCCCTTCGACTTTTCTCGAGCCCCGCGGCTACTCTTCCCAACCGGTCACGCACCGTGGTGTGATGGGGCGGATGGCAGGGGAGGAAGCTTTTCATCAGCCGCGCGGCTTCGCGAAAGGAATGCCGGGACCCGAGTTCCGCATGGAGCCGCTGCAGCTCCGGGGTAGCCCGGTCAGGAAAGAAATAGGCCAGCGGAGAAATAGGTCCGCCGGGCATCGCCGCTGACCTGGCATCACACGAACAGCGGCGCAAGCGCGCGGCTTTGACCCGAACCCGCCCAAAGAGCGTGTCGAGATCGCGCGTGCGATAGTCATGAATGGCACGAACCGAGGCGCAATCCGGGCATACGCGGCTTTCTCGGATGATTTCCTCAACCTGATCGCAAAGAATTGCCCGCTGAATCTGTTCGACAACCCTCTTCCCATCCTCGAGGCGCAACCCGATCCCGTCTGGACAGGTCACCCGGTAGGGTCGTGAAATGCCGTCAAGCTGATGAGTGCGCTTCTCCCCGTTGTCGAAGGTAGTTTCGATTGTAATCCGTACGTCCATGGCAGCCCCACACGCAAAGAACTCACCTTAGCACGGGCCGCAACGACGAAGATGACCCCCATGTTTTGTCCACTCCCATTGCTGTCTCTTATAGACATCT
>JBOEGW010000016.1:0-3254 GCA_050633625.1 Maritimibacter sp. | reverse complement strand
TGTCGCGTAGCCCTTAATTGTGAGATGAGAAATCCAACGAAATCAACGGCCTTGCTTTGCCCTTAAATATGATATTTTGCCTTTAAATCCGATATTTTTGCCCTTAAACCTGAGACAGGGTTCGCAGCTTCGTGTGGCAAATATTGATGGATGATGATCGCGAAGACTTCGTTGCCGCTGGTGCTGAGGAGGCGCGCAGGGCGGCCGTTCTGCGTCCGCTTGTTCAGGCATATCTCAAAGGAACTGGCAGTCTGGAAAGTGGCATCAATGACGCCGTTTGGGAGCTTGGTGTCAGCAGGGCGACTGTCTGGCGCTGGATAAAGCGTCTGGCCGAAGAGGGTGGGCGCACCAGCGCGCTGGCTTCTCGGAAACGGGGCCGCCCGACTGGTACAACCTTGATATCCGGCAAGGTGGAAGCGGTGATCGAAGAACATCTTCGCCGTTATTTCTTACGGCGGGAACGCCCAAGCCTGTCGCGCATCGTGACAGAAATCCGAAGCGCGTGCTGGCAGCAGGGCTTGCAACCGCCGACACGTCGGACGGTTCAGCGCAGGCTGGATGCAATGGATGCCCGTGAAATTGCCAAGGCACGCGAAGGCGCAAAGGCGGCCCGCCAGAAATTTGCGCCGGTCGTAGGCGACAACAAGGCAAACCGGCCACTGGAGGTCGTGCAAATCGACCATACGCCTGCGGACATCATTCTCGTCGACAGTTTTGAACGCAAACCAATTGGGCGGCCTTGGGTCACGCTGGCGATCGACGTCGCAACGCGGATGGTGACCGGATATTACACCTCTCTCGAGGCACCTTCGCGTCTGTCGGTGGCGCTTTGCCTGACACAGGCTGTGGCCCCCAAGGCGGAACTTCTGGCGGAATTGGTGCGCAATGTTCCTTGGCCCGCGCAGGGTAAACCGCATAGCATCCACGTCGATAACGGGCGCGATTTCCGGTCGCATGCCTTTCGGTCGGCATGTGCAGAATGGGGGATCGATCTGGTCTATCGGCCGCCAGGCAGTCCTCATTTCGGAGGGCACATCGAACGATTGATCGGCACGATGATGGGGGCCGTGCACCTGTTGCCTGGAACAACGCAATCCTCGGTCGTGGCCAAGGGCGACTATGACGCCGAGGGCATGGCCACGATGACCTTAAGCGACTTCGATCGCTGGTTTGCTCTGGAAATCTGCCGCTACAACAACAGCATTCATTCAAGTCTTGGCTGCACGCCCGTTGCCAAATGGGAGGCGCTCTCAGAGCAAATGATGGGCGATATCCCCTTCGAGATTGAAGCCTTTCGGGTGAGCTTTCTGCCAAGTGAACTGCGCAAGGTCAGGCGTGACGGCATCCATCTGTTCCAGATACGGTACTGGTCCGATGCGCTTGCAGGCCACATCGGGCGCGGGGATGGAAAGGTGGTCGTCCGCTACGACCCTCGCGACCTCTCGGTGATCTGGGTCGAACTGGATAATGACCGATACGTCGAAGCTCGGTACCGAAACCTGGAAATTCCGCCTGTGTCGCTCTGGGAATATCGCGAAGCCATGAGGAATGCCCGTGCCCTTGGCAAGTCCGGGTCCAATGAGCTGGTCCTGGCTGAGCTGATCCGACAGCAACGCCAAATCGAGTCTGAAAGCCGGAGCCTGACGAGGGCCGAACGCCGATCCCGTGAAAGAAAAGGGACATTGGAGGGCGCCAACTCGGCCGTCTCAACAACCGAAGGGCTGCGCGCGATCGATACGGGTGATACATCGCGCCCATTGTTCAAGGTGGAGAGATGGTGAATTGAGGGCAGGAAAAACAGAGGAAGACGGTCGGATCACCCTCATTCAATCGGATATCTGGATTGGCTTTCCGCGGGCCGAACAAGTTCTGGACCGTTTGCAGTGTATGATCGAAGCGCCAAGGCAAACCCGTATGCCTGGCCTTCTTGTGCATGGCGCGTCCGGGATCGGAAAGACGATGATCGCCCGCAATCTTTCGCGCAGATATGCACCGGAATATGACCCAGCATCGGGAATTACGCGAACGCCGCTGTTACTGTTACAAGCACCACCAGCTCCCGACGAACGACGGTTCTATCTGCACATCCTGGCGACCGTCGGGGCACCGGCCACGGCACTGAGCGCGCGCGCTCAAAATGTGGCCTCCCTCGAAGTCCGTGTCGTCGCGCTCTTGCGCGACCTTGGCCTGCGGATGATCATGATCGACGAAGTCCACAACCTCTTGGCCGGGACCCACCGCGAACAGCGCCGCTTTCTCAATGTTCTGCGGTATCTCAGCAATGAACTCGAAGTGTCGCTGGTCTGCCTGGGGGTCAGCGAGGCCGTCGATGCCATCCGTGGTGATATCCAGCTTGCCAGGCGGCTGGACGAACATCACCTTCCAAACTGGCGCGACGACGCCGAGTTCTCGGACATGATCCAGACACTCATCGCGGCAATGCCCCTCGAGAAGAAATCCAATCTGAAGGTCAAGTCACTAAAGCAGATACTTGCGCTGACCGGCGGGGTGACCTCGCGCATCTTCGCCCTGATCAAGGATCTTTCCATCGACGCCATTGTCACAGGTGATGAATGCATCACCGATGACGCAATCGCAAAATGGACGCCGGTTTGGTCGCGCCATGCGAACCCCCATCGGCGGCTCGAGAAGTCCGGGGTGTGAAGCCGCACCCGCTGCCCAAGACTGTCGCGCCGCTGCCCGACGAGTTGTTGTCAGGTTGGTTGTCTAGGCTGGCGGCGGCCAACTACTGTGATGATGCGGAACTACTGGCTCATCTCAGAATCGATACCGCGCATGGCACCGCCTTGAACTTCAACGTCGACGCGGCTGCGGCGGCGAAGATTGCCAACGCCGCACGGATTGACCCAGATGTTGTGCGATCTTTGACCTTCCCAGCAATGACGACACGAGAAGCCTCGCTGACGGCCCAGATACCATTCCAGCATTGCCTGCAATGTTCCAGAGAGGGCCTTTCGCTCAAGCATTGGAGGCGAGCCTGGGCATTCGACTGCCAGGTTTGTGGGACGAGACTTGTGCCGACGCTCGGCAAGGCCAGTGGCGAACAGATGCCCGAAAAGCTGATAAATCGTGCGCGCAACGGCGCCGCGCGGCTTGAATACGCCGCGCGATTACGCAGCTCCAAGCAATTTCGGCGCGCAATGCGCGCGGTCACCTTTGCCATATCATTAAAGGCCTTCCGCGGAGATCCGTTATACGCTCTTCAGGGCCACAGGCTGGAAGTAAGGCTGTTT
>JBOEGW010000015.1:282-2235 GCA_050633625.1 Maritimibacter sp. | reverse complement strand
CTCATTGCTGAGATACCGAAGAACATTGAGAAAGCGGCGCTGTTCGCGATGGGTTCCGGCCAAACGGTTGTGGACCTCGTCGATCATGATCATCCGCAGGCCAAGCTCGCGCAAGAGCGCGATGACACGGACTTCGAGGGTAGCCACATTCTGAGCGCGGGCGCTCAGTGCCGTCGCCGGGGCGCCGACGGCGGCCAAGATGTGCAGGTAGAACCGCCGTTCGTCGGGCGCTGGTGGTGCTTGTAACAGCAACAGCGGCGTTCGCGTAATTCCCGATGCTGGGTCATATTCCGGTGCATATCTGCGCGATAGGTTGCGGGCGATCATCGTCTTTCCGATCCCGGACGCGCCATGCACAAGAAGGCCAGGCATACGGGTTTGCCTTGGCGCTTCGATCATACACTGCAAACGGTCCAGAACTTGTTCGGCCCGCGGAAAGCCAATCCAGATATCCGATTGAATGAGGGTGATCCGACCGTCTTCCTCTGTTTTTCCTGCCGTCAATTCACCATCTCTCCACCTTGAACAATGGGCGCGATGTATCACCCGTGTCGATCGGGCGCAGCCCTTCGGTTTTCGAGACAGCCGAGTTGGTGCCCTCCAATGTCCCTTTTCTTTCACGGGATCGGCGTTCGGCCTTTGTTAGGCCCCGGCTTTCAAACTCGATCTGGCGTTGCTGTCGGATCAGCTCTGCCAGGACCAACTCATTGGACCCGGATTTGCCAAGGGCACGGGCCTTCCTCATGGCTTCGCGATGTTCCCAGAGCGGCACGGGCGGAATTTCCAAGTTTCTGTAACGCGCCTCAACATATCGGCCATCGTCCAATTCGACCCAGATCATTGAGATATCGCGAGGGTCGTAGCGAACGACCACCTTCCCATCGCCGCGCCCAATGTGGCCTGCAAGAGCATCGGACCAGTACCGTATCTGGAACAGATGGATGCCGTCACGCCTGACCTTACGCAGTTCGCTCGGCAAGAAGCTCACCCGAAAAGCTTCCATCTCGAAGGGGATGTCGCCCATCATTTCCGCTGAGAGTGCCTCCCATTTGGCGACGGGCGTACAGCCAAGACTTGAATGAATGCTGTTGTTGTAGCGGCAGATTTCCATAGCAAACCAGCGATCAAACTCGCCTAAGGTCATTGTGGCCATGCCTTCGGCATCGTAGTCGCCCTTGGCCCCGACCGAGGATTGCGTTGTTCCCTGCAATAGATGTACGGCCCCCATCATCGTGCCGATCAATCGTTCGATATGCCCTCCGAAATGAGGACTGCCTGGCGGCCGATAGACCAAATCGATCCCCCACTCCGCACATGCCGACCGAAAGGCATGCGACCGGAAATCGCGCCCGTTATCGACGTGGATGCTATGCGGTTTACCCTGCGCGGGCCAAGGAACATTGCACGCCAATTCCGCCAGAAGTTCCGCCTTGGGGGCAACCGCCTGTGTCAGGCAAAGCGCCACCGACAGACGCGAAGGTGCCTCGAGAGAGGTGTAGTATCCGGTCACCATCCTCGTTGCGACGTCGACTGCCAGCGTGACCCAAGGCCGCCCAATTGGTTGGCGTTCAAAATTGTCGACGAGAATGATGTCCGCAGGCGTATGGTCGATTTGCACGACCTCCAGTGGCTGGTTTGCCTTGTTTTCGCCTACGACCGGCGCAAATTTCTGGCGGGCCGCCTTTGCGCCTTCGCGTGCCTTGGCAATTGCGCGGGCGTCCATTGCATCCAGCCTGCGCTGAACCGTCCGACGCGTCGGCGGTTGCAAGCCCTGCTGCCAGCACGCGCTGCGGATCTCAGTCACGACGCGCGAGAGGCTCGAACGCTCCCGGCGCAAGAAATATCTGCGAAGATGCTCTTCGATCACCGCTTCGACCTTACTGGATATCAAGGTCGTACCGGTCGGGCGGCCCCGTTTCTGCGGAGCCAGAGCGCTGGTGCGCCCACCCTCTT
>JBOEGW010000015.1:0-231 GCA_050633625.1 Maritimibacter sp. | reverse complement strand
ATGCCTGAACAAGCGGACGCAGTGCAGCAGCCCTGCGCGCCTCTTCAGCACCAAGGGCAACTGACTCTTCGTCATCATTTTCCATCGACATTTGCCGCAAAAACCTGTGAACCCTGTCTCAGGTTTAAGGGCAAAAATATCGGAATTAAAGACAAAATCTCATATTTAATGGCAAAGGGTGGCCGTTGATTTCGTTGGATTTCCCATCTCACAATTAAGGGCTACGCGACA
>JBOEGW010000014.1:0-4404 GCA_050633625.1 Maritimibacter sp. | reverse complement strand
ACAAATCTAGGGGCACCTCACCCAGACTGGTGGATCAACGAGCGTCCGTTGATCGTGGACGACAACATAATCATTGGGAAGTCGACCAGATACACATTCGTTGTCAATCGCCCTCTCGAAGACCATTTCCGCGCCTACGTCGCTGGAACTCTAGTTGGGTTGGTCTCAGCGCTGAACGAATGCGGATTCGAACGCATCTCACAGGACCTAGAAGGCCCCGACACACGCGAAGTCGAACAAGACCCGGACCGATACCGCCTTGGTGACATCGAATTCTACTGGGAATTTGATCATCCCACACCAGTGACACTCGTGGATACCCTCACACACTACTTGCCACGTGTCGCGGCACGAATGCGCGTCACCAAACGGGACCTTGAGCGCTCAATTCGCGAAGTATCCCAACAAAGCCAAAGTGCAACTGTGTATCTCACGCGGAAAAGGCAATTACGTATCTATGCAAAAACCAATCGACGGGTCCGCATGGAGGTCACATTCCCAGATGGATACCGAAGTTCAACTCACCGTACCTCTGAGTACCCCAACTTGGCGGCACTCACTTCGGCGGTCAACGGGCTAGCAACAGAAGCCGCAGACACCTTGAACACCGTGCTGGACCACCTTTGGAAATGGACCGACATACAGGAGGCCGCTCCAACCCCAGACCAACTACGCGCAGAAATCGCCCGAGCGGCTCGTAATCCTTTTGACGCCACCACCATCATTTACAATTTGGCCAAGCACGGGCGTATCGCCCTCGCCGCAGGAGACGGCCTACGCGAAACGGTGGTACGACTAACACGGATTAAGCAACCTGTGCTTCAAACAGTTGGGCGAGGCTCCAGCATCTATGAAGTGACGCCGCTATATGAATATGCGCGCAGAAATCTCGACATCACGTAAAAAACCTAAATGAAAAATCTCACTGCGGGGATGGACAGCCTTTGAGAGTCTGCCATGTTGTGCACCGATGCGCGACAAGCGCACGCTAGATACATTTGTGACTCTTACGGTTCTCTATGATGATTCAGTCGCCATATCTGAAAGAATCTCTGCAGCAGCAGTTTCGAGTAGGCGATTCCGGGAAATGGAAGATTGACGTAGAAAAAGACAATGAACCCATCGCTGCATCGACGGCAGCACGCGCCACATCCAACCCTCCCAACTTGGTCATCAACCAAAAGACGGACAGGTCGGGGAAAACAATATTTTACGCAGGGGACATTGAGACGGACTTGATCCTCCGCGCAACGTATCGACGCCTAGCAAAACAAGCTGGAATCCGGCTCCCCAATCGTGAAGACATTGTAAACGGAATTGTCGAGGCTACGTGCGAAGCTTCACCGTATTTGGTTACAAAATGCGACATAAAATCGTTTTATGAGAGTCTCGATGTTGAGCCAATCCTACGCCGGATCCTGATTGACACCAGAACTGATCCCGGATTGAAAACGGTGCTGCGGCAAATCTACTCAGCAGCAGGCATCCATAGATCGCTTGCGCCACGCGGCCTTGCTATCAGCACTGTCTTTGCGGAACTTGCCCTCCGCGACTTCGATCGAATCATCCGAAAGACTACTGGCGTTCACCGTTACTTTCGCTACGCCGATGATATGATCATCTTCTCATTACCTGATGTAGAAATCATTCCAACTATAGAGAGAGAACTGAAAATACTTGGATTGGAGCTTAACGACAAGACCGAAACAAGTTCTGTCTCGGCAGTCTTAAAACTACCAGATCATAAACCGCTACCAATTTCTCGCTACACCTATCTTGGTTATCAATTTTCAGCTTGCGAGAAAGTTTCTAGTTTTAGGTCCAGAGAATTTGACATATCGATTTCAGAGGCAAAGCTCCAAAAAAGGAAGACGCGAGTCTTCTTGGCGCTCCATGCCTTCAAAAAGGATGGAAACAGCGCGCTCCTAATCGACCGACTCAATTACCTCAGCACCAATCAATCTGTTTTCAAAACACGACACCGGCGCGGCGCGAGAAAGCAGAAAATTCGCACGGGAATTCGGTACAATTACCCCAAGTGCGGACATTACCCGTCGTCAAAAAGAGGATTAATCCAAGAAGAGCATCACGCACACGAACTGATCGCACTTGACGTCGTACTGAAGAATGCACTGTTCGGAGCAAGCAGCGAGTTTTCACCCTACATAGCGGCTCTGCCCCTCGGTATCCAAAAGAGAATTGAAGCAATCTCTTTTGCGCAAGGTTACAAGAAGAAATTGATGAAGCGCTTCACCCGACAGCGCGTCGGGCAGATCTGTAAGGTATGGGGACATGAGTAGTAACGACAAGCGACTTCACGAGCTGCGGGCAGTCCTTACGGAGACCTTACCTTATGAACTCCCGCTGGGCTTCACCAACGATAATCTCTTCCTTTCTGAACTCAAGATAGACGAACTAGCTCCATTGCAACGGAAAGCTGTAGATCAGCTGAGACATGAGAACTCAGACTACACAAAGCCTTTTCTATACAAAATTAACCGGTCGCATAGATCGCGAAATACGATGGCGATCATTCATCCAGCGCACCAACTCAAGATCGCCAAGTTCTTCGCCGATTTTGAAAACTCAATCGTCCAATCATGCACTCGCAGCACGTTTTCCCTTCGATACCCAGCGGCAACTTTGAGGATCTACCGCGAAAAAAGCACGTCGAATATTCGAAAGCGTTGGTCCCTTGGTCTGCCTGACCAAGAATTCGGAGAACCCATTCGGACGGAATACTCTCCGTCCTACTTTAGCTACAAGAAGTATATACTTCTAAACCTTTTCTTCTCTTCCAATGAGTTGGTAAGATTAGAAAGCCGATTCAGTCACCTTCGCACTCTCGACGTGTCAAAATGCTTCTTTAATATCTACACTCACTCAGTCACGTGGGCGCAAAAAGTTAAAGACTTCTCAAAGAAGAATGCAAAGCTTTACTCGTTCGAGCAGCAGTTCGATCATATCATGCAGAAGGCCAACTACAACGAGACTGCGGGCATCGTAGTTGGGCCGGAGGTATCGAGGATTTTTGCAGAAATAATCCTTCAACGTATCGATCTTGATTTGGAACGCCGTGCGAGCGAAAAGGGTCTGGTCTCCGAGAAAGACTACGTTGTACGTAGGTATGTAGACGACTATCACCTATTCGCAAGGAGCGTCGAAACGCTTAATGTTTTGGAGGATCTTCTTGCAGATGGGTTGGAAGAGTACAAACTGTTCTTAAACGACAAGAAAAGTGAAGATCTTCAACGACCTTTTGTGACGAAAATCTCGCGTGTCAAACATGAAGTCGGTAAAGTCTGTGAGGACTTGAAGCAGGCTTTGGGGCAGGAGATTGACGTCGATGCTTCAACAATCTCAGTGTCCCTTGCGGCGCAACGATCTGGCCGAAAAGCACTAGATGCCTTGCGCTTTTTGGGCGGTTCTGAGCGAGAGGCTTTTGTAAACTCTTTCTCTGAGGTTTTTACAGCAATCGATCTAGTCCTAGAAGGTTTCAGCAAGCTGGACCTCGACGAACAACATCGAGAAGTAGCATTGGAAGAGCTTTTTGGCCGCCTAAAGCTTACAACAAGAATTATATTCTATCTGCTTTCTGTAGATTTCCGGGTCCCTCCCCTAATACGCGTCGCATTTCTATTGAAGAAGATCATCACTTTGTCGAAACGCTTTTCGTCATCAGAGCAATTAGCTGTGAAAGCGCACATAGCGTACGAACTTAGCGAGCTGCTTGGCAGTAATTATGTTGCGGATCCCGGCCCACTCTCTTTGGAGATAACAAACACGATCCTCTTAGGCCTGATGATCGATCCTATTTCATTCACCGAGCAAACTGAAGTACGCAAATTGATCGATAATACTATGTCGGGCAGGCATGAAGGCTATTTTGCTGTGTTGAGCATGCTGCACTACATGAACAGTGTCAGGCTAGAAAGCCTTGAGCATATGGACGTGGATCAAGAAAAAGAGCTACGAAACGCTTTCTGCGAACGCGTTTCCTCATACCTTAAGAGTGAAACCTGTGAGCCAAAAGTGAATGCAGAGGACTACCTACTATTTTGCGACTTTCTATCTTGCCAAGCTGTCGACCAGACACTGAGATGGGAGACTTTCTCGCAGAAGATCGGTGGAAATGCCTTGTCAAAAGACGCGTTCGAAGAACTGATGTTGCGGCTGCGGCACACGAATTGGCAGGAGCCGGGGCGTGAGTTTGAACTTCTCATCAGAAGGTTGCAGCCGGTCTATTTCGCATCGTAGTCTGCATGTGGTGGCAGATTTCTTGCGCTAGAAAATGAGGGCCGGCTTGTCGGAATTCATTGAGCCGCTGAGACTGGGGTCAGACGCCGAACCCTCGGGCTAGGCTTATGACTTCATCAACGCGGCAAGCTACACACAAAAGCGCGT
>JBOEGW010000012.1:0-99112 GCA_050633625.1 Maritimibacter sp. | reverse complement strand
TGTCGGCGGTTGGCGGCGTTCTGGTGGCCATCATCGCGCAGCGCATTGCGCGCCGCCCGGCGGATTCGGCGCGGAGTTTCGGCTGGTACCGCGCCGAGATCATCGGGGCACTGGTGAATGGCGGCTTTCTTCTCGGTATGGCGCTTCTGGTGATCTGGATGGGCGCGATGCGGCTCGGGAATCCGATTCACCTGGTGTCGCGTTGCCCTTTAATCGGCTCTGCCTCAATCTGTGTGGTGGAACGGTAGCATTCTCGCCCGCAACAATTCTGGACCGGCTCGGCCGTACATGGCGCGTTTGAGGGTCTTCAGGCGATTGATCTGACCTTCTGCTTGGCCGTTGCTCCAGGGCATCTCGATGGCGTTTTTGACGGCTTCGTAGTCCCGGTTCACTGTGCGGGCAAAGCGCACGATGGGCGCCAGGTCGGTTTCGATCGCGTCGTCGATCCATGCAGGGAGCGGGTCTGCCACGCGGCCGCGCAGGATACCATTGAACCGCATGGCGAGGCTGCGCATCGATACGAAGGCGGGAGAGCGGGTCTTGAGCGCATCGACTTTACGCGCCTGATCCGAGGTGAGCTTGCCGCGCGGTTTGATGCACAGCGCGGCCGCGATGACCGGGGAGATCGCGTGCCCCGTTTCCGGGTCCCGAACCGGCTCCAGGATCTTGTGTTCTACCTTGGGATCGCTCGCTTGCTGTTCGGCTCTGCGCCAACCCGCCAGCAGCCGCTGCAAATGCGACTGGCTCCCCTCGTAACCACGCTCTTGGATCAGACTGAAAAGGGCGCTGCCAGTTCGAATGCCCTCCTTCCAGCTTTGGCTCAGGAACTCTTCAAAATACCATGGCGAACTCGGCTTCAAAGCGGCCCGCCTGCGGTCCGGTGGTGTTTCGAACTGCAGCCATTTCGCGATGCTGCGACGCGGAAACCCTGTTCGCCGCCCGATCTCGCTGCAGGAAAGTCCCTGATTTCGGAGCGCATGGATGGTGGTGAAAATCTCTTCCCGGGACGTCCTGTGCGCAAGGCGGGACTTCAGAAGGCTTCCGGCTGCGGTGATGTTGTCGGCGTCGGACAGCAGCGCCCTGCCGGTGGCACGGCCGTGAAGGTTCATCTGTTCCTCAATGGCCTGCCGCAGGTTTTGCACGATATGGAACCGGTCGGCGACCTGCTTTGCCTGCGGTGCCCCTTGCCGGGCAGCCTTGGCGTAGAGACCGCACCGATCTCTGCTGATCACTTCCACCTCGGGGTGTCGCTTTAGTCAGTTGGTGCAGGTGACGACATCTCGATCCTCGAGGATGTCGATGACCACGCGACGCTCCAGATCCACGATGATCGTGCCGTAGGTTTGCGATTTCCGCCAGCTCCAATCGTCGATCCCGATGATTGTCGGCGCCTCGGTGGTGCCTTGAGCACACCTTTTCAGCTGCCTGAGCACCGTGTCATCGCTGACCCCAAGGCCCAAACGATGCAACAACCGCTCCGCAGGCCGTCCGCCTGTCGCATGCCCAAGATGGCCGACAATCTCCCCTACACGCGAAGTACGACGTGCAAATGGACGCGCAATCGAGCTGATCTGGTCCGAGAAAGTCCGGCGCGGGCAAGCAGGCGCCAAACATCGCCAACGGCAAACTGCGAGATCAACCGTTACCGCGTCTCCATGCGCGGGATAATCCTGCAGCCACCGACGCCGCCAGCCATGACGTCGGCGTGAATGCAATCCACAGTCTGGGCAAATGCCGTTGGGTGCCAAGACGCCAGATAGTTCGCCCTGAACAACTCCCAAGCACCTGACTTTGCTTGCTGATCTGATGAAATTGATGGCGTGGAATCGCAGGCTTTCGTAAGCTGCGTCTTGAAACCTTGCGATTTCCGGAGCCGTGATGAAGCCTCGTCCCCGCGCTGAAGAGCAGGACGACCTCCTGCGTCCCCGCCTGACCGACATGATCGATCTGCGCCACGAACTGGCGAAACTGGCGGAGCTGATCGACTGGGAGTTCTTCGAGCGGGAGTGGGCCGGGTTTTTCCCCTCCTCCGTGGGAAGGCCAGCAACGCCGCCGCGGCTCATCGCAGGGCTTCTCTATCTCCAGCACGCCTTCGACCTGTCGGACGAGGCTGTCGTCGCCCGCTGGGTAGAGAACCCGTATTACCAGCACTTCTGCGGCGAGATCTTTTTCCAGCACCGCCCGCCGATCGACCCGTCCTCACTCACCCGCTGGCGCAAGCGCATCGGTGAAGAGGGCGTCGAATGGCTGCTGACCAAGACCATCGAGGCTGGCCGCGCCTCAGGAACGGTTGAGGAGAAGAGCTTGGAGCGGGTGTCGGTCGACACGACGGTCATGGAGAAGAACATTGCGCATCCGACCGACGCCCGGCTCTACGAGACGGCGCGGCAGAAGCTGGTGGCGCTGTCTGCCGAGGCCGGCATCGAGCTTCGCCAGAGCTACGCGCGCCTGGCGCCGCGCCTGGCGATCAAGGTCGGACGTTATGCCCACGCTCGCCAGTTCAAGCGGATGCGCAAGGCGCTGCGGACGCTGAAAGGCTACACGGGCCGCGTCATGCGTGACCTGCGCCGCCAGCTCGACAGCGTGCCGGCAGGCCCGCTACGGGAGCGTATTCTCGACATGCTGGTTCTGACTTCGCGGCTGCTGCGCCAGCAGCCGAAGGACAAGGGCAAGATCTTCAGCCTGCACGAGCCGGAGGTAGACTGCATCTCCAAGGGCAAGGCGAGGGTGCGCTACGAGTTCGGGACCAAGGTCACTGTCGCCGCCACCATCGACGAGGGCTTCATCGTCGGCATGCGGGCGCTGCCCGGCAACCCCTATGACGGCCACACCCTCGCCGAGGCCCTCGAGCAAGTCGAGGTGTTGACCGACCACCGCCCGGCTCTCGCGCTCGTCGACCGCGGCTACCGCGGGCACGGCGTCGAGACGACGCGGGTGCTGATCAGCGGCACTCGGAAAGGGATGACGCCAACACTGACCAAGCTCCTGCGTCGCCGCAGCGCCATCGAGCCGGAGATCGGCCACATGAAAACCGACGGGCGGCTGACGCGCTGTCCGCTCATGGGCACCACCGGCGACGCGCTCTTCGCCGTCCTCTGCGCCTGCGGCCACAACATCCGTAAGATCCTCGCCCACCTCAGGGCGCTTTTGGCGCTCTTAATCCGCACCATTCTCAGCGCGTTCGCAGCGGGACACCCTCACGGAAACCGAGCTGTCGCCGTCTGAGCGAATTGTTCAGGGCGGACCAGATACAATCCACCCGCCGGATTCACTTCGTTCAACGCTTTGAACTGCAACATCGCTGCCCGGCGACCAGTGCTTCTTCGAACTCACAACTATCCCTCCTGAATTTTCCAGTTTCAGGATAGTTGCGCCACACAAAGTGAGGCAGAGCCCAATTAAGGGCTACGCGACGCGATCAACGCACCGGGAAGTGTCGACAGAAGATCGGTCCTTTCCTTCAGCACCATGGCATTACCCCGCGCAGCAGCTGAGTTTGGCCACATCCTTGTCGAAAGTCTGGGCCGCAAGTTTCAGCCCTTCAACCGTGGTCAGATATGGGAAAATCGTTTCGCCGAGGGCCTTGGAGGTCATGCCGAACTTGAGCGCCATTGCCAGCGTCTGGATCGTGTCCGAGCCTTCGGGCGCCACGATCTGGCCGCCCAGCAGGCGGTCGGTCTTGGCGTCGGCCACCAGCTTGATCACGCCGCGGGTGTTGCGGGCCGCGGCGGCGCGCGGGACGTTGTCGAGCGTGATCACGCTGATCTTGACCTCGTGCCCCGCCGCCTTGGCCCCAGCCTCTGAAACGCCGACACCGGCCACTTGCGGGTCGGTGAACACGACCCATGGCATCGCCGCATTCTCATAGCGCATTGGCTCCAGTCCAAGGGCATTGTTGATTGCCACCTTGGCACCGTAGGCGGCCATGTAGACGAACTGGTCACGGTCGGTGACATCGCCCGCCGCCCAGACGCCGGCCCGCGTCGTGGCCATGTCAGGACCGACCTTGATCGAGCCGCGCGCGTCGGTCTCTATCCCGAGGTCTTCCAACCCGAGGTTCTCGGAATTGGCCACCCGTCCGGTGGTCACAACCAGCCGTTCGGCGGACAAAACCTCGGTCTTTCCATCGCGTTCGACAGTCAGAATGACGCCGCCCGCAGCTTTCGCGGCCGAGACGTAAGCAAGACCGGTCTCGACCGCGATGCCTTCGGTCTTCAGCGCTTGCGTCAGCGCCTGGGCCACCTCCGGCTCGGCGCCGGGCAGAAGGCGCGAGCGGGTCACAAGCGTGACTTTCACCCCCAGCCTTGAGGCCATCTGCGCCAACTCGCAGCCGATATAGCCGCCGCCCAGCACAATGATGCTTTCGGGCCGGTCGGGCAGGGTCAGCAGACCGGTGGAATCGAGGGTCTCCACGGTGTCGATGCCTTTGATGGCAGGTTGATGGGGGCGCGAGCCGGTGGCGATCAGGATGCGCGGGGCGGATATCACCCGCCCGCCGACAGCGACGCCACCCTCGACCAATCGCGCCGGGCCGTCCTCGATATAGGTGACGTTCTCATAGGCGGGCAGCAGGTCGATATATTTCTTGTGCCGCATCTCCGCGACCAGATCGGTCGTGCCTTTCACAACGGCTGGCCAATCCACCGCATGTTCGCAGGACGCAATGCCCGGGAACCGGGCAGCGGACGCGCCACCATGGGCCGCCTCTGCGGCGCGGATCATCGCCTTGGACGGAACGCAGCCGACGTTCACGCAGGTGCCGCCGATGGTGCCGTGCCCGACAAGCGCCACCCGCTTTCCGGCT
This sequence comes from Maritimibacter sp., assembly GCA_050633625.1. GTDB lineage: Bacteria > Pseudomonadota > Alphaproteobacteria > Rhodobacterales > Rhodobacteraceae > JBOEGW01. The sequence continues at coordinate 94,308 of JBOEGW010000012.1, read as the reverse complement.
TCAGCTGCAGTGATCGAAGCCGAGAACCCGGCAGAGCCCGCACCGACGACGATCAGGTCATAACTGTCGGCGCCGACATCCTTCGAAGAGCAGCAATCATGTTCCTTGACGGTTTGATCCATTTTCATTTCCTTTACTTGAACCGGGCGCCACCATCTTGGCGGCGGTCAAATTTCAATTCACACCATCGACCCGATGTCGGAGGCGTAACTGGGATAAGCGAAAATCATCGCCTTGATCTGATTTGCGGTCTGCCCGGCACCCATGGCCATGGCGAAAAGATTGATCTGCTCCTCGGCTCCTGGTCCGATCAGGTGCGCGCCGAGTATTTGCCCGCTGCCCCGTTCGACAAGAACCTTGAATCCGGTGTGTTTCGCGCCGACGCGCAGCGACGAATACCAGCCCTCCGTCTTCTCGAAATGCACATCGAACTTCAGCCCCTGCTCCCTGGCCGCCGCTTCCGACAAGCCCACGGTAGCAACCATGGGCAGGGTGAAGACCACTGACGGGATCGGCGGATACTTGATCTCCCGCGCGTCCTTGCCGCCCAGAATGTTCTTCCCCGCGATGCGTCCCTCTGCCGCCGAGACCGGGGTCAGATTCAACCCGCTATCAGCGCAGTCGCCGGCCGCGAAAATGGCCGGGTTGGTGGCGCGCATCGCGTCGCTCACCTTGATGCCACGGCGTGAGTATTCGACTCCAGCGGCCTCGAGGTTCAGCCCGTCTATGTTGGGCACGCGGCCGGTGCCATGCACCACCAGATCGCAAGTGATCGTTTCGGTGCCGTCGTGACGTTCCACGGTGACCACGACTTCGTCGCCCTGTTTCTCGATCTTCGCCACCTTCGCTTTGGTGCGCAGATCGACGCCCAGCTCTGCGGTCGCCTCGACCAGCATCGCGACCAGATCGGGATCAAAGTTGCCCAGGGGGCGGTCCATCATCTCCAGCACGGTCACCTCGCGCGCGCCCGCGCGCTTGGCCACATGGGCGAATTCCATCGCGATGAACCCGCCGCCGACAAAGGCGATGCGGTCGGGACGCTCGGGCAGTTCCAGGAAATCGGTCGAGGTGGCGAGATACTCCTCGCCCGGGATGTTCAGCGTCATCGGTCGGGCACCGGTGGCGATGTGGAAATGCTTCGCCCTCAGGGTCTCGCCGTTCAACTCGATCGCATCGGGGCCGGTAAACCGTACCTCTCCGTGCAAGACGTCGATCCCGGCCTTTTCCAGCCCGGCCTCGATGCGCGGTGGCATCGCGTCGGTGAAGCTGCGCTTGAAGGCGATCATGTCGGACCAGTTGACCGAAGGCTGCGCCTCCAGCCCCTTGCCCTTCATGTTTTCCGCCCACTCGACGCCCTCGGTGACGGCGATCAGCATCTTCTTGGGATCGCAACCGCGCAGGGCGCAGGTGCCGCCATGGGGCTCGCTGTCGATGCTGGCGACGCTCCAGCCGGCATTCGCCGCCATCCGGGCGACGCCATTGCCACCGGTTCCACCGCCGATCACGATAAGGTCGTAGCTCTTCGTCATAAGGTTTTTCTCTTCAATGCTTTGTCTGAGGCGCTATTTGGATGGATGTCAGCCCAGTTTCCCTCAGGACGCCGAGCCGCGCGCGTTCTTGCGCCAGAGCGCGTAAATGGTCAGCAGGATAAAGATGCCCAGTGCCGGAAACAGCACGAGGTCGAGATATCCGACGACGGCGGCCAGGCCGACCGCGCCGAAGAGGATCACCAAAATGGGCGTAAAGCAGCAGAGCGCCACAATGATGGTGCCGATGATGCCCACTTTCAAAAGGCCGTTCGAAGATGTGTCGTCTGAAGGCATCGTAATTTGTTTCCTCATGTCTGGTGCATCAATTGCGTGGTGCCACCGGATCCGGGATCGACCCGAACAGCCCAAAGACCTGTGCCGGTGCGTTGCTCTACTCGGCCGCGAAATCGGCCGGGCGGTGGATACTCTCACCGGCGGCCCGGGTTTTGGTGCAAGTCTCATCCGGTGCGCCATCGACACCTGCTGATCCCCTGCGCCTGATCTCGCGAACAACCAGCGCCGCGCCAATTGCCGCGACGACAGCGGCTATTCCGCCGAGCCCCATCAACCACCCGCCAATCCCGCCGAGAATGGTGGCTAGGATGACGCCACCGCCGCCGCAGCAGATCACCATGATCGGCGCGGCAATGATGAAGGCCAGAAGCCCGCCCAAATGTTTGTCATCCATGGCCATACCCGTCCTTCCGTGCTCAGGACTCCCCCGCCTGGAGCACCTCGGCCGGATAGCCATTGGCCAGAACCGCCTCGATGATCATGTCTGGGTTGGCCGCCTGATCGTCGAAGGCCACGACGTAAGTGCCCGTGCCAAACTCCTCGCCTTCCTGGAAGTCGACGATTTCGACCGTGGGCACGCCGCGCATCGCCGCCGCGACGGTGAACGAGCAGGTCGGGCATGTCAGTTCGGCGACACCGACATTGATGCGCTGTTCTTCGGCACTGGCGGGCATTGCGGCCAGAATGCCGAGAGTTGCGAGTGCGAGAGAGAGATGTTTCATCGGTTACGCCTTTCAGTAGGACAGGATGTAGGGGGTCAGGTAGGGGAAGATCATCGCCACGGCGACGATCCCGCTGGCAATCCAGAGAATGGACCGCATGAGTGTTCGGTTCATCGGTCGCGCGCAGGTGCCATCAACGCAGGCTTCGGCCGGGATCGGGCTATACGCCTTGTAAAAGCCGTATCCGATGAAAGCGGCACTCAGTGCGAAGGTGATCCACTTATATTGATAGAACGCGCCCAACTGGGCGATGAACACGCCGGTGACGCCGAAGCTCACCAGCACCAGCGGCAGGATGCAACAGGAGGTCATGGCCAGCGCGCCGAGTACGCCGAGCCCGGTTGTCGCCCATGCCTTTTTGTCAGCTGCCGGGGTTTCGCCCATTGCCGACTGGCGGCCGGCGGATGTGGTTTCAGTCATGGTTCGAATCATCCTTGCCTCAGTGATGATCTCAATCTAGGGTCTGTAGCTGGTACAGGCTCAAGGGGGTTTGGTGTGAATAATCATCACAGATCGGTGAAGGTCCTCAGGCGCGGAGATCTGGCCAAGCTGACCGGCTGCAATCTCGAAACTATTCGCTACTACGAGAACATCGGCGTCATGCCCGAGCCGCCGCGCTCCAGCAAAAATTATCGCGTCTACGATGACAGACATGTCGCGCGTCTGCGCTTCATCATGCGCGCGCGCGAGTTGGGGTTCACGCTCGACGAGGTTCGCGATCTGCTCGCATTGGTCGATGGCGGGGCCCAGACCTGCGGCGAGGTGCAGGGTCTGGCAAATGCGCATCTCGCTTCAGTCCGCGCCAAGATCGCGGATCTCAAGCGCATTGAGCACGTCCTGTCGTCCACCGTGGCGCAATGTAGCGGAGACGATGTGCCCGAATGCCCCGTCATAGATGCGCTGAGGGAGGAGGCCTAAAAGGTTTCTTGAGGAAATCCGCGGCAATCAAACCGGACAGTCCTTGGCTTCCGCGCTAGGAACACCGTGACCAATATCGCGGGCAGCGAAGAAACCGCGCTCTGAGGTGCCCCTAGTTTCCTAGACATCCGCTTCCACGAATCAGGCCGTAGCCGGCCAAGCTGATCAACTCGGACAGGTGCAGGCACAGAGTTACCGCAAGATTTATCGCTCGATCCGGCACCGCGGCTTCGAGGTGCTCGCGCCTCTCCTGAAGGTCGCGTATTTTACTGGAAACTGAATGGCTGAAATCCCGCTTGGGCATGTTCTTGTTCTCATTTAGGCAAATTCTAATTTGCTGTCCGCCACATTCGAAACTTTCCCTGCCCTGTTACCTCACGGACCAATCCCCTTTCTTCCATCCAGGTCAGGTTCCGCTGGACCGCCGCTCGGCTAGTGCCGGTCAGGGCCTCGGCCATCGGTGCGGAGAGGAGCGGCCATTCGGTCAGCACGGCACGCAAAGCCGGTGGAGTTTTGCCTGAGAGCGAGCTCATCTCTGCTTCTGTCCTCGCTGACCATGTCTCGATATAGTCCAAGTGCCGCATCGCGGTCAGGCAGGCAGTCTCCATCCCATCCAGCCAGCGAGCAAGACGCTCCGGTGGTAAGCCCGACGCGCGCAACCCCCCTGCCCCACCCATAGCTAGTGGTGCAAAGTTCGCTCCCTTTCCGTCGCTGGCCGTGATCCTTGCCGCGGTAACGGCTGCTTCGATCTGGTCGCCTTGTTGCCCGAGACCCGCCAAGCTCCAGAGGTGAAACCCCATGCAAGCCCGCGTGATCGGGTGTAGATGAACAGCTGATTTCATCACCTCCAGCCATCCGCCCGCGCGCTCCTCTAGCCGCTCGGTGGCATCCTCGATGTTCTCGGGATCGCGGCGGTCCAGAAAGGCCGCCAGATCGACCATTGGACCCGGACCACCCATCAGGCGGCGAACAGCCCAGCCAACTCTTGCCAAGGCATTCGGGTCATCCTGTGCGCCAGACAATCGCATTGATATCCAAAGAGCGAGGCGGTCAGAACTCACCCGATCCCCTGCAAGCCAGCTGAGGTCTGCCGCCTCGATCAGTGCCAGTCTGTGTCGCCAGCCATCCGGGCCACGCAGCAAGCGGTCATCCAGCGCACCCAGGCGTCCAGCCACCTTTGCCAGCCGCGCAGCCTGAGCCGCTTCCGCCTTTGCCCAGTCGTCGATGACAGCAATGTCGGACGGTTCTGCCCGTGGCCCGGGCGGCAAATCATCCGGTTCTTCTTCGAGCGGCCCCGGCAGGAACCAGAGGTCGTCCTCGTGAGCCCCCACATCCCCCTCGGTGGTGATGAGGGGGTCGTCAAAATCATCAGGAAAAGTAGATGCTTGCGGCTTCATATGTGCAAAATATCTATATTATGCACATTACCCAAGCGATTTTGTGGCAGTTGCCCGCGCTCTTTATATAGTACGGACGCGCGACTGTCGGCGGAACCTCTCAGATCGCGCTCAGTGCAAGAAAACCAAGGGATTGTGCACCAGCACGACAAGAGATCACTTGCTTGCATTCGTTTTCAAACGGTCGTTTAATACCGGTATATGAAATTGCAAACGGCCGATTTTCATGCCCCTGATGGGCTATGCGCGCGTATCCACAGAGGATCAGACCCCCCTGCCCCAGTCTGAGGCCCTGCAAACTGCGGGATGCGTCGAGATCTTCGAAGAGCACGCCTCAGGCGGCAATCGTGCCCGGCCGGTGCTTGCCCGCTTGCTGGAGCGCATTAGCAAGGGCGACACGCTGGTTGTCGTACGGATCGACCGCCTCGCGCGGTCCCTGTCACATCTGCTGGAGGTGATCGAGCGGCTGGAGGCCAAGGGTGCTTTCTTTCGTTCCATTCAAGACCCCATCGACACCGGATCCCCGCAGGGCAAGTTCACTTTGCAAGTGCTGGGGGCTGCGGCCGAGTTTGAGCGCGCCCTTATCCGGGAACGAACCAAGGCCGGCCTCGCCAGCGCGCGCACAAAGGGCCGCGTGGGCGGGAACCCTGGGCTGCGGGCCAAAGACCCAGCCGCTCTTCGCAAGGTGCGGCTGGCGCGACAGGACGGCTACATGGAGCGTCTGAACGAGACGGCACAAGATTGGGTGCCCCATGTGCGCCGGTTACGCCCCGACTTGGCTTGGGAAGACGTGGTGCGCATCGTCAACGGCCCCTTGCCCGAGGCGCGTCGCTGGACCCAAAGCCGCCTGCTGCGCGCTGTGAAGGCCTATGTCCGCGACGGCTTCCTGCCTGCCGAGGTGCTGGCCCGCGCCGGGCGCCGCGAAACCGACGACCGCCTGCCCGCAATTATTGCTGGCATCAAGGGCGCAGATCCCGACATCACGCTTCAAGCGATCTGTGAACGGCTGGAATCTATGCGCGAACGCACGCCTCGTGGCCGAACAAGATGGCGGCCGTCTTCGGTGAAGATGCTGCTGGAACGGGCTGAGAGACTGGGAATGATTTAAGAGACTCAGATTCGTTCTTTGGAAGCAAAACCGCCTATGTGAATCGGGTACATCTTGCGTTTAAGTGATGGCAGCGACACAAGCACTTGACGCGCTGGATCCGCGAAATAAGATAAGTCATTGTAAATAAATGATTTCACCGGATACCGGCCCACCATCTGAAAAAATCCTTGCCTGTCAAACGCTTTCCTGACATTTTTGCGGAAGAACGCTAACCATCAGTTTCCGGCGGTTTTGCGTTCCTTCTCAAGATAGACTCGGAAGACGGGCGGCGGGACGGGCATGAACGAGCAGCGGATCAGAATGGATCAAAAGATCCAGACGATGGCGACACGTCTAAGCAAATCGCTTGATGTGAATATGCGCAAGTCGTTTCTACCTGATGAACGAAAGGCTCTCAGACGCTTCTCATCCACGGAAGTTGCCCAGATCCTCGGCGTAAGCCAAGATTTTTTGCGGAAGATGTTTTTCGAGGACAAGCTCGATCTCGGTGAAATCGAGACAGACGCCCGCGGCCGCAGGTTCTACACTGCAGAGCAAATCGATATAGCGCGCCACGAAATAGCCCGGTCAAGCACCAAGTTCCAGCATATCGTTCCTCGTCGTCGGGATGGGGAGCATATCCAGATCATTTCGATCGCCAACTTCAAAGGGGGCGCAGGGAAGACGACAACAGCGATCCATCTGGCCCAAAAGCTTGCCCTTGATGGTTATCGGGTTCTGGCAATTGATCTCGACCCACAAGCCTCAATGACCACCATGTTCGGTTTCCGGCCGGAAATCGACTTCCCTGAGGCCGGAACGGTGTACGATGCCCTTCGGTACGAGGACCCTATCCCCTTTAGAGACGTTGTGCGCAAAACGTATTTCCACAACCTCGATCTAGCCGCGGCCGGCTTGCTGCTCTCTGAGTTCGAGACCGAAACCGCACACGCCCTTCGAAACAATATCAGGCCGCCGTTCTATCAGCGGCTTGCCCTTTGCATTAATGAAGTCGAGACAGACTACGACATTGTCGTCATCGACTGCCCACCGCAACTCGGGTTTACCACACTATCGGCTTTGGTAGCGTCGACATCCCTAGTCGTCACTGTCATTCCAAGCATGCTTGACGTCGCCTCGATGGCCCAATTCCTGCAGCTCACATCCAGCCTCATGGCAACAATTGCTGATGTGGGCGCATCGCCCGACTGGGACTTCATGAGATTTCTAATCACTCGTTTCGAGCCCAATGACGGCCCCCAAACCCAGATGGCGGCATTCCTGCGGACCATGTTCACGGATGACGTTCTTACTCAGCCTTTCCTGAAATCCTCCGCAGTCTCTGACGCTGGGCTCACGCAACAGACACTGTTCGAGATCGCCAGAACGGATTTTCATCGCCAGACGTACGATCGGGCTATCGAGTCCATCAACGGGGTTGTGGCGGAGGTCGAAGGGCTCATCAAAACGGCATGGGGGCGCAAGTAATGGCCCGCAAAGTCACATTCGACATTCCCGAGGATGAAGAAAAGCAGCAGAGCTCGTCGATTTCTCCGACTCGAACCCAGTCACGAGCCCCTGCCCTTTCGGGAATGGCCCGTTCTCTTCAGGATGCGGCACAATCTTCAATTCAAGAAATCAGTACCGACCTTATTGATGATTCTGAGTTCCAGGATCGTCTGGCCCTGGATGACGAAGATGACATCAGGGAGCTGGCTGAAAGCATTGACAAGCAGGGACAGCTTATCCCGATACTTCTGAGCCCCGAAGGGGGGCGGTACAGGATCATCTATGGGCGCAGGCGATTAGCGGCCCTTCGACTTATTGGCAAGCCCGCAAAGGCTCTCATCAGAGGCTTGGATGAGGATCAAGCGATTCTTGCACAAGGCCAAGAGAACAGCTTCCGAAAAGACCTCAGCTGGATCGAGAAAGCCCTTTTTGCACGTTCTCTCATAGAGTCCGGCAAGGATGAGGGACTGGTCTGTGACGCCCTCAACATCGATCAGAAAGCTAGGAAAGCCGGTGACAAGCTCACGGGACTTGCTCGCATGAAACAAGTCACTTCCTGTATTCCGACTGAACTCATCCAAAAGATCGGGGCGGCACACGGGGTTGGACGGGATCGTTGGTATGCTGCCGCAAAGTCTTATGAGAGCCTTGGCTTCTCTGGAGGTGAAGGGTTTCCGGCCGGAAACCGAGAATTCCATGATGCTCTCATGGAATCCAGAGGTTCAGGCAAGACCTCCGACGAACGCTTTGCGATCTTCGAAGGGCTCCTGAAACAGCACAAGCCCCCTGCCCCATCGGCGATCAAGACAAAACTCGGGATGGTGAAGGTCACCAAAAGAAACGTGATCATCACCGTCAAGAACGGAGATGACGGGCTTCATAAGTGGATCTCTGAGAATCCAGAGGCCGCTCTTCTAGCGTTGGCGAACGCGAAGGCCGCTGGTCCAGGGCAGATCATTACCCCAGAGAAAATGGAACCCATAGGTAACCCAGTCTCCGGCAGGGATCAGGATCTTGATGGTCCTGACATAGACGATAACAAAAACTGAGCAGAAAGGAGGACAGGCCAGAAAAGGAAAGACCCCCCGAAAGCAGTGCTTCCGAAGGGCCTCGATTAGCTTAGACACCTGATTGATACCCCGAAGCCGAATCGTTTTCAACACCGTTCGCGGTGAACGGGGAAGCTTTTTCAGCCGAAATCATCATGAGACAGGTATTTTCTCACACACCCGCCTTGGCGGAACGATCGTCTGTACCCAGTACGAACCCGTACAGGGTAATCGAGCCGATCCGAGCGCTTCGCAAAGAACTCGGTCTGACACCAAATGACCTGGTAACACTGCAGGCCTTGATCAGCTTCATGCCGAAGAAGGCCGGACAAACAGCTCCAATGACTATCGTCTTTCCCTCAAACGCATCATTGTCTGAGAGAACGAACGGCCTGAACGAGAGAACGATTCGACGGTGTATCGGACACCTCGTGGATGCCGGGCTGATCCAGCGCAGGGATAGCGCAACCCGCAAACGGTTCCCTCTTCGCTACGGTGGATTGATCAGAGATGCCTTTGGCTTCGATCTGCAGCCAATGTATGATCGGGAAAGAGAGCTCACCGAACACGCAGAACAGCTTGTGGGCGATCAGGAAAAGCTACGGTCACTCAAGGCGGAGGCACTGGCTCTTCGTGTCGAGGCTTTGCGCCAAGCAAAGGATGTTGAGACTGTCTCATTTCTCCAGAACGTACGAAACATCCTACGCCGTGCAACTCTCAAAGCCGACGAAATCATAGAGCTTATCAAGAGGCTGGCAGAGTTGGTCGGAGCGACCATCAGAGAGTTTCCGGCCGGAAACCATGACGCTCAGGAAACAATGCCCGACCAAATGTCCGGCGACGACGGACAAAATGTCCGGCACGTAGAACCCACAAGATTGAATATAAAAAAAGATAGAGCAGATGCACACTGCACCTCTGGTTTTCAGGAACGCCGAGATCCAACAATTATGGCATGGACGGACCTGAAAAACGTATCGGACTTCTTCCCGCATGAACCAAGAGATCATCAATCAGTTCTCGAAATATTGGCCGATGTCGGAAGATTGCTAAGAATAGAACAGGGCAGGATCATGAAACACCTTAGAGAACGAGGTCCAGGGCAGCTCCTTATTGCACTCGACGAATTAATTTTGAGAGCCAGCACAGGACAGGTGAAAAACAACAACGCCTACCTCGACGCTATGATGAGGCAAGGGACGTGATGGTCTTATCACGCTCACTCAACCAGTTTGTAATTGAGCGTAGTCTTCGATCCTCCGGCAAATTTTCCCGGATAGTTCCAACCCTAAGGTCATCGAGAGGGAAAGGAGTGTTGGTTTGAGGGTGACGGGAAGTGAGATCGGGAGAGTGGCTTCCGGCGCCCGTCGAGGAGAAGATCTGATGACGAAAGCTGTCCAGAAAATCACCCTGTCCCCTTCGCGGGATATCCCTTTTGATAAGCTGGTGCTGAGCCAGTCCAATGTGCGGCGCATCAAAGCTGGCGTGTCCGTCGAGGAACTGGCCGAAGACATCGCTCGCCGCGGTCTCTTGCAGAGCCTGAGCGTGCGGCCCGTCTTGGCTGCCGATGGGACCGAGACCGGCAAGTTCGAGATCCCGGCTGGAGGCCGCCGGTTTCAAGCATTGTCCTTGCTGGTGAAGCAGAAGCGTTTGGCAAAGACCACACCCATTCCCTGCATCGTCCGCGATGCTGCGTCCGACATCCTGGCCGAGGACGATTCCCTTGCCGAAAACATGCAGCGCGTCGCCTTGCACCCGCTCGATCAGTTCCGCGCGTTTGTGGCGCTGCGGGACAAGGGTCAGAGCGATGCAGAGATAGCTGCCGCCTTCTTCGTGACGCCGCAGATCGTGAAGCAACGCCTAAAGCTCGCCTCCGTCGCCCCTGCCCTGCTTGAGATCTATGCCGAGGATGGCATGACGCTGGAGCAGCTCATGGCCTTCACCGTGAACCCCGATCACGCGCGTCAGGTTCAGGTCTGGGATGTGATCCATTCATCCTGGAACAAGGAGCCATTCCAGATCCGGCGCATGCTGACCGAGACCTCGGTTCGGGCGTCAGACCGGCGTGCGGTCTTTGTGGGTATTGAGGCCTATGAAGCGGCTGGTGGCACGATGCTGCATGACCTCTTTCAGGGCGATGACGGTGGCTGGCTCGAGGACCCTGCCCTGCTCGATCGGCTGGTGACGGAAAAACTCCAGGCCGAGGCTGGGACGGTTGCGGTTGAGGGCTGGAAGTGGATCGAGGTCGCGCTTGACCTGCCCTACGGCTACAACCACGGCCTGCGGTCCCTGTCCGGTGATCCGGCACCGATGACGGATGACGAAGGTGCAGCTCATGCCAAGCTGCTCGCCGAGTACCGAGCGCTCGAGGAGGAATACGCGGATCAGGATGACATCCCCGACGAGATCGACACGCGGCTTGGCGTATTGGAAACGGAGATGGAAAAGATCGAGACCCGGCCGTTGATCTTCGACGCGGAGGAGATCGGGCGGGCAGGGGCGTTCGTCACGCTCGACCGCTACGGCGCGCTGGCCGTCTATCGCGGCTATGTGCGTCCAGAGGATGAGCCCGTTGACGAGACCGCGGTCCAGGATGGTACTGATCCTGCGGTGGCGGGGCGGGGGGATGATCGTAATCTCACCGATAGCCATGTCAGTGCCGCTCATGGCGGAACCGTCATCATGTCGGGTGGTCAGCCGATCGGAGCTGACTTGCCGGAGGATGAGGACGACGGGGCGTTGAAGCCGCTGCCCGAGCGGCTGGTCATGGAGTTGACGGCCCACCGGACGCTGGCGCTGCGTGAAGCGATCGGGCGCTCGCCGGATGTCGCGCTGACACTCCTGCTCCTGAAGCTGGTGACGGACACCTTCCGCACCTCATCTGCTTCGGGCAGCTGTCTCGAGGCATCCGTGCGTCAGGTCTATATGTCAGCGCAAGCGCCCGATCTGAAAGACAGCGTGGTGGCGAAGCTGGTCGACGAGCGTCATGCGGAATGGGAAGCCGATCTGCCGCTTGGCGATGATGCAGCGCTCTGGGACTATCTGACGGTCCTCGATCAGGGCAGTCGGTTGGCCTTGCTGGCGCATTGCCTCAGCTTCGGCGTCAACGCGCTGCATGAGAAGGTGAACCCATACGGTGCAGGCATCTCCGCAGGCGGTCTGACCCGGCGGATGGCGCATTCCGATCTCGTGGCGCGTGCCACAGATCTCGACATGGTCGAGGCGGGCTGGGAGCCGACGGTCGACACCTATCTCAACCGCGTGCCCAAGGCCCGCATCCTCGAGGCCGTGCGCGAAGCGAAAGGGGAGGGGACTGCCCAGCTCCTCGATCACCTGAAGAAAAGCGAGATGGCCAGTGAAGCCGAGCGCTTGCTGAAGGGCAGCGGCTGGTTGCCCGAGGTCCTGCGCCGGAACGATCTCGTGGCGCTGGACGGTGAGGACCGTGCCGAAGGCCAGGGGGCGGATGCCGAAGTGGCTGACAGCGTCAGTGAAGCTGACCTTCCTGCATTCCTGACGGATGACCTGCCTGCTCAAGGCGCATCGATGCTGGCCGCGGAATAACGTGATCCAGTGGGGGGCGGAGATTCCGCCTCCAATCACCCTATAGTGTAACAATATCAATAAGATGAATGCGATTACTCGCATTCAGAATGAGGAATCATGTCTGCAACAACCATCATCGACACCGCCCCCCTCGGGGCGCTCATTCGCTACACTGACGGCAGCCCCAAGCCACCGGCACGCTTCACCAAGAAGCTGGCGGCCTGGGAGCGCTCGAACGGCGTCGGCCGCCTTGTGAAAAAGGAACCACCCCGGCTTTACGCGACCTGGACGGCACCCGCGTCGTTCACGCTGCATGAGGGCAACTTCTCCTCGGACGGGGTGATCCTCGTGACCATCATGCGCAGCCATTCTGCTGACAGCACCCTCGTCTTCGAGGTGGCCGAGGAACCGAAGCCCGGGCAGGTCCGCGTGCTTCTCGACTTCGGCGGCAACACGGAGCTGCTGCATCTGGCGGAGTCCGTCGCTGCGGCCGAGCTCTGGATCGCCAAGGAAGGATACAGCAATGCGCGGCTCGAAATCGTCGGCGATGAAGATGGAGAAAGGGCAGGGGGCGCGGACCTGGCCGCCTGAGTCCACCTGAAACCGAGCGGCCCGCCCAAGCGCGGGCCTCTCAACCATCACAACCTTGTCCTTCGAGTTCGCGGGGCGCCAAAGGAACCATCCCCAAGGAAGGACGTCTTCAACCAAGAGCCTGCCCGGGAGGCTGGCGGCGTTAGAAGCATCAGCGGGACAATCGGCTCCTGACTTTGGGGGACCATCCCCCGCTCGCCACTCCCTTGCTTGCCCCGAATCCCGTCTTCGAGATCAACCCGCGAGGGGTCGGACTACGGGCAAGCCCGTGCCGCCGGCCGGATTCGGAGCAAGTCCGAACGCACCCGGTGATGTCAGCCAGTATTCGGGCCTTCGAGGTCCTGTCGCGCGGGGGATGGTCCCCCGCCTCCAAGACAGGAGCCAAACAGATGTCCCGCAAAGATGCTCACGCCTTCGCCGCCTCCCTCGCCGCCACGCTCATGGTCTCGATCGTCGTCTTCCAGGCAGGAGATGGCACCTTCGGCGCCGTCCCCGCCGATGAAATCGACGGCGACGAGGTCGTGATCGTCTCGGAGTACGATCCCTTCGGGTGAGGCTTTGGCCTCACTTCCCGAAGGCCCGGGCACGGCGCAGGTGCGCCTCCGGGCCTATCGCCGACCAAGTGATCGGCGATGCCGATCTGAGGCACGCCGGTGTGCCACCCTGGCGGAGATCGTGGTGCGCACAGGCCGCTTATTTTGTTGAAAAACTCGGGCTTGATCGAAGCGCAAGTTGCTGATTCAATTCTTCTGGCCAGCGGGGGAATTGAGCAATGTTGGGACCGAAGCAGGAAGCACAGGCGGCGCTGTTCTACGAGTTCTCGCTGGAGGATCACGTTCCACAAGATCACCTTTTGCGGTCGATTGATCGGTTCGTCGACCTGAGCAGTATCCGCGCTCATCTGACCGAGTTCTACAGCCATACCGGTCGGCCGTCGGTCGATCCCGAGCTGCTGATCCGGATGCTGCTGGTCGGGTATTGCTTCGGTATCCGGTCCGAGCGACGACTTTGTGAAGAGGTGCATCTGAACCTCGCGTATCGCTGGTTCTGCCGCCTCGACCTGAGCGATCGTGTGCCGGATCACTCGACATTTTCCAAGAACCGTCACGGTCGTTTCCGCGAGAGCGAACTGCTGCGTTATCTGTTCGAGACGACCGTCGCCCGCTGCATTGAAGAGGGCCTGGTTAGTGGTCAACGCATGGCGATTGATGCCAGCTTGATTGAGGCGGATGCCAATAAGCAAAACTCAACACCGAAGGACGATTGGGACGTATCGAGTATCGATCCGACTGATGCTCCCCGCGCCGTACGAGAGTATCTCGACACGTTGGATGAGGCCGCGTTCGGAGCCGCGAGCGAGGTTCAGCCCAAGTTCACGTCCCATTCCGATCCAGCGAGCCAATGGACGGCGGCACGCAAAGGGCCAGCATTCTTTAGCTCTTCCAACAACTATCTGATCGACACAGACCACGGTGTGATTGTCGGTGTCGAAGCCACGCGATCAATCAGGCAGGCCGAGGTCGGATCGACCAAGACCATGCTGAAGCGGGTGAAGGAACGGTTCGATCTGCATCCCGAACGCCTGATCGCGGACACCGCCTATGGCACCGGGCCGCTACTTGGCTGGTTAGTGGACCGCAAGATCGCGCCGCATATTCCTGTCTTCGACAAGTCTGGGCGCAACGACGGAACCTGGACCCGCGCTGACTTCGAATGGGATGCCAAGAACGACCAATACATCTGCCCCGAAGGTCACGCCCTCAAGCAGTTCCGTCGCAACTACTCAGACCCGAACCGGGGACCGACCGGCAAGGGCACAGCTCGCTACCGCGCGTTGAAGGAGGTCTGTCAGGCCTGCCCTTCCAAAGCCAAGTGCTGTCCAAACGCTGATGCGCGCAAGATCAGCCGCGAAGAAACTGAAGACGCCCGCCAGGTCGCACGCGATATCGCCAAAACCCGCCAGTACGACGTCTCGATGAAGCTCCGAAAGAAGGTCGAGATGCTCTTCGCCCACCTCAAGCGCATCCTCGGCCTGGGGCGTCTTCGATTACGTGGCCCATGCGGTGCAAATGACGAATTCCTCCTCGCCGCCACCGCCCAGAACCTCCGGAAACTCGCCAAGATCTTTCCGGCACCGCAGCAAACCCGCAAAGCCCGATAGGAAAGGCGCTTGGGCCGCATTTGGAACAGCCATTTCTGTGCTCGCAAACGTTAGTTTTTCCACAGAATCCGCTGGGAGCCGACCTTCACCGCGAAGCGCACGAATGGCAGCGCAAAGCAGCGGGCTGACACTACAACCATCGAAGCATCGGGAAAATTTCACTTGCCTTTAAGAAACACAACATCGTATGATGTAGAAAATCTTAAAGGGGCTGAGCATTGCCGTCATTCAACACCGTGATCGTCTCCACGCTGGTGGACGTTGAAACCCGCCTTGAGGACTTTGGCGTCACTCGCCAGCAGATCATGGCTATCGGACAAACCGCCCGCGCCTATGGGGACGACGCCAGCCCCTCCATGCCGCTCAACGCGGCTGGAATGTTGTCTTACATTCACGGCGTTGGCGAACTCCGCCAGCAGCTTGTCGGTCCTGACTACGTGCCGGACAGAACTTGCGGCATTGAAGCGGTTGTAAAACGTGATCGCACTGTCCGCATTGGCTTCCAGAACGTTGATAAATGCTGTGTCAATATGCCGCCCCTGCCACGCTCCGAAAAGGGTAGCGGCGCGGAAAGCCTTTCTGGACCCGATTTGTTCGTCAACGCAGGTATGAAACCCGGCCCCCTCACCGCCGTATTGAAGGACGGTATCCGTACCTACTATGTCATGGTTGGCCTTGATGGCAGTGTGGAACTGTCTTGTCCCGTGATCGAAAAGGGTAAGTTTGTTCACTGGATGGAACGGATATACATCTATTCGCCTGACAGCGACTGGGAGGCAGACCCGCAAACCGATACCGGCCCCATTGAAGACTTCGACATCACCGTTTCCTTCAAACACTAATGTTCAACGCAGATCGTCTCAAAACAGCCCGCGAACGGCGGATGCTGACAGCGAAGGGACTCGCAGAGCGCGTAGGCGTGTCTGCGGTCACTCTCTCAAAGTATGAAAACGGGCATCCGCCCGATGAAGCGACAGCGAAGCGCCTGGCGTTCGCGCTTTCCTATCCAATTGATTTCTTTTACCGGGAAGCGCCAGAGCGTATTGATACCGACGCCGTTAGCTTCCGCAGTCTGTCGCGGATGAAGGCCAAAGAGCGCCGAGCTGCAGAAGCAGCGGGATCGTTGGGAATCGAGCTTTACGAGTGGATCGACTCCCGCTTCAACCTGCCCGCCGCCGACCTTATCGACCTGAGCAAAGAGCGCAGCCGCCCGCATGTCGCCGCCCGCCTTCTGCGCCAGCATTGGGGCATAGGCGACAGGCCTATAGGAAACGTTCTCAAGCTGATCGAGTCAAAGGGTATTCGCGTCCTTTCCCTGTCGGAAGCGACCAAGCATGTTGACGCTTTCTCGTTTTGGCGCGGGGAACATCCCTATGTTTTCTTGAACCAAGAGAAGACGGCGGAACGGTCCATCTTTGATACGGCACATGAGCTTGGACACCTTGTCTTGCATCACCACGCAGGGTCGAAAGCCGACAAAGAGGCAGAGACGCAGGCCGACAGATTTGCATCGGCATTCCTCATGCCCGAAAACGACATGATGGACTATGCGCACCTTTTCACAGTTGGGCAGATCATTTCGGCCAAGAAGCGTTGGAAGGTATCGGCCATGGCCTTGGCATACCGCCTCAATTCTCTGGGCTATATCAGCGAATGGAACTACCGTTCTTTGCTGATCGAGCTTGGGAAGCGAGGCTATCGAAGCGGCGAGCCAGACGGAATCGAGCGTGAGGTTTCGACCGTGCTCGCAAAGGTCTTGGCCGCTCTTTGGTCAAAGGGCATGACTAAGGACGACATCGCCAAAGACCTTGGGATTCCTTTGGGGGAAATCGAGGCCCTTATTTTCCGACTGTCGCCAGATCAACGGGCCGTTAATGAGCCGCACAAACCGGCGCTGCGAGTGGTGAAGTAGCACTGCAAAGCCGGATCCATGAAAGTGTGACGATCCCCGATTCGGCAGTTAATTGTCCGCTCTGTCCAGCCCTGTCATTTCCCGATGCTGTATAGAAAGGCGGTTCAGGGTCGATCGCGTAGGTCAGGCCTTTAACTGACGGCGAGGTCGCTCGCGGTCTTTCCCGCTTCCAGTGCTTCCACGAACCACTGCGGTTTGCGCCCTCGGCCGGACCAGGTGAGTGCCGGGTTTTCAGGGTGCCGGTATTTCGCCACGACAGGCGCTCGCAAGGATTTCGTTTTGGTGCCCACGAGTTCGGCAAGAGAGTAGCCCAGATCCCGTGCGACTGCTTCCACCTTGGCGCGGGCTTCCGCCTTCTGCCGATCCTCGAACGTGGAGATGGCCTTGGCGACGTCCCTCTTCATTTTGTTTAGCTCGCTGAGCGACAGTGCCTCGAGATCGTAATCAGCCATTGGTGCGGTCCGTGTCCTGAATGATCCGGTATCGATAGCCCGTCGATGCAAGGCGCCGCAACTCCCGGAAGGCTGGGGCAGGGGTGGCCGAAGCTGTTGATCGCCGTTTCGTCGCCAGGGAGGTGCTGAATTGGGGGTCAGGCTGTCCCGATTGGCAGGATGACAGGGTCTGGCATGGGCTCCCCGCGCATCTCTGTCTTCTGGTCCATCCCTTCGACTGACAATCCCCTAACCCCGTTCGGTCTCCTGCGCGCAACCCCGCGTCAGCCCGGGCCGTGTTGGCCGCCTGTGGCGTCCTGCCCGCTCCACCCCGGTCCTCTGGGGGTTTCCGGCGTCCGTTCCGTTCACCGTGCACGCGTCACCCGACGGGCTTTTTCCGGGTCTTGTCGAAGGGACGGTCCCAAAGACAGGAAACACAGGAGCTAATCATGCAGAACATCGTCATCCTCGCCGGCAACATCGGTCAAAAACCCGAAACCCGCACCACCCAGGGCGGCACCAACATCACCAACTTCAGCCTCGCCACCTCTCGCCCCCGCCTCTCGGAAGGTCGCGTCCTGCGCGACGAGAACGGCTACCGGGTCATGGACACCGAATGGCACCGCATCACTTGCTTCAACGGTCTCGGCAAGACGGTCGCGGAGCATTGCGAAAAGGGCATGAAGGTCCTCGTCCACGGCCGCATCCACTACACCAAGTGGATCGACAGCATGGGGAACGACCGCTACGGCTGCGAGATCATCGCCGAGAAGGTCGACTTCCTGAGCCGGCCGAAGTCGGCCGAGAGCGAAAACCCCGAGCTGGTCGACCGCGACGACGAGATCCCGTTCTGAGAACGGGGTCTCCCCTTGGGCCCGGCGGGACAACCCGCCGGGTTCGGGGCGATCTCGGCCTTTGGCGGCTGGGCAAACTGCTTTGCACTCTTCCTGGAGTCGGGTGCCTCTATCCGGCATGTCGACGACATCATGTCCAGCCAAGGGCAGCGAGCGCCATCCCTGCCAGCGCACAGCCAGTTAGAACCGTCACTGGGCCAAGCTTGAACTGGAACACCGCCAGAACGGCGCCAAGCACCAGCGCCGCAGCCGCCAGATTGATCGAGGACCAGACAGGCACATCGAGATCGGGCCCGAAGGATGCGATCGTCCTTACCTCGTCGAAAACCACATGAAGCCCAAACCAGACAGCGAGGTTCAGGATGACGCCGACCACGGCTGCGGTGATGGCGGTCAGCGCGGCTGTCAGGAGCGCGTTGTCGCGCAGGCGCTCGATGAAGGGGGCCCCGAGGAAAATCCAGAGGAAGCAGGGCGTGAATGTCACCCAAGTCGTCAGAAGCCCGCCCAGTGTGCCGGCCGCGAGGGGCGACAGCCCGGTCGCCTCGCGGAACGCGCCCATGAAGCCCACGAACTGCGTGACCATGATCAGGGGGCCGGGCGTGGTTTCCGCCATGCCGAGACCGTCCAGCATTTCACCTGGGGCGAGCCAGCCGAAATTCTGCACCGCTTCCTGCGCGACATAGGCCAGCACCGCATAGGCGCCGCCGAAGGTGACGACGGCCATGACGCTGAAGAAGCCTGCGATCTGAGAAAAGACATTGGCAGGGCCGAGCAGGACGAACAGAAGGGCAACCGGGGCCAGCCAGAGCATGAGGAACACCGTCGAGATGCGAAATGCCCAAGCCCGATTGACCCGTGTGTGTTCGGGAGACGCCTCGCCCAGCAGCGTATCGGCGTCATCGACCTGGACCTTGCCGACCTTGCCGTGTCCGCCGCCCCCATGGAATGCTGGCAGGCCCGCCCGCGCGCCGAAGAAGCCGATGAGGCCAGCGAGCAGGATGATCAGCGGAAACGGCACCGCGAAACCGAAGATCGCCACGAAAGACGCGGCGGCGATGGCGACCATTGCGCCGTTCTTGAGTGCGCGCGAGCCGATGCGGATGACCGCCTGCACCACGATGGCCAGCACCGCGGCCTTGAGCCCGAAGAACAGCGCCTCGACAGGTCCGACATTGCCATAGAGCGCATAGATCCAGCTCAAGCCCATGATGGCGATGACGCCGGGCAGCACAAAGAGGACGCCCGCGATGATGCCGCCCAGCGTGCGGTGCATCAACCAGCCGATATAGACGGCAAGCTGCATGGCCTCCGGACCCGGCAGCAGCATGCAGTAGTTCAGCGCATGCAGGAACCGCTTCTCGCCCAGCCAGCGCTGTTCCTCGACAAGTATGCGGTGCATCAGCGCGATCTGTCCGGCGGGGCCACCGAAGCTCAGAAGGCCGATGCGGGCCCAGATGCGGGTGGCCTCGGCCAGGGTGGGATAAACACGGTCCTGCATCAGTCTGCCTTCGGCTTGTTGGTGGGCCAGTTGTGGGTCTCGTCAGTTGCGTCCCGCGCCCATCGGTAGAAGGCGTCGTAGAGCAGCATCCCGGCCTCCAGCTGCTCCAGATCGTCGGAGAACATGCGCGACAGACCGAGCGAGGCGGCCAGCAGCCCCGCAGCTTCGGGCGCGAGATCGAGCCGGGCGGTATCGGCTCCGCGCACGATTGTCGCGAGCCGGTCGAGGGCAGGGATGTTCAGGCCGAACTCGGCAAGCAGGACGTCAAAGGTGCAAAGCTCGCCCCGATGGCTCCAGAACACGTCTTCGATGTCGAAGGGCGCGGCGTTATAGCGTTCGGCGACGCCCACCACCTCGGCGGGTGCCACAAACAGGATGACCGCGCGGGGATCGAGAAACCGCCGGATCAGCCAGGGACAGGCGATGCGGTCGATCTTGGGCCGTGACCGCGTCACCCAAGTTGTGCGGCCCTGCGCGTCGCGCGCGGGCAGCCTCAAAGGATCGATCAGCGGCAGCCCGGCCAAGCGCCAGGCCTCGAACCCGCCATCGAGATACTCCGAGGCGCAGCCTTCGGCGCGCAGGATCGCGGCTGTGCCCTGGCTGCGCCGATGGCCCGCCTGACAGACGGCGATGGACGTCTGCCCGCCAAGCTGCACGGCAAGTGTAGCAAGATCCCGGTCGTCAGTCCTTATGGATCCGGGTAACAGGCGCGGATCGGTGGCGAAGTCTTCTTCGGACCGCACATCCAGCAAGAGCGGCGCGCGTGGGGTCCCGATGATGCGGGCAAGTTTTTCGGATGAAATAGCGTTAGGCGCAGGCATCTGCGTTCCTCCTAAGGTCAGGATATGCGGGAACGCGATCTTCGGCTGGCGCCTCGTGGGGCGGTCGCAAACCCCATATCACCACGTTTCAAGAAATTCTGCGAAATGTCAATCACATGAACCTGTAACATCAACTGTAGCTTCGCCAGACGGCAGACGCTCGCTCTCGAGTTGCCCATGCAAAAAGAACCCAATCAGTCGAAGGTCCGCTCTCCGCCATGGCCCGCCTACGAGAGTAAGAGGAGTGCCGGTTTCCCGGTGACAGGTTGAGGGTTGGGAGAGTGGCTTCCGGCGCCTGTCACGGGAGATATCCGATGGGTGTTGTAGAAGTTCTGGATCCGGTCGCACCGGCGCGAGCAGGTGGCTGGAAGGTGGACGTGAGCCGGGGTGAGCGGAATGGGCGGGTGTCGTCCGAATGGTTCAACCGGCCCGATGACGAGCGATATCTGTCGCTCGACGATCTCTGGGCCAACGTGAAGGGCCGGTCCGAGCGCAGCCGCAGCCGGGTCGTGCAGACCGCCGACATCCGCGTCGAGGCCGCGCGTGATAATCCCGAACGGTTGCACTTGATGCTGCCGAAAGCGCATGAACCGGTCGCGCCCACGCACTGGGCCTTCGGCCAGCTTGCCAGCATCGTCGGCGCACCGGCCTCCTACCTGCGGCAGCTGCCCGCGCCGCTGGCGGGCATCAACCTGCAATACGGGCTGACCAACCACCGCGCCGAGCAGGTGAAGACTTTTGAGACCGAAGATGGCCGCACGGAACTGCGCGCGGTCACCGGCCCCGACTATGGCCGCATCCATGACCACGAACTGGTCGAGGCCGTGCAGCGCATCGCGGGCAATGGCACGGGCGACACGCGCTGGAAGGTGCCTGGCGTGCTCGACTGGTCGACCGGGGTCTACAACCCCGATGTCGAGATCAGCCGCGACACGACCACGCTCTATGCCTCGGACCGCGACGTCTTCCTGTTCCTTGTCGACGATCGCAACCCGATCGAGGCGGGCAAGTTGGCGGACGGCTCTCCCGACCTCTACTTTCGGGGCTTTTACTGCTGGAATTCGGAGGTGGGCGCCAAGACCCTCGGCATGGCGAGCTTCTACCTGAGGGCAGTGTGCCAGAACCGCAACCTCTGGGGCGTCGAGGATTTTCAGGAGATCCGGATCCGGCATTCGAAATACGCCGCCTCCCGCTTTGCCCATGAGGCGGCCCCGGCGCTGACGCGTTTCGCCAATTCCTCGCCGCAGGGGTTTGTGAACGGCATCAAGGCCGCGCGGCAGCAGATCGTGGCGCGCAGCGATGATGATCGCGCGGATTTCCTGCGCAAGCGGGGCTTCTCGAAGGCGGAGTCCGGCAAGATCATCGAGAAAGTGCTGATGGAAGAAGGCCGCCCGCCCGAGAGTATCTTCGACTTCGTGCAGGGCATCACGCGGCTTGCGCGCGACAAGACCCAGCAGGATGCCCGCCTCGACATGGAAGGGCGCGCCAAGAAGCTCCTCGACCGGGTCGGCTGACAGAGCCCCCACGCAGCGATCGCCCGACACCGGGGCGGTCGCTGTAGCCTTTTTCTCAACATGCACGCCGCTGGCCATGCCCCGAAAGGGCAGGGGGCTTCGGTGTGCAGATTTCAGCGAGACCCTCATGACCCCCCAGGAAGAAACCGTCATTCTCGAGGCCCGCGATATCCTCGGCCGCTACCTCAGCCAGAACCCGGTCATCGGCAGCTGGCAGGCGCTGATGGACTATTGCGCTCTGACCGTCCGAGGTCCCATCGAGCGATTCCATGTCCTCTATCTCGACCGCAAGAACCGCATAATCGCCGATGAGCTTTTGTCGACCGGCACAGTCGATCATGTGCCGGTCTATCCGCGCGAGGTGATCAAGCGGGCGCTGATGCTGAACGCCAGCGCCCTGATCCTGATCCACAACCACCCGTCGGGTGATCCGACGCCGTCCGAGGCTGATCTCAGCATGACCAAGGAGATCCAGAAGGGCTGCAAGTATCTCGGCCTGACGCTGCATGACCACATCATCGTCGGTGCCGGAACGGAGCTGAGCCTGCGGGCG
Organism: Maritimibacter sp.; assembly: GCA_050633625.1. Lineage (GTDB taxonomy): Bacteria > Pseudomonadota > Alphaproteobacteria > Rhodobacterales > Rhodobacteraceae > JBOEGW01. The sequence continues at coordinate 71,922 of JBOEGW010000012.1, read as the reverse complement.
CTCGGCAAGCTCTGACGCTGTGGCCAGGTCATCACCGTCGCCCCTTCCAGGAAGAGGGTGGCGGTTTGGTCTTTGACGGATGAGGCGGGGAGAGTGGCTTTCCGCGCCGTTGGAGACATTGCCATGTTTGACCTTCCCCTGCCGATCCAGCCGAGCCCGCGTCCGATGGGCCCTGTTCCAAATGGCGCGACTGTCGCTCCTGATCCCAGCCTGCCTTTCGCGCTGACGCGGATGCACCGGACGCCTGCAGCCCTGATGTCGGGCACCGCTGCCCCCGTGGTCGTTGAGCGTTTTGCGACCTTGGCTGATGCCATGCAAGGGGCGTTTGAGCTTGCCGAGGACAACGGCTCCGATGCAGCGCCGCAGCTTCTGGCAATCCTTGATTGCGACCAGCGCCTGGTTCTTGCCGGGGCCGCCAGTCATGGCGCTGTGGCTTGGTGTCACCCTGTCGCCAATGCTCTTGAGGCGCGGGCCGTTGTGACCGAGGCGGTTCAACTTCGCGCCCAGGCTGGCCGTGCCATTGATTGGCACGAGCCTGAATTGGCGCAGCGACTGCGTCACCGTGCCGATCTGCTGGATGCCCGCCTTGTCGACCCGCTCTGGCGCGTTTTTGCCGCCCGCGCTCTGCAGATCGCGGCGTGACGCCCGAGAGACAGAGGAGGGATGGGAGGGGTTTGAGCCTTCGGGGGGCAGAGGAGTGCGCCACCCGAGGGCTCTGACCTGTCCTCACCGAACGGAGACATCCATGACCCAGACTGAACCCACTCTGGCCGCGCCACTGCGGCCTTCCACCGTCGATTTCAGGGTGATCCTTGCCGCGCATGCCGAACGCACCGCCCGGACCCTTGCCCTGCGCCCGGGCAACAAAGACCGGCTCTTCGATGGCCTCATGGTCGCCGGCATCACCCATGTCACCGTGACTTTCGACGGTGCCGGGGACAGTGGCCAGATCGAAAGCATCGGCGCCTGGTCCGGCGAGACCGCCGTCGAGTTCCCAGCGACCGAGATCGCCTATGCGGCATTGACCTGGGACGACCCCGAGGTCGAGATGCGGCAGCTCTCGCTGGAGGATGTGGTCGAGCAACTCGCCTACGATTTCCTCTCCGATACCCATGGCGGTTGGGAAAACAACGACGGCGCCTACGGCGAGTTCTGCTTCGATGCCGCGGCCCGCTGCATCCACCTCGAGTTCAACGAACGGTTCACGTCATCCGAACTCTACACCCATGATTTCTGAGGGGGCGGCGATGGCACATCCATACCACCACGCCCTGTCCTCGGTGAAGAAATGGGGCGGCACGGTCGACTGCTACATGGCCGTGCATACTTGGTTCGACCAGAGCAAGGAGATCACTGCTGACTTCCGGCACCGGGCGCTGCGCCACCATGCCGAGGGCATCTTCATGGCCGAGAGGATTTTCGGCCCGACCCTCACGCTCTCGACCGGACGTGTCATCCCGACCCGCTGGGTCGGCGAACAGCATGTGAAGGAAGACCTCGGCTTCATCCCGAGCTTTGCTGACTGGGTGAAGGCCATCCGACCCGAGCCATGGATGGGCCGGGCCGAGCGGATCGAGGCACTGGTCGATCCGCATCTCGCCGCGCCCGTGGTCGAGGTCAGCTGACATGACTGATCCCGCATACTTGCGCCTCGGTCTGCCGCCGACGGCATCGCCCCAGACAGTTCTGCGCGCGGCGGTCCGGGCGCTGCACCCCGATACGCGCGCCGTGCACAGCTTCCGGACGGCGCGCAAGCGCTTCTACCGGCAGATGCTCTGCGCGCATGCCGCGCGACAGGCGGCGGGTGACAATCCGACCGGCTGATCGCTTCCAACCAACCCTTCATCCCAATCCAGCGCCCGGCCCCAAAGCCCGGGTTTCTCAATCTCAGGAGGTCCCCATGGCGGATTACTTCACCCATTTCTCATGCCTGATCGACGTCGGCAGCCCCGAAAAGGCCGCCCGCGCACTCGCGCTGTTTCATGACCTGCGCGCTGCGGATCAGGACGCCGATGATCCGGAGGTCTCGGGCTTCACTCTTGAGCGCCAGGACGCGCGCGATGGCAGCACCCTCTGGATCCATGACAACGACCACGGCGATGTCGACGCAGTCATCCGCTTCGTCTTGCGCCTCGCCGAAGATCTCGACCTCACTGGTCTCTGGGGGTTCCAGTATGCCCTGACCTGCTCCCGGCCCCGCCTCGATGCCTTCGGCGGCGGCGCGCATGTCATCGATCTTGGTGCCCGCAAGTCCATCGGCTGGACGAGCAGCCAGGAATGGCTGGCCGCCGCGCTAAACGGGGAGGACGCAAATGCCTGAGGTCATCTCCACAACAGTCTACCAGTTCCCTGAACTCTCCGACGTCGCCAAGGAAAAGGCGCGCAGCTGGTATCGTGAGCTTGGGCCCCATGATGATTGGTGGGACCCGGTCTACGAGGATTTCGAGAGGATCTGCGAGATCCTCGGAATCCGCCTGAAGACCACGCCCGTGCCCCTGATGGGCGGCGGGACTCGGGCCAAGCCCTGCATCTGGTTCTCAGGCTTCTGGAGCCAGGGCGACGGGGCTTGCTTCGAAGGTTACTGGTCCCACTCCAAGGGCGCGGCCGCGCGCATCCGGGACTACGCCCCGACGGACGCGACGCTGCATGGCATAGCCGACTGGCTGCAGGCCATCCAGCGGCGGAACTTCTACCAGCTTGCTGCTGAGGTCAGCCATCGAGGCCGCTACTACCACGAATACACCATGTCCGTGGACGTCACGCGGGACAGCCCGACCTGGCAGCCGCCGACCGAAGACGCCGAGGAGATCGTGACCGAGGCGCTGCGCGACCTTGCCCGCTGGCTCTACCGCCAGCTTCAGAGTGAATACGACCACCTGACCTCGGACGAGGCCATCGAGGAGGGGATCATCGTGAACGAGTACACCTTCACGGAAGGAGGGCGGCGGTTCGGGTGAGAGCGCGGGAAGTTCATTTGATCTTTACAATGAGGCCATATGATCTATATTCAGGCCAATGGAGGACGCCATGTACGTCGCAGAGAAAATCCGGGAACCCGCACAGATCAACGCCGTCGCGTTGAAGGCCTATGCGCGCGTGGTCGATGCTTGGGGCCTTAACCTGAACGAAGCGGCTGGCCTTGCCGATATGACGGTGAGCACGTGGAAGCGTGCCAAGAAGCCGGATTTCACGGGGGAACTGACCAAGGATCAACTGCTGCGGCTCAGTGCGGTGATCGGCATCTACAAATCGCTCGAACTCTATTTCTCCGAGCCGCTCGCGCGAAGCTGGTTCACCCGGCCGAACACGGGGCCGCTCTTTGGGGGCAGCCGTCCGGTTGACACGGCGATCGACGGCGGCTTGCCGCAAATTCTCGCGGTTCGGACCTATCTGGATGCGCTGCGTGGTGGGGCATGAAGCAGACCGAGATTTCCGATCGCGGTCTCGTTCGTCTACTGCCCGCCACCTACCACAAGCCGCCATCCCTGCGCGGTCTCGTCGATACCGATGACGAGATGGAGATCCTCGCAGAGATCGAGGGCCTGACCAGCGGCCGCCTTCTTGCCGAACGTGGCCGCAATCCCCATCTGGACCCGCGCGAGCTTGCCTGGCAGCGGCGCAGCCGCGATCTGCGCATTTACGGCGACAGTCATGTCAACGCCGCCTTCACCTATACCCGCGCCGGCGGGAACCGCTTCAACACCGAAGATCGTGGCGCCTGGTACTGCGCGTGGGAGGTGATGGTTTCTGTCAGCGAAGTGGCCTGGCACCGCACCCGTGAACTCGGCTTTACCGGGAGCTTCCATGACAGCGCTCGCTATGTGGAATTGTTGGCGGATTTCATCGGGATCTTCGATGATCTGACCGATGAGCCGGAACACCCAGCGCTGCATCCCGATCCGGCTGTCGGATATCCCGAGGGCCAAAGCCTGGCCCAACATCTTCGCCGGGCTGGATCGCGGGGCCTGATCTACCCCTCAGTTCGGGCTCCCGCGCCGGGCGGGAATTGCCTCGTCTGCTTCGAGCCCCACGCCATCCAGAACGTCCGGCCGGGCGCGTCTTGGGATCTTGTTTGGGATGGGACACCGCACTACTCGCTTACGGCCGTCGGCTGACGCCTTGCGGCGCAAGCGCTTTTTTGGCGGGGTCCGAAGACATGAAACCGGCAAACGGCAACAGGCTGGACGTCACGCACTTGAAGTCATGTGACCATCAGTTGTTCTTTGAGGCTTTGGACTGAGTCCGCCGGTCTTCTGGGCTTCCTATAGACGCGCTGAGGAAGGCGACGTCTTTGCCCCAAGAGACCACTATAGTTTTCTTCGATGGGGTTGCTTTTCCAGCGTTATGGACGCTCCAATATCACCATTTCCAAAGAATTGATGGACTAGCCCCACGTGAAGGGAGATCTGAAGACGCTGGGTCGAAAGACGGCAACGACTTGCAGTGGTTGCCGAAGGTCTCAGCGGTGTACCTCCCAGTCTGCCGCCGCGACCAGACCTTGGTCCTTCGGACAGGAGCTTGACCGAGGCTGATGTCCCGAAGGGCAAATCTGCCAATCTATAGGTTGGCAACTACGCTCGGTTTGCCAAGCCACGGTATGGCAGAAGCTCCGGAAGGCCGGAGCTAGCCGGTGCCGTGCTCACTTGTTCCCATCAATCCACTTCGACATCAGCCCCTTGTCGCGGAAACACTCATCCGGCACGGCGCGGCGTTTGATCCGGGCGAGACGCTCGGCGAAGGCGACCTGCTTTGATGTCGGGCGGCTGTCCTGCGTGCCCGGCTTCAGCTTGGCCTGCGCGTCGATCCAGGCGCTCAAGGAGCGCCGATCTTGCTGAACCTCCCACGGCAGAAGCGTCTGGTTGCGCAGGGCCAGAGCGCGCGCATAGGCGATCTGCTTTGGCGTCGCGGGCAGGACGTAAGTGGTGCTTTCCATCGGGGATCTCCCTTCTTAGCTTGGTTTCAAAATAGAACATAACAGGAACAAAATCAAGCCACCTGCGGAAATCATGGGGTTTGAGAGGAAGAGGAGGGCCGGGGGATGTCAGGCCTGAGGGTGCCCGAAAGAGGGTGTCCGGGCCTGATCCTGTCCCTCATTCCGGAGTTTCCCGATGACCCATCTCGCCCATTTTGCGACCGAGCGCGCGCTTGCGCCTGTTGTCCCTATCCCATCCCCCGATACGGCCGCTGCGATCTTGAGCGTGGCCGAAGCGCTGCAGCCCGATCTGGCGCAGGGTTTCCAGATCGACGCGCTTCGCCTGCGCGTTGAGATGGAGCGCGTCTTTGGCGCCTCTGATGCGACCGGCGCCTGGGACTGGAAACTGGCCTATGAAGCAGGCGAGGCAGCACTGGTCCTGTTCCTGCGGAAATTCGGCCGCGCGCTGTTGGCGCGGGCGGGCTCGCCCGCAGCGCTGCTGCCGATCCTTGCCAAGGTGTCCGGCCTTTTGCCGACCCATACGCGGCGGTCCGAGGAGATGGAGCGGTTCCAGCAGTTCTCGACGCCGCTGCCCATGGGGCTGGCCGCAATGGCTGCAGCACAGATCACCGCGCGCGATTTGGTGCTGGAGCCATCGGCTGGGACGGGCCTTCTGGCGGTCCTCGCGGAAATCGCGGGCGGCAGCCTCGCGCTGAACGAGCTTGCCGACACCCGCGCTGATCTCCTCCGTCGCTTGTTTCCGGGCCGGCCGGTCACGGGCTTTGACGCGGCGCAGATCGACGATCATCTCGACGCGGTGCTGCGCCCGAGCGTCATTCTGATGAACCCGCCATTCTCGGCGGTGGCCAATGTCGACACCCGCACCACCGAGGCGACAGCCCGGCATCTGCGCTCTGCGCTCGCGCGCCTGGTCCCCGGCGGACGGCTGGTCGCCATCACCGGTGCGGGTTTTGCGCCCGATGCGCCCGCCTGCGCGGAAACCTTCGCGTGTCTGACCGAGACCGCGCATCTGCTCTTTACGGGTGCGGTGTCCGGTGCCGCCTTCGCCAAGCATGGCACCAGCTTCGAGACGCGGATTTCGGTCTTCGACAAATGCCTCGGTGGCGAGGCGGGCGGCATCACAGCCGATCTGGCGCGCCCGATATCGCCTGATGTCGCCAGCCTGCTGTCGCTGATCACTACCCATGTCCCCCCGCGCCTTGCGCTGGCGCAGGTCGCACCAGCCGGGCAGGGCCCCACTTCCCCCTTCCCGGGAAATCCTGCCCGCACCACGCGCACAGGCATCAGCTCGTCGCGCGCCACGCCTGCAACACCCGCCACCAACATCGTTCCACAGATCGAGGCCGCAGACCTCGCCTATACCCTGCGCGATGCAACCGAGGACGGGGCCAGCGCGCGCCTGTCGGATGCTATTTATGAGACCTTCCGCCTGCAGGCGATCGACGTCCCCGGAGCGGCACCGCACCCGACCAAGCTGGTGCAATCTGCCGCCATGGCCTCAGTCGCGCCCCCGAAACCGACCTATCGCCCTAAGCTGCCCCCCGCCGTCCTGCGCGACGGTCTTTTGTCCGACGCGCAGCTCGAGACGGTGATCTACGCGGGCGAGGCGCATGGCGCGTATCTTGCCGGGTCTTGGACTGTCGATGAAACCGGCGACATGGTCTCGGCCGCGCCGGACGATGCCGCTGACGCCGTCCGTTTCCGCCGCGGCTTCTTCCTTGGCGACGGCACCGGGGCGGGCAAGGGCCGCCAGTCGGCCGGGATTGTGCTCGACAACTGGGCTCAGGGTCGGCGCAAGGCGCTCTGGATCTCGAAGAGCGACAAGCTGCTGGAAGATGCGCAGCGCGACTGGTCCGCACTCGGGCAGGAACGCTTGCTGGTGACGCCGCTGTCGCGCTTTGCGCAAGACAAGGATATCCCGCTGACCGAGGGCATCCTGTTCACCACCTATGCAACGCTGCGCTCAGAGGAGCGCGGGGCCAGGAAATCCCGCGTCGACCAGATCGTCGACTGGCTGGGGGCGGATTTCGACGGTGTGATCTTGTTCGACGAAAGCCACGCCATGGCAAATGCCGCCGGCAGCAAGGGTGAGCGCGGCGATGTCACGGCCTCGCAGCAGGGCAGGGCGGGTCTGCGTCTCCAGCACAAGCTGCCCAATGCCCGCGTGGTCTATGTCTCGGCCACCAGTGCAACGACGGTGCACAACCTCGCCTATGCGCAGCGCCTCGGTCTTTGGGGCGGCGAGGATTTCCCGTTCGCGACGCGCGCGGAATTCGTGCAAGCGATTGAGGCGGGCGGCGTTGCCGCGATGGAGGTCCTCGCGCGCGACCTGCGGTCCCTTGGCCTCTATACTGCCCGGTCGCTCTCCTATGACGGCGTCGAATACGAGATGCTGGTTCATGCGCTGACGCCTGAGCAGCGCGGCATCTATGATGCCTATGCCGGGGCCTTCGCCATCATCCACAATAACCTTGCGGCGGCGATGGAGGCCGCCAACATCACGGGCGACAGTGGCACGCTGAACCGGCAGGCCAAATCCGCCGCGCGCTCGGCTTTCGAGTCTGCCAAGCAGCGCTTCTTCGGCCATCTGCTCACCTCGATGAAAACCCCAACCCTGATCGCTGCCATCGACGCCGATCTCGCCGCGGGCCACGCGGCCGTCATCCAGATCGTCTCGACAGGCGAGGCGCTGATGGAGCGCCGCCTGTCGGATACCCCCACAGACGAGTGGACCGATGTGCGGGTGGATATCACGCCAAGAGAGGCTTGCCTGGATTATCTGCAGTACTCCTTCCCGGTGCAGCTCTATGAGCCGTTCACCGATAGCGAAGGCAACCTCTCCTCGCGGCCCGTCACGCGCGACGGCCAGCCGGTGGAATGTCGCGAAGCTGCGCGCAGGCGCGACGCGCTGATCGAGCATCTGGCCTCGCTGCCACCCGTGCCCGGGGCGCTGGATCAAATCGTCCAGCGCTTCGGCACCGATCTGGTGGCGGAAGTGACGGGACGCTCGCGCCGCATTGTGAGGAAGGGCGAGGGTGCTGCCGCGCGCCTTGTGGTCGAAAGCCGGGCGGGGTCTGCCAATCTCGCGGAAACCGCCGCCTTCATGGATGACCAAAAGCGCATCCTGATCTTCTCGGATGCCGGCGGCACCGGGCGCAGCTATCACGCCGATCTCGGCGCGAAAAACCAGCGCCTGCGGGTCCACTACCTCCTGGAACCGGGCTGGAAAGCAGACGCGGCAATCCAGGGCTTGGGCCGCACCAACCGTACCAATCAGGCGCAACCGCCGCTCTTCCGGCCGGTGGCCACGGATGTGAAAGCAGAAAAGCGGTTCCTCTCGACCATCGCGCGCCGCCTCGACACGCTGGGTGCCATCACGCGCGGCCAACGTCAGACCGGAGGGCAGGGGCTGTTCCGGCCCGAGGACAATCTCGAGAGCCTTTATGCCCGCGACGCGCTACGTCAGCTCTACCGCCGCATCTATCGCGGTGATGTTGCGGGCTGCTCGCTTGGGGAATTCGAGGATGCCACCGGTCTCAGCCTGACCGATGACAACGGCCTCAAAGACGATCTGCCCCCGATCACGACTTTCCTCAATCGCCTGCTGGCGCTGACGATCGACATGCAGGCCGTGCTGTTCTCGGTCTTCGAGGAACTCCTCGACCAGCGAATCGAGGGCGCTATCGCTGCCGGGGTCTACGACCTCGGGCTCGAGACGCTGCGCGCCGAGAGCTTTCAGGTGACGGACGCACGGGTGATCTACACCCATCCCGGCTCCGGCGCAGAAACCCAGCTCCTGACCATCGCGCAAAAGCAGCGCAACACGCCGACCGCGCTCGCTGATGCGCTCGACTGGCTGGACGATCCGAAGGCGCGTTTGCTAGTTAACCGCCGCTCAAACAGGGCTGCCGTGCAGGTGCCCGCGACCAGCTTGATGCTGGACGACGGCACCATCGAACCGCGGCTGAGGCTGATCCGGCCAACGGAGGCCAGCACGGTTCCGGCCCGGATGATGGAGGACACCCACTGGCTCGAAGCCGACCGCGCAGTCTTCGCCGCCGCCTGGACCGCGGAACTGGCCGAGGTGCCGGAATTCACGGAAACCACGGTGCACATCGTGGCGGGGCTGCTGCTGCCGATCTGGAAGCAACTGCCGCAGGACGAGACCCGCGTCTACCGGCTACAAACCGACGATGGTCAGCGCATCATCGGTCGCCGCGTCTCGCCGTCTTGGGTCGCGACCACGCTGGCCGCTGACGCGCCGCAGCTGACAGCCGCACAGGTTCATGCCCTCGTTCTGGAGGGCAAGACCGTGGTGGGGCTGGCCGAGGGGATGGAGTTGCACCGGTCCCGCGTCATGGGGGTGAACCGGATCGAACTGTCGGGCTTTTTGGGTGCCGCCAAGGACCGGCTGAAGGCAGATGGGTTCTTCTCGGAGATCATCGCCTGGAAGCTGCGGCTCTTCTGCCCAGCAGACTCCAGCGGCATCGCAGTGCTTGATCGTCTGCTTGCACGTTGTCCCGTGACAGGACTACATGTGCGTGGAGGGTGCTGAGCCATGTATTCCGAGACCGAAGATGTGATCCGCGCTCTGGCGGAGAATGCAGAGAGCGTGTGTCGCGCCTACCTTCCCGCCGGACGGCGGGAAGGGTCCTACTGGATCGTGGGCGACCTGCAGAACAACCCCGGCCGGTCGCTCTTCGTGCGGCTGTCTGGACCCACATCAGGACCGGGAGCCCGTGGCAAATGGCAGGATGCGGCTGTCGGACTGCATGGCGATCTCCTCGACATCATCCGCGAGCGAACCGGGATCTCGCGCTTTCCCGATCTTCTGGCCGAGGCCCGGGCGCATCTGGGCCGTCCCCAGCCGGCCCTCCCGAATACGCCAGTGCCGAAGAAGGCCAAAGCCCCCGGTGGCACGCCAGCGGCGGCGGCGCGATTGTTTGCAGCCTCGGAGCCGGTCGCAGGCACGCTTGCCGACACCTACCTCCGCTCCCGAGGCATCACCCAAGGCGGCACGATGAGCGCGCTGCGCTTCCACCCGAAGTGCTGGCATCGGGATGAGGGGCAGACCCGGAGCCTCCCAAGACCGGCGCTGATCGCGGCTGTCACCGATGGGGCAGGGGCCTTGCAGGGCGTGCATCGCACCTGGTTGGCGCCTGACGGACAGGGGAAGGCGGCTGTCGAGACGCAGCGGCGTGCCATGGGTCACCTCCTCGGCAATGCCGTCAGGCTGACCCCGCATGATGACATCCTCGTGATCGGCGAGGGCATCGAGACCATGCTGTCCCTGTCCGAGGCGGCCTCCGGCCTTCCCGTCTGGGCGGCGCTGTCGTCGGGTCACCTCGGGGCCGTCCTGCTGCCAGAGGGATTGCAGCGACTCTACATCGCGATCGACCGCGATCCGGCCGGGCAACGCGCGGCAGAGAGGTTGATCGCCAGAGCCACAGAGGTCGGGATTGGGTGCCATGTGCTCGAGCCACAACTCGGGGATTTCAACGATGATCTCCGGGCGACCGGCAAAGAGGCGCTGCGCCAGCATCTGGCAGGGCAGATCGGGCTTGAGGATCGGCAGCGCCTGTCAGGCTGAGCAGCATCGCGCAGGGGGCGGTCCAGGATAGCGGGGGCAGGGTCATGTATCCCTATCGCGGGTGTTGATCGTCCCCTTTGCCTCTTCCCGGGTAAATCTCATCCACCCGTCACCCGAGCGGCCTTCAAGAGATGGGCAGGCGGCCGTCAAAGGGGTCGCCCCATCAAGGGCGGCAGGCAAGCTATTTCCGCCGCGGGGGACGAGCCCCCCGCTTTGCATCGCGAAACAAATAGCTTGCCTGCCGCCCTCCTCCACATGCGTTTCGGCCCCGAAGAGGGGGTGAAGGGGCGTCCGCCATGACGGCTCAGAGCTGCCCATGAAGGCCGCGCGGGTTGTCGCGCGGACCAGACAGGCCCGGAGGCAAGAACCGATGACGATCCACACCCACGACGATGCGTATGAACCCGCCCACACCGCATCCCAGACCGCCCATGCGCTCGACGAGTTGCAGCTTTATGGCTACCGCCCCTTTGATGAGCCCGATCCGCGCCCAATGCCCGATGGGCAGCGCCTTGCGGTTGCCGTCGCAGACATTTTCGATGCCCTCGTCGCGACCCTGGAAGACACCCGCATGGAACCCGACCTCGAAGAGGTGCTCTGGGGCCAGGTCAACCTCTTTCACCGCGCCACGGCGAGGATTGAGCGGTCGCTCGACGAGAACGAGCAGGTGCAGCGCCGCCTCCAGCGGGAGCAGGACGGCTCCGAGGTGAAATCCACCGAGCTTGAGCGCCTGACGGCCGAAGGCCTGACACTGATCGAACGGCGCAACTGCATGGACATGATGCGCGATCACGCCGCCACCGAGTTCGTCCATCACACGGGATCGTCCTGGCGCCCCCGTACGGGCTCGATGGTGAACCGTCAGCACATGACCGCCGCGCTCATTGACAGCCGCGACTTCCTCGCCGCCAAGCGCCGCGCAGAAACCGAGGTGATGTTGCCCGCAGGCCCCAAGATTGCCCTCACCGGCGGGACCGACTTCAACGATCACCGGCTTATCTGGGGAAAGCTCGACCAGGTCCGGACCAAATATCCCGACATGGTCCTTCTGCACGGGGGAAGCCCGAAGGGCGCAGAGCTCATCGCCGCCAAATGGGCCGAGGCCCGGGGCGTGACGCAGGTGGCCTTCAAGCCCGATTGGACCAAGCATGCCAAAGCCGCCCCCTTCAAGCGCAACGACGCGATGCTGGATGTGCTCCCCGTGGGTGTCCTCGTCTTCCCGGGCACCGGCATCCAGGAGAACCTAGCCGACAAGGCCAAAAAGCTCGGCATCCCGGTCATGAAGTTCGAGAAGGGGGCATGAGCCCCCTTTTCCCCTCGCGGGGAAATCAAGGTGGCAGGGCATGCGTCCACTTGATATTGTGGAAGAAAGCCTGCTGGATCACGATATGTCTCACTCTGTCGCTCAACTTGAGGTGTTCCCGACCGACCTGCAGATGCGGCGGATCGATCCAGCCTGCAACATGCGGCGGTTTTACCGCATGAGCATTCAGCCCGATCTCTTTGGGGGCGCCAGCTTGGTGCGCGAATGGGGCCGCATTGGCGCGCGCGGGCAGATGATGATTGAGCAGCATCCAGATGAAGGGCGCGCTGTCACCGCGCTGATGAAACTTGCGGCGATAAAGAAGCGGCGGGGTTATGCATGATGCGCGGCCGCGGTTCGAAAAGCTGGCAGACACAGGAAAACGAGGGGGAGATGGCACTCGACACTGACAAGATCGATGATGCGGCTCTCGCGATCCTTAGCCTGACGCTGCATTACGGCGATCAGGTCTGGAAGGGAATCGATTGGGCCATCACCAACCGGCTTTTCGAGAAAGGCCTGATTTTTGATCCCAAAAACAAGGCGAAATCGCTGAGCCTGACCCCAGAAGGGGTCGCGCATGCGCGGGAAATTCTCGCGCGGGAGTTCAGCAAGGCCGAGTGACGGGCGGCTTTGCGGGACCTTACAGTCGTTCGCTGCATCTGCGCGCAATTTGCTCGCATCTGCAGCATCAGCAACGCGCACGGGCGGATTCCAGGCATTCGCCGCAGCCGCGAGCCAACCTGGCCGCAATGATCAAAGCCGCCATTCAATCCGTGCAATTTCTGGGCTCTACTCTGCACCGCCGCAAGTCGGCTTGGAGCCCAAATTGCTTAATGCTGCAACATGCACTAAACCCGCATTTCCCAAGTAACTGGGCGTTTTCGCACCTCCGATTGCCACAAACGTGGTATATTTCAGCATGTTAATGAGGGCGAGGGCGGCGGATCATGGATCACCCTGAGGGTGCAGGCGAAACGGGCAATGTTCGGCTTGGATTTGACCGTCGTGTGCGGCTGGAGTTTCATGGCTCGAAGATCAGTTCTGACGGTGGTCTGTTGCTGTTCAGGGAACTGGACGAGGTGCTTGGCTTGCACGACATTGCGGGTGGCGTTCTGAGTGACACCCGCACTGGTCACAATCGTTTGCACTCACTGGTCGGCCTGTTGCGGCAGTCGGTCTTCGGGCGATTGGCCGGATATGATGATGTAAATGACGCGGATCGTCTGGCGTGTGATCCGGTGATGCGGCAGGTGGTTGGAGAACGGGCCGTCGATGCCAAGGCTGCATCCACGAGCCAAATGGGCCGCTTCGAGACCGAGGTGTTGGCGACAGCCAACAATCGCGCTGCACTGGCTGATCTGGCTGGGCAGTGGATCGACCGCATTCACGAGGCAACGCCACCAAAATGGATCACGCTGGACATGGACAGTTCAGTCAGCCCGACCCATGGCGCGCAGGAGGGCACCGCCTGGAACGGTCACTACGGCTGCATGTGCTATCACCCGCTGTTTGTGTTCAACCAGTTCGGCCATCTGGAACGCTGCGCCTCGCGCCCCGGCAATGTTCAAAGCGCCGATGGATGGGAAGAAGTTCTGAAACCGGTCATTGCGCGATATGCAGATAGTCACCTGATGCGCTTCTTCCGGGCCGATGCCGCCTTCGCCATTCCGAATCTCTATGAAACGCTGGAAGCGGCAGGGTACTTCTACACCATCCGGCTGCGTGCTAATCGTATTCTACAAAGCAAGGTTGCCCATCTGCTCAAGCGCCCGGTCGGTCGTCCGCCGAAACATGTGCGTCGCCTAAACGGTGACTTCGAGTATCAGGCGGCGTCCTGGGCCAAACCAAGACGGGTCATCGCCAAGGTCGAGTGGCATCCCGGCGAGTTGTTCCCCCGCGTCGGGTTCGTCGTCACCAACCTGCCGATGGACCCTGACTGGATCATCCACTTCTACAATCAGCGTGGCACCGCAGAGCAGCATATCAAGGAAGGCACGCAGGCGATCAACTGGACGCGGCTGTCCTGCAAGGGCATGGCGCAGAACGAGGTCCGACTGCAACTTCACGCATTGGCCTACAATCTCGGTGTCTTCCTGCAGGGCACAGATCTACCCGAAGAGATGGCCGACTGGTCGTTGACCAGCCTGCAGGCCAGACTGATCAAGATCGGCGCCCGTGTCGTACGTCACGCCCGTGCAATCACATTCCAGCTTGCTGAGGTGACGGTGCCGCGCGACGTTTCGGGCAAATCCTTGCGGCCATCCGCAACCTCAAGCCGCCGCCGAGGCCTGCATGATGATCAAGCGCATGCATGCCAACGAACGCGGCTCGACAGGTGCGTCGCGTGGCGTTCAAAACCGCCTCAACTACCCGCCAAACCCGTTCTTTGGTGCCTCAATGGCCGCCAGTGTCAGTGCTTCAGCCCCTGTCACCGCAAGCAAGCTTGAAAACGGGCACATAGTCGACCAAACTGGCCTCAACATAACATCACTTGGGAAATATCGGCTAATGACTTCTATCCGCACAAAGCTGAGATTGGCAAAAATATGTACTGCCCCGTGCAGAAATTCCATCAGGCAGTGATTTTTTTGTTTGCGATACTCGGTGGTTGGTTGCGAGTGATTTGATCCTTAGATTTTGTCTGCTCCCGCTAGATCTGTACTTAGTCGCGTCGATACAGATCGATTTGACTGGCCCGCATTGAGTACCCGGTGGCAGCGACACCCGTTTCGGTCTTCAATGTTTGCAGGATGCCCGTCACCCAGACCGGTCGAATGAGCTTTGCGCTTGGAAACGGATCATCTGTCCTTACGTGAACCAGTTGGTTAGGCGGCGGGGCTGGCACATGAATGCAGGCACCTTTGTAGGGGGCGAGAATAAACTCGACGACATCAAGGTCATCAAATTCCAGCGGGATGATGAACCCGGGAATACGAACCAGCTGTGCGTCGAGCTCTGGGACGCTCTGAAACTCTCCCTGAGGTTGACCTGCACCCGGGCCGCTGTGAACAACTGGCGGCAACAAAACAGCCTCTCCCGTCGGCGAAAGGTCCGCCCAATCGAGGACCCTCGGAGATGGTTTCGCCAGAACGGTGGCAGGTGTGCCGGCAGTCAGCACAAGCCCACCGGAAATCAGTTGGATCACTTGTCTGCGTGTTTTGCCCGGTGTCATTTCTCTTTCTCCTCAATCAATTCTTCAAAGCGAGCCGCGTAACCAACGCGCTGCGATAAGCGCTGAACACCGGGAACAGTCCGGCGAAGGGCGCAAGCAGTAGGAACACAGCCAGGATTGATGACCCCGATGACATCAACCCAACGTTGGTCAGGGCCAATCCGTATCGGCTTTCAATGATCGGGCCCGCTGCAATTAACAGAACATTGGCCAGGATTATGGCGCAAACCGAAGAGAGTGCGGCCAGCACAAGGGCTTCCATCATGATCAGCGAGACGATGTGCAAAGATGATGCTCCGATTGTCCGCATAATCGCCAACTCGCGCTCACGAGCGGAAAGGGTAGCCACAAGCATTGCACTCATTCCCAGAAGCGATGCGACAATGACGGCCCAAAGCACAACCCGTAAGGCCGTCTCGGCAACAGTCGTGATCTGGTAGAGTTCGGAAAGCGTGACGCCTGGCAAAATGGCGGTCAAAGGTTCTTCGGAGTAGCTATTGATCTGCCTTTGAACTCCAAAGATTCCAAGCTTGGTTTCCACACCAATCAGTGCCGCTGTTACAGCCTTGGGCGTTAGATCGACACTTTCGAAAAGCGCGCCGGCAGTGGTTCCTTTGGGTGCGCCACGCAGAGCCGCCATGTTGGTGTGGATGGCCTCAATGGCTTCAAGGGACACAAGAACTGAACGGTCGACTGGTGTTCCGGTTGCTTTGAGGACTCCGGAGACCTGAAATGGAAAATCCGTATGTTCGACAAATGATTCCAGCCCGTGAGCGACGATGAGGTTTGTGCCAACATCGTATGCCAGTTCTTTTGCAACCGCTGCCCCAATCACAACGTCAAACAGCCCCGAAAACCGTTTGCCTGATGAAAATTGCAAATGCTCGCGTTGCCCATGGCTATAGTGCTGAAAGAAGGTTGGTGTTGTGCCAACCACCCGGAAGCCACGGTGACTATCGCCTAGAGATATTGGCACAATCCATGAGACATCCTTGATTGCGGCTATGTCCTGATAGCTTTTCCAGGTGATGTTGTTCGTTGCGTTGCCGAGGTGGAAAACGCTGTAGAGCAAGAGTTGAACGCCACCGGTCCGCGCGCCCATAATCAGATCTGTTGAAGAGATCGTGTTCAGAAAGCCTTGGCGAGCGCCGTCCCGAACCGTTTCGACAACGATAATCAAAGCCAGCGAGGTTGCGACTGCAAACACCGTGAGGCCGGCGGCAAGGCGCCGGGCCTGAAGTGATTTAAGTGCAAGCACCAAGAGACTCATGCCGCCACCGAAGGGTGAGGCTCAGACTCAAATTCAACAACGGTTCCAAATCGATGTGAGATGTCTTCATCGTGACTCGCGACCAAAAGTGCCGTGCCGTGGGCGTCAACAGCTTGAAAAAGAAGATCAAGAAACGCCTCTCGATTCCGCTTGTCCAACGCCGCCGTTGGCTCATCTGCCAGGACAATTGCGGGATCGCTGATCAGCGCACGCGCGATTGCAACCCGCTGCTGTTGACCGACGCTCAAGGTTCCCGCGTTCTGCATCAAAAGATGCTCGCCAAGTCCCAGATTTTTGCACAGCAACCGCGCCCGCTGCTCGCTCTCAGCAACCGGCTTTGGCCACAGGGTTTGAAAGCGTAGCGGCAGCATGATGTTCGAAAGAGCACTCAAAAATGGTATCAATGCCAGCTGCTGAAAGATCACGCCGACATGTGCAGCCCGGAACATGTCGCGTCTGGCACCTCGCAGGCTGTAGATGTCTGTACTTGCCACCCGCACGTTGCCCTCGTCTGGCAGTTTCATGCCACAAAGCGACGCTAAGAATGTGCTTTTGCCGGAACCACTCTCGCCCACCAGTAATGTGGTTTGACCTTGGCTTAACGTGCCGGGCACGACGCTTCGCTGAAACGCCGTTTTGTCATCCCATGACAGGGTCAGTTGGGACCACGAAAGGACCGCGTCGTTTCCCGTCGCTGTCATCCGGAAAGCTCACCAAATTTCAGCTCCGATGCTCCCTTCGAAATGATGGCACTGCCCTGACCGAAATCAC
Organism: Maritimibacter sp.; assembly: GCA_050633625.1. Taxonomy (GTDB): domain Bacteria; phylum Pseudomonadota; class Alphaproteobacteria; order Rhodobacterales; family Rhodobacteraceae; genus JBOEGW01. The sequence continues at coordinate 54,880 of JBOEGW010000012.1, read as the reverse complement.
CCGCGTGGTTGACTCTCAACTTTAGAGAGTTCGGAAAGCTTGTGAAAAACGGAAAGCTGATCGCGGTCTTTTCATTGATTTCCGGGCAAGTCCATTGATATGTCGCGCGGAATTCCGTGTGATTTTCCGTTTCGCTTTCGTTGTGTGCTGCATGGTCACTGTCTTCGTGATCATCGTGAGTGTGGTCATGGTCGGCGCTCAGCGAATCCCCATGAAGTTCGGTATTGGAGCTGTTCAAGGTGCATTTTGCAGAAGCCTCGAAGGTCAAAACGGCATCGCCTGATTTGAGACGCTCAAGCGCGGCTTTGACCTGCTTCATTTGGTCGTCTGTTTCTGCCGGGTGCTCGAAGCCAACTATGTCTGCTCCTGGTGCCTCGAGTTCAGCCAGTACGGCCTTGCCTTCGACAACCAGATTGAGGAAGGTCAGGCCATGAATGTGGCCGTCGGCTTCACGTTGTTCTGCTTGAATCGATGTTGACCAATTAAGGGCTCCAAAAAAGAAGGACGCCATGGCAATTTGTGTGAGCTTCTGAATCATTTTGTCGTTCCAAATTCGTAAATTACTGCTGAGACCTCGCCGCTTGAACAGCTTCAGACGGCGAGGCAGAGATATTTGATTTCCAGATAGTCATCGCAGCCGTATTTTGAGCCTTCACGGCCCTGACCGGACTGTTTGATGCCGCCGAAGGGAGCCACCTCCGTCGAAATCAGGCCCGTATTGACACCGACCATGCCGTATTCGAGCGCTTCGGCCACTTTCCAGACCTTGGAGAGATCTTTGGCATAGAAATATGAGGCCAGACCGAAGATTGTATCATTGGCCTGCTCGATGACGTCATCGACGGACTCAAATCTGAAGAGCGGTGCGACTGGCCCGAAGGTTTCATCGCTGGCCACCTGCATGTTCCGCGTGACGTCCTTGAGCACGGTTGGCTCAAAAAACGTACCGCCTAGCGCATGCTGCTTTCCGCCTGTGATGATGGATGCGCCCTGCGAGGTGGCATCCTTGATATGCTCCTCCACCTTTTTGACGGCAGCATCTGAGATCAGCGGGCCTGCGGTGACGCCATCTGCAAAGCCGTCTCCCACTGTCATCGCTTCGACGGCTGCGGTCAGCTTTTCGGCAAAGGCATCATAGACGCCGGCCTGGACATAGATGCGGTTGGCGCAAACACAGGTTTGACCGTTATTGCGATATTTGGAGATCATCGCCCCTTCGACCGCCGCATCCAGATCAGCGTCATCGAACACGATGAACGGTGCATTGCCTCCCAGTTCCATCGAGGTCTTCATCACCTGGTCCGCAGACTGCTTCATCAGGATGCGTCCAACTTCGGTTGATCCAGTGAAGGTGAGCTTCCGGACCTTTTCGTTCTCACAAAACTCCTTGCCAATCTCGGAGCTGGATTTCGAAGTGACGATTGATAGCAGTCCTGCAGGTACACCTGCCTCTTCGGCCAATCTTGCCATTGCGAGGGCAGAGAGCGGCGTTTCAGCAGCGGGTTTTGCGACAAAGGCGCATCCGACAGCGAGGGCGGGTCCGACCTTTCGAGCGATCATGGCATTGGGGAAGTTCCAGGGTGTGATCGAAGCAACAACACCGACGGGCTGCTTCAAAACCAAGATGCGCTTGTCAGGCTGATGCCCTGGGATGATATCGCCGTAGACGCGTTTTGCTTCTTCGGCGAACCACTCGATGAAGCTCGCACCGTAGAGGATTTCCCCCTTGGCTTCCGCCAGTGGTTTTCCCATTTCAGCTGTCAAAATTGCTGCGAGATCGTCTGCGTTTGCGACCATGAGATCGTACCATTTACGCAGAACGCCTGCCCGCTCCTTGCCTGTTTGCGCAGCCCAAGCCTTTTGTGCTGTGAAGGCCGCATCGATCGCAGATTTGGCACCCCCACGGCCCATGTCGGGAAGTGTTGCGATCACGGTACCGGTTGACGGGTTTTTGACCTCAAACAAGCTCCGGCCTTCCGCCTCAGCTTCAGCAGCACTGACCCAGTGACCACCGACAAAAGCCGCATTGATCAGCAGGTCCTTGCGGTTGAGACGGTCTTCAAGACTAGTGGTCGAATTTGGCATCAGTTTATCCCGGTAGAGTTGTTCGTGTGTCATGCGTGACCGAGGGGCGAGCCCCTCGGTCGATATTGTTCAGCGAATGGCTGTCGGATTGATCATCATCTGGACGGCACCCTTCATGCGCGTCACACCCAGGACGAACATGAACTCCCACGCTTGGTCCTTGACCATTTCGCGGGTGTCCATGTTCTCAAGCATGTAAATGCCGTTTTGCGGGATCAGGATCTGGTGAACGGCGAAGACCCCATCGGCTCCCTTTTCAAAGGGCAGTGCCTCAACACCCCAAGTGTCAGCGCCGACGGCAACGACACCAATTTCCGCAAGATACTCCGCACCTGTGATGCCAAGGCCTGGCTCAACAGAAACATAGCGCTCGTGGTCCTGGTTCTCGCCATCGAGCAGGTTTAGCCAGCCCGAATGGAACAACACCGTGTCGCCTTTTTTCAGTTCGACACCTTGTGCTTTAGCAACCGCGATGATGTCTTCCTTGGTATAGGCCGTGCCTTCTTTGACGATGTCTTGTCCGTAGTGAGCAGACATATCCAGAAGAACGCCCCGCGTGACGATCGGCGGCAGTTTTTCAAGTCCGAGTTTGGCCAGGCCGTCGGCCTTTGCGACCTCGGCACCCTTCAGGCCATTATAGTATTCGTGCTTGATACCGATATGACCAAGGCCGTCGATCTGAGGACCAATACCCAGCCAGCCCATAAAGATGTCGTCATTATAGGTCATGCCATTCGTGCCCAGACCTTGTGTCGTAATCTGGTTCGGCTGAAGCACAGTGATGCTCATCGACCGTGGCGCAAAGGCCGGCGTTTTTGAGTCAACAACAATTCCCAGATTGTAGGTCTTGCCGGTCTTGATCAGTTGAGATGCGGCGAGCACGCTTTCAGGCGTGATGTGATTGGCAGCCCCGATTTCGTCATCGGGCCCCCAGGGCGATTCACGCCAATCCTGTGCAAATCCTGAGCTCGCCATGCCACAGAGCAAGGCTGTTGCCACTAAGAGTTTCTTCATAAGGTAGTCCTCCCTTCGATTTCTCGGCCGTTTGGTTATTGCGCTGACGGCGACCGAGAGACGCCAACTGCGGATCGCGTTAGAGCGATGCCTGATAAATCTGCGCGGCATCCTCCTCTTGAAGTTCGCGCGGATTGTTTACGAGCAGTCTTGTTTGGTTCATGGCGTCGGACGCCAGTTTCGGTATGTCCGTTTGGGATATGCCGACCTGTTTGAGCCCAGCTTCCAAGCCCAGTTCGACGTTGAGATTGCCCAGGCGCTCAATAAATTCAGCAGCCACGGTTTGGCTGTCGCGCCCGTCATCAATCTCAGGAAACACCAGGGGTGCCAGCTCAGCATATTCTGCCCCGCACTCCGGTGCGTTGAAGCGCATCACAGCCTCAAGAACCAATGCATTTGAAAGACCGTGCGGCACGTGGAACAGACTGCCGACCGGATAGGCCAGTGCATGCACGGCCGCGACAGGTGAGTTCGCGAAAGCTTGCCCTGCCATCATCGATCCCAGCAGCATTTTCTCCCGCGCTTCGCGGTTTCCGCCATTCGATACCGCTTCGCGAATGTTGGCGCCAAGAAGGCGCAGAGCCTCCTTGGCAAGCGTTTGCGAGATCGGATTTTTGTTCGCGCTCTTTGAGGTGAAGGCTTCGATCGCATGAACCATCGCGTCCACGCCGGTCGCAGCCGTAATGTGCGATGGCAAACCCATTGTGAGCTCGGCATCAAGGACTGCGATGTCGGGGAGAATGATCGGTGAGACCACGCCCTTTTTCTCTTCTGTGCCGGTTGTCAGGATCGATACGGCCGTCACCTCAGAACCGGTTCCAGCTGTCGTTGGAACAAGCACCAGCGGCAGGCGCGTTCCCTTCGCCTGATTGACGCCATACATGTCATCGAGCGGCTGGTCTGTATTGGCCAGAAGCGCAATCATCTTCGCAACGTCCATTGAGCTGCCGCCCCCAAACCCGACGACGCAAGCCGCCTCATGCAGCTTTGCGACCGCGACCGCGTCATGAACGGTAGAGGCCTTGGGGTCTGCTTGAACCTGGTCAAAGACGACCACTTCGAAACCGCATGTTTTCAGATTGCTGATCGCTGGTGTCGCGAGGCCAAGTTTCATAATTCCCGGGTCTGTGACAAACAGGACTTCGGCCCGGTCATCGGCAAAGGGAAGGCTATCTACGATTTCTCCCAACCGGGCGGCTGATCCCCACCCCTGACGGATAGATGCGGTGGTGTTGAAAGCAAAATCGCTCATATCTATGCCGCCTCGGCACGGGACATGAGACTGATTTGCCCGCGCTCAATGGAGTAGACTTTGTCGACGACCTTTTCAGAATGTGAATAGTCGGACTCGGAGATCAGAACGGTAAGTTGCTCTTCACGCAGATTGCCGATCACTTCCATAAGGCGTTGGGCAAGGGCAGGGGCCACACCTTCAAAGGGCTCATCGAGCAGCAACAGATTGGGCCCGGCAACAAGCGCTCGGGCGAGCGCGACAAGCTTCTGTTGGCCACCACTCAGCGTCATCGCCTTGCGTTCAGCAAAGCGGCCGATTTCGGGCATCAAGTCATAGACCCATTTCAGCCGTGAGTGGTCTGCGTTCTTGGTCGCCCACAGTGAGACCATGATGTTCTCTTCAACGGTAAAATGGGGAACCAGGCGTCGGTCTTCCGGCAAGTAGCCAATTCCAAGAATTGCTCTTTCATGGGCCTTCGCGGAGTGCAGGTCGGTCTGATCGAAGCGAATGGTGCCTTCATCGGCAGGCAGAATGCCCATGATGGAGCGCATCAAGGTGGTTTTACCTGCTCCGTTCCGTCCGATTAGTCCGCAGGTTGTCCCGGTCTCAATTTCCAGGTTCACATCCCTCAAGATGGGAACGCGTTGAATGGAAAGGCTGACATTGCTCATCGTCAACATTAGATGGCTTCCTCGTTTGATGTTTCTTTGGCTGCTTCGCGGTGGAACTCGCTGCCGATCACGAATTCGCGCACCTTGTCGTTTTCAAGCACCTCGGCGGTGGGCCCATCGGCCAGAATCGTCCCTTCGTAGAAGGCGACACAGCGCGGCGAGAATGCCTCGACGATTTCCATGTCATGCTCGATGAAGAGAACGGCCGTATCTGTGGTCTTCAGGGCATCGATGAGGATGCGCATGAAATCCATTTTTTCGTCTGCGCTTACGCCGCTGGTGGGTTCGTCCAGGAACAACAGATCCGGCTCGGCAACTGTCGCCATCGCGATATCGACAAGTTTCCGCACACCTTGCGGCAGGGTCTGAATTTCCTGGTCGGCATATTGATCAATATCGAACCGGGCGAGGAGTTTGTGGGCTTCCTCTTCCAGGGAGCGATCAATGGCGGGCTTGAACAGAACCGGTTTGTCCTGCTTTGAGATCGTCAACGCGATCAGCACATTCTCGATCACCGGCAACTCCGGAAAGAGCTGCGGGATTTGAAACGAACGGCATATGCCCAAGCGTGTTATGTCCCGCGTTGCCTTGCCCGTGATGCTCTTGCCACGATAGATGATTTCACCTGAGGTGGGGGTCAAATAGCCGGTGACCATGTTCACGAAGGTCGTTTTTCCGGCACCGTTCGATCCGATCACGCCCATGACCTCACCCGAAGCGATGGAGATGTTGACGTCCTTTGCCGCGTATACCGCACCGAACTTCATTTCGAGGTTTTTTGTTTCTAAGATCGTTGTCATGTCATTCACCTGCCGCCGGAGCTTTTGCGCCAGCTGATTTTTTCGGTTTCTTCTTTTTGGTGAGGAGCGACCACAGGCCCTTTGGCAAGAAGATGATGGTCAGAAGCATCACTGTACCGAGGATCATCTGCCAGGTGTTCGGCGAGAACTCGACGGCGTAGACGCGAACGATTTCCAGAATGAACGTGCCGATCATTGGTGCGGCTATGTTGCCAGTACCGGACAGGATCGAGACAAAGACGAACTGGCCTGAGGTTGTCCAATTGGTCATTTCCGGATCGACGTGACCCAGCGGGAGCGCCCACAGGACGCCGCCAATAGCTGACACCACCGCTGCCAGGACATATGTAAGATGCACCGCTTGGTGGGCTGATGTGCCAAGATATTCGACCCGCAATTCATTCTCACGAATGGCCTCGTTCACGTATCCGATAGGGCTCTTGAGGAAGCGATTGAGGGCGATTGCGCAACCGACGGCGATAACACATGTGAGCGTGTAGAGCGTCAGGCGTGACGTCTCTCCCTCCGGGTTCCAGCCCAGATAGGAAGGGGTTGGGAGGTTAAATCCATCGGTCGATCCCAGCTCTTCAATGCTTGAAAGAAGACCGAATAGGATCATTGAGACCGCAAGGGTCAGCATCGCGTAGAAGATCTCGCGATAGCGACGCAGCAGAAATCCGAGCAAGCCGGACAATATCAAGGCCGCTATGATCCCGGATGCCAGCAGAACGAAGAAGTCCGTAATGCCCAGGAACTTTGCCATCATACCGGCCGCATAGCCGCCGACGCAGAAGTACAAGCCTTGGCCGAAGGATACCAATCCGGCACGCATCTGGATCATCACGCCAAGAGCAACCAGTCCGGTGCCCATCGAAACGTGGACGTAATTGACGATCCATTTGGGCAGTACAAATGCGACAAGGATCAGAAAGGGCAGGGCGATGAGCAGCCCGATTTCGGTTCGATCAAGATGTTTGGTCATATTTTTCTGCTTTCTGCCAAAGCGAACAGGCCATAGGGCTTCACGGCCAGAACGGCAGCCATCACGAGATAGATCGAGAAGAGTTCCGCCGGCGGATAGAGATGAACGGAAGCCGCGCGCGCGAATCCGACGATGAGGGCACCAATCATGGCTCCTCCGATGGAGCCCATTCCGCCGATCACGATGACGGCAAAGGAAAGCACGATGATTTCTGCGCCGATGCCGGGCGAAACTGAGATTTCCGGCGCTGTGATTGCACCGCCTAGCGCACCAAGTATGGCTCCGACTACGAACGTCACGGTGAAGAACAAGGTGACATTGATTCCGAGCGCACCGCTGATTTCGCGGTCTTCGATCACCACCAACAGCAATTTGCCGACGCGGGTTTTGTTGAGCACGAGAAAGAGTGCCAGTCCCACCGCCATGGCTGTACCGATGATGATGAACTTGTAGACGGTGTAGGGAATATCGAGAATTTCAACGGTGCCGAAGTAAAAAGCCGGCTGCCACGCCACGTAAGATTGCGTGCCCCAGATCAGCTTGGTGACATCTTCTAGGATAAGAAAAATGGCGTAGGTGACGAGCACCATGAGGACTTCATCACGCCCATACATGAACCTCAAAACACCACGTTCGACAATGAGGCCGGCAATTGCGCCTGCGATCAAGGCTGCAAGCGGGATCAGCAAAAAGGTCAATGCGACGGTCGAGCCAGTCGCTGTGTAGAGACCGATGGCCCAGGCTGACGAGTAAGCCCCCAGAGCATAAAACCCACCATGGGCGATGTTCAGGATCCGCATCACACCGTAGATCAGTGTGAGACCAACTGAGGATAAGAATAGCCACGCGGCGAAGCCAAGGCCATCCACTGCTATCGCTGTTGCGGTTAGCATAGATAACTCCATTTCTTTGTTGAGTTCGCGTACGTTCAGGTCGGCTGCGAACAAAAACCGGGCCTCCGCTGGGAGAGTTCTTCGATCAGAAGCCCGGGAAAGTTGAAGGCGGGGGCAGCAGTGCCGCCCCCGCCAACAGGGAGGTTATTGCGTTATTCGCACTTGGCGCCTTCAAAGCCGCTCTGGATCCACTCGATAGAGGTCACACCAGCCGGTGGGTTCACGCATTCTGCATTGAACCGCAAGACATCAACGAGGACAGCTTTGCCTGCGTCCTTGTCGTATTTGTAAGTGCCATAAGCAGTGTCCTGGATGGCCTGATGACCATTTGCCAGAGCCATGGAAACTTTGCCGCTTGGGCCTTCCCATTCCAGACCTTGCAGCGCGCCAATAACGGCATCTTGCTCGGCACTGCCCGCTTTATCCGCTGCCGCCTTCACGCCCAGAAGTGCCTGCGCCATCTTGTAGGACGGGTAGGTCGGCAATGTGCCAAAGCGATCAAAATATGCCTGACGGAACCAGGTGTTCAGTTCGGATTCCGGGGCCAGATCGCCATGCGGTCCACGTGCGCCGATGACAGTGCCATCAGGCATTTGAGCGCCAAGACGGTGCATTGCGGTTTCACCGGTTGTCAGCACAACTTTGGAACGTTCGAAGATACCGCGTGCGGAGCCCTGAATGATGAAAGCTTCCATGTCGCCGCCCCAGAAACTGGAATGTACAACATCGGGCTTTGATGTGAGCAATGCGGAGATTTCGGAACCATATTGCCCGGCATAGATCTTCGGGAACTGTTCGGTGGCAATCGATGCGCCGCTGTTAATTTGCGTCACAGATTCCGAGAAGTCGCGCCATGAGTCCTGGCCCCAGGCGTAGTTCTGATTGATCCCGGCGATGCTGTTTAAGCTGGCGCCTTGTTGCTCCAGATAGCGTGCCGCGGCAACGTTATCCATCGTAGCGTGTCCGCCGGTGCGGAAGGTGTATTTGGGATCGGTTACGATCTCCTCGAAAATCTGCGGCGTACCGCAGTCAAACAGAATTGTCAGCTTTTGAGCCTTCTCGGCTTCCGGTGCGATCGCCTTGCAGCTGCCAGATGAAATATATCCGATGACCATATCAACACCGTCTTTCTCGACGAGTTTGAGATAGTCTGCGTTCTTCTGTTTCGAGTTTTCATCAACGAAGATCGGCTCGATCATCGCGCCGCCAACACCTGGGGTATTGTATGCGCCCGGCACACTCCCTGCGTTGATGGATTGAATCATCAGTTCGGCCGCATTGCGCGCTGGCACGCCAAATGGTCCCGCAGCGCCGCCCGATAAGAACGTCACAAAACCGACCTTGACGGTTTTGTCCTGCGCACTTGCCGTGCTGGTAAATGCCATCACACCAAGTGCTGCGGCGGCCATAAGAGATGTTGAATTTTTGAGAAGCGCACCCATGGTCGCGCTGAGACGAGATTTCGTCATGGTTTTCCTCCAGTTTCTAACCCATTAAGGGGTAGAAAATCGCACTTATGTGCACAGTTCGGCGAACCGCCTTCTGTGTCGCTTTATTGTACGAAGTCCTCCCTTGCAGCCTCGGTGAGACCGCAGGCTCAGGAGAGGGTAAGGTGCCCTGGCATTCAATTTTGCTGGCGAAAACCAATGAGCGCAATGCGCTCAATACGCTCTGAAATCGAGCGGTAGCCGCTCATTTTGGCAACTTCCTGATGAATTTGTTGCCACAATGACCAGAAATCACTCAGAAGTTGGAGTTCCCTGCATTTGAGGCCATTCCGACGGTGGATGGTAGATCGACCATTCTCCCAGCTGAACGGTCGCGGGAGGGTACTTGTTGTTGAAGACGGTCCGACCGATCGCCTGGACCTGCAGGAGCTGATGTGTAGCCGGGTCCATGCGTGATCTAAATCCTTCCGGATCTTCGGGGAGTGAGAGTTCAAGGTTTTCAAGCGCCACGCGCACCCGGTTCTTGTCGCTGGCTCCACCAGCCTCTCGGACCGCCTCTGCAATCGCAAGGATGCCGGCATAGGCTCCTTGGGCGGCATAGCTTGGATATCTGCCAGCGCGCTCGAAGAACCGCTGCACGAAGTCTTGGTTCTGCGCTGTTTGTGGCCAGTTCACATGATGGCGCGCGGAGAGAACCAGACCAAGGGGCATATCGTTGCCGAGTTCGGCCAGGATTTCATAGTTGCCGCCCGCGTCAAAGTTCATGAACTGCGTGATGCTAAAGAGCTCCTGCTGATCGGCCTGTTTGACGAAGGTGACGAGGTCGAGGCCCCACTGGCCATTGATCACGATATCCGGCTGCGCGCGAACAAGCTCATTGATGTAGGGTGCAAAATCTGTCTCAAACACGCGCGGCCAGAATTCGCCAACATTCTCGAAGGGCACGTTATGAGCCTTGAGAAACCTCTGCAGATCATCCCAGGCCTGATACCCATATTCGTAGTCCGGTCCGATGAACGCGATTTTTAACGGCTCTGATCGTTGAGCGTAGGTTTCGCTGATATATCGCGCGCCCGCCTGCATCGACTGGCGACTGCCATTGTTCAGGCGAAAGTAATACGGGTGCAGGTCTTCGCTGGTGAGCGTGGGTGAGGCGTGATCCGTTCCGATAAAGAACACTTCCTTTTCCCGCGCCACTGCCGACACCGATCTGGCAACGGACGAACTGACGACACCGCACAGAAAATCGACTTGATCGTCCTCGACAAGTCGCTGGGCGATCTGGATCGACCGCAACGACTTTGACCGGCTGTCTTCGATGAGAACTTCGATCTGCGGATAATCCGCCGGCTCCAGGCTTTCGATGTGTTCGACAGCAAGGCGGATGGCGACCGCGCTGTCACGTCCATAAAGTGCACCGGGACCTGAGAGAGGATAGAGGCAACCGACCTTCACGGGCTCTACAGGTTGCGCGAGGGAGGCGGACCCCAGTGTCTGGGCGGCGAACAGCGTAATAAGAATAAGCGCTCTCATCATGACAGACCCAACCTATGCATCTTGCGTTTGAGTGCGTGCCGGGAAATTCCAAGCCGTTCCGCAGCAAGCCCCTTCTTGCCACTACAGCGCATGAGCGCTTCGCGGATGAGGTCGCGCTCGACTGTCTCCATGGACTCCTCAATCGAAAGGGCATCCCGGGGCTCGACCATCTGAATTTCAGAAGGCAGCAGATCGACAGTAATCGTTTCGCCGGGATAGAGAATGGACAGGCGCTCGACGAGGTTTTTCAGCTCACGCACATTGCCGGGCCACGCATAGCTTCGGAAGAAATCGCGCGTAAGACTGTCAAAGCCGATTGGTTTGCCTGATGAGGATTGAGCGAACCTGTTTGCAAAATGCATTGCGAGTAATTCGATGTCTTTTTCACGGGTCCGCAGGGGCGGGATACTGAGTGGAACAACGTTGAGCCGAAAGAACAGATCTTGACGAAACAGGTCTTCCTCAACCGCTTGGGCAAGATCTTTGTTGGTCGCTGCGACGACACGAACATCGACGCGCCGTTCGGTCTTTTGGCCCGGGACGCGGTAGGTGTGGGTCTCCAGAAAATGTAGCAGCTTTGCCTGCACGGAGGAGGGCATTTCACCGATCTCATCGAGGAACAAGGTGCCGCCGTCGGCGATATCCACCAGCCCCCGTTGCCGCAGCAATAGACCAGGTTGAGAGCCTCGATCTGCACCGAAAAGATCAAGCTCGATCTGCCGCTCAGGCAAGGTCGCGCAATTGACCTCCACAAAGGGTGCGTCATCCGCTGAGATTTTGCGGTGTAACTCGCGCGCGACAACTGCTTTGCCGACGCCTGTTTCCCCCTTGAGCAAAATGGTTTGCGCATTGCTTTCGGCGATCCGATCAATTTCCGCGCGCAGCTTCTTAATGTCACCACTGTTGCCGATGAAATCGAAATCGGTCGTCCGATCACGCAGATATCGCACTTCGCTGTCGAGCCTGCGCCGCGTTTCCGTTTCCTTCAAAAGCAAGATCAGTTCGTCAACATCGAAGGGTTTGGCCACATAGTCCACCGCGCCCATTTTCATTGCAGTGACGGCATCCTGTGTATCGTCGAAGGCAGACATCATGATCACGGGGACATCGGGCAGTTCCGTCCTGAACCACTCCAGGACCTCAAGCCCATTCAGTCCCGGCATTCGTATGTCGAGCAGCACAACATCTGGCGTTTCTTTCTCTGCAAGTTGACACCCGACGTGTCCGTTATGGGCCTCGCGACATTCAAATCCGGTTTGGCGCAACGTGAACGCGAGCGAGCGTGCCAGGTTGATCTCGTCGTCGATGATGAGAATGTTGAGATTGCTCATGATGAATTCTCGTCTTTGGTATGGGCGGCGAAACGCATGGTGATCACCGTTCCAACACCCTCGTCGCTTTCAATCTGGAAGGAGCCGCCATTGGTTTCCACCAATTGCTTGGTGACAGACAGGCCAAGGCCAGAACCCGCCGTTCGTGTTGTAAAAAACGGGCGAAGCATCCTTGAGCGCGTGTCCTCATCCATGCCGGACCCATCATCTGTCACAGTCACGACCGCGACATTCTCATCGCGGTAGGCCTGAAGCCTCAGATGGCCTCCGTCCGGCATTGCCTCGATTGCATTAAGACACAAATTGAGAAGTATCTGGCTGAAATGGGCCTGATCGATCTTGATGGTCAGTGCTGAATCGCCCGATAGATCAATGACGACATTTCCGGATTTGGCGTTGGTGGCCAGCAAGGTGCGGATCGAACGGAACGCGTCGCGAATGAGAACCGGTTCCGGATCAGGTGCTCTGGGTTTTGCATAGTTCAGAAATTCTCCGATCGTCCGGTCAACACGATCGATCTCAGATGAAATTACCTCGAACATCTGCTGACGCTCATGGTCGGTCTCGTTGCGTCTAAGGCCATGGACCGTCGTTGCGACAGTTGCCAGTGGATTGCGAATTTCATGAGCTATGCCTGCAGCCATTCCGCCCAATGCGGCACGCCGTTCGACTTCCACACGGGAATTGATGAGCTCTTCAAGTTGATGGCGCATGCGATTGTAAGAGCGCGCGAGGGCACCAAGCTCTCCCGGACCGTCCTCATCGACGTCCACGCTGAAGTCACCGTTCGCGACGGCGCGCGCACTCTCCGTGAGTGGGGCCAGATAGCCGGACAGACGCTGTGACATCTTGAAAAACAGAAAGACAAGGCCGAGCGCGGACAGGGCTGCTGCGACAAGTAAGCCATAGCGAATCTGGCTGAGTGGTTCGTCAAGGTTTCCGCCATCATCGACAAGGTGGATCCGCCATCCGGGCAAGAATTGCCGAGAGCGGACGAGGCTTTCCTTGAGCGGGTCCAGCGTTCCGACAACCGACATGCGAACTCTGTCAAAGACGACGATTTGCGGGCGGTACACACCAGAATTGGACAGTAGGGAGCTAAGTTCGGTAAGCGAAGCTAGGCGCATTCGCAGGGATACGATGCCGATTGTCCCTTCGTTGTGCAGAACTGGCATCCGGATGAGAAACCATCCGGGTCTTCCATTTTGGGGAAGGATTGGACCGATGATTTCGGAGTTGCCATGTTGAATAAATGGCGCTTCGCTAATGCCGTTTCGCTCATCGAGCGCTCGCGAACTCGGCACCTGTGTGATCAGCTCACCGTCCTTGGTCGACAACTCGATTGCATAAACATCAGGGCTTTCGGTTTCGAGCAGCAATAGGTCCTTCAGAAGAGGCGGGATTTTTTGATCTTGTGCTCTAAGGAAGAAGTCGCTGGTGTCGCTCAGATCGACGATGCTCTCCAGCTTGTTGATCTGAACCGCAATGAAACTGCTCATGCGGACGGCAGTTGCCTCGACATCTGCCTCGACGCGATTGGTGACGAGGGTGTCGACCAGGTTGGCGCTGTATCGATCATACAGGGCGGCCATGACGACAAGTGGGATCAAGGCTGCAACGAGTGCGCCCCAAAGATAGCGGCGTGCCAAGTTCAACTGCCTTCCAAAAAGGCTTTTCATGTGCTCCTCCTGGGAGCACTGTAGAACAGGCAATCTTGAGCGAAAACCGCTCGATCGCGAATGCTTGAGCGGTTTTCGCTCACCGCGCAATTTTCAATCTGGAAGGAGTTGTTCGATCAATGGTCACGATTGGGACCTACGGTGCCCCGATTGGAATTTGAACGTCTCACTTTCGGGAGTCTTGCAAACCTCATCGCGGAAGCAACGGGTTTCTGATCCCCTTCTTTTTTCCGCTACTGTAGCAAAGCGTACGGAGCGGACCATGAAACTGCTAGGTGCAATGGCCGGTTTGTCCCGCACAGGGTGAATTCACCGGTCACATGACTTCGCAGGTGCAGCGAATGGCGGCAATGGCGGGCTGCACCGCAGCGCTGGCAGGTCAAGATCAACGGCAGCAACGGGCCGAACACGATACTGCACCTGCGAAATAGGCTTCCATGCTGCGATGTGCGTGACTGTCTGCAATGGTGAAGGTTTCGACATTGGCAAGCCCCGCAAGCGGGGCCGGGCTGCTGGGGCTCCGCCCTGAATTCTGACCTTGCTGTCTTCCTGTGCCAATACGTCTTGGTCTGTCTCATCCTGAGCCATCCCAAAACGTTTGCCACATGGTCGCCTTCACGATCCACTTTCAGCCCTGACGGGTCTGCATCCCTCTTGCAAGGTGGACGCTGCCGCCGGGCGAAGCCGAGGGGCTCTAGTCTTCGCCACCTGGCATAAGACTCCGAAGGGCTATGCGTCTGGCTTCTGGTCGAACAGAATAACATGCGCGCCTTCTTCACTGTCAGGGTTGCCAACCAGCACGAACGGCATATCCGACCCGTACTTCTCGTAGAGACAGCGGTATTTCATCTGGCCGCTGAGCGGATCGCGCACTTGGTCATAGCGAAAGCTGTGCTGAACGCCGTCTTCGATCCAGGCCTTGACGCCATCGGTGGTCACCAGTGCAAGCGGCGCGCCGTCCAGCAAGATTGTCTCGCCAACGTTGAAAATCTCTTTCATCTCATGGGTCTCCTATCGGTTCTCTTTGGTAGCGTTGCAAGCCGTCGTCGCCTTTGCAACGATCTCTGCCCCGCGTGTTCTCTCTCTCGGTGTCATTGCCCCCGGATCACAATCGTGTCCTGCTCCGGTCGCTCGCGAGCATTTTAGGGCTGGAGGCGGTCTATCCTGCGTCCTCATAGGGCTCGTACCTCAGGTTCGCACCGTCCGACGGCTCAAAGTCATCGGACCATCTTGTACGGCGCATGCCGCAGATCCACTGGAACACGACGCCAACCTCGACATCTTCACCGTTTACCGTCGTCCAAATGACTTCGACGGGGTATCCCGCATACTTCTTCATGCTCTTCTCCTGACCTCCATTTGGTCGGAGCCGCAGTAATCTGGTGGCAGGTATCTGCCTGTCCCTATATATGCTTGGCCAACACAAAACGGAGTTTAGTAACTTGCTTTACAGGCCTCTACATATTGCGCTCTTTCTGGGCGCGGCTTCATCGGCTGTCGCTGCCGAGTGGGAGATCGGCTTGTCGCGAGGTCTGGAGACCTATGCTGCGACTGCAAACGACGGGACCTTGCTCTTAGTTTGCGATCCTGACCGTGTCTACAACCCAAACGAGAGCCATGCGTACTTTTTGTCGCGTCACAGCGATGACAAAGCGCCACAACGCATTGTCTTTCTCGCGGCGACCGGAGAGCAGGCTGCCTTTTCAGTGCAGGACGGGATCGCAACGCAACGGGATGCTGATCCTGCCGAATGGGCACAGCTCATCGATATGATCGAGGCGGGCGGTCAGATTGCTGTCGTGACCGCACGCGATGCCTTTACGCTGGATCAGGACGCGCTGCCCGGGCTTCGATGCCGCTGATCTTTTGAGCGAGCTCTTCGATCTCGGAGTGCAGCAGCGCCTTACCGAAGGCGGATAAAAGCTGCGTCACCCCATAGACGTTGAGCGGGTCATCAATGCTTGTCTGCAACGCCGCCATATGGGCGGCGTCGAGCCTGATCATCGATTTCATGAAGGGGGCACCAGTGCCTTTGGACTCGGACAGGCGTGGTCGTGCAGCGGAGGCAACCTCATGCCAGGTCGCGGTGTCGCGCAGGTTTTGCATGCGAGCGCGAACCGTTTTGATCAAGGCACGCCGAATGTAGTCCGGGTCAAGGCCAGATCGTTCTGCCAGCGCCTCAATCCGTGCCTGATCCTCAGCTCCGATGCGCACGTAATAGGTTCGAGACTGCGCTTCGGTGCGAGTGCTGCAAGCATCATCCGCCACCGGCTGGGTGGATACCCCTAGGTTGATGCGTGCTGTTTCAGCCGAGGCTGCCTTTTCCCCTTTCCAGGGTTCTTTGTTGTCCACTGAATTTACCGCTGGGCCTTCTGTCGCGACCGCTGCCGCCGCACTCTGATTAAATGCGGCATATTTCGTGGCGCTTGTGGCGAACTGCCGCGATCGCGCCAGCCTGTCTTCGTTCGAGACAGCGGTCCCGGACCGGCTTGGAATCTTCCTAGCCATTGGCAGCATCCACCACGGCCTCGATGTCGCCAAGGATCTCACTGCATAAGGCGAGGGCGGAGGAAAGATGCCCCGCCTGCAACCGATGACGAAGATCTTGTTCATAAATGTCCCGCACATATCCCAGTGGCCCGGTCAGCGGCATGCGCTGGATCGCGGCGAGATGGGGCACCGGCGTGGGCAGAAGTGGCAGGGTTGAAATCACCTCGAAGACCTCAAGGTCCTGCCGGTGAACCCTGCGTCTTGCCGCATCACGCTCAAGGTCATCGCCTGCGGTCACGAAATCGATCGCGCGTTTGTCCGCGTTCATCAATACCGCGGAAAACAGCGGGGCGGGGTCATCCGGCCCGAGGGTCTCGATCATGCGCATTACCCATGTCAGGGTTTTCAGGGCCGCCACGAAATCCGATTGTACCGGCACGGCCGGCACCAGGATCATGTCGCAGGCCAGCGCCAGTGTTTCGGTGTCGGGATGCTCGCCGGGGCGGGTGTCGATCAGAACCAGATCAACACCTTCAGCCTCAAAGCTGTCCAGCGCGTGGTAAAGGCCTTCAACGGTCTCGGGGGCATCGGCCACGGTCAAGCCCGTGGGCCATGGAAGGCGTGGCAGATCACCGAAGTCGGCGCGCGCGCTTTTTGATTCCCATTCGAGGATCTGCTTGTCAGCATCCGCATCCATGACATGCACACGGCGGCCGCGTGCCAGCATGGCGGACGCAAGCATCTGTATGAGAGTTGTCTTTCCCGAACCGCCCTTCGCGGAGATGGCCGTCACAACAAGCATTCAATGTCTCCATAACGTATATTTTGTGCCGTTATGGCGATGCCTCGGGATGGCGTCCAGACCTTGCGCGATACAGGCGTTCAACCTTTGGGTCGGACAGATGTGCAGCTGCTGTGGCGATGTGCTGTTTCGGCGATCATCTGTGTACGCGTTCGGTCAATCGGTCAGCAGGTCACTCACGCCGACCCTCATTGCAGCGTTCATTCTTTTCTCCATCGCGTCGTTGTGACAATTTCCCAATGCTGCCATCAGCCTTCGAGGTGTCGGGTCACCTGACCATCGACTATCCGTATCAGCGCCGAGGTAGTACGCGCGGTACTGCGCAGGCGTTCCAATCCCACAAGGTCTTCTTCTCCTTCCGGGAAAACCCCTTTGAGCATTCAACGCCAATGAAGGGATATCGTGTCGGCTGCGCCGACGTCATTCCCGCGCCTGTTCAGGATCCGGGCTGGGGTCCCGGATCGCGGCGCGGGGGAGGCGGTGTCCCTTCGGTCTGTTCGTTGTCGCGTGGGGTTTACAGCAGGCATGGCCAAGGCCCTGCCTGCTGATCACCGAAGGTGCGACAACGGACCGAAGGGACGTTGACAGGAACGGTATTGTGTATGACAAAACTTGTGCGGCGACTCATTAGAGTTTTCGTGTTTACAAAAACTATCTAATGATAAATCTTGCCGCCCATGTCGAAACGCCTCTCCACCATAGCCCGACAGGAGGTTCTCCGGCTTGCCGCTCAAGGGCTTGGCGATGGGGAGATCGCCGTGCGTGTTGGCTGCTCCCGACCCACTGTCGCCCGCGTGCGGGCGCGCGGTGTGGTGACGGATCGAACCACAAAGGGCCGCGTGCTGCAGGTTCGGGTGTCCGCCCTTGAGGCCGAAGCATTCGAGGCGCTTGTGGCTGAGACTGGCATGACCACGTCGGGTTTGCTCCGGCACATGATCCGTCTCTCATCCGGCATTGTCGCGTTTCGCCGGGACGAGGTCACGGCGCTCAAGGCGTCGGCCAATCAGCTCAATGCCTTGGCGCGCAATCTTGTCCAGATGCTGAAGCTTGCCCATGCGGGCAAGCTGCGGTGGAACGCGCGCGACGCGGCAATGGTCGGTCGGCTTGCGGATCGGGCCGAAGAGGTTGCCCGGGCCGTGCAGGCTTTGCGCGCGGCCTCGCTGCGCGGGTCCTTCGTCCGGGTGTCCGATTTTCGTGACGTTGGGGAGGGGCAGCGCGATGGCTGAAACACGCACCCTCCAGCAGGCGGTATTGGGCGAGATTCTGCCTCATGTGGGGCGGCGGTCTGCAGCCATGGCAGGCGAAGCGCGCGTATCGTCGGGCCGTCGGCGTGGCACGTCCGGCGGGGCAGTTGCGGTAATGTCCTGGAACGCGCTGCGGGTGCCGCAAAGCGTGGTGAAGCGTGTCGGCACGGGCGGGTGTCATTCGCCAAAAGAGTTACGCCGACAGATGAAATACATTCTGCGCGACGAGGCGCGGGTCGCAGCCTGGTCGAACCAGATCGGCATCGATCGTGTCTTTGGCGAGCGCGGCATGGAAAATGTCATTGCCGATTGGAGTGCTTCCTGGTGCGGGGCCCCGAAACGGGGTCACACCGATCACATCATCCTGTCCTTTCCCAAGGGAACCGAGGCGGAATTGGCGGAAGCCATCTCGCGCGAATGGGCGCAGGAGGTGTTCGGCGGGGGTTACCGGGATCGATATCGGTATGTGGCGGCCCTCCATTGCAACACAGACCATGTGCATGCCCATGTTCTTGTCGACAAGGTCGGGATGGAGGACGGCAAGTTCCTCTCGATCAGCCGCCATTCCGAGATCAGCTATGACATGATGCGCGAGCTGCATGCGCAGATCGCGGGCGAGCACGGGCTGGTGCTGAACGCCTCTTCCCGTCTGTCGCGCGGCATCATGGAAAACGCCCCGCGGGACACTGATTTGCAGGCGGCCCGCAAGGAGGGACGGGAGCCAGTGGTTGCCCCGCTGGATCCTGAAAGCCGCGCTCTGCGAGAGGCCGAGATACGCAGACACGCCGAGGGGTATCGGCAGCTGGCGCAACTTGCGGGGATGGGCCTGGAGGCCGACACCCCTCCGAATGGATGGATGGGGCGCATCGCGGAGGGAGCAGAGCTTGCCGCCACCAACTTGATGAAAGGAATGCCGGTGAAAGAAGGGTTTGCCGAAGGGGTTGATATCCCCGCTGCCGGAGCGGATGTGATCGGTCGTCTGATCGCCGCCCGCGAGACATTGCAAGCGGAAGCCGACACCGCGTGGAGCGCCATTCAGGACATGGCTCCCGGTGCCGAAAAGGTCGAACTGGAACAGCTCTTTGCGGGGAAGGCCCGCGAAATGGGCACGCTTCTGGGCCGCGACTTTCTTGCGGATCATTCTTCATCGGTGTCGCCCGAGCGCGATCCCTACAGTGTTCAGGGGATTGCGAGGCTGGCTGCACGGGCAGCAGAGGAGGGCAATCCGCTCGTCGCCGAGGCCGATGCTGCATTGGGTCATTTCAGAGCGGAGTTGGCGCGCGTTCTGGCACCGATGGAGGCACGACTCGAGGAGGCGGGCAGCAGTATCGAAGAAGTTGCTGCCCGTTTCACCGCACCCCATCGCAGCGAGGCGCAACTCGAAGCCTCACGCCCAGTGGACGCCCAGGAGCGCTCGGACTGGCTTGGGCTCGAACGCGACCTGCAGGCGCGCGCGCGTGATGTTTTTGCGGGGCTGCACATGGATCGTGATCTTTTGGCGGATCTGGCGCGTCAGGATATTCTTGACGCGGGGCAGGGCAGTCGCCTTGCCGACATCGCCACGCTGGACAAGCTGATCTCCGACGTGCGGCAAGACCTGCGCGACGGGGATATGGATCAGCTGGCCGCTGGCCGGATCGATCCGCTCATGGACCGCATCGAAGACCCTGGTCTGCGACAAGCCGTGTTCTCGGAGCTAAAGGCCATCGCCGCAGTGGATGCGGGTGATGACATTACCGGGCGCGACAGCGAACCAGCCGCCACCTACCGGACCCGGATCGAGGCTTTCGAGCGCGCCGAGGTGCGGGGGCGCGACCGGGACGATACCAGTGGCGATTACGGCCTCTAGAGGATTCAAAACATGCTGCATGCAATGGAAAGCCGTTGGCGGTATCCAATCGCCATCCTGCTCGGTCTCGGTGTTGGCACCTGGATCGGTGCCGCGATCGCCACGCTCTATCTGATGGCGCGATTTGGCGAAGACCTGGGTGGGTTCGATATTTTCGAACTTTGGCTGCTCAATCTGTCTGATCCACGGGTCAAGGCAAACCCTGCGGTGGAACATACTGCGTGGCTCATCACGGCACTTCCTGCCCTGCTTCTGGCGGCGACAGGAGCGACATCCGTTCATCGCGGGTCGCTCACCGATTATGATGATGCGCATTTCCAGTCGCGTCCCGAGCTCCGCCGCAACCGTATGTCGGCGTCTCTTTCCCAGAACGGCTTTCTGTTCGGCAAGCTCGGGTCACCTGCGTCCCGCGCGCCTTTCGTGTCGGCCACGCCAGATCGCTTCCCACACGCAATGATGATCGCGCCAACGGGCCGGGGCAAAGGGGTAGGCTTCGTTTTACCGAACCTTTTGCACTTCCAGGGCAGTGCCGTGATCCTCGACGTCAAGGGCGAGAATTTCGAGAAGACATCCATCCACCGCCAAAAGGCGCTGAACAATCAGGTCTGGTACTTTTCGCCCTATGACTACGTTCAGCCCGAGGGCAAGAACGGGCCCGTCCTGACCCGCACGCACCGGTTCAATCCTCTCCAGCGCATTGCCGATCTGCCCAGCCCCGAGCAGCAATACACCGCCGTCAACACCATGGCGGACTTGTTCCTCATCGTCGAAAGCGTGAACGCGCAGAGCTTTTTCCAGGCCGGACGCAGCCTGTTCGTGGCGTCTTGCCTCTATGCCATCGAGACCGGAAAGCCGACGATCGGTGAGGCGCTGCGGATCATGACTGGCGGCGGCAATAAAAAGGAATTCTACAAACGGGCCGCGATGCAGACTGCAAACCCGGTGGTGGCAGAGATTTTCCTGAGCATGGCCGACGAAGTGGACAAGATTCTCGATTCCTATGTCAGTGTGATCCGCGGGGCTGGATTGGAACTCTGGCTCGATCCGGCGGTGGACCGAGCGACACAGGCAAGCGATTTCGACTTCGGGACGTTCCGACGAGAGCCACAGTCGCTCTATATTGTCGTGCAGCCGGAGCACCTGAAAACACTGGCCCCCCTGATCCGGCTCCTGTTCGCCGATGCCATCGCATGTCTGCAGCGCGCGCATCCCGGACCGGACGAGGCACATCCCGTCATGTTCCTGATGGATGAATTCGACCAACTGGGCAAACAACCCCTGGTCTTGCAGAGCATCAAGACGATCCGCTCCTATGGCGGGCGGCTGTTTATCATCTCGCAGTCGATCCCCGGTCTTGAGGGCATCTACGGCGAAACCGACCGCCGCGCTCTGCAGGCCGGCGCTGGTGTGCAGATCTACATGACCCCGCAGGATGATCGCACCGCAGACGTGCTGTCCGCAGCCCTCGGCAAACGCACGATCGTGGGCAAGACCAGATCACAGGCAACCGTGCGCAAGCTCTCGGAGAGCGCAAATATCAGCCGTCGCTCGGAAGAACGGGCGCTGGTATCCCCCGCTGAATTGCTGCGTTTCCCGCTCGACAAGGTCCTAGTCCTGCCTGAGGGGCAATATCCAATCAAGGCGGATCACATCCGCTACTATGCGGACCGGCATTTTGAGGAGATCGACAAAGCACGGCAGGGGCATTCCTTGCCCTATCCTCCTGCTGCAGCGCCAGTCTCGAACAGGCCGAAGAAAATCACCCTCGAGCATTCAGAACCTGCAGCACCCGCGGCGGTCTCCATGGGCGACAAGGAATTCGAGACTGCGGTGCAGACCTACACAGGCGCGCTACAGGGATACGCAGAAGCCGCGAGGGCAAAGCCAAAGAAAACACGTTTTGGTGGTCGGGCGCGCTCTTCGGACGCAAAGGCGAGGGGATGATCTGGAAATCGAATGTGGCTGTGCTGTTCTGCCATGCGCCAGCTATGAGACAGATACCAATCGCGCCTGTTTCGGGTCATAGACATAGCCCGAAATCGTCCCGTCCTTGATCCGTTCAACTGCATCCTTTATCGCGAATATTGGCACGAGAAACCACTCTCTCGGAATCACGGGCCTACCAAAGCGATCCATGATCTCGATCTCGAGCCGCGCGGGCTCGAAGATGCGATGGATCAGGTTCTCCAGTTTTGTCCGATTGATGTTGTAGAGTTCATAAGTCGCAACCACCTCGACGTTCGCCATCAGAAACGTTGGTTGCAGATGTGCGCCAGCGATCCGCTTTTCAACGCTCATATTGGTGACGCCGATCTTGTGTACGAGGTCGCGATTTTCGGCCACAAGTGGATGATCGGATTTGCTGCGAAGCACATAAATGATCCCGCTCGCCTCATCACCGTCGAGTGTCTGATCGGAAAAAAGTGGCCCTGCCGATGGATCGGTGATCCGCCGTCCGGCGTCGTCCTTGTTCAACGCGCGCTGAAGCGAGCGCATCAGCATGTTGCTCTCGGTCCCGTTGTCGAAAATCACCCGCAGACGCGCATCCGTGCGACCTTGCTCGTTGGTGATGGTCTCGCCCTTGTCGGCGACATAGGCTTTTTGACCGCTGACAATGAAGAAGCGTCCCTTCTCAATCTCGGCTTTCATCTCGAACGGGCGGGTTTCGCGCAAGCCGCTATCCAGCTCTTTCTGTACCTGCTCGAATAAGGGTTTGAACGTGGCAAAATCCTCGCATTTCTCGCGGTTTCCGACTTCATCGGCAGCCTTTTTCTCGGCTGTCGACCGGACATGTTTCAATTCCGTGAGGGGTGATCTAGCCACTTCCACACCCAGTTCAGCGAGGAGGGCATCGTCATCGAGGTCATCGGAGTCTGACGCTGAAGGCGGAGGGGTGTCTGTTAGGAGACCGTGCTCGTCCAGTGGGCCCAGCAAGTCGCGACACTCCTGCAATTGACGGATCTGGTCAAGACGCACCGCATAGAGGCGTTCAAAGATATCACGATCCTCCCCGTGCTGGGGAGGCCGGCCATGCTCATCTGCAAATCGCAAGATTTCCTCAAAACCTGCGATGATGCGTTCTTCGCGTGGTGTGCGGCTGAACTGCTTCTTGACCTCGACCTCGACGCCAAGCTCAGCAAGAAGGGCGTCGTCTTCGTCGGTGAAACCCTTAGCCATTGGCAGCCTCCTGCTTCATGCGCGCGAGATAGGCGACGCCTTCGGCCATTTTCTTCTCCCACGGATCAGGCGATGTGATGGAAGGCAGACGGCCCCGCTCCTGCTTGAACTTGACGGCGCGTTTCGCCAGATCTCGCGCCTCGTCCGGTGACAGTTGCACCTTTTTCGCAGAGATGACGGCCTGGACCTGCCGAAGGCTTTCCTCGCTCATCGTCTTTGCCAGAATCGAGTAGGCTTCGCCGAACGGGTTGATGCGATCAATCAGATCGATGTCGAGTTCGCGCACGTCCATTGCGAATTTGCGCACCCCGTCGATCAAGGCGGTATTGCCGGTTGTTTCTGTGTCATCGCGGTTCGACAGCGCGATCTCTTTCGCCTTCTGGGTCAGGTTCAGCGCAGCAACTGCGTGTTGGCGCACCGCTTCCTGATCCTCTGCATCTAGCTCTGGGAACCTGGCACCGACAATCTTGCCCATGCGGACCTGCGTCAGTTCCTCCGGCACCAGCTCTTCGTCGAAGAGACCCCGTTCGATCGTAGTCTTGTCCTGAACGAAAGCTGTGATCACCTCATTGAGGTCCTCTTGGCAGATGCGCTTGGCTTCCTTGCTCTTGGGTTCGACCAGGCCTTTGATTTCGATCTGGAACTGTCCGCTGGCCTCGCTGAAGCCAACGTTCTCCTTGTTGGGGTCATAGCCGCCCTCGCCGTAATCGAACCCTTCGACAGGGCCACTTTTCACGGTCTTGGGTGTGAAGTTGAAACGTGGGGCCAGCACCTGCTCCATCAGCAGGCTTGCAGCGATCGCCTTCAGTGTATCGTTGACTGCCTCGGTCACGGCTTCGGCCGCGGCGTCGGGCTCCGCGATAAGGTTGGTGAACCGCGCTCGGGTCTTGCCCTCGGCATCGCGGGTGGCGCGGCCGATGATCTGCACGATCTCCGTCAGGCTGGCGCGATAACCCACCGTCAGGGCGTGTTCGCACCAGATCCAATCGAACCCTTCTTTCGCCATACCCAGGGCGATGATGATGTCGACATGATCGCGGTTGTTCTTCTGCGTGGAGTCTTTCAGCGCGGCGGAAACCTTGTCACGCTTGGATGGCTCGTCGTCCACCAGATCGGCGATGCGTAAGACTCGCCCGTCGGGCGTCTTGACCAGCTGAAAGCCCGTGATGGGATCCGCTCCCTGCCAATCGCCCAGGGCGTCAATGATATGCTCGACCTCGCGATGCTTGTCCTTGGTGCTTTCGCGCGAGTTCACGTTCGGGATGTGAAGGATTGTCTTCTCGGTCGGATCCAAAACCTTGAGGATGTCGTCCGCATAGGACCCGGAATAGAAGAAATACCCGATGTCGAGCGTCTTGAGGTATTTGTAACCATTCAGCTGCTGATAGTAGGTATAGGTGAAGGTATCGAACTTTGCCTCATCTTCAGGCGACAGAACGGCTTCGGCATCGCCGCGGAAATAGGACCCGGTCATCGCAACCAGATGCACCTTGTCGCGCGCGACCAGTGCGCCCAGATGCGTGCCCAGCTTGTTATCAGGGTTGGCAGAGACGTGGTGAAACTCGTCTACCGCGATAAGCCGATCATCAAACGATCCAATCCCGAACTTGTCCACGGCGAACCGAAAGGTCGCGTGGGTGCAAACCAGAACCTTGTCGTCGCTCGCCAAGAACTTGCCGACAGCTCCCACTTTGCCATCATCCCCGCCGGGAGCGTTGCACAGGTTCCATCGCGGTTGCACCGTCCAGTCTGCCCAGAAGCCGTACTTGCTCAGCGGCTCGTCGTTGAAGCTGGACCCGATCGACTTTTCCGGCACCACGACGATGGCCTGGCGCAGGCCCTGATTGTGCAGCTTGTCGAGCGCGATGAACATCAGCGCGCGGCTCTTGCCCGAGGCCGGGGGCGACTTGATCAGCAGGTATTGCTCGCCCCGCTTCTCATAGGCACCCTCTTGCATTTCGCGCATGCCAAGCTCGTTCGATTT
The DNA here is from genome assembly GCA_050633625.1 of Maritimibacter sp. GTDB lineage: Bacteria > Pseudomonadota > Alphaproteobacteria > Rhodobacterales > Rhodobacteraceae > JBOEGW01. The sequence goes on along the minus strand of JBOEGW010000012.1, from coordinate 29,661 downwards.
GGTCGAGCTTCCATTGGCCGCGTAATTGACAGAGACGGAAGGCACCTGCTGTGTCATGATGTTTTCCTTCTGAGGGGCGCGGAATCATTCGCTTTGGGGCAGGCAATCAAAACCCGATCAAGTAACGATACCGCACCCTGCCTATCGTAACAGTATGATTTATATGTATTTTCCAATTTACGCCCTCTAGCCCACGTACGCACAATCAAAACCCGATCAAATGTTGTCCCTGTCACGCCCATGAGGGGACATATCCGGCCCGAGGGCGTTCAGCATCCGCAGGACGGATCAGATCAGCATCCAGCGTTGCGCGAATAACCCGCGATGCCTGCGCAGCGTTCTGGTTGTCGATGCCAAGCCGCTCCCGAAGTGTCGCGTTCGTCATCTTTTGACCGCCTACGTATTTGAGCGCGGCATGTTGGTAACACGCTCGCACGGCTTCTTCCGGTGTCATGTCCGCAAATCGGCGTGGTGCAAACAGAACCACGCGCACGGCGTCTCCCTCCATGCGGAAATCCGGTGGTGGCAACTGGTGTAGCTCAACCGCCGAGATCACCTTGTCGATGCCGGTGCCTTGTTCTTCGCAAAGTTTCATGCGCCGCATCAAAGACGCAAGGGCTTCATTTCGGGAACGCGGCGGCGAGTCCAAAAAACGGTCAGGGCTAACCAAGGGGGCGCCCGGGTTTGTGATCTCCATTCGATCACTGAACAACTCGATGAGTGGTCCTGCGCCGGTGATTGTCATGTCTTGGTGGATCAATGCGTTGGCGATCAATTCGCGGATCGCGATTGACGGGTAAAGCGGCCGCTCCTCGCGGAATGCTTTCCCGATCAGTTCGTTGCGAGGCAGAAGGCCGTCGATGTAATCCACCAGCCCCTGAAATCCCGCTGCATAGCCGCGCTGGCCATCCTGGCGGTGACTCACGTCATCTGCACGTCCGGTGCCAGCATAGGCCACGAAACGGACGCCTTTGCGCTCTACAGAGGGGCCGAAATCGGCAAGTTTCTTGGCATACAGGATTGCACCCAGATTGGTGATGTTCCAACGGTCGCCTACATCTTTCTGGATCAGGCGATCTGCCAATAGCTTGTCGAAGATCCCCTGCCTGTTGTCCGGCAAGGGCTGGCCCGTGAGATCGAAGTAGTTGGCGTAATTCAGCCGCCCAAGAACATCGTCACCAGTCAGGAACTGCGCCGCGATCCCTGTCTCCCAAGCGTAGGGCTGCAACTTTGCCCAGAGGGCACGCAGGCGTTCCGGATGGTCGGACAGGCGCGGCGTGGCGCTGCCGATGCGCAAATAGGCTGTGCGGTCAAATTCTACCGGGGCGGTTGCGGCGGCGGGGATGGTCAGCAGGATCAGGCGCCCCCCATCGTGATCGACTTCTTCGAAACGAAACTCGATGCTTGGCGACAGGTGGTTCGCAATCCACAGTTCGAGCGGCTGCCCCTTCTCCTTCTTCACTGTCGGCTCAAAAACCGTGCCGACAGCCGCATGATCACCGTCTCGCACCCCCCAGACCACATAGGCAAAGTGTTGATCGGCCAGCCGTGCGGCATTGGACAAGGCCGAGATCAGCTTACCGATCAACGGTCCGTCGGCATTGTTCTCTTTGAACTCGATCCAGGTGGTTTCCCCTGGTTTGGCGCGCAGATCGTCCACCAGCCTGCGGGTGCGTTCCGCGCTCATGACAGGGTCAAGGGTCATGGTGTGTTCACTTTCTGACCCATCACGACCAACCGGCGCTTCTCAGGGGCGCGTTCATGCATTTCGCGAATGCCAAGCTTGTTCGATCTGACCTCACTGCGGCTCGTGGCGTATTGGACGGAGAAAGAGGGAACGGATTTATTGGCTGTCATGAATACTCTTCAACCTCGATAGCTTCCGGTGGCGCCTTTTGCGCTCCACGGCTTATACTTAACTAAAATCCCAAACCCTGACGTCATTCCGGGTGTGATTTTCTTCATGCAAGCGCGAACAAGGGCAAGCGTCATACGATAGGCTGCGTAGAAATCAACAGCTCCGCGCGGATGCCCTTGTCCATATCTCCATTCACTTATGTCGTCGAAACGCGGCCAAGCGGACAAGAGGTTGGAATCAAATACAACCCCATGCTTGCTCGCCTTTTCAAGAAGCTCACCGAGGAAATGGATTTTCGGCTGTTTTCCTGTTTCTTTTCGTATCACAGCCTTGAGCGCAGCCTCGTTGGCCATCTGCAAGTCAAACCATGCAGGCCCAAGCTCAGGAGTACGCTGAGAAACCAAACGCTCCGCGGCCTGTGTGAGATATGTCAACGTTGACTGAATTAACTTTTGAACTTCGTGGTCGCCGTCCGAATGGAAAGTTACCCGCCGGAACTCGACATATCGCAAAGTCTCCGCGACGTTGGCTACCTCGGCGACGACTTCGTCGCGGGCACTGTCATCGAGTTTTGAAAGATCTGGGCCGTTGATGATCCAAGAAGCAGCCTCTTCACCCTCACCAAGCCCTTCCTCGAAGTACATCCACGCCTGTTCGCCTTCCTCCTCCACCTTCATTCGGTTGGCAGGGCCCGAAATCAAGAACGGAGCGCCGCGAACCATTACTGCACCAATGAGTGGTGCAGTGCCTTTTGCTGTCATGGCAGCAGCACCGTATTTATCTGAGTACCAAAATTCTACTGCATCATAGAGAACGCGAAACCAAATCGTCTCAGCGTGCTCGCCGATACTACCTTGGTTGCTCAGACGTTCCTCCCCTGCTTTGACCTCGATTACTTCCTCGCGAATTGACATCATCAGAGCTTGCAAGGGCCGCTGTGGCAACGCCAGCCCTTGCTCTGACAAACTGGCATCGAAAAGCTCAAGCCAGTGATCCATCGCCGTCGCCAATTCGCGGCTCTGCTTAAGGCCGAAATCTTCTTCTGCTGACACGGGGTTCTCCGTCATACCGCCACCTTCGTCGTCATCTTCGTGTACATCTCGAACAGCTTTTCCAGCCGTTCGGTATCGTTGCGGAAGCGACGGCCGATGTAGATGCGTTCCAGCACCTCGTCGTTGTGGTCATGCGCGGCGCGAAGGTTGGCGGGCATTTTCTCGGGGTCGTAGAGGTCGGCGATGGTGGCGGGGAAATGCGCCTCGCGCGCCAGAAGGATGCCCTCCGCCGCCGCTGTCAGGTCGGCGCGGTTCTTTTCGGTTAGTTTGGGGACGGGGAAGGTGTTCCAGCCCATGGTGTTGGAGTAGCGATAGCGAGTTTCCAGCTTCCCACAGACCGTGGCGATCCAGACCAGATGGAGCCGCGAGGCGATCAGGGCCATGTTCCAGAGCGGGGCGTCGTAGAGGGCGAAAGCAAGGTTTGAAACGATTGACCGCTCAGGGAGTAGGCCGATTGGTAGATAATCTCGGCTCTCTGAACTGACCTGTGGAACGATGTATGTGATACGTTCTGCAACGGACTGTATCTGACGAAACCGATGGGGAAATGCTGCCGCAGGCCGAGTTTCCGCAGCCTTGCTGTTTGAGCGAAACTCACGAACTTTCTGAATTCGCTCGCGTATTGGTCGTATTTCTTCTGCTATGGTCCGCTCGTCGTCTTCGATCCAGATGCAGTAACGTTCGAGACCTCTGATAAACTCTGCCGCGCCGTAGTATCGGCGAATGAACTGCTCAGCGTTTGGATAGGTCAAAACCAACTCTTGTCGCTCGTCTGATGAGAGAACCAAATTGCCGTCATCGGTCGGCTTATTTCCCCAAACCATGTAGCCACGATCACTTGGCGAGCGTGATTTACCGTCCACGATAACTGTTGGCGCTGCCACCAAATAGGCGTTGATGTTTTCCGCTTCCTTCACAACGGACCCGCCATCATCTGCCAGCGTGAACAGCTTGCGCATCGGCGCTGCATGGTTGGAGATTGCCACAATCGCAACCGTCACACCCGCATTATGGCTGGCAAGGTTCGCCCATTTGAAACTGGTATGAGCAAAGGCGATCTCGTGCCCTGTCTTGAAAATCAGCGGCCAGAGGATCGGCACCTGCTGCCCCTGACAAATCGAGTTGGTGGACACGAATGCCGAAACGGTGGGCGTGTGCAGCCCGTAATCGGCGGCCTTCATGAACCAGCCCGCGACATAGTCGAGCGACTTCCAGCTTTTCGTGCGCCCGTCGAAAATGCGCTGCAAATCCTCTTTCTGTTCGGTGCTTTGCCACGTTGACCCGAGATAAGGCGGGTTCCCGCAGATATAGGTCTCGCCCCCTTCATTCGCGAAGTCGATCTGCGCCTGATCCAGCGGCGACATGAACAGGTCATCGGCCTGAAACTTCACCCCCGTCCCCGTGGGCGGGCAGACCGACAGCCAGTCTAGCCGCAGGGCGTTGCCGCAGGTGATCCAGTTCTGCGCATCCAGCGGCAGGAACTCGGCCAGCGCCTCTTTCTGGCCGCGATAGGTCACGTCGCATTGGTATTCCGCGACGATCAGCGCCAGCCGCGCGATCTCGGCCGAGAAATCCCGCAGCTCGATCCCGCGATAGTTGGTCAGGGGAATGTCGGTACGCCGCAGCGGCTCGCCCCGGCGCTTGTTGATCTCATACTCGATGGCGCGCATTTCCTTGTAGGCGATGACAAGGAAGTTGCCCGACCCGCAGGCGGGATCGAAGACGCGGATCTTGGCCATCCGGGCGCGCAGATTGGCCAGCTTGCGCGCGTTGTCGCCTGCCGCATCCAGCTCTGCCCGCAGGTCATCGAGGAAGAGCGGGTTCAGCACCTTCAGGATGTTCGGCACGGAGGTGTAGTGCATCCCGAGGACCGAGCGTTCCTCCTCATCCGCGACGGCCTGGATCATGGACCCGAAGATGTCGGGGTTGATCTGAGTCCAGTCGAGGCTGCCGATATGCGACAGGTAGCGCTGCGCGATCTTGGAAAAGCGCGGCACATCGGTGCTGCCCGAGAAGAGCCCGCCGTTCACATAGGGAAAGGCATCGGCCCAGCGGGGCAGCTTGGCCTCGGCCCGTTTGGGGATGGCGGTGTTCATCGCACGGAAGATCTCGCCGATGACTTCGTGCGTGTTCGACCCGTCGCGGTTCGCCATCTGGTCGATGGTCGCGGTGAACAGGTTGTCGCTGACGAAGATGTCGGTGTCTTCGGCGAAGAAGCAGAAGATCAGCCGCGCCATAAAGTGGTTCATGTCATGGCGTTTTTCGGCGCTGCCCCAATCGGGGTTGTCCTTGATCAGCTCGACATAGAGCCGGTTGAGGCGGCTGGTCGCCCGGATGTCAAAGGCGCTTTCGCGGATCTGCTTGACGGTGGAGATACCGGCGAGCGGCAGGAAGAAGCCGAAATGGTCGGGGAAATCGGTGTAGCGGCAGGCGATGGTCTCGCCAGTGGTGATATCTTCGGCTTCCAGATCAATGCCATCGGTAGCGAGGATGAACTTGGCCTTAGCGCGGGTGGTGGTTGGGCTGTCGCGCAAGGCGGTGAGCGTTGCCGCGATATCGCCCGGCGCACAGGTCGCAAGGTGGATGTTGTTGGTCTGCAGGACGCCGCCGAGGTCGGACTTGTTCGACGCGCCGGTGCGCAGCCGCTTGATGGTCGTGTCCTTGTTGCCGAAGGCCATGAGGAAGGCATATGGGAACTCGGCAGCATCAAAGGGCTGCTCGGCGAGTTCGGAAACAGCTTGTTCGATTTCAACGGCGTTCATGCGGCTGTCCAGGGGTTGATCAGGTCGATCTCGCAACCCTCGAAGTCAGGCGTATTGCGCGTGGCGACGGTGGCGCCGCAGGCGTGGGCAATGGAAGCGATCTGGCAATCGGCCTGAGCGATCGGTCGCCCGGCGGACCGTCGTGCCGCTGCTATGGTAGCGAAGGACTGCGCGGCGTTGCTGTCGAAGGGCAGAATGCGCCCGGCCAGGTCTTCGCGCAGGATGCGGTCCACGGCGTCAACCAGCGCGGCGCGGTGCTTGCCGTTCCCCATGATTGCGAGGCCAAAGCGCAGTTCCGCCTCCGATATCGAGGTCAGGTAAACGTTGAGCCCTTCCTGAGCCGACAACCAGTGTTCGACCTTGGGCTCCGGGGCCGGGCGCAAAAGCTCGGAGATGACATTCGTGTCGAGGATGATCATGCGTCAGGCCCGGTCGAACGCGGGTGGTTCACGCATGGCCTCACGCTGCGGAAGGTCCAGATCAACGCCGCCCAGAGGCGCGACCCGCGCACGTATCGCCGCGGCAAGATCGTGGGAGGGCTTCGCTTCGCCGACGACGTGGCGCAAGATCTCGCGCGCCTCCTCTTCCATTGAACGGCCATGTTCGGCTGCGCGGATGCGAAGGCGGCGCTTCACGTCATCGTCAAGGTTCCGGATGGTAATGCTTGCCATGATGTCCTCCTGAGAGGAGTGTAATCATCGCAATCAATGCGATCAAGCGCAAACGCGTTCATGTTGTGACAAGACGGGAGAGGTTACCGTCCGATAGTGCTCAATGCGCACCCTTCCAAACATCCCTCAGCTGGTCACTTCTGATTTTAAGATACCAGGCACCCACACCTGTTCGACCCCACGTCTTCCGTCTTTCCGACCAAGCTGCACCACGACATCGATGCTGGAGGCGGCATAGCGCCTTACCTCCTCAAAACTCATATTGATGCCCACCGACATGACCATGAGGGCAAGGCGGTCGAGCGCCTTCTGCGCGGTATCGGCGTGAATTGTGGTGAAAGAGCCTGAATGGCCGGTGTTGATCGCGTCGAGGAAGGTCTTGCACTCATCGCCGCGCAATTCGCCAAGAATTATCCGGTCAGGACGCATGCGCAAAGAGGTCTCCAGCAATTTGGCCGCGGTGCGTTCACTTGAGGGGATACGGTCAGCCTTGAGCATCGCGCGATTGGGCTGTGGAGGAAAGAGCTCGAATGCGTCCTCGATGGTCACGATACGTTCCGCCTCGGTCACCAGCGCGAGAAGTGCCCGGGCAAAAGTCGTTTTGCCCGTGGACGTCCCGCCGCTGATCATGATGTTCAACCGCTCATCGATGCAGAGTTTCATGGCGGCTCGAATATCCCCCGCCTGCGTCAGTGCGATCACCCGTTCGGCTTTTGCCTGTCGTTCGGCATCCAAATCCACCAGTGCACCGTGCAACAGACCGATGTCGCCCAAGGTGAGTTGGTCTTCACTGTAGCGGCGCAAGGTGATCGACGGCCCGCCATCCACGACCGGTGGATAGACGACCTGTGCCCGGATCGGCTTGCCGTTCATCTCGATCTTGCCGGAGACGAGCGGCTTTTTCTCGCTGATCTGTCCGTGGGTGGCGCTGGCAATGGATGTTGCAAGGTCCCGAGCTTGGGAAGGGGAGAAAAACACACCTTCGAGGCCGACCATATGCTCAGCCCCCCGGGTTTCCACCCAGACCTTTCCATCGGGATTGACCGCTATTTCGACCACGCAGGGATCGGCGATCGGTGCAGCCAGAGGTTTTAGATAGGTCGAAAGAAAACTGGTCTTTTCTGCCGACGGGTTCATGGCTGGCCGCCTGTGCGTTTCAGGTTTGTGTTGTTTTGAGACACGCGGCCTCTCCCTTCGGTCGAACGCGTGTTTCGGCACATGATTATTTTGTCGAACCTGAAACGCACTCAATAGAACTCGAGATCACGGTCGACGATCACACTGATCGCAGCACCTGGCTGGACCGAGATAACCGGAGGCAGGGTGGCATATTCGCCGATCACCGCATTGGTGGCCTGCGAAAAACTGCCCGCGACATCCTCGGCAATTTCTGATCCGGTCTCGGAGCTGGCCTCGGATGCGGCGATTGCCGGTCCTGCGCCGATGATCGAGAGCAATGCAGCTGTGCCAAAGCGCAGCCCAAAGCGGGAGTTCACGGAGCCCGTCACGCCCGAGCGGCCCTGATCGTCCGCGCCAAATGCGGCGAGCTGAACCGATTGCCCCTCGGGTGTGACGATGCGTGACCAGCCAACCAGAATGCGGGCCTGGCCCAAAGAGACATTCGAATTGTAGGTCCCGAAGAGGCGGGAGCCTTCGGGAATGAGAACGCGGGACTGATCGAAACTCCAGACCGGGTAGTTCACGATGGCGGTAATCTGTCCGGGCAATGTGGATTCGATGGCGGTTTCCAGTGACGCTTGAATGAGCGTGCCCTGCAGAACCGTATTGGAAGGATTGGCGATTACCTCCGCTGTCGCGACTTGAACGGGCTGGGCACCGTCCAACACGAAGGCGCGCGCCGCCGCATCTCCGACCGCGGGCCCCCTCTCGGGGTCAGATGCCGGACTGCCCGTCTGTCCGCCCGCATCAAAGATCACCCCTTCGGACCGGATTTGTGTGTCGCGCAGCGCCGCCGCCTCGGCACGCCGACGGTCCAGTTCAGCCCGCCGCGCGGCTTCCTCGGCGGCGAGCTGATCCCGCTCGGTTTGCGCGCGTAGAGCGTCACTCATACCGTCATCAATCTGCTGTTGCAGGGCGTCGTTCTGGCGCTGCAGTCCGAGCATTTGCTCCATCAACTGCTCCATCCGGCCATCGGCAACACGCGCGCGTGCGGCAACCTCATCAGCGATACGCTTTTGCGCTTCAAGATCGGCTTCTGCCAACCGGGTGTCCATCTCGCTTTGCATCTGGGCGATGAGCGCCGTGTTCTGTTCCTGGACCGAGCGCAGCGCTTCGGCCAGCTCGGCGGAATTGTCGGGGGCAGGGGCCTCGGCCAGTCTTGCCAACTGGGCTTGTAGGGCGACCACATCGCTCGCAAGCTTGGCGTTCTGCTCCTCGAGTGCCAAGCGCTGCGCCGCGAGTTCATCCTCGATTGGTCCGGGATCAAACCTCGGCTCCGATCTTTGTTCGGTCGGTTCCGCGTCGGTTGTCATGCGGCCAAACCCGTCACCGTCGACCTGATCCTGAAAGTCGTCAGCTTTCGATGTTTCAACGGCAGAAGTGATGCCGCTGCCTTGCACAAGCGGGTAGGCAATGATGGCGGTCCCTGCCAGAAGCAATGCACCCAAACCAAGCCTGAGCCCGAGAGATGCGCGCCGCTTGGGTGCGAAGCTGTATTCCTTTTCCCCTGTTTTCTCGTCGCTCATGATCAGAACTCCCGTCCACGCAGGGCGGCCACGGCAGCAGCCTCGGTCGTGAACCCACCAGTTTCCCGGGTAATGCAGATATGATCGTCGCCCATGCGGATCGTGTACGCATCCCGCACGCCGGTGACCCGCACGACCGCACCTTGCGTCTGGCTATTCTGGGTGATCTCGTAGCCTTGGGCGTTCAAGCCGAAGATCGAGGGCCGAACGCCTGGCCGGAATTCAAAGAAGGTCGAGCGCCCATCATTCCAGACCCGCACCGGGCGGATCGCACCGCTGCCCGCGAACTGATAGCCGGCATCTCGGCCTCCAGCCGCAAGCTGGCGCCCGGCGGGTCGCTCGTCGGGAAAGTTTACGACGACCCGGAAAGACTGTGTCCGCGAGCGTCCCTCTGTCAGATAGAAGGCGACAGCGCGGCGGTTGGTAAAGATCGTCAGGTTTGTCGCAGCCCGTGCCTCGACAGGCTTGATCGAGATCGTATTGCGGTTTGACAGAACCTCCACTTCATAGGACGCGGAGTCACCGATCAGGACTTGATTGATCCGTTCGCCGGGACCGAGTTCGATTGACGTGTTTACCCGAAGGTGGGTGTCGATCCGGATCACATCCGTGGGGTTGAAGGTCACGTGGCGAACGCGGGCGTCCTGCCCCATGGTGACCGGTGCGCGCTCGGCCAAGGCGGGCGTTCCGAGCAACCCGCCGACCGTTGCGATGGCAATTATGAAGGTTTTCATGAATTATTCTCGTGTCAGTGTTTCGGCATCGACCCGGTAAGCGGTCACCGAGAAGCCAAGGGGATTTTCCCAAACGCGTGTTAGGGAGCGTTCGCGGCGGGGGGCAAACTCAAACCCTACGGTGGCGATGAATGTTTGCGTGACCGGTGTCTGGTTGGGTCGGGTGAGACGTTTGTCGAACCGAATCTGAGCCACTTCATCCTGCAGGAAGGTGATCGCCCGCACGCGGACATCGACCTGCGCATTCGCGCCGTAGCTGCGCGGTGGATAATTCTCGGACCCCGTGGTCCAGAGTTCTATCAGCGAGGCGCGGGCTGGCCCACTGGAGCGCCGCTGGACACTTTCGAGCCGTTCTTGAATGCCGTTCCTGAAATAGCTTTCGCGGTCGCTGATATAACTGACAAGCAGGGATTCCTTGATCGCTTCCTCATCGGTGATACCGGTCGGCTGAACCTGGTAGATGCGCTCTGCTGCACCCGACGTGCTGTCGACGAGGACCGTAAACACTTCGGTTTCGCGCAGGGGCAACATAACCGTAATGGTCAGGGCCAACAGCACGGATACGGCGCAGGAACAGCCCGCAACGATCCATGCGGCGCGCGCTGCCCGGCGCGGGCCCATCACCAAATCGATATCGAAATCACTCATGACTATCCCTTCTTCATCTTTCCGGCGAGCTTGACCGCACCGCCCGCATAGCTCCCGGCGCGGGCCGCGCTGGACGATCGGTCGGAGACGCCTTGTCCCTGAAGTCCTGCGTTGAAGCCCCGTCGCATGTCATCGCCGCCCCGGATCGCGGCACCGGTATTGCGCCACGCGTTCCCGGGCATCCGCGCGGCATTTGCACCGATCGAGGCGAGGCCGATGTTCGTGGCGGCAAGCCCTTGCGCGAAAGTTGGCACGAGCAACATCAGGCCGGCGCCGATCATCATCACCACGACGAACGAAATCGCGTCCCCGAGTGTTTCGACGCTGTCGAGGCTATCAGGTGCGACGGCTTCACCCGTCGCTATTGTGAAGCCAGCCATGGCAGCCACGAAAAGCGGCACGAAGGAAAAACCGATGGCGAGTTTGACCCATGCCTCGAACAGTGGCGCCGATTGTTTGAATAACGTGCAAGCCACGACCACAGGTGCGATGGCGATCAATACCGCCAACATGATCTTGGCGGCCGACAGAACGATGATGGTGATCGTCGCCATGGCGGCGGCCACAAGAAACATGACAACGCTGGTCATCGCACCGGCCAGCCAGCCGCCATTCTGGCTGATCGCCTGTCCGACATTCAGAGCTTGGGAGTAGAGATCGTCTATGCCGTCATAAAGGTTTGTGACATCACCACCTGAGAGGGAGTTGAGAATACCTGCACCAAGTTCGGCAGGAGCATTTGTCAGCGCTTCGTACGGAACAGAAAGGTTTGCGTAGATCAAAAACACATTGACCAGCACAATGCGTAGCCCCACCGATACGATTGTGGAAACCGAGAGCGGCACGGCTTGCAGACCCACATTTGCGCCTACAAGAACGACCACCAACACAGATGCGGTTTGTACAACCGGGCGTACTGCGGCAACCGTATCAGCATATGTGTCGGCTGCTACGCCCGCGACAGTGGCATCTACCAATGCCAGAACCTCAGCGATTATGGCCATCCTTAACTACCACACCGCTCCAATTGAAAGATCTGATAGCGCTCGTTTACATCTGACCAATCGCTACGACGGTATTTGCGAAAGACGGTGAAATCGCTGGTAATTGCATCCTGCGCCGGTTTGCCAATTCGTTCCTGCGTAAACGCATCGAGCGACCCAAGATCATAGATGCAGCCGCAGAAGCCCTGCGACATTGCAAGCTCTCTCAGGTCGGTGCCGAAGCCCCACCGAACCGCTCCACGGAAAATCTCGTTGCCGAAAAACTCAGTTTCCGGATAGCTGAAGGTGCAGGTTTGTGGCTTCGGGAACATCAAGAGCCCCCTTGCCTGTACCTCGCGCATCAGGTCGAGGAGGCGTTCTTCCTCCCCGTTTTCGGTGGCAGTGACGACCTCCTGGAGCAACGTATCGTCTGGCTGGTCTTGCAAGTCTTCTGCCCAGGCACTGCCTGCTAGGGCGATGAAAACTGCAACTGCTTTGAGTGATGTATTCAAGGGTCAGTCCTCGGCGCCGGAAAAATCAAAGAAGGAGCGTGTACGGGCCTGCTCGGCCGCGAAATCGATGCCATTTTGACCTTGCGCCAAGCCTTGGGCGGCATTCAGGCGCCACATCTGGCCCAGCATGTAATTCGTCTCTGCGGCCATACGCGTGTTGAGATCGATCGATTCCTTGAGCGTTTCCTGTTCGCCAATCGCTTCCACCAGCCCATCGATACGCTCGATGCTCTGGGCGGCTTCCTCGTAGGAAATTTGGGCTTGCCCGATAACCATGGCATTGGCAGCCGCCAGATCGGCTATGGCAGCACCTTGCGGGTTCCCGGCGTCGTTCAGCTCGGTGAGTTTTTCCGAGGTGAACCCCGCACTGGCCATGGTCTCGCGCATGGCATCTGCGGCGCGGCGCTCACCCATGGTGACGTCGCCATCGAGCAGATCGTCCAGCAGGCTGTCAAAATCCCCGAGTGACAGGTTGTCCATGAAACCCGATAGATCGGTGATCTTCTGGGCACGGGCACGCAGGTCCTCCACATCGTTGTAGAGGGCTGCGATTTCATTCAGGCCGGTAATTGAACCCAGGACGTCATCAAGAAGGCCCTGAATGTCAGTGAGGCGCTCGATCTGGGTGCGCAATTCCTCGATTTGCTGGAGCTGGTTTTCTGCATCGCGCAGCGCGGCCTGCAGCTGCTCGATATTCTGCGCGAGGTTCGATCCATCGATCACAGGCACACCCTGAGCGAAGGCTGGGGGCGGGTGTGCCGCCATGAGCGTGCCCGCAACAATAATTGCGGCAATGCGGGTGTCAGCCCTCATCGGAATACCTCCAGAAAGTGGATTGCTCCAGGTGATCGGCGGCCTCGGTCAAACCTTGTGCCGCTTCGACTTTCACGTGGGCCGCGCGCAGACGCAGCGTCAGCGCCATGAGCCGCGCCCGTTCAGCAAGCATATAGGTGGAGCGGTCCAGCGCCTCTTTTGCGTTACCGGGCGGATCTTCACGCAAAAGCGCCGCGATCCTCGTCATCGCCTGATCGATCTGGGTGCCCATGTAGGCGCCATAGCCGACCGAGGCATCCGCCCAGTTGCCCCAGGCGGCCGAGGCACCATCGAAGCCCGCCAGTGACCCCGTCATGTCGACGCCGGTGATGGTGCCAAGATAGTCGTTGTAATAGCCGTTGATGCGCCGGACGTAGGTCTGGGTTTCCTCGAAAGGAGGCACACCACCATACTCGAGAACACGGCCAGGACCTGCATTATAGGCCGCCAGAGCGTGATCGATCCGACCGAAGCGGTTCAGTTGCGTGAGAATGTAGCGTGCGCCACCGTCCAGGTTTTCCCAAGGATCATACGGGTTCACACCGAGATCCGATGCTGTGCCCGGCATCAGCTGGCAAAAACCGCGCGCACCCACGTGGGAGACGGCTGCATTGTTGAAACGACTTTCCTGCTTGATCAGTGACTGAAACAGGATACGCCATGTCAGTGGCGTCAGACCGGCGGCCGCAACACCGGGATGACCCTCATAGCGCCGCGCCACCGTGATGATCATGCGCTCCACGTCGCTTGGCTCACCGAAGAGGCGATCGGCATCAGGATGATCTTCCTGGGCTGGGTAAGTCTCTGCAGCGCTCGCCCAGCCGGGCCCACCAGCCTCGAACCCACTCAGGTCGGTGACACCGGTGGTCTCCGCAAGGAAACGCTCATAGGCTTCAAGCTGCTCTTGATAGATATCCGCTTGTTCCTGGCGGGCGTCGCGCTTCTGGCCCTGCCGCAAGGCGTCGCGTGCGAGCTCTTCGACGCGAGACACAGCGCGGGCAAGGTTGGAGCCATCGATCACTGGCACGCCCTGCGCGGAGGCAAGCGAGCCAAGACCCAAGGCCAACGGAATCGCCATTCTAGAAGCTCTGGAAATCACAATGCGCATTCCGTGAAGCAAGGTCGGGAGCAGGGGCCGAGAACGCCATAACGGGCCGCTCAAAACAGGGCGATCGCACGCCTGTTGATGCACCTTCGCAAGCGCTCAGGACCGTCATGGCGACCAACAGAAAAAATCGTGCTTTCACATCATGTCCTTCCAGAATTCTTCTTTCTTGCGCCAATTGGCAGGCGCCTTTTCCTCGCCGGTCTTGCCGCCACCAAGAACAGTAACCAGACCGCCCAAGCCTGCGAGATCCGTATTGACGAACACGCTGTCGGCGCCGGAACGGATCAATGCCAGCCGCAACCCGGCTGTCGGGCTGGAAAGAAAATCCGCCTCGCGCGCATTCAGGCGCAGGATGCTGTAATCCTCCGGATTTGCCCGTGGATTGGGAAACAGGATCTGGGTTGCCACACTTTCCGCGATGATCTGGCCGACCGAACTTTGGTCCAGATGACCCGGTGTCTGGGTCAACATCATCACCACGCAGTTGCGCTTGCGCATGGTAACCAGCCAGTCATGGAGGCGCTTGACGAAGATATCATCAGCCAACATCTTCCACGCCTCGTCGATCACAATGATCGTTGGTCTGCGATCCTCGATCACGCGCTCGATACGGCGGAAGAGATAGGCGAGCAGGGCGGAGCGTTCTGCGTCCTGGTCCAGAAGTTCGGTCATGTCGAGACCAAGGACATCCTCGCCAATGGCAATCGACTGGGCACTGGGCCTTGAGAAAAGCCAACCGTACCGGCCGGCTTCTGTCCATTCCCGCACGCGGGACACCAGGTCGCCGTCATCATCGGTAGATGCCACGAGGCTTGCCAAACCGTCAAAGGTTCTAAGGCCCGGCTCCGCAGCGGCAATCTGACGAACCGCCTCGTTCAGTGCTGCGGTCTGGACCGTCTCAAATGGACGGTGACGGGCCAGAATGTCGCCGAGCCAATCTGTCAGCCAGGCGGCCCCCCGCGCATCGGTCTCCGTGGTCATCGGGTTAAAGCCGGTGGGCTGGCCCACCTTGATTTCGCTGTAGCTGCCACCCAAAGCGCGGATCGCCATCTCCAACCCCTGATCCTTGTCGAAAACGATGACCCGCGCACCCACTCTGCGGGCCTGCGCCATGAGAAAAGCCGTGCCGAGTGTCTTGCCGGACCCGGTGCGGCCCAGAACAAGCGTGTGCCCGACGCTTGGCTCATCGGTCCGGCGCCCCGCTTCGTGAAAGTTGAACCGGTAGAGGCTGGAGGTCACGGTCGGGAAGGCCGTGATCGTCTTGCCCCATGGGCTGGCCTCGGGTCCGCGCCCCGGCCTTGTCTTGTGAAACGCGGCCAGTTCCGCGAAATTGTGCGACGAAACGATCCCGTCACGGATCCGGTAGGCCCAGTTTCCCGGCGCTTGCGCGAAATAGAGTGCCTTTGCGGCCCAGGATTCCCGGACCAGAACGGCACCGGTCTCTTGCCCCGCCCGCCAGATCTCGGAAGCTGCCTGTTCCAGTTCCTCGGCGCTGTCACAGAAGACCTGCACGGATGCATGGTGTGTCCCAAAGGTCGACCGACCGGATGCCACGGCGTCGGCGGCTTCGATCAATTGCTCTGTCAGGCTGACACCAGCATCCTCGGAGGCACCCCGCTGACGAAAGGTGCGTTGAATGCGCTCAACCATCTCATTGGCGCGCCGCGGCGTGAAAGAGTTGGTGATCGTGATGTCATAGGGCAGCTCCAACGCATCAAGCATGGTTGGCCAGGTGCGACTGGGATAGGATTTTATCCCGAAAATCGCGCCGTATCGTGCGCTGTCGCCGCTTTCCAGCCGCATGGTTTTGCCTTGAAAGCTGACGTCGAAATTGCTCATCGTGTCAGCCAACAGTTGCCCGGGGGCCGCGATGATTTTGCCGTAGCTCTGTCCGTGAACTGCGGCCAACACTGCAAGCCAGTCCCCGCTCGAGACTGTCAGGCGCGCTGCACCTGCGTCGGAATACATCGCCATGAGCAGCGTCATGGCCTCTTCCAGGGCAACAATTCGCGTATCGATGTCTTTCTGGAAATCGCGGCCGCCGCCAAGGGCGCCCAGAACCTTCGAGAAGGCCTGCGGCATCGACGGACGCATCAATACTGTCAGCATCAAGGTGCGGGCTTTCAGGTCACGTGCGCGCAGGCTTCTCTGCCACGCCGCGTCTACCGCATTTGCAAAAGTCATACCGTCAGGCGCAGCAAGGTCCGCGACATCCGGGCGTGATACCTTGTTGATGTGGAAACCGAAACGCTCGCCCAACTGACTGACGATCCGGGCAAAGCCTTCACTGATCTCATCGATCCGGGCGTCATCGCTGGTGAAGCTGTCGATCCCGCCAAGCGTGACCGACGCCATTAGATCACCCTGCCGCGTCAGGATGACATTGTCTCGCACCGCAGCAATGTAAGGTAGGTGCCGCCCAAGACGCTCGGCTTTCAAAACCTTGTCCCCAAGTGCATCCCGAACAGCGCTGCTGGCAATTAACCCCCGAAACTCACGCGACATAGAGATCGCCCCCATTACAGGATCGCACACTCGTTCGCGGGGTGCGCGACATCACCACGTTCAAAATCTGAAACAGATGTGGATTGCGGTCTGCGACCAGCCAAAGCGGTGGGTAGCCCGCGAGGAAAACCAGCAGGAACCGCATGTCGTCAACCAGAATGAAAGGGATCACGGATGCGAAGACCAGCGCCACAAAATATCCGATCGGGAGACCGAATATCCGTGGCGGCTTGGTCAGCCCCAGAAAGAGTGGTGTGTCGCGCATGGAGGTCTCTGCGGTCGGTCAGATCAAGGAGCCGCAAAGCCGTCGATGATGGTCTCGGCCGAAAAGATCAGCACCACGCCGACAAACACGGCGACGAAGATCGGCCAGTTGAGGCGCCCGAAAAACATCATGACACCCGATCCCACGAGAGCGAGCACACCGAGGCCACGACCGATCGGACCCGTCACCGCGTCGATGATGTTGTCGATCATGTCAGAGACCGGGCTAAGGTCTTGTGCGAGCGCCGGGGCTGCGGCCACTATCAGCAACGCGGCCAATGCCGCCCGGGTATAGTCGATGCGTTTCATATCTGGTCTCCGATGGATTGGGCATAGACGGCCATGACCTTGCGGACATGGCCTTGGGTTTCGCGGTAGGGGGGAATCCCGCCATGGCGCGCCACGGCTTCGGGGCCGGCGTTGTAGGCCGCGAGCGCAAGCTGCGGCGTGCCAAAACGATCAAGTTGTGTCAGCAAGTAGCGGGCGGATCCATGCAGGTTTTGCTCAGGATCATGCGGATCGACGCCAAGCACGCGTGCAGTGTCCGGCATCAACTGCCCAAGCCCGATTGCGCCGACATGCGACCGCGCGCTTGGATCAAATGCGCTTTCGATAGCGATGTTGGCGCGAAAGAATGCGAGCCAGTCGCGAGAGGACATCCCGGCCCTGCGCAGGGCCGGGTGGTCCGCGTAGACCGAACCCACATCAAGGATCATAGTCTCGACCGCAGGGCGGCCCGATGGGACCCGAGGCGGAGAAAGGCGTGGTGAGTCAAGAGGGACGACCTCAGACCGTGCGACAATGTCGCCTTGCTCGGGTTGGGGTCTTGCAAAGTCGAGAACGCTACTGGTCAGTCGACCAACACGGTCTGGAGCATCGAGATCGATAACGGATTGTGCATAAGTGGAAGGGCCTGAAAGCCCCCAGAGAACGAGGCTAGCCGCTGGTAGGATACCTTGTCGTCTCAAACTCCCACGTGCCTCTCTCACCTTCTCGGAGAGGGCAGCTGAATACCTTTGCGTCGAGCTCCAGGCAGAAGCTCATGAGCCCTGCTGCGGTCTTGAAGACGCGTGGTTTCAGATCCCGGTTGGTCACATAGACCGACCGGTGCACACCGCCTTGACCGTCATTGGAGCAGACGAAAACCGTCCAGCCACCCCTATGCGTGTTGCCGCCCTTTTCCGGGGCTTCAACGCATTCCACCTCGATCCATGCCCCACCCTCGATCGCCTCTTGCATGTGCGATGTTAGGATCACGGGGTATTTTGTTCCTGCCATTTTGCCTCCGAAGGAAAGAAGTTCCTACGGAAGTAACCTGCTATTGCACCGCTTCAAACAGTGCATGTCACAAGATATGCGGCGACGTAGCGGAAAACCCTTTAGATGGTCAATAGATATCTTTTGATTGATTAAGATATTTTTTCGGTGATAGGTCCGGCACACGATTCGCCCCCAGATTGTCGGGAGACCACCAGATGTCGCGGTTGCTGGCATGTAGCACATTCATCGCCCTAGCGATCCCAGCAAATGCCGAGACGCTGGCGATGGACTGCGTGTTGCCGTTGCGGCCGGAGCTGGCGGCCTCGCCTGCGCTCCTGAACGAGTACGGCGACGACATCAGAGCCGAGTTCAACACCTACTTCGATGAGGCACAAACCTATCTGAATTGCCTCGCCGCAGCATCAGCTTCCGCGCAGGCCGAAGTCCGTCTTGTGCTTGACGCTTACCAGGAGATGTTCCAATGAAACGACGCGCAAAATATGTCAGTAATTATGACACAATTAACATAAGTCTGATTATACGACAACGCTTTAGCGGCGGCGCTCTGTCATGAGGCGGCTTCTGTCAACTGCCGCGATCATCGCGATCGGGCTTACACCGCTTGCTGCCAAACCTGCCGCCGCACAAGGCTACCAGATCGATTGTGCGATCCTCCTGTGCCTCGCAGGCGGTTGGCCGCCTTCGGTCCCATGTGCCCGGGCGCGCGCGGAGTTTATCCGCCGGATCACGCCCTGGCCAATTGAGCCACCGCTGCAGATCTGGCGTTGTCCAATGCGTGCTGAGTTCGAAGCGCCGAACCCGGTTGAGCGCCTCTACAGGTTGGCGGGGTTCAATCCGGGTCCAGCAGTCTCCCTGCCCCGAGAGCGAGAAACGCTCCAGCTCGCCCAAGCTGTCGGGCGTGCCGCCGATATCGATGTGACGGACCCTGCTTTTGATTTCATCCGCTCCATAGATGTCTTTCAGGTTACGGCACGTCAGAGGGAGGGCCGTGACGATTGCAACAGATATGCTTCTGTGCGGCGTGGCACGTATGATCAGGACGGCCAATTCCGGTGGCAAAACAGCTCGATAAGTGCCCTTCCTCCAGCCTTCCGAGGGGCCGAGCGATATGGCCAGAACTGCCCCGATATCTGGGTCCGTGCTGTGTTCGTCGATTGGGAGGATTTTGAGGGCACCTATGGCTTCGAACAAGTCAACTACTGATCTCAAACAGTCACAGGCAAACGAAAAAAAAAGAAGAAACCCCCGCAAGGCAGCAACCAAGCGAGGGGCTCAAAGAACAACGGAATTGGCGTTCCGCCAGATCAAATCAAACCGTGGTCTCGTTCTAGCAGTCCCGACAGTCAAGGCAATGAAAAAACGTGTCGCTCGCTGGGACACGGGTGCCCTGTTGCAGCCTTGTCCCAATTCACAAGGACTAGACATTGAACGTGATCCAAACCCATCTCACCCTGCCGGAAGGCTGGACCAAAGGTGCTGTTATGGCACTAATTTCAGAGGTTGCCCCGCATATAGGCTTGCGCCCGGCGCGCCTCGCAGTTCTGAACTACATCATCGGGCGGACTCGCGCATCCGACTGGACCTCTCCCCATCGTGAACCGGTGTTTTTTGGCGCGCAAGATCTCGCAGCGGTCGAACTTGGCAAGACGTCGCGCCAGTTGCGAACGGATGAGGCCGCGCTGGCCAAGCTTGGGCTGATCGTGAAACGTGTCGCGGCGAATGGGGCCCGCTTTGGTCGCGCTGGCCTAGGCTTGATACTGACTCCGCTGATCGCGCGACTGGAAGAGTTCATAGCCCTTCGCGATCGGCTCCGTGCGGAACGGAGGCATTTGCGCGCTTTGAAGGATCTTCGGTCCCTTCGTTTGCGTCACATGAAACGGTGCATCGCCGCCCTGCCCTCCTCGGCTATCAACGATCCTGAGATCGTCAAGATTCTGGCCAGTTTCGATGAATGGCCACGCAGCGATGCGTTAAGCCGTCTCGGTCTGGAGCGGCTCAACGCCCATTTGAAGGCCAGTTCCGATCTGTGCAACAGCCTTGATGATTGGCTTGAAAACCATGGGCTTTCTTCCGACCAGCCAGTGGAAAACTTCCGGCCCTTTACACAAAACACCAGAGAAGAAACTCAAACTGTAGAGACGCCGCCCGCTGTGGATAACTCTGAAAGACACGCGGAAATCGCACAGAGTGAACCGCCATCATCAATTCCCTGCCCCGCGCCACCCGCTCTGACGCCAGAGAATCTATATCGCATTGCCGGCGACGGCTTACGCATGATGCTTGACGCGAGCCGAGATCAGAACCGACCTCTCAAAGAGCGCGACATCATCGAGGCTGCCTGGGCGTTGCTGCCGATGCTCGATATCCATGCTTCAGTTTGGCACGAGGGCCAGAGCACCTTGGGCGACCACGGGTTGGCTTTCTGCCTACTATTGGTTGATGCGCAGCGAGATCACCCGAGTTACCCTGTTCGCAATCCTGGCGGTTTGATGCGCGAACTGATCCGTCAAGCCAAGGCAGGAAGGCTGGACTTTAATGCAAGCGTTGCGGCTCTGCAAAAACGGCGCAATAGGGTGAGGTAGAGTTTCCAACCCGCAACTGAACTTGCCCAAAAACGCGCTGAAAATCTGGTAATGAAGTTTATGTTATTTTACGAAGAAAGCAGCGCGTAGGGGTTACTATGTTAATCAATACGAATTTGACGCCGACCGGAGGGCCTTTTCCGCCAGACGCAGGAACTGCTTTTGTTCATCGTCAGTCAGGCCTTCCAGGATTTCTCCTTGCACCCTGACAATGGTCGGCAGCACGTGTTGATAGACTTTGTGGCCCATGTCGGAAAGCGCGACCTCACGGGCCCGCCGATCACGCTTGCTGATGGACCGTGTGACAAGGCCCTTCTGTTCTAGCCGGTCGATCACGCCGCCAATCGTCGCGCGATCATAGGCGATCAGAGCGGCGATGCCGGCCTGGTCCAGTCCTGGATTCGCACGCAAAGCGTCCATCGCCGCGAACTGGACCGGCGTCAGATCATATCCCGCCACTTGCACATGATGGGAGAAGACCTGGGTGGACATCTGGTTGAGGCGACGGATCAGATGCCCCGGCATGTAATAGACATTCATGTATGGAAACTCCTGAGTGAGTGGTCGTTGATGGCTGCCACATCTCTTTGGTGCAACCGAAAAGGTATTCACAAATACCTATCTAGCTTTCATATAGTAAGTATAGATACTAATTAAAGCTGCGAGCTGCCAAAGTGGAGGAAAACGATGCAATATTATGTCGATGGCTTCAGCCCCGGCGATCCTGACGTCAAAGCCCCTGCCCCCGGTCGTGATCGGTCTCAAAGCGGTGCAATTCCAGACAAAGTCGACGTCTTGATTGCGGGCTGCGGCCCGGCCGGCCTTTGCCTTGCTGCGCAATTGGCGGGATTTCCCGAGATTACCACGATGATCGTCGAGCCCAAGCATGGCCCGATGGAAAAGGGACAGGCTGACGGAGTAAATGTCCGCTCGATGGAGATGTTCCAGGCGTTTGGCTTCGCTGAAAAAGTCAAGCGTGAGGCCTACTGGGTCAACCAGACCACCTTCTGGAAGCCCGACCCGAGCAATACCGACCACATCACGCGCGTTGGAATTGCGCAGGACGTCGCCGACGATCAGTCAGAGATGCCGCACACCATCGTGAACCAGGCACGCATTCACCAGCTTTTCCTCGATGTCATGAGAAAATCGCCGACACGGCTCGAACCGCATTACGGCCTCCGCGTGCTGGACATTGAGATCGACACGGGCGCGGAGGAGTACCCAGTGACCGTGACGCTTGAGCGGGTCAAAGAAGACGGCAGTGCAGGGGAAACGCTGACCTTGCGGGCGAATTACGTCGTCGGCTGTGATGGCGCGCGCAGCAATGTGCGCAAAGCCATCGGCGGCAAGTTGCATGGAGACGCCGCGCACCAAGCTTGGGGTGTGATGGACATTCTCGCCAATTCCGATTTTCCGGACCTGCGCCGCAAATGCCTGATCCAGTCGGCCAAAGAGGGCAATGTCCTGATCATCCCGCGTGAGGGCGGATACCTGTTCCGGATGTACGTAGAACTCGACAAGCTCAACCCGGATGAGCGGGTTTCGAACCGCAACCTGACGTCAGACCACATCATCGCCGCCGCGAACCGGATCATGCAGCCCTACACTATCGACGTGAAAGAAGTGGTTTGGTGGTCGGTTTACGAGATCGGTCACC
Source organism: Maritimibacter sp. (assembly GCA_050633625.1). Classification (GTDB taxonomy): domain Bacteria; phylum Pseudomonadota; class Alphaproteobacteria; order Rhodobacterales; family Rhodobacteraceae; genus JBOEGW01. Next base: position 7,523 of record JBOEGW010000012.1, on the reverse strand, counting down.
GCTTGACGGACAAGTTCGACGATGTGCCCGAAGGCGAAACCGCCACACGCAATCCGCGCATCTTCACGGCAGGTGATGCCTGCCACACCCACAGTCCCAAGGCCGGCCAGGGCATGAACGTGTCGATGGGGGATACCTTCAACCTCGGCTGGAAGCTGGCGCATGTGCTGACGGGCCGGGCTGACGCCAGCCTGTTGCACAGCTATTCCGCCGAGCGTCTGGAAGAGGCAAAGCGCCTTGTCGAGACCGATCACAAATGGGCGCGGGTCATGAGCGCACCGCCGGGCGAATCCGAACTCGATGGTACGGACATGCCCCGCTTTCAGAAACAGTTCATCGAGAATCTCGAATTCACCGGTGGGCTCGCTGTACGCTATGATCCGTCGCGAATTATTGCGGACTCCAAGCACCAGCAGCTTGCAAAGGGTCTGACCATCGGGAAACGGTTTCATTCGGCCCCGGTGCTTCGGCTTTCCGATGCTAAGCCCCTGCACCTGGGTCATGTGGCCGAGGCTGACGGACGCTGGCGCCTTTATGCGTTCGCGGGACAGGATGATACGGGAACACCGGGCGGCGCCATTCACCGGCTCTGCACCTGGCTGGAAAGCGATCCTGCCTCGCCGGTGCAGCGGTTCACGCGCAAGAGCGAGGACGTCGACGGTCTCATCGATCTGCGCGCCGTGTTCCAGCAGGACTTCAAGTCGCTGAACTACGAAGCAATGCCGTCCCTCCTGCGTCCTGCGAAAGGTAGCTACGGCCTGCGTGATTTCGAAAAGGTCTTTTGCGTCGATCACAAGCTTGGTGACGACATTTACGACATGCGTGGGATCGACCAGACGAAAGGCTGTATGATCGTCGTTCGTCCTGACCAATATGTTGCTCATATCCTGCCACTGGATGCCTTCGACGACCTAACGCCGTTTTTTGACGGTGTATTCAAACCACGAGACGATGCGTAAACGACCGCAGGATTGATCCGCGCCGCGCTTGGCCCGAGCGCGGCTTACTCCTTTTTAGAGCGTTCATGCAGCTCTGACCGTTCCTGCTTTTTACCCCTTGAGGCGAAAGATCATGACCGAAGTTCTCCTGTTGATGCTTCCCATCTTCACCATGATTGCCATCGGCAGTCTGTTCGTGTGGCGCGGGTGGTTTCCAACAGAGGGACTATCGGTCCTGAACAAGTTCGTCATGAATGCTTGCATTCCTGCTTTGCTGTTCTCGGCGATCACCAATGGCGAGTCGCTTTCGGATTTCTCCTGGCTCAATTCGTTCACGTATGCTGCCGGGTCGCTTGGGTCGGTCGTGTTTCTTTGGGCGCTATTGCGGTACGGTTTGCGGGAAGCGCAGCCTCAAAGCGTTATCCTTGCTCTGGGTGGTGCGACCGCGAACACCATCTTTCTGGGTTTTCCGATTGCGTCGGCCTTCATTCCGGGGCGCGCTGCGGAAGCCTTTGCCTGGGTCGTTTTTGCTGAGGTTGCAATCATTATGCCCTTGATCACAACGCTTGCGCTGCTGGCCGAGGAACGCCACGACGGAAATGCGTTATCAACCGCACTCAAGGCGCTATTCCGGAGCCCTGTCGTGCTAGGTCTTGTGGCGGGTTTTGCCTTTCTCGCAACGGGGCTTTCGCTTCCCGCTTGGGGGGATCAGGTCGTTACCTCGATCGTCTCTGCCGCCCCTTTTGTCGCGCTCTTCGTGATAGGCGGCAGCATCCTGCAGTTTCGAATGTCTCGAAGCGGCCCGCGGGTCCTGGCTGTTACTTTAGCAAAGCTTGTCGTGCATCCGCTGGTCGTGGGGATCGCGTTCTGGGCTGTTTTTGGGTGGGCAGAACCTGTGACCCGCGACGCAATTCTCTTCGCTTGCATGCCGCTCTTCCTGTCGTTCGTTGCGTTCTGCGGGCGGCACTCAGTGGGAGACGTGGGTGCGTCCGCGATCGTGATGTCCACCCTGATTGGTGCGCTCACTGTCCCGGTCGTTTTGGGCTTTCTTTTCTGAAACAGCGATGCAGTTGCGCTTCAGATGTTCCTTGGCGACAGTGAAGCTGCGGCTGCGTCTATGCAATCCGCGACCTTTTCTGCATCGCCGTTTTCATAGGCCAGCAAGAGAGACAGTTTCGCCAAAAATAGCTGGCAGTTGTCGGGGCCAACCGCGTCAATCCTTTGGGCCAAAGCCGCGTAAACATCTTCAAGCTCTTGCTGTGTCATTGCCCGGTGCTCTTCGTGAAAGTGACGGCCATTAGCGCGTTGAAAATCGTTTCAGCGCCGGTTTCCTTCCAACGTGCAGCGATGTGCATGTCGGGCCGAATGAGGTAGGCCGTCTTGTTCCCCGCTCCCAATTTATCCGATATCGCGCAAGGGAACGGCAGGCACATGACACATAAAGCTTCATCAGCTGGCAATAGCTCAGCGAGTTGCTCTTTCAGTTCCTCCGAGAAACAAATCACGCTGAAGCTCGGTCCCAAGCGGTCCGATAAGAAGGCTTCGCCCAGCGGCATGTCCGGCTGTCGCGTTGCCTTTAAATCTGAGACGCGACGCTTTCGGCATCGAGTTTTGCCCTTAATTGCGAGATTTGGCTGTCATGGGGCCTTTGCTTCTCGCCCGCCTCTGCGCAATCTGATCAACTGCGGCAAGCAGACGTGGCTCCTTCTCGAAAGTGCGCAAAAGAGCAACCTTTGCATAGTCGTCGATGCCGGAGCTTGAGATGGCCGCTTTGATCAGTGGACGAGATTGGGCTGCATCAATGGCAGCAAGGCAAAACAGCCTCACTTCCGGTTTGTGGCTCTGAAGAGCAAACAACGGCTTCCCGTGGCAGCCCTTAAGTGACATGGCAAAGGTGACCGCGCGCATTGCGCGCCGAAGTTGCTTGGGGCTGCGTGATCGCGCGGCGCAGGCAAGCATCCCTGCCCCGCGGCGCGCTCGGTATATCAGTTTTCCAGATATTTGTTCTTCACCGATTTTGCCAAGGGTCTGCACAAGTCTCGTCCCGCAAACCTGACAGTCAAATGCCCAGGCCCGCCTCCAATGCCTGAGCGAAAGGCCCTCTCGGGAGCATTGCAGACAATGCTGGAATGGCATCTGGGCCGTCAGTGAGGCTTCTCCTGGCGTTATTGCCGGAAAGGTCAAAGATCGCACGACATCTGGGGAGACACGTGCAGCGCTCGCAATCTTCTCCGCCGCTGCCGCGTCGATGCTGAAGTCCAAGGCGGTGCCATGCGTGGTATCGACTTCGATATGAGCCAGCAGTTCGGCGTCATCACAGTAGTTGGCCGCAGCCAACCGAGACAACCAACCTGACAACAACTCGTCTGGAAGCGGTGCGACAGTCTTTGGCAGCGGTCGCGGCGTCACCCCCCGGACTTCTCGAGTCGCCGATGGGCGTTCGCATGGCGCGACCAAACCGGCGTCCATTTTGCGATTGCGTCATCGGTGATGCATTCCTCACCTGTGACAATGGCGTCGATGGAAAGATCCTTGATCAGTGCGAAGATGCGCGAAGTCACCCCGCCGCTCAGCGCCAGTATCTGCTTGAGCGACTTGACCTTCAGATTGGATTTCTTCTCGAGGGGCATTGCCGCGATGAGTGTCTGGATCATGTCCGAGAACTCGGCATCGTCGCGCCAGTTTGGCAGGTGATGTTCGTCCAGTCGCCTGGCAAGCTGGATATCACCTCGGATGGCATCGACGGCCTCGCTGACCCCGAGGCAGACCAGCGACACCTCGAGTTCATTGCTGAGATACCGCAGAACATTGAGAAAGCGGCGCTGTTCGCGGTGGGTCCCGGCCAAGAGGTTGTGGACCTCGTCGATCATGATCATCCGCAGGCCAAGGTCGCGTAAGAGCGCGATGACACGGACTTCGAGGGAAGCCACATTTTGAGCGCGGGCGCTCAGTGCCGTCGCTGGGGCGCCGACGGCGGCCAGGATGTGCAGATAGAACCGCCGTTCGTCGGGTGCGGGCGGCGCTTGCAACAGCAGAAGCGGTGTGCGGGTGATGCCTGACGCCGGATCGTATTCTGGTGCGTACTTGCGCGACAGGTTTCGGGCGATCATTGTCTTTCCGATCCCGGAGGCGCCATGCACAAGAAGCCCAGGCATACGGGTTTGTCGTGGCGCTTCGATCATGCCCTGCAAGCGGTCCAACACCTGTTCCGCCCGAGGAAAGCCGATCCAGATATCCGATTGAATGAGGGCGATCCGGCCGTCTTCTTCAGTTGTCCCTGCCCTCAATTCACCATCTCTCCACCTTGAACAATGGGCGCGATGTATCACCCGTATCGATCGGGCGCAGCCCTTCGGTTGTCGAGACGGCCGAGTTCGTGCCCTTCAATGTCCCTTTTCTTTCACGGGTTCTGCGTTCGGCCTTCGTCAGGCCCCGGCTTTCAGCTTCGATCTGGCGTTGCTGTCGGATCAGCTCAGCCAGCACCAGCTCATTAGACCCGGACTTGCCAAGGGCACGGGCCTTCCTCATCGCTTCGCGATATTCCCAGAGCGAGACGGGCGGAATTTCCAGGTTTCTGTACCGCGCCTCAACATACCGGCCATCGTCCAGTTCGACCCAGATCATTGAGATATCGCGAGGATCGTAGCGAACGACCACCTTTCCATCCCCGCGCCCAATGTGGCCTGCAAGGGCATCGGACCAGTACCTTATCTGGAACAGATGGATGCCGTCACGCCTGATCTTGCGCAGTTCACTCGGCAGGAAGCTCACCTGAAAGGCTTCCATCTCGAAGGGGATGTCGCCTGTCATTTGCTCTGAGAGCGCCTCCCATTTGGCAACGGGCGTGCAGCCAAGACTTGAATGAATGCTGTTGTTGTAACGGCAGATTTCCAGAGCAAACCAGCGATCGAATTCGCTCAACGTCATCGTGGCCTTGCTTTCGGCGTCATAGTCGCCCTTTGCCGCGATCGAGGATTGCGTTGTTCCCGGCAACAGGTGAACGGCCCCCATCATGGTGCCGATCAACCGTTCGATGTGACCACCGAAGTGAGGACTTGCTGGCGGTCGATAGACCAGATCGATCCCCCATTCCGCGCATGCCGACCGAAAGGCGCGCGACCGGAAATCGCGGCCGTTGTCGACGTGGATGCTGTGCGGTTTGCCCTGTGCGGGCCAAGGAATACTGTAATCCAATTCCGCTAGGAGCTCCGCCTTGGGGGCAACCGCCTGTGTCAGGCAAAGCGCCACTGACAGTCGCGAAGGGGCCTCGAGAGAGGTGTAATATCCAGTTACCATCCGCGTTGCGATGTCGATCGCCAGCGTGACCCAAGGCCGCCCAATTGGTTGGCGTTCAAAGCTGTCGACAAGAATGATGTCCGCGGGCGTATGGTCGATTTGTACGACCTCCAGTGGTTGGTTCGCCTTGTTCTCGCCTGTGACGGCCGCAAATTTCTGGCGCGCCGCCTTTGCGCCCTCTCGTGCCTTCGCAACTTCGCGGGCATCCATCGCGTCCAGACGACGCTGAACCGTCCGACGCGTCGGCGGTTGCAAGCCCTGCTGCCAGCACGCGCTGCGGATTTCTGTCACGACGCGCGAGAGGCTCGGACGTTCCCGGCGCAAGAAACATCGGCGAAGATGCTCTTCGATCACCGCTTCGACCCTGCTGGATATCAAGGTCGTACCGGTCGGGCGGCCCCGTTTCCGCGGAGCCAGCGCGCTGGTGCGTCCACCTTCTTCGACCAGCCGCTTTATCCAACGCCAGACCGTCGCCCTGCTGACACCAAGCTCCCAAACGGCGTCATTGATGCCACTTTCCAGACTGCCAGTCCCTTTCAGAAATGCTTGAACAAGCGGGCGCAGCACCGCGGCCCTGCGCGCCTCTTCAGCGCCAACTGCAACGGAGTCTTCGCCATAATCATCCATCGATATTTGCTGCACATGTCTGTGAACCCTGTCTCAAGTTTAAGGGCAAAAATATCGGAATTAAAGGCAAAATCTCATATTTAAGGGCAAAGGACAGCCGTTGATTTCGTTGAATCTCTCATCTCACAATTAAGGGCTACGCGACACCTGGTCAGCGACGTTTCTTTACTCAGCCTGCCAGCAAGTCTGGCAGAAGGCGAAAGATGACTGAAAATCGCCACGCGCGTCGGACATGAGCTTGGCGTCAGCGTCAAATACGTCCTGATATCGGTCCTTTGACCTCACCGTGGAACGGTTGAGTGAGCGCTGCGTTGCGCGCGTGGATGAATAGCCCTTGACCTTCCAGTTGCTGGAATCCCTAGGTACAAAGCCATGGCACAGATTTTCGAAAAGACAGGCGATCACGTATCGCACCATCGACACGGGGATATCTTGAAATCTCCCGTATGGGTTGGCGTGTTGCTTGTCGTTCTCACATTGCCGGCTCACCTTTTTTTGGATGAGCAAAGCTCGATAGCTCTTGCTTCGATCACGCTTGCTTTGATTGGCGGTGCCTATATCGGCTTTGGCGCTGCGGACGGCAGAGCGCGCGTGTTCTGGGCAGAGCTCGCGGTCGCCCTTTTGTTCGGCTTAGCAGCGTTCCTGGGGCTGATATGGCAGTGGGCCTTCCTCCCCTTGGGCTTGGCCCTTCACGCCCTTTGGGACATGTCACACCACAATTCTTATCGTCTCGCCCGGATTCCGAACTGGTATATTCCATTCTGCGTGGCCTTTGACCTTTTGGCAGCGACGTTCTTCGTTCTGCTCTATGCCGTGTTTTGATCCATGATGATGCGCATCCTTCTTATGGCGGTGTTCCTGATGGGAGTCGTCGCATTGGCCTTCCCGGACGTCCTTGGCGTTGACATTCGCCTGCCGGATCGCGCGGAAATTGACCGCTGGATCGAGGCGGCAGGTCTTGCCGGACCAATTGTCATCGTGGCGCTCATGACAATCGCTATTGTCGCAAGCCCCCTGCCCTCGGCGCCAATCGCACTCGCCGCCGGAGCGGCTTATGGACACACGTACGGGACGCTCTTCGTCGTTCTAGGTGCGGAACTCGGTGCGCTTGCCGCCTTTGGTCTGGCCCGCGGCTTGGGTCGTCCCTTCGTTGAGCGTCATCTCGGTCAGAAGATTAACGCAGGCCTGTTCGGGTCCCAGAACACTCTGACCTTCCTGGTCTTCGGCAGTCGCCTGCTGCCGTTTCTGTCCTTCGATATGATCAGTTACGCCGCAGGTCTGAGCAAGCTGCATCTTTGGAGGTTCGCGCTGGCCACGATGGCCGGGATTATTCCAGCGAGTTTCTTGCTCGCTCACATGGGCAGCCAGGCGATGAACGGCGATGCCCGCACTGCCACATGGACCGCACTTGCGCTGGGTGGCTTTACCGGCCTGTCGGTTCTCTTCGCCGCGACGCGAAAGACCGGTACGAAACGGAAGGAGAGCTGATATGGCCAGTCATTCCCACGCCGGGCATATGCCGAGTTCCGGCAAGGCCCTTGTGATTTCGGCCTGGCTCACCGGCGTCTACTTCGTGATTGAACTGGCCGTCGGGCTCTGGACTGGCTCGATTGCCGTCCTGTCGGATGCGTTTCACACCCTGTCGGCGGTTGGCGGCGTTCT
>JBOEGW010000011.1:0-532423 GCA_050633625.1 Maritimibacter sp. | reverse complement strand
GCAATACCTTTTTTGAAGAAATGGCATGTTTTTGCGAAAATCCGCCTTTTACCCAGTAAAACAAGGCGGTTTAGGCGCTAACTTTTTGCACCGCAGCGCAAATGCTGCGCCCGCGAGACGTGCATAGCGGGGTCGGTTATGCCGTGTAGGGCGTTTCGTAGCGCGTTGTGCGCGGAATCGGCGCCGGTTTAGGGGAGAATGCACTGGCATAAGACCGCGATTCATCCGACTCGCCAGATCAAACAGGCGAATCTTTGCGGCGCGGCGTGGGAATCTTGATCCGAGTCGCCAAAAGCCCGAGGATAATGGCCAAATACACAAGCGGCTCGACCTGCCAGCCTTTGACAAGCATGACGTAATGCACGCCACCAAGGATGACGGCGGGATAGACGAGTTTGTGGAGCTTTCGCCACGTGCCGCCCAACAGACGGATCGATTTGTTGTTGGAGGTGATGGCCAATGGAATCATCAAAACAAACCCAGCCATTCCGATGGTAATGTAAGGGCGTTTGAGGATGTCGGCCCAGATTTGGCTCCAGATTTGAACGTCAAGGAAAAGCCAGACCGCCAAATGGCAAGCAATATAGAAGAAACCAATGAGGCCAATTGCGCGGCGAAATTTTAGAAGGCTAATGCCCGTGAATTTGCGAAGTGGGCTGACAAGGATCCCTATGATGAGGACTTGCAGGCCGAGTTCGCCCATTTCATGTTCCATCGCCTTGACCGGATCGACCCCCAATCCGCCGGTCACTCCAGCGTAAAACAGCCAGATGGGAGGAATGAGCGCGACGAGATACAATGGCCAGGTTGGCACGGAGCGCAACGCGGCATTCACGGTTTGGGCGATTTGCATCAGAAGTTTGCCTTAAGGTCCAAGTCTTTATACATGGCGGCAACCTCAGCTTCATAGCCGTTGAACATGAGGGTTGGCTGACGTTTGGCGAAAATGCCGCCGCCGATCCGCCGTTCTGTGGCTTGTGTCCAACGCGGGTGGTCCACTGTTGGGTTCACATTGCTGTAAAATCCATACTCACGATGGTTCGCGTCTTTCCAGCTTGTGACAGGTTCCTTGTCGGTCAAGGTTATCCGCACAATCGACTTGATGGATTTGAACCCGTACTTCCAGGGCACGACAAGACGCAAAGGCGCGCCGTTTTGTTTCGGGAGGTCTTCGCCGTATAGCCCGGTTGCCATCAAGGTCAGCGGGTTCATCGCTTCATCAAGGCGCAGCCCCTCGCGATAGGGCCAATCAAGAGTTGCGCGACGTTGACCGGGCATTTCTTCTGGGCGCATGAGCGTTTCAAAGGCGACATATTTTGCTGAGGGTTGCACCCCGACCCGGTAGAGCAGCGCCGCCAACTCAAAACCATTCCAAGGGATCACCATCGACCAGGCCTCAACGCAGCGGAAGCGATAAATGCGCTCTTCTATTGTCATGCCTTTCAGCACGTCCGCCAAATCATACGTGCCGGGACGATCAACAAGACCATCGATTTTTACGGACCAAGGATCAATTGTGAGCTGATGCGCGTTTTGGGCTGGGTCTTCTTTGCCTGTGCCAAATTCATAGAAGTTATTGTAGGAGGTGATTTCTTCAAAGGTATTCGGCGTCTCGCCTCCTGCCATGTCTTTGGCAAGTGCCGGCCCCGCGATGGAGCCAAGCGCCATTCCCCCCGCTGCCCTCATCAATTGACGCCGATTCATATAGTCGGCTTTGGGGGTGACATCGGACCACTTTAGATCGGTTTTGAAGCCAGTACGGGACATGGGATTCCTCTTGAAGCGTATTGCGTTGGCCTCACCCTATCTGCCACGGCGTCTTGTCGATATTAAACTCATCTCACAAAGGCGTTGAGGCGTTGTAACTTTTGGCGTCGAAGTTTGGCACAATCCGGTCCAGCGGAATTGAGGTGCCATCGGCCTGCACGATGCGCACATGATGACGGCGCATTTGCCTTGGCTCCAATACACCTACGGAATGTGCGATGGTTTCAAGCTCTTTCACAGTGGCTTTAGCATAGGCGGCGACCTTCTTGTATTTGTCCTCAACAACCAGCCCTTTTTGCAAATGAGGATCGTGGGTGGTGATCCCGGTGGGGCAAGTGTTTTTGTTGCATTTAAGGGCCTGAATGCAGCCAAGCGAAAACATGAAACCTCGCGCCGAGACCACAAAATCTGCACCCGCACAGATCGCCCAGGCCACATCTGAAGGGTTTACCAATTTCCCACCCGAAATGATCCTGATGCGATCATGTAGCCCATATTTATCTCGGAGATCCACAACGCGGATCAGCGCTTCTTTGATTGGCATCCCCACGAGGTCAATGAGAGGCATCGGCGCGGCCCCGGTGCCACCTTCGCCGCCATCAATCGTAATGAAATCCGGTGCGCTCTCAATTCCGCGCTCATGGATCAGATCAAAAAATGCCGCCCAAGGGCGCGATGTCCCAAGCACGAATTTGAAGCCAACAGGCTTGCCGGTGACGTTTCGGATATGCGCAATGAAGTCCAACAGGTCTCCAAAATCATCAACCTCACGGTGGCGATTGGGCGACACGCCGTCTTCGCCGGGGCGCAAACCACGAATCCGCGCTATTTCCTCGGTAATTTTTGCAGCCGGCAAAATCCCGCCCTTGCCCGGCTTTGCGCCCTGGCTGAGCTTGATTTCGAACATCTTGACCTCTGGGTGGGCTGCAATCTCGCGCAGTTTGTTATCGTCCAGATTGCCGTTTTCGTCACGGATACCGTATTTCGCTGTGCCGATTTGATAAACGATGTCCGCGCCACCTTCCAAATGGAACGGTGACAGCCCCCCTTCTCCGGTGTTCAACCAAATGCCAGCTTCCTTCGCCCCACGCGATAGCGCCTCAACGGCTGGTCTGGAAATCGCGCCATAGGACATGCCTGAGATATTGAAGATCGACTTCGCTACATATGGGGCGCGGCAGTACGGGCCGATTTCTAAGGGTTCGGTTGTTGTGAACTGATCGTCAAGTGGCGGGAAAGCTGCGTTCATGAAAATCGTCGTGCCCGGCAACGACAGGTTCCGCGTTGATCCAAAGGCAACTGTATTCCCTTTTCCGTCAGCGGCCGTGTAAATCCAATCACGTTGCGCCCGGTTGAAAGGCATTTCCTCTCGGTCCATCGCGAAGAAATATTGCCGGAAAAACTCACCGAGCTTGGTGAACAGTTTTCGAAACCGCCCAATAACCGGATAATTGCGCCGAACTGCATCGGTCGTTTGAACGCGGTCGACCACGAAAAATATGACGAGGAGAGCGGCGACAAACCCAACGGCAAACACGAGCACAAGCGCCAAGACTTCTAAGAACAAGACCATAGCGCTCTCCGTGTTGCCTTTATTCAATCCCCGCGCTGCATGCCACGCGGGCTATTTCGCCGGTTCGACGACTTTCAGTTTCGCTTTGCTCGACGCGGTTTTTGTCCCAGTAGATTTTGACCCGGCGGATTTCGATTTGCTGGAATTCGAAGCACCACTGGTCGCTTGGGAGGACGCGCCCTTGCCCTTGCTTGCAGTAGTACCCGTTTTCAACGTCACACCCGGCTTCCCCGACTTGGCAACTTGGCGAGGCATCAGAAGGTGGTTCTTGTTCAACCGATACCGCTGGATCGTTTGTGCGACTTCATAATCATGGACCTCCGCCCAGATCATGAAGTCTTCTTCATTCTCATTGTCTACTTCGACCAACAGAACAGGCCGATGCTCCGTAATGGTTTTTTCCAGACCACCGAGCGCCTGCATCTCCATGCCTTCAACATCGATTTTGATCATCGCGGGGGCTTCGCCTTCCAGAAGATCATCCGCCGGGAACACCATAAGGTCGCCCTTGCCTTCGATCATTTTCGCGCCGCCAAGGTTGCGGTCGCGTTTTTCCATCGCGAAGCCTTCTTGCGCGTGATCGGAAACGCCAACGCCGAGGTTGGATAGGTCCACAACCTCATCAAGCCCGTTGAGCAAGACATTGTGCACCAAAACACGATAAGCCAGCGGATTTGGCTCAAACGGGATAACCTTGCCCGCTTTCAAAAACAGACCTGCATAAATCGAGTGATTGCCGACGTTGGCGCCGATATCAACAAATGTGCCGCCCTCAGGGAAAATCGCTCGCAGTTCATCAAGCTCTTGTTGCTCATAAAATCGACCATTCCGGTGATTTCGCTGAATTGGATCGCGTTCCATGTTTGTCACGAAAGTCACGCGCTGGTCGTGCACCTTTGTATGGATCAAAGTCGCGTCTGAAAGCTTGAACGGCCGGCCAAATTCCAGCTGTTTGAGAATGCGTTGTACCTTGGGGGTCATGTATCACCGCCTATGAATGTCTGCCTCTGTGGGGTCTAGCGCCCCTTTTGGAAGCAGAATGGACTGCGCAAGGCTTTGGGACAAGCCCTTTCCTACAGCCAAATTCCAAAGCTTTGGTTAATGAGTCTCCAGAGCAACGCCCCAACTCAACAGCGCGAACGGTTTTGCAAGCCAATCCCCGCGCGCTTTGAACAATCGGTGCCGCTCCGCCGCTTTAGTGCCTCCCCTTCGGCCAGCCCTCGCTGAGCGGCAAAAACCCGCCTGAGATGCGCGGTGTTTAGCACTGCAAAAGGCCCCAAAATGGCAAGGGAGCGCCCACTCAAAACATCCTTTTGCTTTGCGCTTTTGTGGGCATGAATCCTCGTCAATATGCCGTCATGCCGGGCGATCCGGCGACACATACATTGGAGAAAAGACATGACAATCATGAAATTTGCACTTCCCGCTTTTTGCGCCCTTACCCTGACTGCGGGCGTTGCTCAGGCCGAAGGGTTGGACGCCAATGGCGACGGCCATGTGATCTTTGACGAAATCCTCATGGTGATGCCGGACATGAACGAAGAACAATTCGCCGCGATTGACGTGAACGGAGATGGCATGCTCGACGAAGCTGAAGTTGCCGCCGCGATCGAAGCGGGCGTTCTGCCAGCAAAATAAGCTCCCGTGCGGCGCACAACCCCTTGCGCCGGACAAAAAGCCCCCGCCAGTTTTCCCGGCGGGGGCTTGGATTTTGGTTGCAACCTTTGAGCCGCATATAGGCGCCCGGATGTCAGGCCTTAGTGCACAACGGCATCATCGGGTTTTGGCTTATTGGTATTTCCAACCCGCTCCCCGATTATCAGCCCCTCAGCGCCTGCACTGACCGGGATTTGTGCCCCGTCCAATACATCCCCAGACAAGAGCATTTCCGCGAGCGGATCTTGCAACGCGCGTTGAATTACCCGCTTGAGGGGGCGTGCGCCGAACACCGGATCATATCCCTCATCCGCAAGCCATGTCTTCGCCGCCGTATCCAACGTCAAGGTTATGCCGCGTTTCGCAAGCCGTTTGGCGAGCGACCCAAGCTGGATATCCACGATACCATCCATGTCGGCGCGGTTCAGACGATCAAAGATGATCGTCTCATCCAACCGATTGAGGAACTCAGGCCGGAAATGCGCCCGGACAGCGTCCATAACATCCCGTTTGGCGCTGCTGGCATCCGCGTCATCTGGCAGTTGGCTCAACGCTTGCGCCCCAAGATTTGACGTCAGGATAATCAAGGTCTGTTTGAAATCGACAGTGCGCCCTTGCCCATCGGTCAACACCCCGTCATCCAACACCTGCAACAGGACGTTGAAGACATCAGGGTGGGCCTTTTCGACTTCGTCAAACAGAACAACCTGATAGGGGCGCCGACGCACAGCTTCAGTCAGAACGCCACCTTCATCATAGCCGACATAGCCGGGAGGCGCGCCGATCAGCCGGGACACCGCGTGTTTCTCCATGAACTCCGACATATCAATGCGCACCATCGCGCTGTCATCGTCAAACAGAAACTCGGCCACCGCTTTGGTCAGCTCAGTTTTCCCGACACCCGTTGGCCCAAGAAAGAGGAAGCTGCCCAGCGGACGGTTCTCGTCATTCAGCCCAGCGCGCGCCCGGCGCACGGCATTTGCGACAGCGCGCACAGCAGGCTCTTGGCCAATCACCCGTTTGTGCAACCCATCTTCCATACGCAGGAGCTTGTCGCGCTCGCCTTCCAGCATCTTGGACGTCGGAATTCCGGTCCAGCGTTCGACAACCTGCGCAATTTGTTCTGGGCGCACAGCTTCCTCGACCATCACGTCGCTTTCATCTTGCGCTTCGGCTTCGACAAGCTGTTTTTCAAGCTCAGGAATCACCCCATAAGACAGCTCACCGGCTTTCGCCAAATTGCCTTCGCGTTTCGCCTGATCCAATTCAGCACGCGCCCGATCCAAGGATTCTTTGATCCCGCGCGCACCTTCCAGCTTATCCCGCTCAGCCTGCCATTTGGCCGTCATCGCATCGGATTTTTCCTGTAGTCCAGCCAGTTCTTCCTCAAGCTTCGCAAGACGGTCCTTAGACGCTTTATCGTCCTCCGCGCGCAGGGCTTCCGCCTCGATTTGCATTTGCAAGATCTGACGATCCAACGCGTCCAGCTCCTCGGGTTTGCTGTCCACTTCCATGCGCAAACGGCTGGCTGCCTCATCAACGAGGTCAATCGCTTTGTCAGGGAGGAACCGATCTGTGATGTAGCGATGGCTCAAGGTCGCAGCCGCCACCAGCGCACTATCAGAAATCCTCACGCCATGGTGGAGTTCGTATTTTTCCTTGATGCCGCGCAAGATTGACACAGTGTCCTCAACTGTAGGTTCTTGCACCATGACTGGCTGGAACCGGCGCGCAAGAGCTGCATCTTTCTCGACATACTTGCGGTACTCATCCAGCGTCGTCGCACCAACACAGTGCAACTCGCCCCGCGCCAAGGCTGGCTTGATCAGGTTCGCCGCATCCATCGCGCCGTCCGATTTGCCCGCCCCAACGAGGGTATGCATTTCGTCAATGAACAAAATGATTTCGCCCGCGGCCTCGGTCACCTCATTGAGCACCGATTTCAGCCGTTCCTCAAATTCTCCGCGGTATTTCGCGCCAGCAATCAGCGCGCCCATATCCAGCGCCAAGAGCTTTTTGTTTTTGAGGCTTTCAGGCACATCTCCATTGATGATGCGCAATGCAAGCCCTTCGGCAATTGCAGTTTTCCCAACCCCCGGCTCCCCGATCAGGACAGGGTTATTCTTGGTGCGGCGGCTCAGCACTTGCATGGTGCGCCGGATTTCCTCGTCACGACCAATAATGGGATCAATTTTACCTTCTTCGGCAGCCTCGGTGAGGTCATGCGCGAACTTGCTCAACGCCTCATAGGTGTCTTCGGCGCTCGCGCTGTCTGCTGTGCGCCCTTTGCGCACATCATTGATCGCCGCGTTCAGGGATTGAGCCGTGACGGCGCCTGCTTCCAGCGCGTCTTTGGCCTTGGATTTCACCAAGCTCAGCGCGGTCAAGAGCCGCTCCACAGGCACAAAGCTATCCCCTGCTTTTTTAGCAAGCTTCTCCGCCTCATCGAGCACTTTGCCTGTGGCGTTATCAAGGTACACCTGCCCGGCGTCCCCTGTCACTTTGGTCATTTTCGCAACAGCTATATCAACCGCTTCGGCCACGCGTTTTGGCTCGCCCCCCGCTTTGCGGATCAGGCCAGACGCCATCCCTTCTTCGTCGTCCATTAAGGCCTTGAGTAGGTGCTCTGGCGCGAGACGTTGGTGGTTTTCGCGCATTGCGATAGTCTGGGCAGCCTGAATAAAGCCGCGCGACCGCTCGGTGAACTTGTCTAAGTTCATATCGTTCTCCTTCTTAAAGCGCCCCAGAATGATGGGTGCCCGCTCGGCGGCACACCCGGAACAGGGCCTTGATCAAGATATGGGTAAGCCGCCATGAGCTGACAAGGGGAATGGCGCGTGAATTTGGCGGTTTCGTTTACCTCTCAGTTACCAATCATGAAGGGAATATTCAGGAGTTTGCACGAAAGTCGGGACGTGAATGACTGAAGGATTCGGAAATGAGAGTAACAAATATCGACATACGTGATCTGGACTGGGATGCGCGCGATGCGTGTTACCGTGGATCTGTTTCCATGCTGATGATTCCACAAGGCACCGAAAAGCCGATGCGGGTGAACTATATCTGCCGCTCATTTCGCGAACAGGATTGTCCGTCGTCACTGATCACCTACGATTTGGTGTCGCACGCCTTAACGCAAGCGCGACAAATGCCCGGTTTTCGGCGGGGAGAACGCAACATTGAGGTGGATATTTCCACAGCCGTTACGCCTGCTTCGTCACAGTATGGCGCGGGCGCGGCTTGACCTAACAAAAGACCCGGCGCAAAAGGGCAGCATTCAGTGAAAAGGATGCCGCCATGACCCGCCCCACACCCGACGACCGTTTGATCGTTGCACTTGATGCACCAAACCCGCTGATTGGGCTTGAGTGGGCACAGAAAATGGGCGACTCGGTCGGGTTTTACAAAATCGGGCTGGAGATGCTGATGGGCGGCGGGCTGGCGCTCGCGCGCGAATTGATCGACGAATATGACAAACGCATTTTCCTCGACATGAAGTTATTCGACATCGGCAATACGATTGAAGGTGCCGTGCGAGGTCTCAAAGATTACGGGCTGGACTTTCTGACAGTGCACGGCGACCCGCATGTCGTGCGCGCTGCTTCTGAGGGCAAAGGAGAGTCGGACCTTAAAATCCTTGCGGTCACGATTTTGACCTCCTTGGAGCGCGCCGACTTAGACGCCGCCTTGATGCAGCCCGGTGACGTTCAGGGTCTGGTCGTGGAACGCGCGCGCCGCGCGCTGGAAGCCGGGGCAGATGGGGTGATTTCCTCACCACGGGAAGCCGCCATGATCCGCGCTTTGCCAGAGGCCAAAGGCAAGCTGATCGTGACCCCCGGTGTGCGGCCTGCCGGCGCCGAACTGGGCGACCAAAAACGCGTAGCGACACCCGGTCAAGCCATACAAGACGGAGCCGATCATATTGTGGTTGGGCGGCCCATCACCCGCGCGCCCGATCCGCGCCTTGCCGCTCAGGCGATCCTTTCGGAACTGCCTTAACAGCGCATCAAAACGCAAAAGGCCGAGACACATCGCTGCGCCCCGGCCATTGTTGTCAAATTTACAGCGATTAGTCTTCGTTGATGTCGTGGTTGAACTCTTTCTTCTGACCCATGCGTTCTCCCATCACTTTACGCGCCGCCAACCACGACAGAACACTTGTGACAGCGAATATCACGAGCGCCCAAGGCAAAGTGAGAGACACGCCAACCGCCATCAACAACCCGACAATCAAGGCGCCAAAAGCGAACCCTACAAAAAAGAAGGCCGGGATGAGAACTTCCAGAATGGCCAAGGCAAACGCCGCGGCGACCCAAACCCACCAGATTTCCCAAAGCATCACGATTTCCCTTTCAACATGTTAAAGGCATCGCCAAAGGCTTCGAGCGCGCTGGCCGGCAAGATAACCGTCTGTTTGCCCTGCCCCGACGACACTTTGGCAATCGCCTCAACTTGCTTCAACGCAACTTGATATTGCGCCGCTTCAAGCCCGTTCTTCGCAATCGCTTCTGCGACAACCTCCGTCGCATAGGCCTCCGCATCCGCCTGAATTCGGCGCGCTTTTGCGATCTGTTCGGCGGCGTAAAGCTCGGCATCCGCGTTCAACTCAACCGCGCGCTTGCTGCCTTCAGCCTCTGTGACCTGTGCACGGCGCGCACGCTCAGCATTGAGCTGTTGAAGCATCGCGTCGCGTGTTGCCTGATCCAAATTCACGTCTAGAATTTCGGCGCGGGTGACTTCAATCCCCCAACTATCCACCGCATCTTCGACTTGTGCTTTGATCCGCGAAATCACTTGCTGCCGATTTGATTGCACTTCGTCTAGATCCATCAAACCGATTTCCGAGCGCACGATCCCTGCAACTGTGGTCGCAATAGCGCCGTCTACATCGCGGATCCGATATACTGTTTTTTCAGGCTCAAGGATTCGGTAAAATACGCTTGTATCCACCTGCACCAACACGTTGTCTTTGGTGATTGCGTCTTGCGAATTTGTCGGCAATTGGCGCTCCAGAATGGACACTTTATGCGCCACCCGGTCCAAGAACGGGATAATGAAGTTGATCCCCGGTCCAAGCACGGATTGCAGACGGCCAAAACGCTCGACAACGTATTTCTCGGACTGCGGCACAATCCGCACACCAAGGAAGATGGAAACAATGATGAAAATTGCGATCAGCAGCAAAACGATATTTGCGCCAATAAACTGTGAAAAAATGTCTTCCGGGTTCATATCCCTGTCCTAAAATTGTTTTGATACCGGATTATATGGGTCTTGCACGCCATCACATCAAGCCTAAATGCGCCAGCCCACCTTTAAGGCGCGCCCCAAAATGGGGAACTGTATCGGGCCGAGAAAGCCATTCTTGAGGGGCCATCAAGGCGAACTCCTGCCCTTCGGACCCCAGCGTTATGTGCCGCTCCAAGCCATGATCCAAGACCGCAGTAAACCACACCCCGTCCAATCCGGGCGTGGCCGCGCTTGGAAACCGGGCGCGCCAACCCAGAGCGTTTTCTGGCAGAACCAAATGTGTTTCTTCGCGCAACTCCCGCAACACACATGCTTCCGGTGTTTCTTTCCCTTCACGTCCGCCGCCAGGAAAATCCCAAAGCCCCGGATACAAAATGTCAGGAAGATCGTCGCGCAAGATCGTCAAGACCTTACCGCCAATCAAACATATCAGCTTTGCACCGCCAAACTCCATGCTGCATCTCTAGCATGGCGCCGGGGGCGCGACATAGGATAGGATTACGTCATGCCCGCTCTATGTCGCGATTGTCTGGACGTTTTTGAGACCGCAAGCCGATGCCCGGCTTGTCGATCACCGCGCATTCTATCTCATCCTGAACTGTTCGACCTTTCCATCGCGCATATGGATTGTGACGCGTTTTATGCCAGCGTCGAAAAGCGCGACAATCCCGAACTTGCTTCAAAACCCGTGATTATTGGCGGAGGGAAACGCGGCGTTGTTTCTACCGCCTGTTATATCGCGCGAATTCGCGGGGTGCGCTCAGCGATGCCGATGTTTCAGGCGCTCAAACTTTGCCCCGATGCTGTGGTCGTGCGCCCGCGCGGTGGGCATTACGCTGCCGTTTCCAAAGATATTCGCGCCCTCATGGATGAGCTGACGCCCTCCATCGAACCCTTGTCGTTAGATGAGGCTTTCTTGGACATGACAGGCACCGCAAATCTGCACGGCCACCCGCCCGCTGTTATGCTCGCGCGCCTCCTCAAGCGGATGGAAGACGAGATCGGGCTTTCTGGTTCGATTGGCTTAAGTCACAATAAATTTCTCGCGAAGATTGCGTCTGATTTGGACAAACCACGCGGCTTTTCGATCATCGGCAAAGCTGACACCGCTTCTTTTTTGAACGACAAACCTGTCAGGCTGATATGGGGCGTTGGGGCGTCCACTCAATCCTCTCTAGACAAGGCAGGAATTCGCACGTTTTCCGATTTGTTGCGTTGGGACAAAGACGCGCTGACGGATCGGTTCGGATCCATGGGAGAGCGGTTGTATTATCTTGCGCGCGGTGAAGATCGGCGGCGCGTGGCCGCGCATCAACCCATGAAGTCCATTTCTAACGAGACGACCTTTCACGAGGATACTTCCGATATTGGCCTCTTGGACGGTCATTTGTGGCGCCTTTCCGAGAAGGTCGCGGATCGTGCAAAAGCCCAAGATAAGTCTGGTCGAGTGATCACGCTGAAATTGAAACGCGCCGATTTCAAAGCCTTGTCAAAGCGCGTGAGCCTACCGGATTCGACCCAATCCGCCGACCGGATTTACCGCACAGTGCGCAGTTTGTTCGACACGGTTTCTGATAAAGGGCCATTTCGTCTGATTGGGGTCGGCATTTCGGACCTGACTAGCTCTCAAGGCGCAGATACCGCGGGCGATTTGTTGGACCCGAACGCCCAAAAACGGCGCGCCGCCGAAAAGGCGACGGATGCCATTCGAGCGAAGTTTGGTGAGGGCGCGATCCTGAAAGGTCGATCCATTCGATAGGTTCTTGGGGGTCTATTCGGCCGCGAGCGGCAACTCATTGGCGCGCCCCACGTTTGCGAGCAGGGGAATGATCCGGGTCAACGCTGCCTGAAAGGATGCGTAATTCCCATTCTTGCGGATGAGCTTTTCATTCATATAAAGCGCCCTGTCGATCTCGACCTGAACAACATGTTGGTTGCGCGAAGGGCGCCCGTAATGTTGGGCGATATAGGCACCCGCAAACGGTGTGTTGCGGGCCACCTTAAACCCTTCACTGCGAAACGCCGCCTCGATCCCCTCGACGATCCCGCTATGGGCGGACGCGCCGAACCGATCCCCGATGACAATCTCAGGGCGCTCTTGCCTACTCCGACACAGGCTTTCAATCGCTTCATGCGGCATTGAATGACAATCTATCAAAATTGCTTGCCCAAAAAGCTGATGGCTCTCCTGTAACAAGGCCCGTAGCTTATCGTGATAGGGGTACCAATGTTCCTTTAAGCGCGCATGGGCTTCGGACAGGGGGATCTTCCCACGGTAAATCTGCCGCCCACCCGACACGACGCGCGGGATCACCCCAAGCCCGGATGCCACGCGCGGATTATGGGCGGATTTTGCCACCCCTTTGATCAAAGCTGGGTCCAGTTCTTCATACCCTCGATTCAGATCAACAAAAGCGCGCGGTCCATTCGCCGCGATCAACGGCGCACCCTCTTTGGTGCAGCCCGCGAACAACTCGTCGACAAAGGCATCCTCGGAAGACCGTAGGGTCAAATCATCCAAGACGCTGCGCCGCCCAAACGCGCGGGCATAGTCACGACCCGAATGAGGAGAGGCAAACACAACCGACGTCGAGCGCAACCGAGGCTGGAACAACTCATAGGGAGGTTTCATCGCGCTTGGCCGCCTTTGAAGGTGTTGAAATCCGATCACTTCTCGCCCCACTATAAGCGGAATACGAGCCTGTGCAAAACCCCCTTGCAAGAGGCTCCGACTCCTCTTATAGACAGCCGAACCGGCGCGGGTTTTCCCGCGTCTGTTTGTTTGAAGAATGGTTTCGGCCTGCCTTTGGATGCGAAATATTGGGTGATTAGCTCAGCGGTAGAGCACTTCGTTGACATCGAAGGGGTCACTGGTTCGATCCCAGTATCGCCCACCATGAACCGCCTCGCTTGAGGCAAACTTTAATGGCGCGACCAGCGCCGCGTATGAGGAGAAGGTCTATGAAAGTCCGCAACTCGCTCCGCTCGCTGAAGAACCGGCACCGTGATTGCCGTGTCGTGCGCCGTAAAGGCCGCGTCTACGTGATCAACAAGACCCAGCGTCGGTTCAAAGCCCGTCAGGGCTGAGCATAAGAGCTCACGAAATTAAAAGGCCGCCCAGTTCATTCCGGGCGGCCTTTTTTAATGCGTGAGTGGTGGGTTAGTCGTAGCTGCGGGTATCGTCGATGACTTTCCCGTCATTGGGCAAGGTTCCGGGCGCAACCACCTCAATTGTGCCGCGCAGTTTCAACGTATCCACTACGGAAGCCGCAAATGCCGCCGGATCGCCGCCTGTGGCCTCGACCTGCACAGTCATGACATCCGCTTCACCAGAGCGGCTGGCAATAATGCGCGCCTTTGTGATTTCTGGATGTTTAGCGACAAAATCGGCAACCTGCTCAGGTCGCACAAACATGCCTTTGATCTTTGTTGTCTGATCAGCCCGCCCCATCCAGCCCTTGATCCGCATATTCGTGCGGCCACACGGGCTGTGTCCGGGCAGAACCGCTGAAAGATCGCCCGTTGCGAAACGGATGAGGGGGTAGTCTGGATTGAGTGTTGTCACAACAACCTCGCCAACTTCTCCCGCCGCGACTGGGTCGCCCGTTCCGGGGCGAACGATCTCAACGATCACCCCTTCATCCACGATCATCCCCTCCATAGCGGGGCTTTCATAGGCAATATTGCCAAGGTCAGCGGTGGCATAGTTTTGCAGGCAACTGATCCCGCGATCAGCATATTCCTGACGTAAAGAAGGAAACAAAGCCCCGCCCCCAACAGCCGCTTTGGTGATGCCAAGTTTGACACCCTGCGCGTCGGCACGGTCTAGGATGATCTTGAGGTAGTCCGGCGTCCCCGCGTAAGCGGTTGCGCCAATGTCGGCAGCCGCGCGCACTTGCAATTCCGTCTGACCAACCCCCGCTGGGATCACGGCAGCGCCCACCGCCCGCGCGCCGTTCTCAAAGATCATGCCCGCCGGTGTCAAATGGTAGGAAAAGCAGTTTTGCACAATGTCGCCCGGCCCAATTCCGGCCGCCGTCAAAAACCGACCAATACGCCACCAATCATCCGAAACGCCGCCCGGCTCGTAAATTGGTCCGGGGCTTTGGAAGATATGCGCGAATTGATGCGCGGGCTTGGATGCAAAGGCGCCAAGTGGCGCATTCGCGGCTTGCGCCGCGCCAAGGTCGGATTTGCGCAAAACAGGTAGCGCTGCCAAAGCCTCCACCGAAGAAATTTCATCCGGGTCAATGTTTGCCAAAGACGCGCCATACCCCGCCAGTCCTTTGGCACGCAAAATCTGGGGTGGTAGGGCCTTGGCTAAATCGGATGCCCGCGCATCGGCCGAGCGGGTTTCTAGATCATCAAAATGAGTCATCCTGCGCCCCTAAGCCAACCAGCGTTTACGGCGACGATACGAGCGCACATCTCGAAATGACTTTCGGCCTTCATCGGACATGCCGAGGTAGAATTCCTTCACATCCGGGTTTTCCCGCAGCTCCGCCGCTGGACCATCCATCACGATCCGACCAGATTCCATGATGTATCCGTAATGCGCGTACCTCAGCGCGACGTTGGTGTTCTGCTCGGCCAAAAGGAAGGTATAGCCCTCGCCTTCATTAAGCGATTTCACGATCTCAAAAATCTGCTCCACAAGTTGCGGCGCAAGCCCCATTGACGGCTCGTCCAAAAGGATCGTTTCCGGGCGCGACATCAATGCGCGGCCAATCGCGACCATTTGTTGCTCACCACCTGAGGTATAGCCCGCTTGAGATTTTCGGCGCTCTTTGAGACGCGGGAAATAGGTATAGACCATTTCCAGATCGGCCTCGATCGCCGCCTTTCCATCCTTGCGCGTATAGGCGCCAGTCAGCAGGTTTTCCTCCACTGTCAGGTGCTCAAAACAATGGCGCCCCTCCATCACTTGGATGACGCCTTTTTGCACAAGATCAGCTGGCGCGAGGGCTTGAATGCGTTCGCCGCGATAGTGAATACTGCCCTTCGTCACTTCGCCACGCTCCGAGTGCAGCAAGTTTGAAATCGCTTTGAGCGTGGTGGTTTTACCCGCGCCATTGCCGCCGAGTAAAGCGGTGATCCCTCCTTTTGGTACGTTCAGGCTCACGCCTTTGAGAACGAGGATCACATGATTGTAGATCACTTCGATATTGTTGACCTCAAGCACGGTCTCGGGGGGGGCTGGCGTGGCGTCTAGCATGGCGAAATCCAAAATCTGAGTGGTCCTTGGCCCAGCGAATGCCGGGCCAAGGAGGCGTGTTTAGTCGCAACCGGGCGTGATACCGGCTTCGGCGGCAAAGGCCGCGGAATCCTCTGCAACAAGCGGTGCGAGAACCTCTTGATCAGACTGCATATAGTCGGTGATCAAGCCCCATTGACCGGCGGCGGCATCCCACTGAGCCACGGCAGCATAGCCGTCGCCACCATGGTTTTGACAGGAAACCTTGAAAGCAGGACCAAAGCCCGGAAGACCAAGCGCGGCCATTTTCTCCTCGGTGATTTCCAGCGCTTCCATCCCGGCGCGCATTTCGGCAGCCGAAATATCCATGTTACCACTGATCTCTTGCGCTGTTTTCGCCGCTTCAGCCGCCAACATCGCCGCATACATGCCACGGTTATAGAGGGCTGTGCCGATTTGGTCGCCCGCGCCGGCTGCTTTGCCCGCATCAACTACATGCGTTTGAATGTCGGCAAACACCGGATAATCCATGCCAACATTATGGAACGTCAGCGCCTTATATCCGTTCGCGCCTTCGCCCGCAGGCAACACATCATTTTCCGAACCCGACCACCAGATGCCGATAAAATTCTCCATCGGATAGCGGATATTCACGGCCTCTTGGATCGCGACTTGGTTCATCACGCCCCAACCCCACATCAACACGTAATCCGGTTTTTCGCGCCGGATCTGAAGCCACTGCGATTTTTGCTCTTGGCCGGGATGATCGACGGGCAATGTTGTCAGCTCAAAACCATGCTTCTTAGACAGCTCCTCAAGCGTTCGGATTGGCTCCTTCCCGTAGGCAGAGTTATGATAGACGAGGGCAATTTTTTTGCCGGACAAATCACCGCCATTCTCGTTCAGCAGGTACTTGATCCCAACGGACGCCCCGTCCCAATAGTTTGCTGGGTAGTTGAAGATGTTGCGAAACACTTCGCCATTTTTCGCGGAGGTGCGCCCATATCCCATGGAATGTACTGGAATGCCGTCCGCCGTTGCTTTCGGGATCAGCTGATAGGTGATGCCGGTAGACAATGGTTGGTACACGAGCGCGCCGGAGCCTTTTGTGCTCTCATAGCACTCAACGCCTTTTTCAGTGTTGTAGCCGGTTTCACATTCGATCAGCTCAATCATTTCGCCACCAATGCCCCCATCACGCTCATTGAGCAGTGTGAAGTAGTCTTGATAGCCGTCCGCAAACGGAATGCCGTTCGCTGCATATGGCCCAGTACGATAGCTGAGGGCCGTGAAGGTCAAATCGGCAAGCGCCGGACCTGCCGCCAGTGTCGCGCCCAGCGCGATCATTGCGAGTTTGGTTTTCATTGGGTGTATCCTCCCTAGGTTTGTCCAATGGTTTGTGTTGTGCGAGGGTTGACCCCCGTCTTGCGTTGGGCGCGCCCCGCCTAATGCGGGAAGGGCCAGAGCCGTAATTTCTCTTTTGTGATCCGCCAAAGCTGCGCCAATCCGTGTGGTTCAACGATGAGGAAAACGACAATAAGTCCGCCGACGATCATGAATTCCAAATGCGCCGCAAGATCCGTGGGCCAGCCCATGCCCCCCACCAAAATGTTCTTTAGCAATACCGGCAACAGCACCATGAACGCGGCGCCTGCAAAGCTGCCAAAAATTGATCCTAATCCGCCAATGATAATCATGAACAAGACGAGGAAGGATTTTTGGATACCGAACGCTTCGCCCACCTCGACAGCCCCCAAATAGACCGAAAAGAAAAGCGCCCCGGCGACACCAACAAAGAATGAACTGACAGCGAAAGCTGTGAGTTTTGCCATGAGCGGGTTCACCCCGATGATTTCGGCGGCAATGTCCATATCGCGGATCGCCATCCATTTCCGCCCGACCGAGCCGCGCGTCAGGTTGCGTGCGATCCATGCGAGGAGGAAAACGAAAATCAGGCAGAACAGATATTTGGCCCAAGCATCTGTGTTTGGCCCGGTGACCGGAATTGTGAACACCGTGCGCTCCGGTGCCGAAATCTGTCCCGAGGCGGAGTTGTTGTAGAACCACGGCACTTTGTTGAACAGCCACACGAGGAAGAACTGCGCCGCCAAGGTTGCCACGGCGAGGTAAAACCCCTTGATGCGCAGGCTTGGCAAGCCAAACAGAACGCCGACAATCGCCGTAATCCCACCCGCGATTAAGACGTGGAAAAAGATATTCACATCCGGAAATGCGGTCATCAGCTTGTAACAGGCATAGGCGCCAACTGCCATAAATCCGCCGGTGCCCAGCGAAACCTGCCCCGCATATCCGGTGAGGATATTTAGGCCCAGCGCGGCAATTGCATAGATCAGGAAAGGGACAGCAACAGCGCTGGCCCAGTAATCGTTGATGATGAATGGAACGACCAGAAAGGCAAAGGCAACCACAACCCAAAACCCAACTCTGTCGAATTTGATCGGAAAGGTTTGGCTGTCCTTGCCGTAGGACGTTTTGAAATCTCCGGCCTCGCGATACAGCATGTCGCCTACACCCTTTCGATGATTTTTTCGCCAAACAGGCCTTGAGGCCGGAAGACGAGGAACAATAGGGCGAGCACATAGGCGAACCAGTTTTCGGTTGCGCCGCCCACCAGTGGCCCGATCAGGAATTCAAAGAGCTTTTCGCCCACCCCGATAATAAGCCCGCCAACAATCGCGCCGGGGATAGAGGTAAAGCCGCCCAGCATCAGCACGGGAAGCGCTTTGAGCGCGATAAGAGAGAGCGAGAATTGCACCCCCGACTTCGCGCCCCACATGATGCCAGCGACCAGCGCTACAAATCCGGCGATGGACCACACAAGCACCCAAATGAAGCGCAAGGAAATGCCAACGGACAAAGCGGCCTGATGATCGTCCGCCACCGCACGCAGGGCACGGCCTTGTTTGGAAAACTGTGAAAATAACGTCAGCGACACCACAAGGATCACCGCAACGACGGTGGCCGCAATGTCGAGATTGTCGATAAAGAAGCCATAACCGAACCAGCCAAAGGTGGTGTCATCAATCGCGACATTGATCCCTTGCGGTAGGCCAACATCAAGTTTCTTGATGTCGGCGCCCCACATCAAATCGCCAAATCCTTCCATGAAATACGCAAGTCCAATGGTGGCCATGAACAAGATTATGTCGGGCTGATTGACCAAATGCCGCAGGATGTAGCGTTCCACCAACCAAGCGAAACCAACCATCACAACTGCCGTCAAAAGGATCGCCAAGACGGCGGGGACATGCCAGCCAAAATGGTGCACTTCGGTCCCAAACATCGCGTTGATAAGATGCGCGAAAGGGACTTGTCCGTTTTGTATGCCAACCAAGGTCAACGCCGCAAAGAGCGCCATCACACCTTGAGCATAATTGAAAATTCCGGACGCCTTAAAAATGAGTACGAAACCCAGCGCCACGAGCGAATACAACACCCCGGCCATCAAGCCGTTGAGGGTGACTTCCATCGCAAAAAGAAGCTGATCAGGCATGTCCCCTCCCCCTAATCCTGCGCCACGCCAAGATAGGCGTCGATCACATCTTGATTGCCCCGAACTTCGTCGGGCGTTCCGTCACCAATCTTCTTGCCGTAGTCCATCACGACGACGCGATCAGAGAGGTCCATCACAACGCCCATGTCATGTTCAATGAGCGCGATTGTTGTGCCAAACTCGTCATTCACATCGAGAATAAACCGCGACATGTCCTCTTTTTCCTCGACGTTCATCCCAGCCATCGGCTCATCAAGCAGCAAAAGGTTTGGCTCCGCCGCCAAGGCGCGCGCCAATTCGACCCGCTTTTTCAGGCCATAAGGCAGGCGTCCAACTGGCGTTTTGCGGATGCTTTGAATTTCCAGAAAGTCGATGACCTTCTCGACCTGTTCGCGATGGGCAAACTCCTCTTTTGACGCCTTTCCCCACCACAAAGCTTGTTGAAACAGGTTCGTTCCCATCTTTGTGAGCCGCCCGGTCATGATGTTGTCCAGCACGCTCATTCCGTCAAAAAGCGCGATGTTTTGAAATGTCCGCGCGATACCTTGTTGCGCCACCTGATAGGGTCGCATTTGCGGGCGGGGTTTTCCGTGAAACATCACCTGGCCTTCTTGGGGCACATAGAACCCCGAAATCACGTTGAGCATCGACGATTTTCCGGCGCCATTTGGGCCGATAATGGCGCGAATTTCTCCCTCGCGAATGTCGAAGGAAATGTTCTCAATCGCCACAACGCCACCAAACCGTAGCGTGATGTTTTTCATCTCCATAATGACGCCACCAATCGTGCGCCCATCTGGCGTTACATAGCTTTCGGCGGTCTGTTGGATGTGCGTATTCATTGCGCTGCCACCTTTCCTGAGGTTTCCACAACGCGGGCATCGCGAATTTCGAGCGTGGCTTTAATCGCGCCCTTGCGACCATCCTCATAGGTCACTTCGGTTTCCGTGTATTGCGAGGTTTTTCCGGAATAGAGCGCATCGACAAGATCAGCGAATTTATCCTCAACGATGCGCCGACGCACTTTGCGGGTGCGGGTCATTTCACCGTCATCCGCGTCCAATTCCTTATGAAGTACGAGGAACCTATGGATTTGACAGCCCGAAAGCATCGGGTCCGCCGCAACTGACGTGTTGACCTCTTCGATGTGGCTTTGCAGCGTATCAAGCACCTGTGGATGCGCCGTGAGGTCTTGATAAGACGCGTAGGAAATGTTGTTGCGTTCCGCCCAGTTGCCCACGGCTGTCAGGTCAATATTGATGAAGGCCGTGCACATCTCTCGCCCAGCACCAAACACCACAGCTTCCAAGATATTCGGATAGAACTTGAGTTTGTTTTCGACGTATTTCGGCGCGAACATTGAACCATCGGCCATTTTGCCAACGTCTTTGGCGCGGTCAATAATGCGCAGATGTCCGGTGTCCTCCTCGATGAACCCCGCATCCCCAGTCGCGACCCAACCCTGCGCGTCCTTGGTGTCGGCGGTGCTTTGGGCATTGTTGTAATACTCAACAAAGGTGCCGGGGCTGCGATAGAAAATCTCGCCGTTATCCGCGATGCGCAGTTCGACGCCCGGGGACGGCACGCCAACCGTATCTGCGCGCACTTCGCCGTCCGGTTGTTGCGTGATGAACACCGTGGCTTCGGTTTGGCCATAGAGCTGTTTAAGGTTGATCCCCAGCGAGCGGTAAAAGTCAAAAATCTCAGGGCCAATTGCCTCCCCAGCCGTATAGCCGACCCGGACGCGGGTGAACCCAAGTGTGTTCTTGAGCGGGCCATACACCGCGAGGTTTCCAACCCAATATTTCAGTCTATCAAAGGTGGAAACGGGTTTGCCGTCCAAGATGGCAGGCCCGACTTTTTTGGCATGCGCCATGAAGTAGTCGAACATTCGTTTCTTGATCCGACCCGCATCCTCCATTCGGATCATCACGTTTGTCAGCTGAGTCTCGAACACGCGCGGCGGCGCGAAATAATAGGTCGGGCCGATTTCGCGCAGATCCGTCATCATCGTGTCTGCGCTTTCTGGGCAATTCACGCAAAACCCTGTCCAGTAGGCTTGCCCAATAGAGAAAATGAAATCGCCGACCCATGCCATTGGCAAGTAGGCGAGCACATCTTCGCCCGCGCTAAGGTTGTCAAACACCGATGAATTCTTTGCAGTCTCAACAACATTGGCGTTAGACAGCACGACACCTTTGGGTTTCCCTGTTGTGCCTGACGTATACAACATCACACAGGTGCTTGTGGGGGTAAGGTCTGCTATCCGCGCGTCCAATTCCGCTTCGACACGGTGATGCCCTGCGCGGCCTTCCTCTTGCACGTCTTTGTACCAATTCAGATGCGCGTGATCGTATTTCCGCATCCCGCGTTTGTCGTAATAGATGACATGTTCAATGTGGTGGATTGTTTCTTGCGCCTCAATCACCTTGTCGACTTGTTCCTGATCACCGCACACCACAAACCGCGCGCCTGAATGCCCCAACACATAGGTCATTTCCTCAAAGCCAGCGTCTTGATAAAGCGGCACAGGCACAGCGCCACACATTTGCGCGGCCACCACGGCCCAGTAGTGGGCGGGGCGGTTGCGGCCAATGATGGCAACGTGATCGCCACGCTCAATGCCCAAGGTCATCATGCCCAAAGCGAGATTGCGGATTTCTTGAGCGGCCTCAGCCCAGGTCCAGCTTTGCCAAATCCCGAATTCCTTCTCCCGATAGGCCGGGTGGTCACCAAATTGGGCTGCGTTCCGCGCAAGCAATGCCGGAATAGACCCAAACCCGCCAAGCGCGGTTTGATCTGTCGTCACGTTTATCCTCCCACCGTTGGTCGTTGCCAACGTTCCTGATCGTGTGAACGATTCTCCGTTCCACAACCCTGACGATAAAAGCTTCGCGCGCAAACATTTCCGCAGTTTGTCCGAAATGTTACGAAATGTTACGGGTGCTGCGCTTGCAAAACAGGGGCCTTTTCGCGGCCCCATAGGGGTGTTAGCGATGGTGGGGGAGGGTCAGAAAGTGACGCCAGAATCCACAAATGTCGCACAGATGACGCAAGCCGGGCTGAACCTGATTGCGCAGGCTTTGTCGATTTATGACAGCACATTGAACCTCGTTGTCGCCAATCGCCCCTTTCAGGCGATGTTCGGTTTGCCCGATCACCTCGTCCAACCCGGCGCGCCATTTGATGAAACGATCCGGTATTTGGTTGAAACCGGGGAATACGGCGATGTGTCTGATATTGAAAATTTTATTCAAGCAAGGGTGAATCAAGCCCTCGCGTTTGAACCGCATTACTTGGAACGGCAACGCGCAAATGGCAGGATGATTTCGATTGAAGGCAGCCCGCTGCCGCAAGGGGGATGGGTCGCGGTCTATACCGACATTACGGCGATCAAACGCCAAGAAGAATTGTTGCGAACGCGGTCCGAGGAGTTGTCGGATCAGCTGCTCGCTCATGCTGAAGAACTCAGCCAAACCAACCGCGCGCTTGGCGCGACCAATGCCGCACTTGAGGAAGCCAAACGACAACTCACTGAAATGGAAGCGCGCACACGATTGACCGCGGAAATGATGCCCGCGCATATCGCTCGCATTGGTTTGGATGGCATTTATACATATTCCAATCGCCGCCTCGCTTCTCTTCTCCCAGGTCAGCCGCAAAACATCATTGGCCTTCATATTTCCGAAGCGCTCGGCTCTGAGGCTTTTGGCAAAATTGAACCCTACCTCAAAGGCGCGTCTGGTGGCGAACCTGCGGTGTTTGAGTTTGCCCATGAAGGGTCAGGGCGACGATTGCGTGTGGCGTTTACGCCGGATTTTGACGAGGCCGGGATCGTATGTGGCGTTTATATTTTGTCGATGGACGTCACCGAGGAAGCGCAAGCCCGCGCCGCCCTCACACAGACCCGAAAACGCGAATTGGCGGCGCAACTCACATCAGGGCTGGCGCATGATTTCGCTAACCTTTTGACGATCATTTTTGGGCTTCAGGCCCGTTTGGCGACAATGAATCTTGACGGTGCGGCGCACGAACTTGTGGCGGCCACCAGGCAGGCAGCCCGACGCGGCGGCGCGCTCTTGGACAGGATTGCGCAAGTTTCCGGCGCGCGCGAAGTTCGCCCGCAAGCCGTATCTATTCCGGATCTGATTGCAGAAACCGAAACCCTTGCGCGGCCCACTTTGCCCAGCGGAATGACCCTCAAGACGACCACTGAGGGGTTGGATGCGATGACCATGGTCGATCCGGGCGCGGTTCAAGACGGGTTACTGAATCTCATTCTGAACGCCAAAGACGCCATGGGGGCACAGGGCGAAATCGTCGTGAGCGCACGCGCCGTGGCCCAAACCTGGCTGGAATTTGAAGTCGCGGATACGGGGCCGGGATTTTCGCCAGAGGCGCTCGAGCGCGCCCTTGATCCTTTCTTCACCACAAAGGGGGGTGCAGGATCAGGGCTTGGCTTGGCGATGGTCTATGACCACGCCAAAATCGCTGGCGGGCAAGTGCGCGTTGGCAATACCGCCAGCGGCGCGAAGGTCACTATCCGCTTACCTCTGCGCCAGGCCTTGGCCGATACAACGCCACAGTTTGTGTTGTTGATTGAGGACCAAGACATCATTCGCGAGGACGTGCGCGAGATGCTGATCGCGCTTGGTCATCAGGTGATTGAAGCGGCGAATGCGCAAGACGCGCTAGAGCTTGCTGGAATTCAGGGGATCAGTCTTGTGTTGTCGGACATCATGCTGGGAGGCGACGTGACGGGTGATCAATTGCTCCATCAACTCGACAAGCTTGGCGTCCAGACGCCTATGTTTCTGATGTCGTCGTTGCCCGTGCATGATGTGCGCCGCAAGGCCGCGCCCACGCTCTCAAAGCCCTTTTCACAGGGTGAACTCGCCGCCTTTCTTGCCAAGGAGCTTGCCCATGAGTGACGCCCCGATGATTGCGATTTTGGATGACGAGCCGGACATTCGACGAATGTTGTCCGATGCTTTGAATGACGCTGGCTTTCGGACCCGCTGCTTCTCTCGCGCGAGCGAGTTTGAAGCCGCGTTGAGCAAGACCGCGCCCGATGTTTGCCTCGTTGATTTAGGTCTGCCGGATCGTGATGGGCTGACGCTGGTGCATCGGTTGGCGCTGGAAAGTGGTGCCGCCATCATCATCATTTCCGGGCGTGCGCAGGTTCAAGATCGGGTGACAGGTTTGGAGCTTGGCGCGGATGACTACATCATTAAGCCGTTTGAGCCTGCCGAAGTTGTTGCGCGTGTTCGCGCGCGTTTGCGGTCCAGTAAAGCCTCAACCGCCGCCGGGAATACCGCGTGTTTTGCAGGCTGGACTGCGCATTTTGACCGCTACATGTTGGAAGACGAGGCGGGGGACGAAACCCCGATTTCCCATGCAGAAGGCGAGGTGTTGCGTCTGTTCTTGGACGCTCCCAAACGGCTGATCACCCGCGCACAAATGCAAGAAGGGCTTGGTGGTGGCGCCGGGGAAAGCTTTGATCGCGCAATGGATGTGCGCATTTCCCGCCTGCGGACCAAACTCAAGGAAGACCCGAAAAACCCCCGCCTTCTCAAAACGATCTATGGGGCCGGGTACATTTTCCTTGGTGACGTGACGTGGTCCTGAGCTTTGCCTCTTTCACATGTCCTGCGCCCTTGGTAGCAACCAATAAGCGTGGAGGATCCTATGTCGCACATTACACTCATTCGCCACGGGCAGGCCAATTCTGGCGCCGATGATGAAGCCGGATACGACCGATTGTCTGATTTGGGTCATCAACAGGCGCGTTGGCTTGGGGAGTATTACAGCGACATTGATGAGAGGTTTGATCGGGTTTATTCAGGCGCGCTGACCCGTCACATTGAAACGGCCAGCGCCATGTCCGCCGAAACCCACGGCGAAGTCATCATTGATCCACGGCTCAATGAAGTCGCCTATTTTGATCTCTCCGCAAAGATGCACGAGCAATATGGCATCGAACGCCCCAAAAAGCGCGAGGCGTTCATTGAGCATTTGCCGCTGGTGTTTACGGCTTGGCAAGATGGGCGCATTGAGGGCGCATCTGAGAGCTTTCGTGATTTTCAGACCCGTGTTGATGATGTGCTTCAGGAAATTGCGGCAGGTGATGGCCGCGCTTTGGTTGTCAGCTCTGGGGGGTTGATCGCGATGGCGATCCGTCTGTCCATGGGGCTGGAGCTGGGCGCCTTTGCGCGCATGGCACTCGCCATCATGAACACCTCAGTGCATCAGTTGCACCCGATTGGTGCCGGGCTGACCCTCACCCAATTTAATGCCGTGCCGCACCTTGCCGCGACGGATCGGCAGTTTGCGAAAACACATGTTTGATCATTTCAGGTGCTCATCCTCAAGCTCTTCAACGTCATAGCCAAGCGCCTCTAGGCCTGCTTCCAAATAATCAGACAGCAAGGGACCGCTGAGCAAATACTCCTCCGTGGGCGCGGTGGCTTCTTCTTTGGCTGTGCGGATCGCTTCTTTCAATTCATCCGCGCTAAAGGTCTCGCGACCGATCCAAAAAACCGCCACAAGGCTGGCTTGTTCATCGGTATTAAGGTCCGCAATATAGGACCGGATTACCGCGTTAGTGGCTGGCAATTCACGGGCTTGGATCGCAACTCGTGCGACGCGCGATGGGCTAATTTCGAGCATAATGACCTCACTGTTTGTTAGGGCCATTGTGCGCCGATGCGCTTGGCGGGGCAAGCGCGATCAATCGGCTTTCATGGGCAAGACGTTGCTTGTCTCATCATCACCAGACAGCTCTTCAAAATCGAAGTTGTCCAACTTGGCCGCGCGCTTCCCGGCCCGTTCGGCTGCTGTGGTGATGCCTTCAAGGTCTTGGCGGGCTTGGCCAAAATGTGTGTTGAGTTTGTCGACGCGCGTTGCGACAAGCTCCACATCGCGGTGCAACATCTTGAGCGTCTTGCGAATTGCCCCGGCTTGCTCGCGCATTCGGGCGTCCTTCAAAATCGCGCGCATCGTGTTGAGAGTCGCCATACAGGTCGTGGGTGACACAATCCAAACGCGGGCCTCAAACCCATCACGGACAAGCTCAGGGAAATTGGAATGAAGCTCAGCGTAAACCGCTTCGGATGGCAAGAACATGATCGCTCCATCCGCGGTTTCACCCTCGATAATGTACTTCTCTGC
Source organism: Maritimibacter sp. (assembly GCA_050633625.1). Lineage (GTDB taxonomy): Bacteria > Pseudomonadota > Alphaproteobacteria > Rhodobacterales > Rhodobacteraceae > JBOEGW01. The sequence goes on along the minus strand of JBOEGW010000011.1, from coordinate 506,299 downwards.
TATCGCACGGATATGGGCCTTGATCGCGATCCGCATCGCTTTTGCGGCTTCGTTGACCTCATAGGGTGTTTTTGCTTTGCGCAGCGCTTCATAGGCCTCAAGCGGGAATTTTGAGTCAATCACGATTGGGCCGGGCGGGTTCGGCAGATGGATCAAACAATCCGCGCGTTTGCCATTCGAGAGTGTGGATTGCAGCGCATAACTGTCACTGGGGAGCGCTTTTGACACGATGTCATTGAGCTGAATTTCCCCGAAGGCGCCACGTGTCTGTTTGTTCGACAAAATGTCCTGAAGGCTCAGAACATCGCCGGACAGGCGCGTAATGTTTTCCTGCGCTTTGTCGATCGTTGCGAGCCGCTCTTGCAGCTGCGTGAGCGATTGCGTTGTGCGCACCGCGCTGCCTTTGAGGGTGTCGTTCATGCGTTCTTGCATCTCGGACATGGAGCGCGCCGATTTCATCGCGTTGTCGTGCAGACGTTCCTGCATCTGCCGCTGTACCTCTGCCAAACGCGCTTCCATGGTTCCAATGACCTGAGATTGTGCGTTGGCCTGAGCGTCAGACACCGTGCGCAAGCCTCCTGTGAGTTGTTCTTGACCCTGGCCCAAAATCTGCACAGCTTGGCCAAGTCCGCCCATTTGTTGCGTTAAACCCAGCGCCATTTTCGCAGAGCGTCCGGAGCGCACCAGCACCACAATCAAAAGAACCAAAATCAACAAAACGACACCGCCAATCAGCAGTGCCAGGACCAACGGGTCAAACAAGATCGCCAATGTTGCGGTCTGGGACATATCGGGTTCCATCATGTACGCCCGAACAGCCGTTCGATATCAGCGAGTTTAAGCTCCACATAAGTAGGACGACCATGGTTGCATTGCCCCGAATGCGGAGTCGCTTCCATTTCACGCAGCAAAGCGTTCATTTCTTCGCTGCGCATCCATCGCCCTGACCTGATTGATCCGTGGCAAGCAACCCGCGACAAAACCGCCTCAATTCGCGCTTGCACTGTGTTGCTATCTCCAAGGTCCGCCAACTCGTCCAAAATATCGCGCAGCATGTTCTGCGCGTTGACCTCGCCCAAAATCGCAGGGGTTTCACGCACCGCGACAGCGCCCCCACCAAAGGCCTCAATCACCAGACCAAGCCGGGCAAGATCCTCCGAAATATCGAGTAAGACAGCGGCTTCATTCTCCGTCAGCTCAACGATTTCGGGGATGAGGAGCGCTTGCGACGCGACGCCGTTTTCAGCCATCTGCGCTTTTAGTTTTTCATAGACCAGACGTTCGTGCGCCGCGTGTTGATCCACAATCACAATCCCGGTTTCAGTCTGGGCAATGATGTAGTTTTCGTGCAGCTGGGCACGCGCTGCGCCCAACGGAAGCGCTTCACGAAGGGGTTCCGCCTCGCTGACGTCAACAGGCTCGAACCGTGCGGAGGGAACAGCGGCTTCCGAAAACCCCATGGTTTGTGGCGCTGGCGCTTGCATTTGGTATCCCGCCGCGCGCGCTCCGAACGACGGTCGGTCCATCTGGTACACGCGCGGGGCGTTTTGCTCTGGGCGCATCGCGTCCAATGTTGCGCCTGCGACCGTTGTGGAGGCGCGGTGCCCAGCCTCCGAGAGCGCGTGGCGCAGCCCCGAAACAATCAAGCTACGCGCCAAGGCCGGTTCACGAAACCGCACCTCAGATTTCGCGGGGTGTACGTTCACGTCGACCAAATGCGGATCACACGTCACGAACAAAGCGGCCGCAGGATGACGATCGCGCGAAAGGTAGTCAAAATACGCCGCCCGCAAAGCGCCTGTCAGCAATTTGTCCTTCACCGGGCGACCATTCACAAACAAAAACTGCGCGACCGCCGCGCCCCTCGAATAAGTGGGCAATGCGGCATATCCCGTCAAACGAAGACCCTCGCGCATTGCATCAATGGCCAATGCGTTTTCCGCAAAATCCTTGCCCAAAATGTTGCGCAAGCGCGCGTGAAGCGCATCGAACAAATCACCCTGTTCCGGGCTGACCTGGAACGTCACGCGCCCTTCGCCACCGCCAGACACGTCACGCAGGGTGAAACCGACATGCGGTTCCGCCATGGCGAGCCGTTTGACCACGTCCCCAATTGCTTGTGCCTCTGCGCGGTCTGTGCGCAAGAATTTCAGCCGGGCGGGTGTCGCGTAGAACAAATCACGTAACTCAACGACTGTTCCTTGGGTAAAGGCCGCTGGCTTCACCGGGTCTGCTACGCCGGCCGCGACCCGAATAATCGCGCCGTCACGACCTTGCGCGCGCGAGGTGATCGACAAACGGCCCACCGCACCAAGCGAGGGTAGCGCCTCTCCGCGAAACCCAAAGGTATGGATGTCGAGCAAATCACTGCCGTCAATTTTCGAGGTCGCGTGGCGAGACAATGCCATCGGCAGATCGTCAGGCGACATACCGCAGCCGTCATCAGTAACGCGGATCAAGGTCTTGCCACCGTCCGCATAGGCAACCTCAATACGTAACGCCCCAGCGTCGATCGCATTTTCAACCAGTTCCTTAACAGCAGAAGCAGGCCGCTCGACGACTTCTCCCGCGGCAATGCGGTTGATTGCGGCGTCATCAAGTTGCCGGATCACCGGTTGATCATTGCTTATGTTGGGGGCGGGTTCATTCATGCCACAAAACCTAGCATGGGCGCCGCCGATTCTGCCAGACGGGATTACTCGGTTGATACGACGCCAACTGGGCGTCCGACGACCACAAACGACAGTGCTTCGGGCTTATAAAGCTCGCGCGCAACCCGGTTGGCCTCCTCCAACGTGACGGCGTTCACCCGTTCATTGCGCGTTTTTGGGTAGTCCACCGAATACCCACTCATCTGCATCCCGACCAAAATTCGCGCGATTGTGGCGTTGCCATCAAATCGCAGAGGATAAGCGCCCGTGAGGTACAGTTTTGCCTTTTCTAACTCCTCAGCGCTCACACCATCTTGCGCCAATTTCGCCCATTCCGCGCGCACCACTTCGATGGTTTCCGCCATCCGGTCATTTTGCGAAGACACCGCCCCAAGAACAGATTCCGCGTAATCTGGCGCAAGCAGGTAAGAGCCGATGCCATAAGTTAAGCCACGCTTTTCGCGCACTTCATCCATCAACCGGCTGTTGAATCCTGAGCCGCCAAACACTGTGTTGATCAGGTAGGCCGCGAAGAAATCAGGGTCATCAATCGCGATTCCAATATGACCAAACCGCGCAACAGATTGCGGTGTATCATAATCAATGACTTGCACGCCCGCAGGCGCCGCGAAATCCACATGTTCGGGCATGGGCGCGCCTGTCTCTGGCAGCCCGCCAAGGATCGTGTCGACAATGCCGCCGAGCGTCTGCGCATCCACATCTCCAACCGCAGACACATACACACGGTCGCGCGCGACGGTTGCCGCGAAGGCATCCAGCATGTCCTGACGAGTTAGGGAGGCAACACTCTCAAGCGTGCCGCCCAGATAACTGCCATAGGGATGATCGCCGAAAGCTGCCGCCGCAAAGGCATCCGCTGCGATTTCGTTGGGGTCATTGGCGCGAGATTTCAGCCCCGAAATCACTTGGCCGCGCACGCGCTCAATCGCGTCTTCAGTGAACAAAGGATCATTCAGCGCGACTCGGATCAGCTCCACCGCTTGATCGCGATTTTCGCTCAAAAACCTTGCAGAAACAGACAGCGCATCATCATCGACATCAAACCCGATGCTCGTGGCCAAGGTCTCGCGCGCTTCGGAGTAAGCCCGCGCGTCTAGATCGCCCGCGCCTTCCTCAATCAACCCAGTCATTAGGTTGATCGCACCGCGTTTGCCGGGCGCATCCAGCGAAGCCCCGCCGCGAAACCGCAGTTCAAGCGCTGTAAAGGGCAAGGAATGTTCCTCTACAAGCCAGACCTTGATGCCGCCGGGGGTCGTGAATTCTTGAATGTCGATTTCCGCCACCGCAGGCAGCGCCACGAACATCAAGACAAGGGCAGTGAGAATGCGTTTCATTGGGCGACCTCCTGTTCGGGCATCAAATACCCGGTCACTGAATGTGTCGGACGCAACACCTTTTTCGCCACTTCCATCACGTCTTGCGGGGTCACTTCTTGAAGCGCTTGAGGCCATGCTTTCACGTCCTCAATGTCCAATCCAATCGCCCAGCCCTGCCCGTATCGGTTGGCTTGGGCGCGCACACTATCAAGCGCATATGTTTCCGAGGCGCGGATTTGGAATTTGATCCGCTCGAACTGTTCTACATCAATCCCTTTTTCCATGAATTTGGCGATTTCCGCATCCAGCGCAGCCTCGCCTTCTTCAAGGGTTACATCCGCCGCTGGCACAAGAACAAAACTAAAAGTCCAAATATCGACAGTGTCGCCAGAGTAGTTTGCGGAGGCGTAAACGGCTGTATTTGTGTCAAACTGAAGCGCCCGCCCCAAAACGGATGTTGCCGCTGAACCACCCAGAATTTCCGCCAAATATGTCAGCGCTGCCGCCTCAGCTTGATCACCGGGATTTCGTTCGGGGGCGATATAGGTGCGGATCAAATAGGGCTGAGACACGCGCGCATCTTGCATGGAGACGCGGCGCTCAATCAACGGGACTGGCTCCTTTGGGCGTTCGCGCGGCGCAAGATCAGGGGTGGGTTCAAGCTGGCCAAAGTAGGTTTGGGCAAAGGTCTTGACCTCTTGCGGATCAACATCGCCAGCAATCGCCAACATCGCGTTATTGGGGGCGTAGAAACGTGTATAATAGGCGAGCGCATCGGCGCGTTCGAGCGTTTCCATCTCGTGTCGCCAACCGATCACCGGCACGCCGTATGGATGGTTCATGTAAAGCGTTGCACGCATTTGCTCGCCCATGAGTGCGCCCGGATCACTATCGGTGCGCATCGCGCGTTCCTCAATAATCACATCGCGTTCGGTGGCGATATCCTCTTCGCTCAGAATGAGGTCGCGCATGCGGTCGGCTTCCATCCGCATCATCAGCTCAAGGCGATCTGACGCAACCCGTTGAAAATAGGCCGTATAATCATATGAGGTGAAGGCATTGTCGGTGCCGCCGTTGTCTGCCACGACACGGCTCAACTCGCCAGGCTCCATGTCGTCCGTGCCTTTGAACAAGAGATGTTCAAGGAAATGCGCGATCCCCGAGCGCCCTGGCGGCTCATCCGCGGAGCCTGCGCGATACCAAACCATATTCACCACAACAGGCGCACGATGATCTTCGATCACGACGACCTCAAGCCCGTTGTCGAGTGTGAAATTCGTGACTTCCCCCGCATGGAGCGGTACGGCGCTGGCAAAAAGGGCAAATAGGCTGCTGGTCAATCGGTTCATAGAATAAATCCTCCGCGTCCTCGCACAGTTATCCACTCACGCGCGACGTTCAACCCGCCTGACGCGGCTGTGATCAAAAGGGATGAGTGGTTGGCTTAATACCGCTCAGGGTCTGGGGGCGCAGTTGGAGTCCATACGCCTGCTTTGCGCAAACGATCCAATTCGCGGTGCTGATCCAGAGATTGTTTGGCGTAGCTGCCGTAGTACACATTCACGCTAAACAGGCGCTCTAGAAGTTTGCCGTTGTTTTTTCGGCGGTATTCCAGGTCTTCTTCGGCCACTGTTTCGCGGATATTTGCGGTGGTCGCATATTGGCGCGCATGGGACACCAACGTTTGCTCACCGGCATAAATCGCGCCGCGCTCAACGCGCGCCGGATCGCCACCCAGCGCAGACACCGCATCCGCAAACGGGTTCTTATCCACACGATTTGTGCCGTTTGGTGTGGGTGTGGGCAGCTCGGTGTAGCTGTCTGGAGCTTCGAGGGGTTTTGTTGGGCGGATCGAAAACTCGTCCGGGGTGTCATCGCGAATATTCATGAGCTTGGGTTCGCTTTGGGAACAAGCCGCCAGCGCTGTAAGACCGATCACGATCATTGCCAATTTGCCCAGAATGCCACGCATCCCTGTCTCCTTCACCCGGTGTTGAACCCTCTTTAACGCATTAGATTCGGCGCGTCACGGGGTCTTATCGTCCTTGGGTTTTTTCGGCCCGAAAAGGATCAAACCAATCGCGCCCGCAAAAATCGCAATGTCAGCAATATTAAACGAATATGGGTTTTGGAATCCGCAGCAGGACATATTCAAAAAATCCGCAACCGCGCCCCAGACAACGCGATCCAACACATTACCAAGCGCGCCCCCCACCATCAGCCCTCCGGAGATCATACCCCACCGGCCCATTTTTTCGGCGCGCACCCAACGCAACACCAACAACGTGATCACAAGTCCAACTAAGATCAAAATCCATCGGCGTGCATCGCCCGCCGAAGAAAAGAGCCCAAAGTTGATCCCTTCGTTCCACGCCATTTGAAACGTCAAGAGTGGCGGCAAGACATCTATGCGCCCCAGTTCTTTGAGGTTCATCCATTCAACGATTGTCCATTTACTCGCTTGATCCGCGAGAAATATGACAGCGGCGGTGATCCAAAGCGCGCGCATGGCGTTAGTGCCGGAAGTGGCGCATGCCGGTGAAGACCATGGCAAGCCCGGCTTCATCCGCCGCCGCAATCACCTCGTCGTCACGCATGGAACCTCCCGGTTGGATGACACAGCTTGCACCAGCCGCCGCCGCTTCCATCAAGCCATCGGCAAAGGGGAAGAATGCGTCAGAGGCCACGGCGCTGCCAATCGCAGGGTTCGCGTCAAGGCCAAGTTGTTCAGCCATGCGGCCCGCTTTGGTGGCAGCGATCATCGCGCTATCAAGGCGCGACATTTGGCCCGCACCAACGCCAACAGTCGCCTTGTTTTTCACATAGACGATGGCATTGGATTTGACGTGTTTGCCAACTTTCCAAGCGAACAAAAGGTCTTCCATTTGCTCAGGGGTTGGCGCGATTTTGGTCACGACCTTAAGATCATCAAGACCGATAAATCCGTTGTCTTTGTTCTGGAACAGATACCCGCCTGACACCTGGCGGATCGTTTGACCGCCAGCACGGCTGTCTGGCAGCCCGTTTGTTGTCAAAAGACGCAGGTTTTTCTTTTTGGCGAAAATATCTTTCGCTTCATCAGAGGCACCCGGCGCGATGACGACTTCAGTAAAGATTTCGGTGATGGCGGCGGCGGTTTCGGCGTCCAGGGCTTGGTTCAGCGCGACAATGCCGCCAAAAGCGGACGTGCGATCACAGTCGAACGCTTGTTGATAGGCGTCTTTGAGCGTTGCGCCGCGCGCGACACCAGAAGGGTTTGCGTGCTTGATAATGGCCACGGCGGGACCATCAGCGGGGTCAAATTCGGCCACCAATTCAAATGCGGCATCCGTGTCGTTGATGTTGTTGTAAGACAGCGCTTTGCCTTGGTGCACGGTCGCTGTTGCGACACCTTCGCGCCCAGCGCCGTCCACATAAAAAGCGGCGTCTTGGTGCGGATTTTCGCCGTAGCGCATAGTTTGTTTGATTTGCCCCGCCACAACTCTGCGCCGCGGGTTCGCCTCGCCAATCGCATCGGCCATCCATGTTGACACTGCGGCGTCATAAGCACCCGTACGCGCATAGGCAATTTGAGCTTGGCGTTGGCGGAAGGCATAAGTGGTTTCACCCGCATTCGCGTCAAGCTCACCCAGCAGAGCCTCGTAATCTTCAACGTCAACGATTGTCGTGACGAAACCATGGTTCTTGGCGGCGGCGCGGATCATAGCAGGGCCGCCAATGTCGATGTTTTCGATCATCTCGTCATAAGCTGCCCCACGCGCCAATGCGGCCTCAAACGGGTAAAGATTCACCACCAACAGATCAATCGCACCAATCCCGTGCGCATCCATGGCGGCGACATGATCCTCGTTATCGCGCAGCGCAAGCAAACCACCGTGCACCATGGGATGCAGCGTCTTTACGCGCCCATCCATCATTTCCGGAAAATTCGTCACCTCTGACACGTCTTTGACAACAACACCCGCATCGCGCAGCGCCTTTGCGGACCCGCCCGTAGACAGGATTTCGACGCCGCGCTCCATCAGCGCTTTGCCAAGGTCCACAAGACCAGTTTTATCAGAAACGGAAATCAGCGCACGGCGCACGGGGGCGAGGTCAGTCATGACGGATCCTTGATCAGCAGCTATGAATACGGGCCACATAGACCAATTATGCGCCAGATTGAACCACTGTTTTGCGCCTATGCGTCAGGTTCCGAAAGCCCAAGCGTTTCGTCATCGTTCACAAGGTCGCGCACGCCGATCGGTGTGTCTTTCGCCTTCGCCAGACTCCAGCGCAGTTTGCGCGCATAGTCATCCACTTCGCCCGTCAAAACGATCTGACGCGAGGCGCGCGGCTTTAGCCTGCCTTTTTCCAAGTATACAGAAGCCTCCAGCGATAATTTCGCGCTGCTGTCATGGCGAAACACCCAGATTTCTCCAGATTTAAGCGCCATTGATATCGCGTGGCCCCCAAGATCCAACGTCGCATCAACATCCGGGTGAAGATGAAAGCGAATATCAAACGGCAAACCCTTCGCCCCATCGCGTGCGCGGGCATGATCAAAGGTGATTTTTTCGGCTTCAGACACGGCGGCGAGCGTTTCTTCACCCATGAGTGAACGCCCATCAATCGTCATCTCCAAACGGCGCATATAGGCCAATCCGAATCCGCGCACATAACCGTCATGACCGCCCACAAAAACGCTGGCGTTGTCCACATCCGGGCGGCGATAATCGACCTCAGTTGGTCCGTCTGTCAAAACCGCGCGCGGCCCAGCACTTGTGTGGACCATGTTGCCCAGCCGCGACGACGACACGCCGCGCAGGCTCAATACGGAATGGGAGGGTGTCGCGCGCCCGGCTTTGCCCCAATCAAAGCCAAATTGCACTCCAGAACCGCAATTCACCACGAGTGGGCGGCGGCCAGAGGTGAGTTCGAACGCCAAGGTTGAGGCATGAGCGTTGGTAGATGCCGCCCCACTGGGGGGCAGGCTGGCGTCAATCACCAAGCTGGTGCGGCCGCCCGACAGGCGTGAATAGCCCATTGCGCGCCCGTCAGGAGCGCCTGCGCGCACGCCGGAGGTGGCCAAAGCTTGATCCAATCGCCCTTCCAAGCCACGCCCGCCCCCATGAAACCGCGCCAATCCGCCGTCTGCATGGCGCAACGCACGCAGGGTTGGCGCAATTCGCTCGATTGCAGCGGCATGTTCAGGCAAGACTTCACGCCCGGCCTCGCGCAAGGCCAGCGCTGCCCAGTTCAAAAGCGTAAACACCTCCAGCAAATCCTCGGGATTACGCGTTGGAAGCCCGCCTTGATCATCAATCTGTGTGGCACATTCACGCTCCAATCCTTTAAGTGCGGCAAGAACATGTGCCTCCATCCCGACCAAGGACATCCCAGCGTAAATCAGCCCGCTGAGCGCTTCAAAACGCGGTAATCCAGGCGACGCGACACGCCACCGTTTGGAGAGAAAAATCGTCTGATGACCAAGGGAGCGGAAAAAGGCCTGCGAATCCTCGGATTCCTGCCCGCTCAACAGAAAAAAGGCATGGTTGATCCAACGAATGAGGCGGCGGCCTGTGAGGTCGGGACTCCAGCCCACGCCCTGCCCGGCTCCATATCGAGCGATCCACCCCCAGGTCCAATCCTGTGCTTTGTCGCGCGCGGCCCCGTCCCCTAGCGCGGCCAAATCATCCATCCATGCGAACCCGTTCAGCGCCTCTGCAAAGCCTTCTGCGGGCGCAGGCACGTCCCATGGACTCACGTTTGCTTCTTCGACCAAATGACCTGCGAACAAGAGATTTCCGGCCACAAGCTGTTTGCCCCGCGCAAACGAGCCAATTGTGCGTGGCTCTGGTTGAGACACGAAACGCGTAGGTGTCTGCGCACGCGCCGCGCGGCGCGCCGTCCAACGGTTCATCCATCGCACGCGGCGCTCGGACCAGGGTTCATCTTGGGGCACGGGTGGCCTCGCCTCAGTTGCTCGTCACGGCCCTTTTCGGGTTCTGAGCAGCATCATACAGACAGCGGCACCGCAAGTCATGCGCATTGTCGTGCCTTAGCTTGGCTTGATCAGGTTGGTGATGAAAAACCCATCCATATGGCCAAGCTCGGCCCAGTAATCCGGGCGCAGTCGCAAACCCTCGTCGCTGATCCAAGCCGCATCAATGCCCGGCAAATGCAAGGCTTCAGGCGCAACGACAAGACCTTCGTGACGCGCCAATGCGTCCCGCACCTGCTCTTCGCCTTCATCAATCAAGAGGCTACAAGTGCAATACACGAGCCGTCCGCCGGGCTTAAGCAGGCCAAGCCCGCGATCAATCAGGTGCTCTTGCAACTCGAATAGCCCCGGAAAATCTGACCCATCTTTAGCAAAGGGTAAGTCAGGATGCCGACGAATGGTGCCCGTGGCTGTACAGGGCGCATCAAGCAATATCGCGTCAAACGGCCCACCCTCATATTCCAATGCATCAGCTGTAATCACCTCGGCTCGCAATCCGCACCGGTCAAGGTTTTCTTCAAGGCGCTTCAGGCGACCTGCGGAGACATCAACGGCTGTCACATCGGCGCCCGCTGCACAAAGCTGCATGGTTTTGCCTCCGGGTGCGGCACAGAGGTCCAGAATTTTTTCGCCCGGTTTGGCGCCCAGAACCATCGCGGGCATTGCGGCGGCTGCGTCTTGTATCCACCAAGTCCCATCTTGATACCCAGCCAATCCAGTGACCCGCCCTGCCTCCGCCAAGCGCACCGTCCCTGTCGGAAGCAATGTGCCGCCCAGCGCGCTCCTTACGGCTTCCCTATCGGTCTTGACGGAAACATCAAGCGGAGCGCCTTTTGCGTGGGCAGCTTCCATCGCTGCAACAACCTGTTTTCCATAATCATCCACCAGAGGCTTGCGCAACCATTTGGGTAAGCGCGGCACCGGGAGTGTCTCCCATTTCTCTTTGTCCTCATCGACTTTACGCAATACAGCATTGATCATCCCAGCGAACCCTTGGGTCTTTTTCCCTTTGCGGGCGATGTCTACAGCGGCGTTCACCACCCCATGCGCAGGCGCGCCGGCGTCACAAATTTCCACCACGCCAAGGCGCAGAATGTTTAGCACACGTTCAGGCGGGCGTTTCTTGAGATGCGGGCCAAGCATCCGATCCGCACGATCTGCGAAACGCAAAACGGCCAACGCCAAGCGTTGAACCCGCGCGCGGTCCTCCGGGTCCAAGGGCGCGACCCGGCGCGTTAGCACCTCGGACAACAGCCGTTTTTCCTCAACCACATCGGTGAGCAGATCCACCACCACCTTGCGAGGGCGAACCCCGTCTTGCGCGCCATTCGTTGCCATGGGCCATCCTTTGCCAATTCGTGCAATAGGCCCTATATCATCCTTAAGTCACAAGGAAGCACCACATGAGCGAAGAGAAACCGGACCTCCCCCCCGCCGCAAAGCGCGCCTTGGCCGAAGCCGAAGCCCGCCGCAAGGAAGCAGCAAAAGCCGCGCCGCTCCCTGTCGAGCTTGGTGGCCGCGACGGACCTGAGCCGGTGCGCTACGGTGATTATGAGAAAAAAGGTATCGCAATCGATTTCTGACTGCGCCCAGAGCATTTCTAAGGACATTTTATGACTGCCTACGCCATTGGTGACATTCATGGTCATCTGGACAAGCTCACTGCGGCACATGCCTTGATCGAAGCGGATCGCGCCGCGCATGGAACAGTGGACGCGCCCATCATTCATATTGGTGATCTCTGTGATCGTGGGCCAGACACGAAAGGCGTGCTGGATTATTTAATCGCAGGCCACGAACGCGGCGAAAACTGGGTGACACTCAAAGGCAATCATGATCGGTTGATGGAGTGGTGGTTTGAGGATTTCCCGCGTCACGATCCATTTTTGCTTGTCGGCTATCACTGGCTGCATGCCAAAATTGGCGGCATGGAAACGCTCGCCTCTTATGGGGTCGTCTTTCCGGAGCGCACACGCACGCAAGTCGCGCATGAAATGGCCCGCGAGACCGTGCCTCAGGCCCATATCAATTTCGTTGCCAATCTGCCGTTACAATACCGATTGGGTGATTTGTTTTTTTGTCACGCAGGTATTCGCCCCGGTGTTGCGCTTGAGGATCAAGACGAGATGGACCTCCTTTGGATTCGTGAAGAATTTCATGAAAGCAAAGCGGATCACGGCGCGTTTGTCATCCATGGTCATACCCCTGTCGAAACGGTGGAACATCACGGCAATCGGCTCAACATCGACACCGGCGCGGCCTTTGGAAAGGCGCTGTCGGTTGTGGTGATTGACGGAAGAAATGTCTGGCGCTTGACGCAGGAAGGGCGGATCAACGTCGACCCTATTTGATCAGCAAAAACCGTGGCGTCTTGGCACAATAGGCAGCATAGGCTGCCCCGTATTGCCGGTGCAACCATGGCTCCTCCAGTCGTGTCACAATCACATAGATCAACGCCCACATGCCGAGCATCGTCCACACAAGCGGCGCTTGAACCACCAAACCCCAACCCAAAAGCCCGACCCACGTCATGACATAAATCGGATTGCGGCTGAACCGAAACAACCCGCTTGTGATCAGCCCTTTGTTGTCGCCAAAGGCGTTCTTCCAGCCGAGTTCACTGGTGCTGCCAAACGCACCGCCAAAACCCAGCACAACAAGCACCGCGCCCATGATCGGAACGATGCCACCTGGCCACCCGCTCTGCCAAAGCCACAAGGCACTCGCTACGAGCCCGCAATAGACCAAGGCCCGAAATAGAAGGCGGAAAATATGGTCCTGCCAGCTACCCTTCTTGGGGGGAGGCCAGAACTGGAGCGCAGGGCGCCAAAGCGTGGCCAGAGCCATTGCGGCTATCAATAGAGCCGCCGACAAAGACACAGAAATCACGATAAGAAACATTGCATAACGACCTCAAGTGCACCTGTCATATTTGGCGCTGTATCCGGGCCAGACAACCCCTCAAACACAAAAGCCCCGGCGTTTCCACCGGGGCTTCGTTTTCAAAGGGACGAGTGATTACTCGTCGTCTTTTTTCTTTTTCTCTTCCGGAGCCAGCTCTTCGCCAGTCTCTTGATCGACCATTTTCATGGCGAGGCGCACTTTGCCGCGATCATCAAAGCCCAAGAGTTTCACGAAAACTTCTTGGCCTTCTTTGAGCACATCCGATGGATGGTTCAGACGGCGGTTTTCGATTTGCGAAACGTGCACGAGGCCGTCACGTTTGCCGAAGAAGTTCACGAAGGCGCCAAAATCGACGATTTTCACGACTTTACCTTTGTAGATGGCATTTTCTTCTGGCTCTGCGACGATCGAGTGGATCATGTCGTAGGCTTTTTGAATTGCATCACCGTTTGGCGACGCAATTTTGATGATCCCATCGTCATTGATGTCGACTTTCGCGCCAGACACTTCAACGATTTCGCGGATCACCTTACCGCCCGAGCCGATCACTTCACGGATCTTATCGGTTGGGACTTGCATGGTTTCAATGCGCGGTGCGTGGGCGGAGAACTCGTCACGGCCAGCAGACAGCGCCTTGTTCATTTCACCAAGGATGTGGAGACGGCCGTCTTTGGCTTGAGCCAAGGCTTTCTCCATGATTTCTGGTGTGATCCCAGCAACTTTGATGTCCATTTGCAGCGAGGTGATGCCGTTTTCGGTCCCTGCCACTTTAAAGTCCATGTCGCCAAGGTGATCTTCGTCGCCCAGAATATCGGACAAAACAGCATAAGAGCCGTCCTCTTCGAGGATCAAGCCCATGGCCACACCAGCAACAGGCGCCTTAAGGGGCACAGCCGCATCCATCATCGACAACGAACCACCACAAACCGACGCCATCGAGGACGAGCCGTTTGACTCGGTGATCTCGGAAACAACGCGGATCGTATATGGGAAGTCTGTCGCAGATGGCAGAACCGCCTGAAGCGCGCGCCATGCGAGTTTACCGTGACCGATTTCGCGACGACCTGTGAAGCCAAAGCGACCCACTTCACCAACCGAATAGGGCGGGAAGTTGTAGTGCAGGATGAAGTTTGATTTATAGGTGCCAGTGAGCGCGTCGATCATTTGCTCATCATCGCCGGTGCCCAATGTGGTCACAACCAAACCTTGCGTTTCGCCGCGCGTAAACAAGGACGACCCGTGGGTCCGAGGCAAGATGCCAACTTGGCTCTCGATCGGGCGCACAGTTGCCAGATCACGACCATCAATCCGTTTCCCGGATTTCACAACGTCACCGCGTACAACCGCGCTTTCGAGTTTCTTCAGCGCCGAACCAAGGTTTTCATCGGCCAGTTGCTCTTCGCTCAATGCCGCTTTGATCGCTTCGCGGGCTTCATTGATAGCCGCAACGCGTTCTTGCTTGTCGGTGTTGGCGTATGCGGCGCGGATCTTGTCTTCGCCCGCTGCTTTCACCGCGTCGTACAAATCGCTGTAATCTGCAGGTGTGAAGTCGAATGGCTCTTTGGCGCACTCTTCGGCCAGATCAATGATCAGATCGATAACAGGCTGAATTTGCTGATGCGCAAAGTTCACAGCGCCAAGCATTTCTTCTTCAGTCAGCTCATACGCCTCAGATTCAACCATCATCACGGCGTCTTTGGTGCCGGCCACAACAAGGTCGAGACGTTGATCAGGGTTATTGCGCAACAGGTGCATGTCGTCGCAGGTCGGGTTCAGGATGTATTCGCCATCCTCATACCCAACACGCGCCGCGGCAATCGGGCCACGGAACGGCGCACCGGAAATTGTCAGCGCAGCGGAGGCGGCGATCATTGCAACAATGTCCGGGTCATTGACGAGGTCATGCGACAGAACAGTACAAATCACCAAAACTTCATGCTTAAAGCCCGGCACGAACAAGGGGCGGATCGGACGATCGATCAAGCGCGACGTCAGTGTTTCTTTTTCGGTTGGGCGCGCTTCACGTTTGAAGAAGCCACCTGGGATTTTGCCCGCGGCGTAGTATTTTTCGCCGTAGTGCACGGTCAAAGGGAAAAAGTCCTGACCGGGTTTTTGTTCTTTTGCGAAGGTCACATTGGCCATCACGGAGGTTTCGCCAAGCGTCGCGATTACCGAACCGTCTGCTTGACGGGCAACCTTGCCAGTTTCCAGTGTAAGCTCTTCTTCGCCCCACTGGATGGATTTCTTAGTCACATTAAACATGTATCGTTTCCTTTAGGGAGCACTCCCGGCCCTCCGGGTCTCCCGTTATCATAGTGGCCCCATTGCCACCGACCCTTCATACCTTTTCATGCGCCAGGGTCAGAGCGTCACGTCTCAGATGCCGCGCACATACAGGAAAAAGGCCCCTGTGGGAAGAGGGCAGGTGCGTCTGGCATTTGTGTGTGAAAAACGCACGGCAATGCGAGGCCCAATAAGGCCCCGCACTGAACCGATCAGAATTCTTTTCGCATCCACAACCGATCCACCGAAAACGCTCCGCCACCGAAAGCCGCGATCAATGCGGCGCCCGCGGCCCAGAACAACGAATTGGTGTTCGCTTTCAGTTGCACCCCAGTGCCGCCATTCAAGAACGCCGCACCACCATCAGGCAAAAGCTGAGTTTGCCCGGCTGTTGTCAGCAAATCAGGGTTGGCCGTGAGATAGGCAATCCCTTGTTGAGTGAGGAACGCATCGCCAAACGGATGGGTCATGTGGAACCAAAGCGTCACGAGCAACATGACAGCGTTCGCAAGGGCCGCTGGTCGCGTCAGAAAACCAGCAACAATCAAGGCACCGCCAAAGAAGTTCACAATCGCAATAAGCGGAGAAAAAAACCAGCCAGGCCCGATCCCAAGGCTTTCGACAAAGCCAGACAAGGCCATTGGATCTTGGATTTTGCTCCAACCCTCGATCATCAGCATGCCGCCAATGACCACGCGAAAGGCAACCCAGCCCGCTGGCTGCGCAAACTGAGCATAAAACCCTGACAAGAAGGGGAAAAACAAGCGTTCTTTGGGTGTTTCGAAAGGCTGTACCATGATCCTATTCCTTACATGAACAATGACTCAATCCTCCCCATTCCCTTTAGATAAGAGCGCGCCCCGGAAAATAAAGCTGGGCCGCCTCAAGGGAACGAAAATGTGATCTGTTTCTTTGCGCATGCCCTTTTTTCAAACGTGACTTGGCGCGAATGGATGTTTGGAGGCAAGGCAGTTCTCGGGCATACTGGCGCCATGAAACATTTTTTGACCTGTATTGCCCTTCTTGCCTTTTCGCTTCCAAGCTTTGGTGCCCCCGTCAGCTATGCGCTCGATAAATCAAACTCGTCGGTGACCTATCAAGTCATGTTCGGCCAAGACCCGATCAATGGCACATTACCCATTGGTTCGGCACAGATCGCCTTGGATTTTGAAGAAAACGCCCGGTCTTCTGTGGCTGTGACGCTCAACACAACCGGCGCAACCGCGAGCTTTCCCTTCGCCCAACAAGCTATGCGCGGACCAAAAGTTCTGGATGCAAAACGTCATCCAACCCTGACGTTCAAGACCACAAACATGAAACTGGAAACCCCCAAAGCGCGCGTTGTTGGCCAAGTCACGATTCGCGGCGTGACACGCCCGGTAACGCTCGACGCCGAGGTCTACCGTCAAAAAGGCAGCGCGGAGGGCGATTTTTCGCGAATGGCTGCGCATCTGACGGGAAGCGTGAACAGGTCTGACTTTGGCGCAGATGGATGGAGCGACATGGTGTCTGACAAGATTACCATCAAAATCGTCGCCCGGATGACTCGGCAATGATCGCAAATACTCCGGCCCGCTTTGGGCTGTTGTCGCGGGCGATCCACTGGGTCATGGCCGTGGGGATTATCGCGCTGCTCGCGCTCGGTACTTACATTGACAACATGACGCCCGGCCTTTCAAATTTGTGGCTTTTCGGCCTTCATAAATCGCTCGGGCTAAGCATGCTCTTGCTCGCTGTGTTTCGGATCATTTGGCACAGAGTTTCGCCGCCCCCGGCACCGCTGCCCGCCCCGCGTTGGCAAGAGGTCGCGGCCAAAACGGCGCATCATTTGCTTTATGCTTTGTTGCTTTTGGTGCCGCTCTCTGGCTGGATCGGAGCGGCGGCAACCGGGATTGATGTATCATTATGGGGCGTGACATTGCCCCCCATCGCGCCCGTATCCGAGGCTTGGGACAAGACAGCGTTTGTTGCGCATGGCATCCTTACGAAACTGTTATTTATCGTGCTGCTGGTTCATATTGCCGGGGCGCTCAAACGGCGCGACGGGACACTCAAACGCATGGTATCCGGCTAACAACCCCTTGAAAAATTGCCTCTAAATCCCCATCTTTCTTGAGTATTTGGAGGATTGTTCATTTGAAAGTCGTTGCTTACGCCTACAGCGGTGCGGATGCCGCGCTTGTAATTTCCCGATTGGAAGCCTGTGAAATTCCAGTGTTTTCCCACGATTTTCATACGGCGATTGTCGATTGCAAGATTGGCGGCGCGATGGGCGGCATCCGCATAGTGGTCCCGAATAGCTACACTGAGGAGGCGCTTGTGGTTCTCGCCGATGCGCCCCTGCCAAGCTGGCGCACACCGCGCCTGATCCCGCTGATCGTAATGACCCTTGCCACTGTGATGTACACCGTTCCGATCCATCCACGCGGAACGATCCTCGCGACCCCAAATGGACGCTACAGCGCCCCGGCCCAAGCCTAAAGCAAAACGCCCACTCATTTCTGAGCGGGCGTTTATGTTCTCACTATCGGGTCAGGTTTAACCTACACCGACCATCGCGAAGTGTGCGATGTGATTACCGGCGAATCCCGAGACGTTTGATCAGGTCTTGGTAGCGTGCTTCGTCATTGCCTTTAACGTAGTCGAGCAGCTTGCGACGCAGGGCAACCATTTTCAACAGCCCGCGACGGCCGTGGTTGTCCTTTTTGTGCGTTTTGAAATGCTCTGTTAAAGTTGCGATGCGCGAGCTCAAGATTGCGATCTGAACTTCAGGCGAACCTGTGTCGCCTTCTTTCGTTCCGAATTCTTTGATGAGTCGTGCTTTTTCTTCTGGCGTAATCGACATCGGGGTCTCCTTTAAAGGTTAGAGTGATGGCGCAGGCCGGGATGTCGTCCAGCAGGGCCCGTGGAGGTCCGCAGTTGTGCAGATGGGCGCGTATAGGAAGATTCGACGTCAAAGGGAAGCAAAAAAGGCCTTATTGGCCAGTCGGAGCATCCAATTGGTCGATCACCTGTTGCGCCCAATCGCCAATGACCGGAATGAAATCGACCGAACTCAGGAGATAGACCAGCGTAGAGACAAGGATTGTTGCGCCAAGAACGGACCCTAATCCAAAGGCTAAACCCCTATAAAGTTGGAACAATCCGAGCTTCAAAATGCTGTCATGGAGGCGGATGAACCTATGGTTGTTCATACGTGCGACCTCATCGCGCAGCGCTCTCACTTCTGCACTCAAATCAACGCTTTCCACGTTGTCTGTGTGTTGGTCACTCATACCCACCTCCTATCCGGCTACGATACCGTTCAGAGTTTTTGGCGCAATGCCTTTGCTCTTTTGCCCCGGTGATCGATTCAGTTTTAGGTACTATTTCCACCACGTCGCGGCGGTTCGTGCTATGTTCTTGAGAGCTATTTGGGGTGGCGCTATGGGATTTTTATTTCTGATTTTGGGGTTCTTCCCCTTGTTCATACTTGGCGACATGGTCGCCGGGTCTGATGAAGAGTCTGATGACGGCGAGGAAGGGACCGGCCAAGGCTATGAGAGTTCTACCGAAACGCAATCGGTCTCCGATGAATTTATGGGCCCCCCTCAAACCCAAGCGGACTCCGATCCGCTCAGCCCCGTCATTGAGGATGAGACGCCCATTGAGGGCGACCCGGTGGATCCTTCAAGTGAAATCTCCCCGAACACCGATGATGAGACTCCCCTTGAAGGGGACGTGGTTGACGCCGATGACATCCTTGATCCCAACGACAAACCCGATGAGGAGTTCTTTATCGACGGGGATGGCACGCACTTGCAACATCTGCTCACAGAGCAAACCGACGCCAGTTCAGGCATCGGTTATCTAGGCACCACAATTGACGACACTCAAGACGTTGAACTGGGCGCGGGGGATCAGAGTGTTGCGCTTGCAGATGACGCGGAAACAGGCACCGGCGAAGGGACGCTGTCCGACTGGGATGGCACGCCTGTCCTGCAGACGGAAGGTGACGTGAATGTTGTCGATGGCGGCGCGGGCAATGATGTGATCACCACTGGCGATGAAGCCGCTTACGCGTTTGGCGGGACCGGGGACGACACGCTTTCGGCAGGTGAAGGGGCGGCCGCCCTGTTCGGCGGAGCAGGAAACGACACATTGGCGGGCAGCGCGGCACAAACTTACCTTGATGGCGGCGAGGGCGATGACACCCTGCAAGGAGGGGCTGGTGATGAGGTGTTGCGGGGCGGCGCGCATGGTGCGGATGATGCGGACACCCAAGACGACGATACAATTGATGGGGGCGCGGGCGACGACCGGATTTCCGGCGGTTTTGGCGCCGACACCTTGTCAGGCGGTGACGGGGATGACGTGATTGATCACCACGGCCGCGCCGAACAAGAGGTTCACGGGGAACATCAGGAATTTGGCTGGCATATCGACGGAGCCACTGACACGCTTGATGGCGGCGCAGGCGACGACACGTTGATCATCGACAGTGAGGACACTGCCACGGGTGGCAGTGGTATGGATACCTTTTGGCTCTACAATGACGGGATGAGCGAAAGCGTTGCGCAGATCACCGATTTTGAAAACGGCATTGATACCTTGCGCATTACTCTTGATCCCGAAGGCGCCTGGGGCGACATGGAGGTTGCTGTTACGCCCTCTTTGGATGGTTTGGATGGGATCGTATCTGTGAACGGTGAGACAATGGCGATCTTGCGGGGCGGAGCCTCTGCTACCACCGGCGACATTTATGTTGAGCTTGGCCAGAACATTACCGCCGGGTAAGTGGCGGCGATGGCTACAGACCAAGCACATCCATCATGTCATAGGCACCGGGCTTTTGCCCCACGCCCCACAGCGCAGCCTTTACAGCGCCGCGCGCGAAAATTGACCGATCCGTTGCAACATGGCGCAAGATGATCCGTTCGCCCTCACCCGCGAAAAGCACGTCATGTTCGCCCACGATGTCGCCGCCCCGAATGGCGGTAAACCCGATGTCGCCCTCTTTGCGAGCGCCGGTGATCCCATCACGCCCGCGATCGGCCACCCGTTCAAGCGCAACACCGCGCCCCTGTGCGGCGGCTTCGCCCAGCATCAAGGCAGTGCCCGATGGCGCATCCACTTTGTGTTTGTGGTGCGCTTCAATCACCTCGATATCAAAATCCGTATCAAGCGCCTGTGCCACCATTTTGGTCAGCTTTGTCAGTAGGTTCACGCCAAAACTCATATTGCCGGCGCGCACAATCGTCGCATGACGTGCCGCCAGGTCGAGTTTCGCAATGTCTTCATCCGACAACCCGGTTGTGCCGATCACATGAACGGCACGCGCCTGCGCTGCGATTTCCGCCAAAGCAACGGTGGCGGCTGGAGCCGTGAAATCAATAACCGCTTGCGCGCGAGACATGGCCTCCAAAGGATCATCTGTTACCAGAACCCCAAGCGCAGGCCCGCCCATAGCCTCTCCAACGTCGCGCCCAACCCAATCATGACCAGGGCGCTCCAACGCACCCACCAGCCGCGCTGCAGGATTCGCTTCGATCAGATTGACAAGCGTTTGCCCCATGCGCCCAGATGCGCCATTCACCACGATGCCCGGAAGTTCGCTCATATCGGTCTCCTTTAACTCGCCCAAGGTCTAAGCCCTGTTGCCCTGACGCGCAATCGCGCATACATGAGCGCCATGGCAAAGAGTAAAAAACATACTGGCGGCGCGCCGTCTCAACGACAGCTTCGCGTGGGCGAGCTGATCCGGCGCACCCTTTCCGAAACGCTGTTGCGGGGCGAATTGCACGACCCAGACGTGGCGCGCATGTCTATCACGGTGAGCGAAGTGCGCGTGTCACCCGATTTGCGGGTCGCGACGGTCTATGCCTTGCCTCTTGGTGGGGGCAACAAAGAAGATGCGATCAAGGGGCTTGCGCGCAACAAGGGCGAGCTGCGCCGCGCGATCAGCAAATCGACCTTGCTCCAATTCACCCCGGAATTGCGCTTCATGGCCGATGAAACATTTGACCGTATGGACGAAACGCGGCGCTTGTTGTCGGATGAAACCGTGCAACGCGACATCAACGCGCCCATTGATCCACCCTCCGAGGACGAATAATGGGGCGCCGGAAAAAAGGCCGCGATATCCATGGCTGGTTGGTCGTGGACAAGCCCGCAGGACTGACCTCAAGCGCCGTTGTGAACAAGGTGCGCTGGGCACTGGACGCCAAGAAAGCGGGCCACGCTGGCACACTCGACCCGGACGCCACTGGGGTTTTGGCGGTGGCCATTGGTGAGGCCACAAAAACTGTCCCATATGTCACCGACTCGATGAAAGCCTATCGATTTACAGTGCGTCTGGGGCAAGCCACAAACACAGATGACGCTGAAGGTGAAGTGATTTCGACCTCAGATGCGCGCCCCACTGATGCACAGATTACCGCAGCCCTTGCGCCGCTGACTGGCGATATCATGCAAGTCCCGCCAAAGTTTTCTGCCGTGAAAATCGACGGTGAACGCGCCTACAAACTGGCGCGTGAGGACGAGGATTTTGAGATCGCCGCGCGGCCTTTGTTCGTTGAAGCGTTGACACTGGTTGCGCGCGAAGACGCGGATCATGTGACCTTGGAGATGACCTGCGGCAAGGGTGGCTATGTGCGCGCGATCGCGCGGGATTTGGGCGCTGCTCTGGGCTGCTATGGGCATGTGCGCGAGTTGCGGCGGATATGGTCCGGGCCATTTGATGCCGCCGAGGGGGTCACTCTGGAGCGCGTCGAAGAATTAGCGAAACACCCGGCATTGGACGCCTATTTGCTCCCGTTGGAAGAAGGGTTGGCCAGCCTGCCAGAACTCAAGGCCAACGTGGAAGGTGCGACCCGATTGCGCCATGGCAACCCCGGCATGGTCATCACCTCCGATGCGGAATATGGCGAAGAGGCTTGGGCGAGTTTTGAGGGAAAAGCGGTTGCCGTTGGCGTCTATAAGGCAGGCGAGTTACACCCCACACGCGTGTTCAACCAGGAATGATCTCAAGGATTGGGCTGGTGACACGCGTGGATTCCCCGATGCCATAAGCTGCCTGAACCGCCTGGATCGCCGCCTGCGCGCTTTCCTCATTTGCCGCATGAATGATGCCAAGTGGAGCGCCAATGTCGACGGCCTCACCAATCCCCAGAAGCGAAGTCAGCCCGACAGCTGGATCCACCCTATCTGCCGCACGTTGGCGCCCGCCCCCAAGCTCCACGACGGCCAATCCAATGTCACGGGTTTGAATGCTCGTCACATGGCCAGCCATTTGCGCTGGCACTTCTTTGACGACTGGGGCCTTTGGGAGATGCTCGTTCGCGCGCTCAACAAAATCTGTCGGTCCCCCAAGCGCCGCCACCATTCTCCCGAAAGTTTCGGCAGCTTGACCGTTTTGCACAACTCTGCGCGATTTCGCTATTCCCTCCTCGCGCGACGCGGCAAGCCCGGCGGTCAACAGCATCTCACCCGTAAGCGCAAACACCACCTCAGCTTGGCGGGCATTTCGCTCTGGGTTATGTAGGAACTCAATCGCATCCAGCACCTCGACCGCGTTTCCGGCAGCGCGCGCGAGCGGCTCGTTCATGTCAGTGATTAACGCATGGCAAGTAAGCCCGGCTTCCTGAGCGACATGGGTAATTGAGCGCGCCAATGCGCGCGCGTCATCTCGGCTTTGCATGAAGGCACCACTGCCGCATTTCACGTCCATCACAAGGCTTTGTAGTCCGGCGGCGAGCTTTTTGGAGAGGATCGACGCCGTGATCAGCGGTACGCTTTCTACAGTCGCGGTCACATCACGAATTCCGTAGAACCGTTTGTCAGCGGGGGCGAGGTTCCCGGTTTGACCGATGATCGCACAGCCTACATCACGCACAACTTTACGGAATTTTTCGTTGTCGGGCTGGCTTGTATAGCCGGGAATTGCATCCATTTTGTCGAGCGTACCGCCCGTATGCCCAAGTCCGCGCCCGGAAATCATCGGCACATAGCCTCCCGCCGCCGCCACAATCGGTGCAAGCATCAACGACAAATTATCACCAACGCCGCCGGTCGAATGTTTGTCCACCACCGGGCCGGGCACATCCCATGTAAACACCTCACCGCTGTCGCGCATCGCAAGCGTGAGAGCGGCGGCTTCGCTGGGTGTCATGCCATTGAAGAACACCGCCATTGCAAAAGCCGCAACCTGACCTTCGCTGGCGTCATTGCTTGCAATCCCCTCCACCATTTGCGCGATGCATTTGGCACTCAAGACCAACCCATCGCGTTTTTTCCGTATGATCTCGGCTATTAGCATGCTCAATCTCCCTTCACCCAGTTTGACCAAACGGGAAAATTTCGCAAGCCTTGCCATTCTCACACGCCATGGGCACATAGGGGCGATGTTGACCCGGACCCATATCAAGGATGATGCGCCTTCAGTGGCGGTGTATTCAGACTGTGAACAGTATCGCTACATGCTCACGCGCACTTGGGATGCGGCAGGCAAACGCGTACTTTTCATCATGCTGAACCCATCGACTGCGACCGAAGTGCAGAATGATCCAACGGTCGAACGATGCGAACGGCGCGCGCGAGCGCTTGGGTTTGGAGCGTTTCGTGTCACGAATATTTTTGCGTGGCGCGACACCGATCCCAAAGCGATGCGCGCCGCTGCTGATCCGGTTGGCCCGGAAAATGACACTGTGATTTTGGAAGGCTGTACCTGGGCGGATCAGATCATTTGCGCTTGGGGCGCGCACGGCGAACACCTGGCGCGCGGCGCTGCTGTCACCGCTTTGTTGCGCGCAACGAAGCTGCCTCTCACGCATCTTGGCCTCACCAAAGCAGGGCATCCAAAGCACCCGCTTTACATCAGCTATACGGAACAACCTCAGCCCTGGACCTAGCGCAAACGCAAACAGCCCCAGCAGGAATGCCGGGGCTGCAAAATCGCTTTTGTCTTCCTTACGCGTCGAAGGTCAGTGGCGCGACATTGTGGAACATGTCCAAGGCAACAAGCGCATTCACAACAGAGTCTGGCAGTGGAGCGTCGAGGTACAACAGCGCGATTGCATCGCCGCCCGCGTCCGCACGACCGAGCGTGAAGTTCGCAATATTGACGCCGTGATCGCCCATCGTTGCCCCAAGCGCACCAATTACGCCCGGCACGTCTTTGTTGGTGGTGTACAACATGTGACGTCCGATTTCGGCGTCAATGTTGATGCCTTTGATCTGGATGAAGCGAGGTTTTCCATCAGAGAACACCGTCCCGGCAATCGCACGTTCTTTTTGTGCTGTTTTCACAGTCACCTTGATGTAACCGTCAAACACACCCGTTTTGTCTTGGGTGGTCGTCGAGGTTTTGACGCCACGATCCGCGGCCATAACCGGGGCAGAGACCATGTTTACGTCTGGGTTCGCCGGTTTCATCAAACCCGCGATGACTGCGCAATCGAGCGCTTTGACGTTCATTTCTGAAGCCACACCGTCGAGTGTAATGTTCACTTCCTCGATGGGCTCGTCCGTCATTTGGCCGATAAACGCGCCAAGGTTGCCCGCGAGCGCAATCCAAGGCCCCATCACTTTGGCTTCTTCCGCCGTGACGGAAGGCATGTTGAGCGCATTTGTGACAGCACCACTCAGCAAATAGTCAGAGATTTGTTCCGCAACTTGAAGCGCTACGTTTTCTTGGGCTTCCGTTGTGGATGCGCCGAGGTGCGGAGTGCACACGACGTTTGGCAGGCCAAACAGGGGGCTGTCTGTTGCTGGCTCAACTTCAAAGACATCAAACGCCGCACCAGCAACGTGACCGGACTTAATGGCCTCCGCGAGGGCCGCCTCATCCACAAGCCCACCACGCGCACAGTTCACAATCCGCACGCCTTTTTTGGTCTTGGCAATATTTTCTGCGTTCAAAATACCGCGTGTTTTGTCGGTGAGGGGAACGTGCAATGTAATGAAATCGGAGCGTTTAAGAAGCTCGTCGAGTTCAACTTTTTCCACGCCCAGTTTGTCGGCGCGTTCCTCAGAGAGGAAAGGGTCGAACGCGATGACTTTCATTTTGAGGCCCTTGCCGCGTTCAGCCGCGATGGAGCCAATATTACCACAGCCAATCACGCCAAGGGTTTTTGCTGTCAGCTCAACGCCCATGAATTTCGATTTTTCCCACTTGCCCGCTTGCGTCGAGGCATCGGCTTCAGGGATTTGACGGGCAACTGCCATCATCATCGCAATTGCGTGTTCGGCTGTCGTGATCGAATTTCCAAACGGCGTATTCATAACAATCGCGCCTTTGGCCGAGGCGGCGGGAATATCGACGTTGTCCACACCAATCCCGGCGCGACCAATGACTTTTAGGTTCGTCGCTTTTTCGAGCACCTCAGAGGTGACTTTGGTGTTTGAACGGATCGCAAGCCCGTCATATTGGCCAATGACTTCAAGCAGGCGCTCTTTGTCTTTGCCGAGATTTGGCTCAAAATCTACGTCGATGCCGCGGTCACGGAAAATCTGAACGGCGGTTTCGGAGAGTTTGTCGGAAACGAGTACTTTGGGGGCCATGATAGTGGTCCTTTTGTTCGGGTGCGGGCGGGCCGCATGAAGGGAATTGCGGGCGGGATCAGCCCCGCCCGGCTTGATTTATTGTGCTTCGATCTCGGCGTTGAACGCCCAATCGAGCCATGGCATCAGCGCGGCAACATCGGAGGTTTCGACAGTGCCGCCACACCAAATACGCAAGCCAGCCGGCGCGTCACGATATGCGCCGATGTCGAGCGCGACACCTTCCGTCTCGAGCCGTTTGGCGACGGCCTTCGCAAAAGCTGCACCGTCTTTGATGCGGTCATCGATGAATTTCACGCACACCGAGGTATTGGAGCGGGTCGCGTCATTCTCGGCCAAATTGGCAATCCACGGTGTCGCAGCGCAGAAGTCATGAATGACTTGAGCGTTGGCATCGGCGCGTTTGATAAGCCCTTGCAGGCCACCGATTGAACGCGCCCAATCGAGCGCGACAAGATAATCCTCAACCGCCAACATGGAAGGCGTATTGATCGTTGCACCTGTGAAGATACCGTCAATCAATTTGCCGCCTTTGGTCATGCGGAAGATTTTTGGCAAGGGCCAAGCTGGCGTGTAGGTTTCAAGCCGCTCGACAGCGCGCGGGGACAAAACGATGATCCCATGCGCTGCTTCCCCGCCCAAAACTTTTTGCCAAGAAAAGGTCGTTACATCCAGTTTGTCCCAAGGCAAATCGGTGGCGAAGGCCGCGGATGTCGCGTCACAAATTGTGAGGCCTTCGCGGTCTGCGGCGATCCAGTCACCATTTGGAACCCGCACGCCAGAGGTCGTCCCGTTCCAAGTGAATACAACATCAGTCGCGAAGTCCACCGCGGTCAAATCGGGCAACGCGCCGTAGCCCGCTTCCATGATTGTCGCGTCGAGTTTCAGTTGCTTGGCGACATCAGACACCCAGCCCGAGCCAAAGCTTTCCCACGCCATCATTGTCACGCCACGCGCGCCAAGCATCGACCACATCGCCATTTCAACGGCGCCTGTGTCGGAGGCGGGCACGATGCCGATTTTGTAATCTGCTGGGATGCCCAAAACTTCGCGGGTGCCTTCAATGGCATCCTTCAGTTTGGCTTTGCCAACGGCGGCCCGGTGCGAGCGCCCAAGCGCAGCATCGGACAGTTTGTCGAGGGAAAAAGTCGGAATCTTGGCGCAGGGGCCAGACGAAAAACGCGGATTAGCCGGCCGCGTTGCCGGTGTCTCGATGACCATTGCTGGTATCCTTCCAGATATGTGCCCTTCGTTGGGGAAGGGTGTCCCACGCATGGAAGTAAGAGGGGCGGCGCGTTCAAGCAAGGGGGAAAATGGCGCCAGATCGGTCGTTCGCGAAGGAATCTGCGGGCAATTTGTCGCGGATCGGAAACTTTCGGTTAAGTCTTCGACAAAACCCCGGTTACGAGGCTTTCGTCCGTCCAAGTGGTCTGTCGGTTTTCACTCCGCCCGCATCGCCCTTGCCTGAGCCTTCGCCAAGTCATCAGGGGTATTGATGTTGAAAAAAGGCTCCCCGGAAAAATGCACAATCGTCGCGTTGTGAAGATCGGTGAACTCCATAACCCGGCGCAATCCTGCTTCAATCGCGCGTGCCAGAGTTGCTTCCTGAATCGTTGGCCAAATGGCTGCCACCGGATGCACGCCGCTTTCATCCGCGGCCACTGCGATGCTCCCTCTGTTGATTTCAATACCGCGCGCGAGGCGCTCGACCACATCTCCCGGCAAAAAAGGCGTGTCAGCTGGCATTGTGACAACTTGGCTGGCACCCTGCGCCTCGGCCCAGCGCATCGCCGTCAATATGCCCACAAGGGGGCCGGGCTGGCCTGGCAAATCATCCGAGATAACAGGAAAAGGCAAACCAAACCGATCCAAGTCACCATTGGCATTAATGGCCAGAGCGTCGACTTGGGGCGCCAATCGTTCGGCCACATGCGCAATCATTGTACGCCCCGCAAGGGGTGCCAGTGGCTTATCAAGCCCGTTCATCCGGCGGCCCTGCCCCCCGGCTACAATTACGCCAACTGGTTTCTTCATCGTAACATTCCAAACTGATTATCGGGTTAGTTTCCGTCACGATACGGGGCTAAAACGCTACAAGAAACCATAATCGCAACGTCAATTGCCATCTCTGAGCGGAAAACATATGAGTTCGTCCATGACAATGTCGACGCGCAACGCCTTTTTCTCCGGTTTCAAAGATGGGCTTCCCTTTTTGGTGGTCTATGTACCCTTCGCGATGTTGTTTGGGGTTGTTGCGACCGAGGCTGGTCTGAACGTCGCTCAGGTCATGGGGATGAGCGTTTTGGTGATCGCGGGTGCGGCACAGTTCACCGCCGTCAGCCAAATTGCGGATGCCGCGCCTGTGGGCATCGTGATCATTACTGCACTGGCGGTGAACATTCGTATGGCCATGTATTCCGCCGCTTTGGTCCCCTATCTGGGGGGCGCGCCATTCTGGAAACGGGCGTTCGCTGCCTATTTGTTGGTGGATCAAACCTATGTAATGGGCGTTTCCAAATACGAAAATGAGCCAGACATGTCGGTTTCCGCGCGCTATGCCTATTTCTTCGGGATCATCTCGCATCTTGCGCCGGTTTGGTATGCCAGCACGTTCCTGGGGGCCTATCTTGGCGCATCGATTCCCGATGCTTTTGCCTTGGATTTCGCCGTGCCAATCACCTTTGTTGCGATGACTGCGCCTTTACTCAAAAGTCTCGCACATATCGGCGCGGCGCTGACTTCGGTCGCCCTTGCGCTGGCATTGTCTGGCTTGCCTTACGGCACCGGATTGCTGATCGCTGCTGTGATCGCCATGTGCGTGGGCGCGTTTATTGAAACGCGAATGAATTTGGTGCGCAGATGAACGATACGCAAATTTGGTTGATCATTGTTGCCCTTGGTGTTGGCACTTTCGCTGTCAGGTTTTCGTTCCTGGGGGTGATCGGGGATCGTCCTCTGCCGCCATTCGCGTTGAAGCTATTGCGCTACACGCCTGTCGCTGTGCTACCCGGCATCGTGGCCCCTTTGATCCTTTGGCCCGAGGCGACAAATGGCGCAGTTGATCCGGCGCGCCTTATCGCTGCCTTCGTGACGCTTGGGCTTGGAGTGATCACCCGCAACATGATCCTCGCCATTTTGGGTGGCGGGATCACGCTTTTTGCATTGCTGTGGGTGCTGGGCTAAGCGGCGCGATTAAATGTTGGGGCGCAGGATATAGCCGTTCTCATCTGGATCATCATCGTAGAAAACTTGTTCCTTAACGCCTGGCAACTTAGCAAAGCTCTCCATCGCCGGAACCGGGAACATGGTTTGAACGATGCTTTCAAAGCCGGGCAATTGACGCAGAACCGCCGTGACGGCCGCTGTGCAGTTCGCCTTTGGAACCGCACCATATTCCTTCACGATTTTCGCCGCCATCGCCGCGACTTGTGGGCTGACTACGATGTCATGACGCACAACACGCCACGAAAGGCGCGCGTGATAATCAATGTAGAAATCCACGGCCCCATCGGTGATTCCGTAAAAGACATCATTGCGCTCAGGCAGTTTGGGGTGATGCCAGCTGCCTGCGGGATCAAACAAAATCCGCTCCGCGCCATTGATCATCAAGGCCGCGTGACCGCCATTTCCTGAGTTGTTGTTGACCACTGTAAAAAGCGTGATCATGGGCGGCCCATTGTGCACATAATGTGCACGCGCCACCGCCTCATCCGGGGCCCAAGTACTTTCGGCGGCACAAGCCGTCAGAGCAAAAAGAATAGCGATAGCAGCAAAAATACGGCGCATTGGGCGCTCCAAATATGGAAAATAAATGTGATAAGCCGCCTACCCCCCGTAAGCGACTTTGGGTTTTTATGCGCCGACCAAAGCGAGGAAAACAAGTGCGATGATGATCGCGATAGAGCTGCGTGTCACCATTTTGCCAAAGTTTTCGAAGGTCTTTTCTTGAACTGACGTGTCCATCGAGCCGTGTTTGTAGTCGCTCATAGCGGTCCCCTATTCTTGATCCGTTCGTAGTGCGTTGGTTCTCGATTAGACGATTTACACCACGCTGTCACCCGTTTGGAGCGTGTTTTCTTACCAGAGTGTTGCGCCGCTATCCCTCTGCCTCATCGTCAGTCTCCGCGTCCGCCTTTTCCATGTCCGCCGCCAATCGAAACCCAATTCGGTTTGGTTTTTCTTCGGATTCAGGACGGGTCAACGCCCGCAACATCACGTTGAGCTGGCTCACATGTTGGATCAATTGGGTTTTCGTGCCCTGACCATCTGTTCCATAAAACGTCACCAAATCAGGGTCGAAATAGCCAATACCCTCAATACGCAACACCCCGGCATCGCCCCCGACAAACCCCATTGCGACCTCGTGCTCGTTGTCGAGCTGTTCCTCAAAATTTTGGATATACAAGATCAACCGCTCATAGGCCCAATGCGCGGGGCTTTTGGAGTCAACTGGCTTGTCGGTCATGGATTTTGGCAGCGGCTTTTGTTCTGCGGTCAGCGGCGCGCCCTCATCACATTTGGCCACATTCGCGCGTGGATTGGCTTTGCCGGCTTTCGTTTTTGCCATGGGAGGCCCCCCGAATCACTGTTTCGCGTGCCAAACCCAAGCGTCGTCCTCGCGCCGTGTGCGGGTTATGCGCCCGATCTGGTACAAGTGATTGAGATGCCCAAAGGCTTCGACCAGTGCAAGCCCATATTCCCCGTCACCAATCTTGCGTTTGAACAACACGGGAAAACACTCCACGCATGTGCGCGGTGTTTCCAGGTATTTCTCCAGCCGCTCAAGAGCGCTGTAATGGTTGTCTACAAGTTGCCGAATGCGGGCGGGAAGACCTGTGTAGGGGAGTTTATGGCCCGGCAAAACGAGGTGGCGTTCATCAGCAAACGGCGCGAGCCGCTCACAGGACTCAAGCCAATCGCCAATTGGATCGGCTTCAGGTTCAGTCGCATGGACGCCGAGGTTGGGGCTGATTGTGGCGAGTAACTGATCCCCGCCGACGACCAAATCGCAATCACGCGACCAAAAGGTTGCGTGCTCAGGCGCGTGACCATTGCCGATGCGCACGTCCCAATCGCGCCCGCCAAACCGGATCACATCCCCCTCCTTGATGCGCTTGAACCCAAGCGGCATATCCGCGACTACATCTGCAAAATTGAACGGGCGCTCGCTCAGTCGTTTTTCATAGATGTCTTTGTCCATGCCTGCGCTGCGCCAATACGCCAGCGTCTCATCGACAGGCCGCATTTGTTCATCCAGCAACAACATCCGCGCAAACAACCACGCCGTTCGGGTGGTGATGAGCGCGGCGTTGTGTTCGCGCTGGAACCAACCCGCCAAGCCAATGTGATCGGGGTGATGATGCGTGACGATCACGCGCGCGATTGGCTTGCCGCCGAGCGGACCTGCCATGATCTGTTCCCAGATCTTGCGCGTTTTCTTGGAATTGAACCCGGTGTCGATGATCGTCCATCCGTCCTCATCCTCAAAGGCGAATACATTGACGTGATCCAGCTTCATAGGCAAAGGCAGGCGAAACCATAAAACGCCCGGCGCGACCTCAATCGCTTCGCCGTCATCGGGGGCCGAGTCCCAAGGAAACTTGAGTCGACCGCTCAAACCTCAAAATCCTCGTCTTTAATGTCGTAAAGACCAGAAGCCCCGGCGCGGGCATGAGCGAGGTTTGCCGCGTAATCGGGCAACAAGCGCTCGATATAAAACTTGGCAAGTGCCGTGCGAGGCCCTTTGCCGCCTTCGGCATAAGCCGCTTTGAGGTGATAGGCCGCCCCAAGCACCCGCGCATAGGCCGATTGATAAGGCACTGCCCCCGCGAACCGATCTTGGAAATCCTGTTCAACAAGCCACTCAGTCGCTTCACGGGTGGTTTCCGCCGCATGCCAAACGGCATCGGCCATTGGCCCTAGCAAAGTGCGCGCGCGCTCGGAGCCGCTCTCGATTTCTTCGAGAATGCGACAAGCCATTTCCCCGCCGTCCATCATCTTGCGCGCCACGAGGTCCATCGCTTGAATGCCATTGGTCCCCTCATAAATCGAGGTGACGCGCACATCTCGGCTGTATTGCGCAGCACCCGTTTCCTCAATGAACCCCATGCCGCCATGCACCTGAACGCCAAGTTGACTGACAAGGATTCCGGTGTCGGTGCCGTAGCTTTTGGCAATTGGTGTCAGGAATGCCGCGCGCGCTTCCCAATCGGCATCACCGGTCGCGTGGCTCATGTCGATTGCTACCGAACAGGCCAGCGTAATGGCGCGCGCCGCAAAAGTTTCAGCTTTCATCTGAGCCAACATCCGGCGCACATCAGCGAAATCAACGATTGTACCGTTGCCATTGTCGATAGGAGAACGGCCCTGTTTGCGCTCCATTGCGTAGGCAACCGCATGTTGCAATGCGCCTTCGGCCACGCCAACACCTTGAACACCAACCTGTAGCCGCGCGTTGTTCATCATCGTGAACATTGCTTTCATGCCGTCATGATCCCCGCCGACAATCCAGCCTTTCGCGCCTTCAAAACTCATCACGCAAGTGGGCGATCCGTGTAGACCCATCTTGTGTTCGAGGCTGACAACCCGCAAATCATTTGCCTCGCCAAGAGAGCCGTCTTCATTCGGGATGTATTTCGGAACCATAAACAGGCTGATGCCTTTGGTGCCGGGCTTTCCATCGGGCAGGCGCGCCAATACGAGGTGGCATACGTTTTCCGCCACATCGTGATCACCCCAGCTGATAAAGATTTTCTGGCCAGTAATCGCATAAGTGCCATCGCCATTGGGCACGGCCTTTGATGCTATTGCGCCAACGTCTGAACCCGCCTGCGGTTCTGTCAGGTTCATGGTACCCGTCCACGCGCCTGAGGTGAGTTTCGGCAGATACAGGTTTTTGATGTCGTCTGAGGCGTGATGCTCCAACGCTTCAATCTGGCCTTGTGTGAGCAGGGCGTTCAATCCAAGCGAAATACAGGCGGCCGATCCCATGTCATTAAAGGCCGCTGCCAAGGTGAACGGCAGACCCATGCCGCCATATTCTGGGTCGCCCGAAATGCCGACCCAGCCACCTTCCGCAATCGCCTGATAACCTTCTTTGAACCCTGGCGAAGACCGCACAACACCGTTTTCCAGCACGGCTCCTTCAAGGTCACCGTTGCGTTGCAGCGGCCCCATGACTTCGGTGGTCAACTTGCCCGCCTCCGTCAGAATTGCGGTCACCATGTCTGGTGTCGCTTCCGCGAATTTCTCTGTTTTGGCAAGTTTCGCAAACTCGACGACGTTGTCGAGGAGGAAGCGAAATTCATCCACCGGGGCACGATAGGGCATCGTTCATCCTTTCATGTGACTTGGCAAGCGAGAGGCATCGCTTTAGGCACTGTTGGGAACCTAGCTTGCGAGCCGCAAGCGCAAAAGTGGAACGCAGCGTCATGGCCAAAACGACTGAAATCATTGCGCCTGATGAAACAGGATTTCGCAAAGCGGCGGGCCTTTTGCGGGCCGGTGGGCTGGTCGCGATGCCTACGGAAACGGTCTATGGTTTGGCCGGGGACGCCTGTGATGACGAAGCCGTGGCGCGCATATTTGAAGCCAAAGCACGCCCTACGTTTAACCCGCTCATCATCCATTTGCCCGATGTGAGCGCCGTTTCTCAATGGGCCGAATTGGACGAGCAAGCTTCAACACTTGCCGCTGCCTTTTGGCCCGGCCCGCTGACTATGGTCTTGCCAATTCGCGCCAACACCGGGCTATCCAGCTTGATCACCGCCGGATTATCCACGGTGGCGGTGCGCGTGCCTGCGCATGAGAGCGCAAAGGCGTTGTTGCGCGCATTTGGCGGCCCCCTCGCGGCCCCATCTGCCAATCCGTCCGGCAAAATCAGCCCCACAACGGCGGCGCATGTGCTTGCCGGACTTGATGGCAAAATCGACGCGGTGCTTGATGCGGGCCCGTGCAATGTCGGTGTTGAAAGCACGATCATCGGGCTTGACGCGAAACCGACTTTGCTGCGTCCGGGCGGGCTGAGTACGGAGGATATTGAGGCCGCCCTAGGCGCTCCGCTTCAATTGCGCGATCAACGCGAGGCGATCAATGCTCCGGGCCAACTGGCCAGCCATTATGCACCTAAAGCCGTACTTCGACTGAATGCCCTTGCGACGGATCCCGGCGAGCGACTGCTTGGCTTCGGTGATGTCAGTTGCGCGCTAAATCTGTCGCCAGCGGGCGATTTGGTTGAGGCGGCCGCGAACCTGTTTCGATATTTGCACCAGCTTGATGAAACAGACGGGCCAATCGCCGTTTCCCCGATCCCCGACACCGGCCTTGGACGCGCGATCAACGATCGACTCCGGCGCGCCGCAGCCCCTCGTCCATGACAAAACTGGCGAGTGTGAAGACCGTTTGGCAGTGTCGCGCGACTGACAGTTCGGTCCCCTCGATTGTCGCTGCGTTGTGCTTGGATGGCAGACGCCTCCGGCGGAGGTATTTTTGAAACAAGGAAAGGAGGCCAATCGCGTCCGGTTTACTGTGTGTCTTTATGGCTCGCGGAAGGCTTCGCGGGATTTGTAGAGTGGCTTCATCAGGTAATGAAGGATCGTTTTGGACCCTGTGTGAAGTTCTACATCCGCGACCATGCCGGGGCGCAATTCCAGCGCCTCTTGACGTTCATTCAATTGGCTTAGGTCCATGCGGACGGTGACGCGATAGTGCGGATCACCATCTTTGACTCGCTCATCTTTGAAAGTATCCGCAGACACAAGCTCCACGATGCCTTTGAACGACCCGTAAATCGTATAATCATAAGCAGAAAGTTTGACTGTGGCAGCTTGGCCCGGCTGCACATTGGCGATGTCCTTGGGCTTCACACGGGTTTCGACAAAGATCGCGTCACCCAGCGGAATGATCTGCGCGATTTCCTCACCGGGGCGGATCACGCCACCGATTGTGGTTACGGCGAGATTGTTGACGATACCGCGCATCGGACTTGTGAGAACTGTACGGTCCATTTGGTCGCGCGCGATCTTCAGGTCTTGACCCTTGGTCGCCAGCTCCTTGAGCGTTTCGGAGTATTCTTCCGCGCGCGCCAGCTCTGTTTGCGTTACAATCTCGTTGTATTTGATCTGCGCATCACCATGCGTTTTGCGCGCGCGGGTCACTTCTAGAAGGGCAACGATTTCCTGACGGTACATGTTTTCCATCAGCTGCATTTCTTTCGCGGCTTCATCAAGCACACGTTTTGCTCCATCACGGCGGCTTACATAGTCGGATTGGCGTGCAGCGAGCAAAGCGCGCTCCGAGGCGACAATGCCGGGCATATGCGCCGCGAGCACTTCGGGCACCGTGAATTCATGTGCGCCCTCCAGTTCAGCCGCAAGGCGCAACCGTTTGATTTCAAGCCCAGCGACCTGATCAGAAAGGTCATCCACGGTGGTTTGGAACCCGGTTCCCTTGAGGCGCGCGAGCACATCGCCCGGCTCAACACGATCCCCTTCTTTAACCATCAATTCGGCAAGAATACCGCCTTCTAGGTTCTGAATGATTTGCGGGCGCGAGGAGGAAATCACCGCGCCCGGCGCGCGTACGATTTCGTCAACCCAAGCAATTGCCGCCCAGAGGATAAACACGATTACCGCCGCCGCTGACACCCAAATGATCAAAGATGGGCCGCGCATATCGCTTTCAAATTGCGCATCCAATGTGGCCATTAGGACGCCTCCTGCTTGGGAACGATCTGAGGTTTTGGTGCTGGTTTCTCGGCGGCTTTTGCGGGCGTTTTACCTTGCGATTTTTTCAAATGTTCCAGCACTTCATCGCGCGGACCGTCAATGGCCAAACGCCCATTTTGGAAAATCAGCGTGCGTTCGGTGAGCGCAACAATTGGCAAACGGTGCGTTGCGATCAATGCCGTCCGCCCGTCAAGCCATGTGTCCAATTTCGCGACGAGCTGCGCTTCGAGCGTTGTGTCGAGCGCTGCTGTTGGTTCATCAAGAAGGACAACAGAAGGGTCTTGCAGCCAGATGCGCGCCCAACCGATGGATTGACGTTGTCCCGTCGAAAGCCCCTCACCGGCGTCACGAATGTCCAAATCCAGACCCTTCGCGTGACTGCGCACAAATTCGCCAATTCCGGCGAAGTCCAATGCCTCAAGCAGGCGGTCATCATCGCGCTCTAGCAGGGTTAGGTTGAGGTTTTCGCGCAGGGTGCCTGCGAACAGGCGCACCTCTTGACCAAGGTAGCCGATGTTGCGGCGTAAATCACGCGGAGCGATCTGGCCGATGTCTACGTCATCAATCATGACTCTGCCCTCATTGGGC
Organism: Maritimibacter sp.; assembly: GCA_050633625.1. GTDB lineage: Bacteria > Pseudomonadota > Alphaproteobacteria > Rhodobacterales > Rhodobacteraceae > JBOEGW01. The sequence goes on along the minus strand of JBOEGW010000011.1, from coordinate 470,289 downwards.
GCGTACAGCCCGGAAAGCAGCTTGAGAAACGTGGATTTCCCAGACCCGTTCGCACCCAAAACAGCAATACGTTGGCCGGGTTTTGTTCGCATGCCTTGCACGTCGATTTTGGCGGAGTCCTCATCATAAGCGAAGGTCACGTTGCGAAGTTCGAAAGCGCCGTTCAACCGGTCTCGTCGCAACAAGGTCCGGTGCTCACTGTCGTCTTGTTCCGAATGCGCAATTGCTTCCAGCCCGTCGAGTGCGTTCTTGACGTTGGACCACCGGGCCATTGTGCCCGTCAGCTGTGTAAGCGGTGCCAATGTACGACCCGACAAAATGCCAACCGCGATAATTGTGCCAACTGTGAAATCACCTGCGAACACGAGGTAAGTCCCTACGATAACAGCAGAAACATAGGTCACTTGCTGCACGGCTTGCGCCCAGAAAGTAAGCACCGATGCCATGCGGCGTTGCTCAGAGGACTTAAGCGCCGAGAGCATGGTTAGTTCGCCCCAAACCCGCATGAAACGGTCTTCGCCGCGGGCGGATTTGATGGTGTCGTGTTCAAAAACTGCCTCGTGCAAAAGCCGCGATGTCTTGGCAGAGGCACCCTGGGTTTGGCGACTGAGTTCGACCATGCGTTTTTGCAGAAAATATCCTGGCAACACCATAATGATGCCGCCCGCGATAAGCACCCAAACCACATTCCCGGCGATGGATCCAACGAGGAAGAGGAACAGGAAAATGAACGGAATATCCGTGAGCGCCCCGACTGAAGAGGCGGTGAAAAACTCTCTCACCGAGGAGAATTCGCGCATCGCTGAGAACAGTTCAGAGGGAGACGTTGGACGTTTATCTGAGCGCATCCCCAGCACTTTGCGCATCAAGAGCCGCTGCACGTTAAGCTCAATCGTTTTGCCTGCGCCATCCATCAATCGCGCGCGTGCGGTCTTGATCAATGCTTCCAGCAGGATCGCCGCCAAGGCCCCAATGGCAAGCATCCAAAGGGTCGCTGTTGATTGATGTGGGATCACCCGGTCATAGACCTGCAAAGAGAACAGCGCCACCGACACCGCAAGCATATTCGCCACAAAGGAGCCGAGGGCGACATCGCCAAATTGGCGTTTGTATTTTGTGATTTCACCCCAGAACCAGTGCGGCGCTTTACCGGCAACTGTGTGGCGTTCATCAAGTTTGGCGAGCGTTGTGTCGGCGCGGATGAGCAGACCGGCGAAATAGGGCGCGAAATCCTCAATCGGAACTTCAGAATTGCCCCCGTTCGCTCCGGCTTCGTAAAGCACGAGCGTATCGGCGGTTTGTTTGAGGACAAGCACCGCTTGACCGTTGATCATCATTGCAATTGCGGGCCAAATGTCGGCCTTTGGTTCGCGTGTTTTGATCGCTTCTGCCGTGAGACCAGCGGATTTAAGCCCCGCGATCAAGACATCGGCACTCACCTCAGCGCTTTCGCCCTTAAGCTCCACCATCGCATCATGAATGTCGCGTGCGATAGCGTCCCCCCCTAGGACGCTGGAATAGGTTGCGAGCATTTCCGCCCGGCGCATTAGGCGCGTTGTCTCTGCACCGCGCACAGGTTTTGCGTTTGCAGTCTTGCGCTCTGGCATCTTGGCGCGGATGATTTTTTTGGTCGGCTTGGGATCAGGGCCGGGGTTCTTGTTCGCGTTGGGACGTATCGTCCCTTGAACCGCTGCGCCGGTAATTTGCGTCGGAAACGCGCTTGGCTTGCTCATATCGCGCCACCATCCGCCAACACACCGATTTCCTGTGCGATTTCTAGCTCAGTGCGCGCCGCTTGATACTTCGCGGAAATCCGGTCTTCTTCGAGGCGCACCTGCGTTTCGACGATCCCCGCAACCTCAATCACGGTGCGCGTACCCGCCTTGAACTGTTTGTGGAACAGATCAAAATTCCCACGCGCTTGGGCGGCGAGGCTTTCTGTTTGTTTGGCGCGCGCGGCATGGGCTTCGCGGCTCTGGGACAACGCCGCAATCTTGCGGTTCGCGTCTTCTTTCACTTCATTGACGCGACGACCCGCTGCTTCCTTAGAGGCTTCAACAGCGCGCATGCTATCGGGCGTCCCAAAGCCAAAGCCGCTGTCAGACGTCAGGCGGATATCAGGGGCCGTTGCGCCACCTCGGCCCAAAACCGCCCCGGCAGATACACCCGGCAAAAGCCCTGCACGGGCAATGGTGGCTTGTGCCAAGTCGCGTTCCATTTCAGCCTGTGCCAACAGAACGGACAGCGGCGTTGCGCTTGCTTTGGCTTGCTTGACGTTTGCCAAACCGCGAATGCCATCAACAGGGCGCGTTGACATCGCACTCAATTCCGCGAGCGCTGTCTTTGCGTTTTGGAGCGACGTTTCTTGCGCGGCTTCCAGTTCCGCGACCTTTGCATTGATAACGTGAAGCTCAGAGCTGTCGGAAATGCCGCCAGAAACGCGCGCTTTCATGATCCTTTGCAGCTCACGCATTTCTTGGAGGGACTGTTGTGTCGCCGCCGCCTTTTCGCGCGATTCTTCAGCGGTCAAGTAAAGGTCCAATGCCGTATAGACCCGTTCATTCTGATCTTGCGATAGGCTCACGGCAGCCGCTTCAACATCGGCTCTTGCAAAGTCGCGTTCGGCGCTTTTGCGGCCATTATCGAACAAAACCTGATCGATCAGGATAGAGGCGACAAAGGAGGAAAGTGAGGTCAAGCTGACGTTCGGACCAATCCGAGGGAGCCAGTTCTTGTCGGTCGCGCGGGACCGCAGCCGCGCTTGGCGCAACTCGGCTTCCGCTGTGCGCGTTGAGGCATCCAAAACGCCGCTCGCCACTTGCGCGTAGCTACTGCCCGGCGTCAAGACGCTGCGGCGCGCGATCAGCGCATCGATGATTTCGGATCTGTGTTTCTCTTTGCGCTCACCCTGCGCTTGAGCAAATGCACCCTGACTTGCTGTTCGGGTTACATCTGCGGTGCCTGCCGCTTTTTTGGGTCCAAATGAGAACCCTTCGGGCGACATGCACCCACTTACACCGACCAAAATGGCCGCAGCGCATACACTACGCCTGATTAACTGCCCCAGTACCACCTGCTCTCCCTTTCAATGAAGGAGTAGTTGGCCCGCCATACTCATTTGTCGGCACAGCTGGGCCTTATTTTTATTGGGTCAAACGATCTGAATTTCGTCGTCAATGATCAATGTGCCGCCTTCGTCGCCCAGCGTGTAGACGTCGTAGGTTTCATTTTCGATCGTGACCTTATTGGTTGTTTTGACCAGCGTGGAGCCATCGGATGTGTCGATATGAACCGAATCATCGGCGCTCCCGTGAATTGTGAGCGCGTTCGAGTTGACCGACAGGTCTTCAAGCGTCTGAGCGTTGATCTCAAGCACTGTGTCTTCGGCAAACCGCAAGTCAATGGCCTCGAAATTGAGGTCCGTTCCCACGATCCCGTCCAGCACGAGCTGATCGGTCGTGCCTTCCATCGCAAAGAGCGTCGAGTTGGTGTTGCCCGCATCATCAGATTTGGTGACGACGAGATGATCCCCGTCCGCAACGGCTTCGTTCATGCGGAAGTCAACTTCATCGCTTGAGAACCAACCTGCTTGTTGCGAATGAGCGATATCGCCCTCAGCGCCAGATGCGTCCACCGTGGTCAGCTGTGCTGCCGCATCGCCAACTTCGACCGAGAAGCCGCGAAGGGTGCCGTTCGACCGAGTATAGGAGGTGATATAGGCTTCATCTGGTGCAACCGTGTCCAATGTGACTTGATCGGTCAAAGTTGCTGTGTTGCCTGCGGCGTCTTCCGCTTCGATCAGGACGTTGAGGTCATGCTCGCCTGTGCCAATCTGGCCAGAGTTGAACGTGACAGTCCAGCTTCCGCGACCGGATACATCTGCCTGAACGCGCTCGCCCGCGAGTGTCACCCAGACTTCTGATCCAACTTCAACCTGCCCGGACAATTCGACACCGGCCGCAGCTTCTGCCGCGTTGATGTAGCCATCACCCGAAACTGGCCCGTCATGGTTCAACGTGCTGACAACCGTGTCGACATCCACTTCATGCGTGATCGTCGCTTTGTTGCCGGCTGGGTCTTTTGCCATGACTGTGATTGGGAGGTCATCGACTTCACCAGCTGGAATTTGTGCCGCGCTGAAATCCGCTTTCCAAACGCCGCTTCCGTTCGCCATGACAGTTTGAACTTCGCTGCCAAAGGTCACTGTCACTTCTGAGCCTGCTTCCACAGTCCCTTCAAGACGCACGCCATTCGCGGCTTCAGCGCCAGAAATGACGTCATCGCCTTCGATGTTATGCTTGATCGTGAAGTTCTCAACTTCCGTATCCACTTTGACCGTATCCGTCACCTCTTTGGTGTTGCCGTATTGGTCAGTGATCGAAGCCGAGATATCCGCCATGTACGTACCGGGAGGAACTTCCCCTGGGGCAAAATCATAGCTCCACGTGCCTTGCGCACTAGACACGACATAGCCTGTTGCACCGCCAAGGTTCACGGTCACCAGCATACCCGGCGTTGCTGTGCCTTCAATGGTCACGCCATCGTCGAGACGTTCCGCATTGTTGATGATGTCATCAATTTCAATCGCAGCCGTTGAAAGCGCCAACTGACCCGCGACAGTGTCCACTTCGATCATCTCGGTGAGAGAAGATGTGTTTTTTGCGAGGTCCGTTGCCGTCACTGTCAGTGTTGTCTGGTATTCGCCCGGCTGGAACACGCCCGGCTCAAAGGTCACGTCCCATGTGCCATTTGCGTTCAAGCTGGCCGGGCGGGTGACGCCTGCGATCGTGACCGAAACACTAGAACCTTGCTCCACAGTGCCCGTGATCGTGAGACCCTGCGAAATATCGGACGCCGACAGAACCCCGTCTGGACTTGCGGGTTGGCCGGTGAAGGCAAAATCCGTCACCAGAGTGTCAATCTTGATCGTGTCCGTCGTGGTCGCTGTGTTGCCAGCCGCATCTTGCGCCGTTGAGGTCACAGTCGCCTCGTATTCTCCCGGCGCAATCGAGCCAACCGGGAAGGTCGCAACCCAAGCCCCGTTCGCGCCAGCTTGCACGTCTACAGCGGTTTGGCCGATCTTGATTTGGACCTGTGCGCCCGGCTGTGCGGTGCCGGAAAGTTCGACACCCGCAGACATTTCATCATGGTTGATGAACGGATCGCCCGATCCCATCGCCGGAACATCTGCCGTAATCGAGGTGACTGTGTCGACTGTCACGTCTTCGGTAACGACCGATACGTTGCCCGCGCTGTCTGTTGCTGTCAGTGTCAATGTGGAGGTGTATTCGCCAGAGGGGATTTCGCCCGGTGCAAATGTCACAGTCCATGTGCCGTTTTCAGCAACGGTTCCGGTATGGGTCGCACCTTCAAACTCAACAATATACGCCGCACCCGGCTCGCCCGATCCGCTAAAGACAACGCCGCTATCGGCTTCATCTTTATTGATTGTCTCATCCCCGGCGTAGCCCGGATTGATCGTCGCGGTGTTTTCCGTATCGACATGAATCGTGGAGGTTGTCGTTGTTGAGTTGCCCGCCGCATCAGTAGCAACGGCCGTCAATGTTGCGTCATATGTACCATTGGCGAACGCATCCGCAGGAAACTGTGCAGTCCATGTGCCTTGCGACGTTGCGACGGTTTCAAAGCTATAGCCTTCCATCGACACCACAACCATCGAGCCAGGTTCAGCCAAGCCTGTTACTTCAACTTTTGAGTTCGCTTCGGAGGCGTTTACCACACCATCGCCCGCTACTTCAGCAGGACCAAACTCGATGCTTGGCGCAACGGTGTCCATGTTGAGCGTGCCGGAAATCGTGTTCGAGTTGTCGTAACTGTCTGTCGCCGTGACCGAAATGCCCGTTGTGTATTCGCCATTGGGCAGATCACCCGCATTATAAGTGACCGACCATGTACCATCTTCGCCAATGGTCGTTGTGCGCACAACGCCATCAATGTCGACAGTCAACGTCGCGCCTGCTTCCCCAGTGCCTTCAAGTTGGAAGCCTGCGTCATATTCTTCGGCGTTCACAACACCATCGTCTTCAATGCCAACAAACCCGGTGATTTCAACATCCGGGGCAACGGTGTCCGCATTCACGGCTGGGCCGTCCAACATGTGCTCTGCGCCGCCCGGCTCAGTCACCTTAACCCGAACAATGTGCTCACCGTCTTCCGGGAAATCTTCGCCATCAAAATTGACGGCCCAATTGCCTTCCTCATCAGCGGTCGTTGTTTGGATTTTGTCTCCGGCTTGCACAACAATTTCGCTACCCGGATCAGCTGTCCCGGTGACATCCAGCGTGAGATCGCTGGCACCATTATATGTGTTGGTGTCGCCTGCTTCGTTGACTGTCGGCGCAATGTAATTGTCTTGGTTGCCATCAAAATTGTCGCCATTGCCATCGGTGCCACCCAAGAGCGCACCAAGGCCCGCCAAGCCCGCAAGCCCGGCCGCCGCGGGAAGTGCGTTGGCACCAAGGCCCGCCAAAGGCGCAAGCCCAAGACCAATCCCTTGCGCGACTTCTTCTCCGTCCGTGTAAGCTTCAACAGCAACAATCGGATCGTCCGGGAAAGTCAGCGAGTCCAGTTCGCTCCATTTGCCCCAAGCCGTTGCTTCTTGGTAGTCAACTTGCCCATCTGGCGAAACTGACACTTCCATGAGCACGCCGCCTTCGCTGAGGAAGAGCTGGCCGTTTGGCATACCCGCTTGGTCAAAATAATCTTCAAGAACAAGCCGCCGCCCATCTGAGAGGTAAATCTCAAGGTCCGTCCCGGCGCGTACGTAATCACGCACATCAGCGCGCCGGATGTTCAGCGACACAGCGCTCCCCGGCCCTGCACTTAGGGTTCCGTCAATGTCTGAATCAATTACCGCGCCGTGCTGCAGATTGCCTGCAGCCCCGCGGACCACAAATTGGATCGCGCTCATGGTTTTTACCGCCTACCTCAATATCACGACTTGTTTTTTATGTGCCGTGCTTCTGTTGCTCTGGTTCTCTATACAAAACTTAAATATGCATTTCTAGTCGCTTTTAGCACGAAAAACACAAAATGCAGCCCCTACGAGCATATTTCGTGCAAAAAATATCACTTTCCTAACCTTTAGTTTAGTCACCTTTGGTCAAGTCACCACTATATGTTGATTTTTCGCCGCGTTTTGCGGGTTCAGAAACTTTGTGCCAGGACGTTAGAAAAACTGATTTCGCGTCCTTTCTGGTAAGTTCCCGCCAATGCTGGCATCCTCTTTCGAGAACTCAAAAGGCGCACAGATGAAACCAATTGTATTCGCCGGAACCGGCCACGCCTTGCCCAGCAAGCGTCTGCACTCCGACGACATAGATCGCGATCTTGGACGTGAAGTTGGGTCATTGAGAAAGGCAACGGGCGTATCCACGCGATACTTTGCCTCCGATGAAAGCCAGATTGATCTCGCGATACGCGCCGCGAAGAGTGCCTTGTTTGAGGCCGAAATTTCACCACAAGATATTGATCTCGTCCTTTTCGCCAGTGGCGTTCCGTATCAAACTTTGCCAGCCACCGCGCCTCTCATCATGGCAGGCTTAGGTCTGGCAGATGGGCAAGCCGCCGCTTTTGATGTGAATTCAACTTGCTTAAGCTTCGTGACGGCGTTGGACATTGCCGCGCTCAAACTGGTGGCAAAAGACGCCAATTCGGTGCTGGTTGTGTCGTCAGAGATTGCGTCGCGCGCTTTACCGTGGCGTGATGACCCGGAGGTTGCCGCATTGTTTGGAGATGGTGCGGCGGCGGCTGTCTTGACACGGGGTCGCGCCGAAACCGGGCTTTGCGCGCATCTCATGCGCAGTTTCCCCTCGAGTTACGATGCTTGCACAATTCGCGCTGGCGGCACCCGGATTGATTTTCACAACGCGCCAGAGATGTTCGCGGAGAATGCGTGGTTTCGCATGGACGGCAAGGAGCTGTTTCGTGTGACTGCCAAACATTTCCGCCCGTTTGTGGCTGATTTATTGGAAAAAGCAGGTTGGACCCTAGATGACGTTGATCTGGTTGTCCCGCATCAAGCCAGCCCCTTCGCCTTGGAACATATGATCCGGCAACTCAAGCTCGACCCTGAGAAGGTTGCCAATTATGCCGCTGACATCGGCAATCAGATCGCGGCCTCCATCCCGACAACTTTAGACAAAGCCAGGCAGGAAGGCCGTGTGCCAAAAGGCACCAAAGTCCTGATGCTGGGCACCTCGGCAGGGGTGTCTTTTGGCGGTGCGGCGGTCCAGTTCTGACATGGCGCGCGTGTTGATCACAGGGGCAAGCGGGTTTCTTGGCGGCGCGTTATCGCGGCACTTAGCGCGCGAAGGCTGGGACGTGCTGGCGAGCGGGCGCGACAGAGAAAAACTCGAGACTCTCCCCTGTGACACTATCGCCCATGACCTCGCGCACGGGCCACTCCCATCAGGCCCAATTGATGCACTCGTCCATTGTGCAGCGCTTTCTTCGCCCTCCGGCCCTCTTGCAGATTTTGAAGCCGCGAACGTCATCGGCACCCAAAACGCACTCCTGACGGCGCAACAAAATGGTGCTGTGAAATTTGTGCATGTGTCCTCGCCAACCGTATATTTCGCGATGCGTGATCAGGAACATGTGGTTGAGACGTTTCCGCTTCCTCCCCCCATCAATCACTACGCCCGCACAAAAGCAAAGGCGGAGACACTTGTGCGAAACGCACCTGATCTTGCGCCCGTGATCCTGCGTCCACGAGGCATCTACGGCGCGGGCGATACCGCTCTTTTGCCGCGCATGTCGGCGGCTGCCAAGTCCGGCCCGCTTCCTTTGTTGCGCGGTGGGGTGGCGTCGATCGACCTCACCCATGTGTCCGATGTTTGCGCAGCGATCCAAGCCGCGCTCACCATAACTGAGGCCGCGAACCACACCTTCAATATATCCAGCGGCGAGCCTCTCTTGGTGCGCGACATTGTCGCGCGCGCCTGTGCTCCGCTCGGCATCACACCGCGTTGGCGTTCCCTCCCTATGGGTGCCGCCCGCGTTCTGGCGCGCGCGCTTGAAGCAACTTGTGCCGCGCTTCCCCATCAACCAGAGCCGCGCATCACCCCTTATACACTCGGCCTGTTCGCGTATCGGCAAAGCCTTGATATCTCCAAAGCACATAAGCTCCTTGGCTGGTCTCCACGCATGACTTTTGAAGCTGGGCTTGCAGAAACATTCGGGGGCAAGACATGACGCCCTTGTTTGCGCGCTCCTCCCTGATCACCGCGTTTGAACGGCTCCTTGTGCGGGGCGGGGCCTTGAAACGTCTCACTCTTCATGTTCGCTATGGTCTTGTCCGTCATCCGAAAGACGGGCCAATTCTGATCGACACCGGGTATACGGAGGCCGCCCTGCGCGCGCCCGGGCGTGGCGCATTTTTGTGGATTTACAGCAAGCTGTTTCGCGCAAAGCTCTTGCCACTTAGCCAACCCGAAGCATTTCTTGCGCGTCATGGGCTTGCGCCAAGCGATATCAAAACCATTATCATCACACATTTTCACGCGGATCATGTTTCCGGCCTGCATCTTTTTCCGAGCGCGCGCATTCTCCTTCATGGCCCCGCGTTTGAACGGCTTAAATCTGCGAGCGCTCTGGTGAACCTGCGCCGCGGCACCTTCAGCGAGCTTATTCCAGCGGACGCCGCGTCTCGCGCGGTGGACGTCACACAGATGCCGCGCGTTGCATTAGAAAACGGGCTGGATGAGGGCTGGGATCTTTTCGGTGACTCCTCAGCAATCGGGGTTGATTTACCCGGTCATGCGGATGGGCATTTTGGTCTCTTGTTCCCCAACTTGTCGCCGCCCCTTCTCTATGCCTGTGATGCGCAATGGCTTATCAAGGCATTGGAGCTAGGGTGTGCACCGCGCTTTCCCGCCAACCTAGTTGCGACCAATCCACGCGCCGCTGCCCTGTCTGAGCGCCGCATTGCCGCCTTTCGGGCAGGTGGCGGCACCGTTATGACATGCCACGACCCAAACCCCGCTCCCTTTGATGAGGATGTACCATGACAAGTATCACGCGCGCGTTGCGCTCCTACCTTTTTACCAGTTGGCACACCCGCCGACTCCAAAACGTAGAGACATTTCGCGCTTGGCAAGCGCAACAGCTAGACCACTGGCTGACCCATGATGTTCCGAAAGTTGACTTTTACGCCGCTGTGCCGAAATCCCTGGACGATCTTCCCATCATCGACAAAACAATCGTCATGAACGACTTCGCCGCGTTCAATACTGGGCGCATCACCGCTGAGGAGGGTTGGGAGGCATTCAAAGGGAAGGCGCGCCAAGATGGCGTCACGATTGGTGCGAGCACTGGCACCTCTGGCAACCGCGCGCTTTACGCGATCACTGATCAAGAACGGATGGATTGGCTTGGGTCCATTCTCGCCAAGGCTCTCCCGGGGTTTTGGTATCGCCGCGAACGTGTCGCGATTATCCTGCCCCAAAACTCTGCGCTTTATGATGGTGCGAACCAAACCCGATTGATGAAGCTCAAGTTTTTCGACCTTCACGCCGGCGTTGAAACTTGGGCCGATGAACTGGACGGATTCTCGCCAACAACAATCGTCGCACCGCCGCGCGTGCTGCGTCATCTTGCGGAGCGTGCTTCCTCCATTCGCCCAAAGCGGATGTTCGCGGGCGGTGAAACTTTGGATCCCGTCGATCAACACATCATTGAAGCTTATTTCGATCGCCCCTTAGGGCAAATCTACATGGCGACCGAAGGGCTGTTTGCGGTGTCCTGTGCACATGGCAAAATGCACCTCACGGAAGATGCGAATTACTTCGAGTTTGAGCCTGTTGGGGAGGGGCTCGTGTCGCCTATCATTACCTCCTTTCGCCGCTCATTTCAGATCATGGCCCGCTACCGGATGAACGATCTACTGCGCCTGTCAGCGGACCCCTGCCCTTGCGGATCTCCCCTGCGCGCTGTTGATGAGGTTGTCGGGCGCATGGATGACGCATTTGAATTCGGTGACCGATTGGTGACCCCGGATGTGATGCGCAACGCGGTGTTGGATGCGGCGCGTGAGATCACGGATTTTCGGCTGGTGCGAAGCGACGAGAATACGCTTGAGTTGCAATTGCCAGAGGACACCAGTGGCGCCGTTGCCGCCCTTGCCCAAGGAGCCTTGGAAGGCACTTTGGGCGCGCGGGGCCTGCGGCCCGAAATCCGCGTGATGCGGGCACCGATTGCCTTTTCCTCGGATCGGAAACTTCGCCGTGTGGAAAACCACTGGCCGCGCGGCGAAAACAGGCCACAACCATCCTTATGACCTCTTTGCCGCCTTGGCCCTGGCAGTCGATGCCACTGGTTTTCGGGTCGTGGCGCGCATAGAATTGGCACAATGGATCGCAAAGTGACTACCCTTCGTCAGGCCGCGCTTTTTGTTGCCGCCGCCGTCATGATCGCCGGAGCGGTAGGCTGGGCCGTGTATCGTGATGGTTTGGCTCGGCTCGCGGATCGTGGCGAAGCCGATTTGTCTTTCGCGGCGGATCGCGTCACTGGGCAGCTGTTTCGCTACCGCGAACTTGCCGTTGTGCTCGCGCGACACCCCGATCTCAAAGCTCGGCTTACTGGCGGTGGCGACAAGGCAACCGCAAAACTTGTTGTGCAGAACATGGCCGATATGACGGGCGCTGCGGATGTTGCTGTTCTCGATTTACAGGGTCGGATCGTCGCGGGCAGTGAGGCCTCGTCGCTGGCGCGCAAACCGGACGCGCCACCACTCGGTCGCGCTCTGTCCGGGGCGCTTGGCACATATAATGAAGTTGTGTTCGATCTTGATGGGCGCCGGCGATACGTTTCTTTCGCCGCACCAATTCAAGACGAAGCCGGCACCGTCATTGGCGCCGTCATGACCCGCGTTTCGGTCGCCCAAATTGAAGACAATTGGCCGGGGGATGCCCCACCTGTATTTTTCACTGAGGTCGGGGGTCGTGTTTTTATCACCAATCGCAGTGACCTCGTGTTGCGGGACCGTGCAACACAAATGGTCCCTCATGAGATCACCCGCCTAGCCCACCACGATATCTGGCGGATTGATGCCGGACCCTACCTGCCAAATCGCGCACTCCATCTGTCGCGCGACCTGCCCATCCTTGGTCTTCGGGCAGAAATTCTTGTGGACAGCAGCGCCAATTTTGCTGCCGCTTTGCTCTGGGGCTGGATGATCACTGGCGCATTGTTTGTTTTCGGCGCTGTGCTGTTTTTGGTCCAACAAAACCGCAGCGCACTGGCCGCTCGCCTCGCCCTAGAAGCCGCCTCTAATCAACGCCTTGAAGCAAGTGTTACCGCGCGCACCAAAGAGCTGACAGCCGCAAACATTGATCTTCGCCAACAAATATTGGAACGCGAAGAGGCCGAAGCCGCTTTGAAACGCGCGCAGGAAGACCTCGTTCAAGCCGGAAAACTCTCAGCACTGGGGCAAATGTCGGCGGGCATTTCACATGAACTCAACCAACCCCTCATGGCAATTCGGTCTTTTGCTGAAAACGGTGAAGCCTTTTTTGATCGCGGCAAACCCGACATCGCCCGCGAAAACCTTGGCCGAATTTCCGAACTCACCCGGCGCATGGGCCGTATCATTCAGAACTTGCGCGCCTTTGCGCGGCAAGAAAGCGGGCCAGTGTCTGACGTGGATCTTTCCGGGGTGATTGATGCCGCACTTGAAGTGGTCGCAGACAAAATCACGCGGCAGGGCGTTGAGGTGACTTGGAGCCGACCAAACACGCCCATCATCGTGCGCGGCGGCGAAGTCCGACTGCAACAGGTTGTCGTAAACCTACTCTCGAATGCTGTGGACGCGATGATGGACACGAATGACCCACGCATTGAAATCAGTCTGCGACGGAGCGATACTGCTGTGGTGCTGAGCCTGCGCGATACCGGGCCGGGGATCACCGATCCTGAGCGTATTTTCGATCCGTTTTACTCGACAAAATCCGTGGCCAGCTCCGAAGGCATGGGGCTTGGACTTTCGATTTCTTATGGATTGGTGCAGAGTTTCGGGGGCGCAATTCGCGGCGCCAATCACCCTGACGGCGGCGCCATTTTTGACGTCGAATTATTGGCCGCTGATGCGGCCCCAGAGCCACGAGGAACACAACAATGAACGCGAACAAGGTGCTCTTGGTTGATGATGATGCAGCGGTGCGCGATGCGCTTGGGCAAACCCTGGAATTGGCCGGTTTAGAGCCTGTTTTGGCGCGCAGTTACATTGAAGCCAAAGACCATATCGAGCCGCGGTTTCCAGGGGTGGTCGTCAGTGACATTCGGATGCCCGGCAAAGATGGTTTTGCGCTCTTGGCCTTGGCTCAGGAACGCGATTTGGACTTGCCTGTTATTCTCCTCACGGGAGAGGGCGATATTCCAACCGCAGTGCAGGGCATGGCCTCTGGCGCGTTTGATTTTCTCGAAAAACCTTGCGCCCCAAGTGATCTGGTTTCTGTTGTTCAAAAGGCCCTCGCTGCGCGGCGGATCGTGTTGGAAAACCGCGCGCTCAAACGGCAAGCGGAAACGGGGGATGCCGCCACTCGTATGTTACGTGGCACCTCAGCATTGTCGGAGAAAATGCGCGTGGATGCGAGAAATGTCGCGCGCACTATGGCCGATGTTTTGATCACAGGAGAGCCGGGCGTTGGCACCGCAAAAATGGCCGAAGTCGTGCATTTGCTTTCGGCGGTTTCGCGCGGTCCATTCGTCAAGACCGCAGGGGCGACGACCCAGCCCGATCAGCTCGCGCCCCTCTTTGAAGAGGCCGAAGGTGGCAGCATCTTTATCGACGAAGTGGCGCAGCTCAGCCAATCTTCACAATTTGCCCTGCTGGAGCTGCTTGAAGGCCCTCGCGCGCCACGCATCTTGGCCGGAACGTATCACGACATCCCTCAACGCGTTGAGGCGGGCACTTTTCAGGCTGACCTGTTTTACCGTCTTGAAAGTGCACGCCTTCATATCCCGCCCCTGCGCGATCGGCGTGATGATATTCCCGTGTTGTTTCGCCATTACGTCGCGATTGCTTGCGAACAAGCCGCGCTGCCAGTGCCCGAAATTACGCAGCACCATATGGCGCGTCTTATCTCGCAAGACTGGCCCGGAAATGCCCGCGCGCTCATGAATTCCGCTATGCGTTTTGCGATGGGAATAGGTGAACCGGATACGGTGGATGAACCGGGTTTGGTGGAGCAATTGGCGCAGGTGGAACGCACCTTGCTGATTGAAGCGTTGATGCGCTTTGATGGCAGCGCGACGCAGGCTGCGCAAACGCTCAAGCTGCCGCGCAAGACCTTCTATGACAAACTCGCGCGCCATAATATCAAACCAGACTCCTATCGGTCTGGTCGGTCGCGCTGATCTGGCGGATTGGGGCATGGGCCAAAGAGCTTGCTGAACACTCCCGGTTGAGTCGTACTGACATGTGCGGATTTTCGCACAACACGCCAAATCAACTGTGCGACAATCCGCACGCCGAGCTTGATGTCATTCGTATCTCCCATCTGAATTCATTGTAAGTATTTGAAACACAATACACTTCCCGAGACATGTGCAGAGTGCATTTCTCTCCTTGCGTCAACGCATACCCAAGAGCCTGATAGGCGCGAGCCTGACTTGGGCTAAAATTGTTCTTGGAGGAGACATCATGAAATTTCTCGCATCCGCCGCTACGGCGCTCGCATTGGCTGTCACTGGCACATCGGCACTCGCCGCATGTGATGATGGCGAAATCGTCATTAAATTCAGCCACGTTACCAACACTGACAAGCACCCAAAAGGCATTGCCGCAAACGCATTCATGGAACGCGTAAATGAAGAAATGAACGGCAAAGCCTGTATGGAAGTCTATCCGAACTCCACGCTTTATAACGATGACCAAGTGCTTGAAGCGATGTTGCAAGGCGACGTTCAATTCGCTGCCCCTTCGCTGTCAAAATTCGAAACCTTTACCAAAGTCTTCCGCATTTTTGACCTGCCTTTCATGTTCAAGAACATGGACGCCGTTGAAGAGTTCCAGAACTCTGACACGGGTGTCGCTATGAAGGACAGCATGACGCGCCGTGGCCTTCAGGGCATGGCATTTTGGCACAATGGCTTGAAGCAGTTTTCGGCCAACAAACCACTCCTGACACCCGAAGATGCGGCGGGTCTCAAGTTCCGCGTTCAACCATCGGACGTGCTCGTCGCGCAGATGGAAGCGCTCAACGCGTCGCCACAACCGATGGCCTTTTCTGAAGTCTATGGCGCGCTGCAAACAGGCGTTGTTGATGGTCAGGAAAACACATGGTCCAATATCTACGGGAAGAAATTCTTTGAAGTTCAGGACGGTGTGACTGAAACGAACCACGGCCTGCTTGATTACATGGTCGTGGCCTCGGTCGATTGGCTCGACAGCCTTGATGCGGATGTGCGCGATCAGCTCACAACAATTCTGTCTGAAGTCACAGCCGAGCGGAACGCTGCGATTGCCGAAGTTGACCAACAGAACCGCCAAGCCGTGCTTGATGCGGGCGGCAAGATCGTCGAGCTGAACCCAGAGCAACGTGCCGCTTGGGTCGAGGCGATGAAGCCTGTTTGGTCCAAGTTTGAAGCTGATGTTGGTGCAGACAATATTGCAGCGGCGCAAGCCATCAACGCCAAGCACTAACGACACTAAAACGCTTCGCATGGCCTGTGCTTTGCATGGGCCATGCGTTTGTCGCAGCGCAACATGCCGCGCGACCATGTTTTTTCGGGGGACAGGGATATGACAAAGCCGCAATCCAATTTTGCGCGCCATGTTGATGCGATAGAAATGAACGCGATTGCGCTGTTGCTTGGCCTTATGACCATGGTGACATTTGCCAATGTCATCTTGCGAAAGATCTTCAATTCCTCCCTCATTTGGGGTCTCGAAGTCACGCTTATATTGTTCGCCTGGCTTGTGCTGTTTGGCATCGCTTATGGCTTCAAGATCACCGCTCATTTGGGTGTAGATGCGCTGACAAACGCGCTGCCCAAACGGGGTCAACGCATCACCGCGCTGATCTCCGCCATAGCCTGTATCGTCTATGCGTTGTTGCTGTTCAAAGGCTCTTGGGACTACTGGGCGCCTTTCGCGGCACTTCAACCCACCGAGGGGCGTTGGTTCCCCACCGGATTTACCGAGGGCGTTCGGGACCGGGCCTTTTATGTAACCGATCAAGTGCCGATGTTGGGGATTTTCCGGTGGCTCGAAGACGCTATCAATTACGGTGACAGCTACGACAAGCTACCACGCGTCGTGCCCTATGCTGCGTTGCCTTTGTTCACAGCGCTATTGGTTTTTCGGGTCGTGCAAGCAACTCTACGCGTCATCAAGGGCAAACAATCTAGCCTCATCGTCAGCCATGAAGCCGAAGATGATGTCGAGCGCGCCGCGCTTAAGATCGAGGAATAATCACCATGGAAGTCGTTCTTCTTTTTGCCCTCGTCGTGGGCCTCCTTCTGATCGGCGTTCCTATTGCGATCTCGCTGGGTTTGTCGTCGATCATTTTCCTTCTCGCCTTCTCTGAAACCTCCTTGGCTTCAGTGGCGCAATCGCTCTATCAGGCCATGGCTGGGCACTACACCCTTCTGGCCATTCCATTCTTCATTCTCGCGTCTTCGTTCATGTCGACAGGGGGAGTCGCCACTCGGATTGTACGCTTCGCAATCGCTGTCGTGGGCCATATGCGGGGCGGACTGGCGATTGCCGGTGTGTTTGCCTGTATGATTTTCGCAGCCTTGTCCGGCTCGTCCCCCGCCACTGTTGTTGCGATCGGTTCGATCGTTATCGTGGCCATGCGTGAGGTCGGATACACCAAGGACTTCGCCGCAGGGGTCATCGCAAACGCAGGGACGCTCGGAATTTTGATCCCACCGTCAATTGTCATGGTGGTTTATGCTTCTGCCACCGATGTGTCCGTAGGGCGTATGTTTCTGGCGGGCGTGATTCCGGGGCTGTTGGCCGGGACACTCTTGATGATCACCATCTATGTGATGGCGCGGATCAAGAACATGCCAAAGGGAGAATGGAAAGGCTGGGGCGAAATCCTGCGTAGCTTCTCAGACGCGCTTTGGGGCCTGTTGTTGATCGTTATCATTATGGTCGGGATTTATGGGGTTCCCGGCCTGACGGGCGCGATCTTCACACCAACCGAGGCCGCTGCGGTCGCCTCCGTCTACGCCTTCCTGGTCGCCACATTCGTGTACCGCGACATGGGACCGCTCGCGGCTGACAACAACGGCGGGCAGAAAATCTCCCTTCTGCAAAAACCACAAGCTTTGGTCACCTCCCTGTGGCACCCAGACACCCGCAAAACGCTGTTTGAGGCGGGAAAACTCACAGTGACCCTGATGTTCATCATCGCCAACGCCTTGATCCTAAAGCACGTTTTGACAGATGAACAAATCCCTCAACAAATCGCGGAGGCGATGCTCTCGGCAGGCTTTGGGAAGATTATGTTCCTTGTGATGGTCAATGTGATTTTGCTCATTGGTGGCCAATTCATGGAGCCATCTGGCCTCATCGTGATCGTCGCACCGCTGGTCTTCCCGATTGCGATCGAGCTTGGTGTGGACCCCATCCATCTTGGAATTATCATGGTGGTGAACATGGAAATTGGGATGATTACGCCGCCCGTTGGCCTCAATCTGTTCGTGACCTCCGGGGTCGCCGGCATGCCAATGATGCGTGTCGTTCGCGCCGCTCTGCCGTTCCTCGCTGTGCTCTTTGTGTTCTTGATTTTGATCACCTATGTGCCCTGGCTGTCGACGTGGTTGCCAACCTCGCAAATGGGTCCAGAGATCATCACCAACTAAAAAGACGGCCCGGGACATGCGCCCGGGCCGCCTTATTGCTGTGAAGGTGCCGCCAGTCTGCGGCGCCCTATTGGATGCGGGGAAGCGCGTATCATTGCGCCTCGCTCACCATATATCAATGACTTAACCGTGACATCGAGCGGAAAACTTTGCGCCATTTGAGCGGATAACTTTGCGCCCATATCCGGTGTTAACGTATATGCTAGGCTTGGGATATGGCGGCATTGATCACATCAAGAGCCAAACAGGGCTGTAGATCGCGCGCTGTTGCTCATGCGTCTGCCAGAACCGAGAATTGGTCGTGCCCCTTGATTGTCTTCGCTCTGGGAAGTTACAGGTCGCAATCTCGATCTTCCTGTGGAGCTTTAGCGCTTGGCATCGAAGCCGTTTCTGTTCGCCATTTCATACAGGCTTCGAGATAACTTCGACTGTCGGCTGTCAAACGCAGCAAGCCTGCCATGCGCGATAGATCGCGCGCCGGGTCGTCGCTTTGATCAAGCGTCTCTGCATTGGCGTCGAAAAGCCATGCAATTTCGGCGCGTGAGATGTCGCGGATGCTGCGATTGAGGTCGGTCTGGAACGGCACACGATTTGAGTGACTTCCCGTGCTCCATGCAAAATCGATGCCATCAGCATTGTGGACATCGATACGCGCCAAAGCCGCGCACACCTGTTCAACAATACGTCGACCAGTACGTTGCCATCCATGTTTTTGAGCGACGCGTCGGGAAAGGAGCGTCGCAGGAAGTGGGCCTTCGTTCTTGACGATATCCTCTATGAGACGCTCAAGGCGCGGGATGTAGGCCACATCGTAGAATTGCTCCGGATCGGGGGTTAGACCGCCGACTTCTTCGGTAGTGACGGCTTCTGCTGAAATATATTCTGGCCGTTCAAGGCCTGACACAAGAGGTTCTTCGCGAGGTTCAAGTAGATCCGTTATTGGATCAGGCATTTGCTCCAGTTTCACCGGAGCTGTCTCGGTTTCGGTTGCATTACTTTGTTCGATAGGTTCGATGTCGTCGGCCGGAAATTCCTCATCAAATGGAGTAATTCGGCTGGCCTCTTCTTCCGCCCGCCTAGCCCGTTCGTCCTCCAGTTGGGTCGTAAGCGCGTCATGGATACGCTCCACGACGGCCTTTGGGTTTTTGAACCAATCAGTCGACCAGATACGCAAAATCGTCCAGCCCAGGTTTTCCAAAACTGCTTGTCGCACTTTATCCCGGTCTCTGGCCGTGGCAGAGCCATGATAGGTGGCCCCGTCGCATTCGATCCCTGCAAGGTAGACACCCGCATGATCCGGATGCACGACACCCAAGTCGATGCGGAAGCCGGAGACGCCAATTTGTGGTCGTAGTTCCCAACCCTTCACCTCGATGGCCGCTTTGATGGCCGCCTCAAAGACGTTCTCCACCGGGCCGATCGAGCCATCGTCTTGCGAAGGAAGTGCCGCTGGGCCACGCGCCGCGAAGTCCAGGAAACCCTTAAGGTGTTTAACGCCGAGCGCCTTCGTTCGGGTCAAATCGATCTGATCCGCACGAACCGAGGCAAAGATGTGCAACTCTTGCCGGGCCCGGGTTATCGCTACGTTCAGCCGCTTCTCCCCACCATCGCTATTGAGAGCACCAAATGCCATCGAAAGCTTGCCTGCGTGATCCGGACCGAAGGTGATCGAGAACAGCATGACGTCGCGTTCGTCCCCTTGGATGTTTTCAAGGTTTTTAACGATAACGGGTTCTTCGCGCTCGTCTTCAAAGAACCATTCCAATTCGGGGTTCTTGCGTCGTTCCTCATCCAACAGGTCGAGGATCAGCCCTTGTTGCTCACCGTTAAGGGTGATGACGCCAAGCGTGAGGCGCTCTTCCTAAGGCAGCGCTAACCATTCTGACAACCTTCGCACAACTAAGCGGGTTATAGCTCGGGCCTCGTCTTCGTTAGTGCGTCCCATGCCACGGGCATAAGTGCCATTTATCTGATGCAACTTTACCGCTTGAGATTCCGTGGCTGGTGACGGAAAGGTCACCAGTCTACCGCCATAGTAATGCCAGTTTGAGAATGCGATTAATGATTCATCCCTGCTCCGGTAGTGCCAGTCAAGTTGCTGAGTCGGGATACCCGCGGCGGACACCTCGTCGAGGATCGAAGCAAGGTCTTTTTCGCTTTCTGGCAGATCGTCTTCGGGGTCATCGTTGCGACCAAAGAAGTTGGTGGGTGGCAGCTGCTTGGGGTCGCCAACGATAATGGCTTGGCGTCTTCGTGCAATGGCACCAATCGCGTCCCAGGTTGTGATCTGAGACGCTTCATCGAAGATTACTACGTCAAAAGCGGCTTGCCCCGCGGGGAGGTATTGCGCGACGGACAGAGGAGACATCAACACACATGGTGCGAGTTTAGTGAAGGTATCAGGCATTTCTGAAACCAGGGATCGGATCGGCATACTGGGGCGTTGTAGGCTGAGTTGGTGGCGCAATGTTCCCAACTCGGATTTGCGGGCCACGCCATCTCGGGCGGGTAACCCATGTCAGATCCGGTGAAGTACTTGCTCTGACGCCATCTCGGTCGCACGGTCGTCGAGAGCGCGGAACTTATCGATCGCGTCTTCATGGGTCCAATGGGAAAAGCCTCGCAGCACAGCCTCTGCGTCCATGGCTTGCGGCAGCCACCACTTGGCGTAAGCTGTGGTGAAAGCGTCTTGCGCGGCATCAGTCAAAGTTTGGGCTTCAACAGCTTCAACAAGGGAGGTCAATCCTGCCCCGCGAGCATGATTGCGGACGCTGATCCAACGTGTCCAGTCCTCCAACGCTTCGCGATTCTGCATCGTTTGGTCAAGGAGGCGAGTGAGGTCATCAAATGAATGCTCTTTCGGGTCGGTGTTTGCTACTATCTGGAAGGCATCCGCCTGAGTGATCCAATTTTGATGAAGCCGACTAAAGCCATCCAGGGCTGTCCGTAGATCGCCCGTCACTCGACGCGCCAGTGCGATTTTGACCTCAGACCAATGTTGGTGATCCGAGACCCTTGGCATCAGCGGGTCGATCACAGCTCTGAACTGCTGCGCCTCACCGATGAACTGAGCCAGCCGGTTGGCATCCGTTGCGACCTTGTCGAAAACGGGACAAGTGGCCAATTCAATGGTGTCGATGTCACCGTTGATCCGCCGCAAGGCATCAAGACCGGCAATGTCGGTACCCGGATCGGCCTTGCCACCTGTAGCGTAAGTCTGGAGCAGCTTCTGCACCGCGGATTTGGCGAAGGTGGAGAATGGCCATAACTTGGTTTGGGCACGCCGCCAGTCAGCATCCATCTGGTCGAGCGGCATCGTGCTCAGTCGATCCAAAGGATACCTTGCCGATAGTGCCTCGGACGCGGTTCTATACGCATCCAGCATCGGGGCAAGTCGTTCGTTCTCTTGGACCGCATTCGACAGGTCCGCCTCCAAGCCCCAGCTTACATCGGAGCCCTTGGACGGCCACCCAGAGAGCGCCACCAATTCTTCAAGCCGTTCCTTGGTCAGCGCATCGTTAGCCAACCCGCACAAAGCAGTTAAGGAGGCCGCGTGCTCTGCCAGCTCGCGCGTGGCTTTTCGCAGATTTTCCGAGCGCGACAGAAGCTCAGTTTGCCAGCCGAAAGACCATTCTTCGGCACCGACCAGTGGCAAAGCAGGGCGGTCCCGAACTATTTGGTATCGGCGCCCGACCGCCTCTGCCAAAGCCCTTAAATGCGCATAGCTCTCAGCGTCGTGGGCATCCTTGTTGTCGAAAGACAGCTCGAAAGAAACCTCCGTGCGCGCAGCTTGGCCCACCGCTTCATAGACGCTGAAGCCCTGCGTACCCTTGCGGTGAAGGGCGGCAACGTAATCGTTCAGCTGAGTGCGCGTAATCGAAAGGTCATCAGTCACTTGGATCCATTCGGTCTCTGACACTCTGCCCTGCCGATCCCAGCTACGCCCCAGTTGGTTGAGCACAGACTTTCTGTCTGCCTTGTTGGAATGGAGCTCCAGAACCGCGTCGCCAAGTCCATGTGCCGATAAGCGGCGATGAACGACGTCAAGAGCTGCGGATTTCTCGGCAACAAAAAGCACTGTCTTTCCAATAGCGAGACACTGCGAAATGATGTTGGCAATAGTCTGACTCTTGCCGGTACCTGGAGGGCCGATAAGGACAAAGTCATGCCCTTCCTGTGCAGCAAGAACAGCCGACAACTGTGAAGAATCCGCAGGCAACGGCGTGAACATTTCTCGCGGCGCGATTCGCCTATCCACATCAGCGGCCCTGGGAAGTGTGGCCGCACCTTCAGCAAGGAATGGCTCGGTTGGATTGTCGACGAGGTGCTGTACCAGTGCATTGTTGCGCAGGCTGTCCGTCCGCTCAACCAGGTCTTTCCACATCAGAAACTTGGCAAAGGAGAAGGTTGACATAGCCAGCTCCTCCACCACCTCGAACCCCGCCACATCCCGCACCTTGCGTCGCATGATTTCGAAGATCAGCGGCAGGTCGTAGCCGCTCTCATCACGCGGCAACTCTCCCTCAAGCTCCGGAATATGTAGGTCGAAGTCGCGCTTCAGAAATTCGAGGAGGGTCGCGTTCAGGCGGACGTCGTCCTCATGGTGCTCGATGATGAATTCGGATTGGGCTGAGCGACGCGATATCTTCACAGGGATAAGCAACAATGGTGCACGATAACTGCGTGTATCGGTGTCAGCCTTCTTCCAACGCAGGAAGCCTGCGGCGAGAAACAGGGTATTGGTCCCGCCTTCCTGCATGTCGCTCTTGGCCTTGCGGAAAAGACCGAGAAGGCGGTTGCTTGTATCTTTTCCTGTTAATGGAACGGCCAGTTGTCCCTTGGCAAAGGCGTCGCTTGCGATTTCTTCGAGCAGCTTAGGCTCTTCCTTGTTTAGTAGGTCACGCTGTCCGACTGGGTCTTCATCCTTGAGTGCAAGAGCCTTGAATTTCTTTCCGTCGGCCAATTGGTCTTCAAGACTCGAAACATCCGGACAGACGAAGGGAATAGTTTGCTTGGTATCACGAAAGTTCAGCAGGCGGTTGCGCAGGGACAGATCCAGCAGCTTACGTTGCCACCGAGAAATCCGATCTTGTGGGGTCTTCGGGTCTTCATCTACGAGGTCACCTGGCAAGAAATCGAAGGCCAGCGGCTTTGGCAAGGCTGGGGGCGCAGCTTCGATCTGCTGGGCTTCTGGGTCTATTTCGGTGCTGTGAGAGGCAAGTGGTCGAATGCGCGCGACGCGGGCGCGCCTAACATCAACGGCCAATTGGAAGGTATGCTCATTGCGCTCTGCCGTCAGATCTCGCCCGGCGCTGACCGCTTGCTCCAAACCGATAGTTGGCCGCTTTGTCAGAAGTGTGGTTTCCAAGGTGACAAATTCGCGGGCGTCAATAGCCTTGCGCACAGTCATAACATCAGGTTCCGTCACCTGACCGAAATCACGTTCGGTGAGCCAAACACCTGTCCAAGCGTGGCCCTCCGAAAATAGAACTACCGAGTTCAATCCAGCCGCTTCGAAACACGCAGCAAGCAACAAGGAACTGTCCAAACAGGTTGCGAGACCTTCGGATTTTATACGCGCGGGGCTGCGAACCTTCTGGCCGTGTGTCTCGAATGACGCTGGAGGATAGGCGTAGGTCAATCCAAGCGCGGTGGTCGCGGACCAGATTGCTCCCGCGAGCATCCACACACGCCCTGGATCTTTCGACTGGTATCCGTCAATTGCGCCGCTTTGTCCGCCACGTTCGAGCAGCCGACCAGCCTCTTTCAGGATGGCTGCCACTACCGCATCGTTGGGGGAGACATAAGCAGCCAGCAGATGGGCCATATCTCCGATGCCGCCCCATTCGTCGCGTGCCAGCATTTCGATCCGACGGTCTTCGCAAAACAGTTCCGTGTCATTGGCGGCTATCGACAAATTCAATTGGCCAAACTCTGCCTCGTTCAGCCCGGATAGGAGCGCGTCATTCAAGGGCGTTTCGAGATCAGACAGCTTCCGTTCTTCGCCTGGGCCAAGCCGGTCCAGCGTCCAGGTTTTCGGTTTGATGACAGAAGGTGTGCTCTCAATCGTAATAGAAAGGTTCTCCAGAGGCGCATCCGTCCCATTGATCAACCTGATATCGCGAAGAATCGAAACGCCGTTCTGGGCGGAGGAAAAATTGATTTTCGCCACCGTAGAGAAAGTTACCCTGAGGCTTTAATCTTCCTCAACTGTGGTTATTGGATCAATGATTTCTGACATAATGCAACTCTTGATAGGTATGGTTCGATGCTGCACACACTGCCCTGCGTGTCAATCTGAAGTGACGGTGCGCATGCTAATGATTAGACTTGAACCACATAAATGTTTCGCAGTTCTATGTGCATTGGAAACTTGCATCGGTCGCGAACAATAAGGCACGTGCTGACCGGCCCCCAAGGGCTCCCTCATTCATAACGAGAGTCTGCGGGTCTGGTTTTCATATTCTCCGTCGTTTCATTGGGCAAGCACGCCGAGCGTAGGGCCCTCCAATTGCTCAAGCGTCCGGCGCGCTTCCGCGGGTTTTTGGTTGCCGAACGATAAGTGCGGCCCGGATCGCCTTTATCCTCAGATGAGCCCCCATGCCCCTGAACCTTTTACGCAACGGCCTGCAACCGGGCGTGCGGGCCTGACCCTTTGCAGAGGTTCCATGCTTGAGCAGCGTGTTCCAGGGAACTTTTACGGGTGCTCAGCGCGGCCTTGTCCGTGTTTTGGGAGCTGAAAAGACAGTCTTTTCAGAGCGTCAAGGCACCTCGCGGACGCACGGGGACAAGGTTCATGTCGCGGCGACTTGCTAGTGTGCGCGGTTGATTTTTGGAAGGCCATTGCCCGTTAACGCTTTCTCTGTTCATCTGAGCAGAGCCGTAATGTGACAGACAAGATAAGGCGATTTAAGCCTCTGTCCAAAAAATGGCAAAGGGAGGAAAAACAATGAACCAAGAAACACAGATTGAAGGCCACAAGGCCATTGCCCCACCGGATGGCGTGCCGGTTTTGGATGTCGATCCCTATAGCGACGACAACTTGACGAACCGGACATATTTCTCGGTGCTGCACGAGGCAGGCCCTTTCGCCTTCATCCCGAAATACAGCGTTTTGGCCAGCGGGCGCTATGAGGTGGTGAAAGAAGTGTTCTCGGATCATGAACGATTTGTTTCATCGCGCGGGGTCGGCCTTTCAGATTTCGCCCTGGAAGAGCCGTGGCGGCCACAGTCGATCATCCTCGAAGTTGACCCGCCTTATCACAGCAAAACACGCAAGGTCATTATGCGGGGCCTGTCGCCCAAGGTGGTGCGCGAGCTGAAAGATGCCTTCAAATTGGATGCGGAACGGCTGATCGGCGAGATTTTGACAAAGGGCGACTTCGAAGCGGTGGTGGGTATTGCCGAGGCGTTCCCGTCCAAAGTCTTTCCCGAAGCGGTCGGCATCAAAGAGCCGGATCCCCGCATGTTAATCGATTTCGGCGCGATCCAGTTCAACGCTATCGGTCCCGACAACGCGCTCAGGGCCAAGGGGTTCGCAGGCATGAAGCCCGTTATGGATTGGATCCTGTCGCGCTGTTCTCGCGAAGCGCTGACACCGGATGGGATCGGTTCGGTGTTCTACGAAGCTGCCGACAATGGTGAGATCACGCAAGACGAGGCGACCTTGCTGGTGCGGGCTATTCTGGCCGCTGGGATCGACACGACAGTGACCGGCATTGGCAATGCGCTTTGGTGCCTCGCAAACAACCCTGATGAATATGAAAAGCTGAAGGCCGACCCGGAAAAGATGGCTTTGCCTGCTTTTGAGGAAACGCTGCGATTTACCTCTCCGGTGCAGGCCTTTTATCGCACAGCTGCCATCGATACCGAAGTGGCGGGCGTGAAGATCGAGGAAGGCACCAAGATTTTATGCTGTCTTGGTGCCGCGAATATGGACCCCGACCATTGGCCTCAACCGGACCGCTACGACATTTCGCGCAAGACCGCCGGGCATCTCGCGCTTGGGGTGGGGGTGCATAATTGCGTCGGCCAGAACATCGCCCGAGCCGAAGGCCAAGCCGTGCTGCGCGCCATCGCTGAACGAGTTGACCGCATCGAATTGACAGGCCCGGAAACCTGGCGTCCGAACAACGCGATCCACGCCCTCGACAAGCTGCCACTGCGGTTCATTGCCAAGGCATGAGGTCTGACGCCAAACATACTGACCCGCCGCGAAAAGGGTCTTGATTGAGCCTATGTTGGAAGAGCGGCGGTCCTGCGTCAATAAAGTCACGCAGGACCGCCTTCATCTGCAATGCGAAGGGCAATCGGTGATGTAAGCTGGGTGTATCCGGGGATGTCGGCCCGAGAGGCAGAGGAGAACCCCCTCGCGTCGTCGCCCCGATTGCTACAATTCCGATGAGTGGGTTGGGCAAGGCCAAACTCCTTCAAGTATTCGTCCACTGTCTCGCCGTAGAGCGACAGCGCGGCTAAAGCGTATTCGGATTGGGGGCCGTGGATGTGCCCTGAGACCAGCATCACCACATCGTAAAATCCAGCTCGCCACATGTACGATTGAGGGCTGGCCCTTTGGGTACGTTCGGCCAAATCGCTCGCTTGCCACTCAAGGATCATCATGGTCAGGGCTGGGAGCAACCAAGGCTGATGCTTGATGTAAGAGCTGTTGAGTTGCATCCCGACCTCATTTGGGTGACAGGCATCACGTACATCAAGACGCACGTGGGTTGGTCTTAACTGGCCGTTGTGATTGATCTATTCTCACGGCGTGTCGTTGGCTGGTCTATGCAATCCCGTATGACAACTGACCTGGCCTTACAGCCATTGCTGCGTGCCATTTGGCGGCGCCAACCAAGACGCGAGGTCATGATCCATTCCGTTCAAAGGTCACAGTTCAGCGGCAATGAGTGGCAATCGTTTCTAAGCAAACACAATCTGGATGCCCGCAAGAGCAGACGTGGGAATTGTCATGACAACGCAGTTGCAGAGAGCTTCTTTCATCTGTTGAAACGGGAACGCATCAGGCACCGCAAGAGGCCAGTTTACAACCGATTGCACCCGGGTATCGGGATTATTCGCTGGAAACCAGCCCTATCCATTTGCCGGGCGCGAGCAATGGGCGAAAGCCGCGGGAACGAATATATCGAGAATAACATGGAGACTGACGCTGGCGGACATTGATGATATTTCCGAGACCAGAGAAATGCCATCCGGGACGAGGCTTCTCCGCACTCATTCGTATAAGATTTTACCCTGTTCTTGATGAAGCGAACCGGACTTGAATGTGACTGAAAGCTAATTGGAATGTTCACTCGGCTTTAAAAGGGGAAGTGGCAAGTCTGGCCCAAAACTCAAAGCACTTTGTCTTTTCGTCAATGATTTAAGTTATTGAATTGGGTTGATTTTAGCCTCTTTGGCATCATCCACGACGCGCAAACTCTTGCGCGCCGCAGAAACTTGCCCGCTTCTCTACAATTGGGTCAAAAATCGAGGTTTTCCACTGTCAGAGCATTTTGCTGGATGAACTCGCGGCGCGGCTCAACAACATCGCCCATCAGCTTGGTGAACAAGTCATCCGCTTCGGCCAGATCGTCCACCTTCACTTGCAAGAAGGTGCGCGCCTCGGGATCAAGGGTGGTGTCCCACAACTGGTCGGGGTTCATCTCCCCCAATCCCTTATAACGTTGAAGCGTAAGCCCTTTTTCGCCCTCGGCCAAAATCGCCTTGAGCAAATCACTCGGCCCGAAAATCGTCTGTTCGCGGTCTTTGCGCACAAGCAAAGCGGGGTCTTGAAAATGATCTCTTGTGTCGTGCGACACCTCTGAGAGCTTGCGCGCTTCGCCTGAGCGCAAGACAGCACCATCCAGCGTGCGCACCTCCTCAACCCCACGCAAAACCCGCGCCAATTTGATCCCGTGGTCTTGCGTGATCCGGCCTTCCCAGCCCTTCTCATACTCCGCTGCCACCAAGTCCAAACGCGAGGCGACGCTATCGGCAACCGCTTGCAAATCACTGTCCGCTTTTCCGCTGTCAAACGCGCCCGCAAGCGCGGCTTGTTCGAGAATATTGCGCGGATAATGTGTTGGGAATGCATCCAACACGCGCTTCACAGAACGCGCGCCTTCAACAACCCTCTGAAGGTCCGCCCCAGCGATTTCCTCGCCGTTGCTCAGGCGCAATACGGCCCCTTCAATGCCCTGTTGGATGAGGTAATCCTCCAAGGCAGGAACATCCTTGATATAAACCTCAGATCGCCCGCGCGCGACCTTATAAAGGGGCGGCTCAGCGATATAGAGATACCCACCTTCGATCAGTTCCGGCATCTGACGGAAGAAAAACGTCAGCAAAAGTGTCCGGATATGCGCTCCGTCAACATCAGCATCCGTCATAATGACGATCTTGTGGTACCGCAGTTTGGTAATGTCGAATTCGTCGCGCCCAATACCGGTGCCGAGCGCCGTAATCATCGTGCCCACTGTTTCAGAGGACAACATGCGGTCAAATCGTGCGCGCTCGACGTTCAAGATTTTCCCGCGTAGCGGCAAGACCGCCTGATTGTAACGCGACCGCCCCTGCTTGGCCGATCCACCGGCGGAATCACCCTCCACGATAAACAATTCGCGCAACGCTGGGTCTTTGACCTGACAATCCGCCAGTTTGCCGGGCAAGCTTGCCACGTCATGCGACGATTTTTTGCGCGTTAATTCCCGCGCCTTGCGCGCCGCCTCTCGCGCCAACGCCGCCTCTACGATTTTGCCTACGATCATCCGCGCTTCAGTCGGGTGCTCATCAAACCATTCCGAAAGTTTTTCGTTCATCAGGTTTTCGACAGCTGGGCGCACCTCGGAGGACACAAGTTTGTCTTTGGTCTGCGAGCTAAATTTCGGATCGGGAACTTTGACGGACAAAACACAGGTCAAACCTTCGCGTGCATCATCGCCAGTAAAACTGACTTTCTCCTTTTTTGCCAATCCGGTCGAATTCGCAAACAGGTTCATTGTCCGGGTCAGTGCGCCGCGAAAACCCGCCAAATGCGCACCGCCATCTCGTTGTGGAATGTTGTTGGTGAAGGGCAAAACCGTCTCGTGATAGCTGTCGTTCCACCACATCGCGACTTCAACCGAGATACCATCTTTTTCCCCGACCACGAAAATCGGATCCTCAATCATGGGCGTCTTATGTCGGTCGAGGTATTTGACAAATTCTTTCACGCCCCCCTCGTAGTGCAGCTCTACTTCCAAGGCCTCCGCGGGACGTTCATCACGCAAAATGATCCGAACGCCGGAATTCAAGAACGCCAATTCACGCAGGCGGGATTCAAGCGTTTTGTAGACGTAGTCCAGGTTAGAAAACGTGTCTGTTGAGGCCAAAAACCGCACTTCCGTCCCGGTTTCATCACCGCAATCGCCCACAACCTTCAGGTGCTCCGCCGTGTCGCCCCGCTCAAACCGGGCAACGTGCTCTTTACCGGCGCGCCAAACACGCAGCTCCAGCCAATCGGAAAGCGCGTTCACCACCGACACACCAACCCCGTGCAAGCCACCTGACACCTTGTAGGAATTGCTGTCGAATTTCCCGCCTGCGTGCAGTTGCGTCATGATGACCTCAGCCGCCGACACGCCTTCTTCCGGGTGAATGTCCACCGGAATCCCACGCCCGTTGTCACGCACAGACACCGAACTATCAGCATGAATTGTGACCGTCACATGGTCCGCATGACCCGCCAAGGCCTCGTCAATCCCGTTGTCCACGACCTCATACACCATATGGTGCAATCCCGATCCATCATCCGTGTCCCCGATATACATGCCAGGCCGTTTGCGAACAGCCTCCAAGCCCTTGAGAACTTTGATAGAATCGGCGCCATATTCGGCGTTGTTTTGCGCGTCGTCGCTCATGCGGGAATTCCTGTGTTTTTGTTGCCCGTTTGTAACCCGTTCTAGGGGTAATGTCACGGTAAACACACAAGATTTAGGGGTTTGTCATCATCCCCCCTTCTGTCACCTCAGGCCAAGCGCCCTTGAGGATCAACCGTCCAAAACGGGTTCATCGCGAACTCCCAAATGTGCCCATCCGGGTCTTCAACATAAGACGAGTATCCGCCCCATTCCATTTTACTGGGTGGTGCGAGTGGCTTTGCGCCAGCGGCAATTGCGCGCGCAAACATGTCGTCAACTTCGGCCTCAGTAGAGAAGTTTTGCGCAAGTGTCGTCGCCCCAGTCGCCAGGTCATCACGCCCGGTTTCGCGCTTCAGTCCTTCCAGCGTGAAGAGCCCGAATTTCATCCCGTCCATTGTATAAAACGCGACCTGTTCCAGGGCTTCTTCCGGCTGCCACCCCAGCCCCTCGTAATACGCGCGCGCGCGGGCCAAATCGGTCACCGCAAGGGTGATCAGGGTCACACGGTTCATATTCATATCATTACCTCCAATTGGCTTTCGCCACCTTTTTCCAGCATCTCCACGTGCATCGCACGCGCCCCAAGCTCCGCAAACAACTCCGGGCCTGTACCCGTCAAAAACGCCTGCGCTCCAATCGCGCAGATCTCATCATAAAGCGCAGCGCGTCGCCCCGCGTCCAAATGCGCTGCGACCTCATCCAATAACAATATGGGAGGAGCACCGAAATCCGCAGCCAAAGCGCGTGCGTTCGCCAAAATCAACGACACCAAGAGCGCTTTTTGCTCCCCCGTCGAACAATCGCGCGCAGGCATGTCTTTGGCCGCATAAATCGCCGCCAAATCTGCGCGATGCGGCCCAACAAGCGTGCGGCCCGCCATGAGGTCACGCGGACGGCTCGCTTCAAACGCTTGGGCCATCTCCGCCTCGCTGCTCGGTCCCTCCACTGCCCCTTCGGCAAACAACAACGCTAACTCAGCGACAGGAAAGCGCGTTTCCGCCTCTTGTTGCGCCGCCGTCAACATCTCGACCGTCATCACGCGGTTCGCGTGCACTTGCGCGCCCGCCTTTGCCATCTGTGCCTCAAGCGCACGATACCAATGGGCGTCCCTTTGACCGTCCTTCAACAAACGATTTCGTTCGCGCATCGCTTTTTCGTAAGTCAAAACAGCCTCCGCATGGGACGGCTCGAAACTCATCGCCAAACGATCCAGAAACTTGCGCCGCCCATCCGCGCCCTCAACCCACAAACGGTCCATGATCGGCACAAGCCAAACAACCCGCGCGATGCGCCCCAGCGCGACTTGCGGCGCTGGCTTGTCATCAATACGAACCTGCCGCGCACTGCCCGGCTCTGCCCAAGTGACAACCTCATGTGTCTGATGAAACGACTTCATTTGCGCGCTGATTTTCCAGCCCACAGCCTCAGGCCTGCGTGCCATTTCCTCAGCACTCGCCCCGCGCAATCCACGCCCCGGCGACAGCAAAGAGACCGCTTCCAAAACATTGGTTTTCCCTGCGCCATTCACCCCATGAATCGCAACAGGCCGCCCGTCCAAAGACAAAGCGGCCCGCTTGTGCGACCGGAAATGGGACAGCGTCAATTCGGTCAGATAAAGCCCCGTCATCCAGCGCCCTTCATCGTTCCAAAAATATCCCCGCCGGAGGCAAGAATCTTAAACTCGCATCGGCATAACAACGTAGACCGCGCTCGTATCATTGCCCTCGCGCATCAACGTAGGGTCGCCCGACGAGTTGAACATGAACACAGCATTCTCGCGATCCACCTGACTTGCGATTTCTAGCAAGTATTTGGCGTTAAACCCAATTTCGAGCCGCTCATCGCCGTAGGCAACAGCCACTTCTTCCTCCGCCGCGCCCGCATCCGGCGCATTCACTGAGAGCACCAAACGATCCTCATCAAGCGCCAGCTTCACCGCGCGCGACCGCTCAGACGACACCGTCGCAACCCGATCCACCGCCTTGGCAAACTCCTGCGCATCCACTTCCATTTTCTTGGTATTTCCCGAAGGAATAACCCGCGTGTAATCTGGGAACGTCCCATCGATCACCTTGGAGGTCAGCGTGATTTCTGGTGTCGCAAAACGTACCTTGGTTTCAGACACGCTCACCGCGATTTCCACCTCATCATCGTCGAGTAGTTTGCGTAGCTCGCCAACGGTTTTGCGCGGCACAATCACACCCGGCATCCCATCCGCGCCCGCAGGCAAATCCGCATCAATGCGGGCCAAACGGTGCCCATCGGTCGCCACGCAGCGCAGCACTTTGCCGCCATCCGCATCCGACACGTGCATATAAACCCCATTGAGGTAATACCGCGTCTCCTCCGTCGAAATCGCAAATTTTGATTTGTCGAATAACCGGCGCAAAACAGCGGAAGGGGCGGCGAAATTCGCGCTGTATTCCGAGGTCGCCATCACCGGGAAATCGCCTTTAGGCAAAGTCGCCAGCGAGAAGTTCGAACGCCCCGCCTCTACAGTCAGTCGCCCTGAAGTGCCGTCATCCGTCAATTGCACCATCGCACCGTCCGGCAATTTGCGTACGATCTCATGCAAAGTCACCGCCGACACCGTGGTTGCACCTGCGCGCTCGACCATCGCCGGAACCTTGTCCACCACTTCGATGTCCAGATCAGTCGCGCGAAACATCACGTCGCTGCCCTCGGCTTCGATCAACACATTCGCCAGGATCGGGATCGTGTTACGGCGCTCAACAACCGATTGCGCTTGGCCCACGGCCTTAAGCAAACTCGCGCGTTCAATTGAAATTTTCATGACCCACTCCTGACAAACATAGGGACGGTGACAATACCCTGTTCACCGCCCGCCTCAAGGTTTTTCGGACTGTCCAACTGTTTGGGAGGGGCGTCAAGGGCTGAGCCTCGCTCAACCCCTCAGTTTTGGCCAGATGTTACTGCTCAAGCGCGCGGCGCAGCAGTTCCAAATCTTCGGCAATCTGTTGATCGCTGCGCGACAGCTCCTCAATCCGCTTCACCCCATGCATAACCGTGGTGTGATCGCGCCCGCCAAAACGACGGCCAATATCGGGATAGCTGCGAGTTGTGAGGTCTTTCGCCAGCTTCATGGCCACCTGACGCGGGCGTGCAATGGCGCGCAGACGTTTCGGCCCAATCAGATCCGACAAGCGAATTCCGTAATGCTCAGCCACCTTGCGCTGAATTTCTTCCACAGTGACCTTGCGATCGGACGCGCGCAGAATATCCGCAAGGCAATCTTGCGCACGTTCCAGCGTGATTTCATGGCCCACGAGAGACGCAAAAGCGAACAGGCGCATCAACGCCCCTTCAAGGACACGCACATTGGTGGTGATCCGATGTGCCAAAAATTCCAACACGCCTTCCGCAATGAACAAATCAGGATACTGTTCGCGGTAACTCGCAACTTTGGTTTGCAGCACGCCAAGACGCAGCTCGTAATCGGTTGGGTGCAAATCAACGACCAGCCCGGACTGAAGCCGCGACTTGATCCGCTCTTCAAGGTCTTTGATCTCGCCCGGTGCGCGGTCAGCGGAAATGATGATTTGTTTGTTCTGATCAATCAACGCATTGAACGTATGGAAGAATTCTTCTTGCGTGCTGTCCTTGCCGGCAATGAATTGCACATCATCCACCATCAACACATCCACCGAGCGGAACAGATGTTTGAAGTCGATCATTTGTTTGTCGCGCAGCGCTTGAACGAAACGATACATGAATTGTTCCGCCGACAAATACACAACGCGCAGGCTTGGGTCGCGCTGTGAAATTTCGTGGGCAATCGCGTGCATCAGGTGAGTCTTCCCAAGACCAACACCCCCGTACAAGAACAGTGGGTTGAACGTAACGGGACCGCCTTCGGCAACCCGGCGCGCGGCAGCGTGGGCCAACTCATTGGGCTTCCCCACGACGAAATTATCAAAGGTGAAGCGCGCATCAATTGGCGCACCCGGCAACTCACCGCGCCCAGCGCGTGCATTCGTTTGCTTTTGTTCATTCACGTTTGCAGGTGAATGATCTGTGTCCTTGGCATCACGCACCTTGGCAGAATGCGCCACGAACTCGACCCGCGACACATCAGCGCCAGCGCCAATCAAGTGTTGCAAAATTTGCTCGGAGAAATTGCGTTCAACCCAATTCCCCATGAAACTGGTCGGGACGAGGAATGTCGCTACACCCGATGCCATATCGGCAAACTCAAGCGGCTCAATCCAATTGCGATAGTTATTTTGTCCGACTGCCACTTGCAGTTTTTCGCGAACCTGTCCCCACATGTCGTTTTTCATACTTTCTTATTACCCGCATCCATATCGCCCTGCGCAAACGCAGACACTCAAAAAACCGCCGCGAAACCCCCAAATCGCTCCATCAACGGCACAAACACGACCCCTAGTTGGGCCGCGGCACTCACGTGTAAGGATGCTGACGAAAAACGTGACCAAAACACGCCGCAAGACGGCGGCAGGCAAAAGCTGACAAATGCAGGGGGCAGCCCTACACGGCGTCAAACATTCTGTCTGGTCGATCTGGTGCCCCCCTCGAAGCCCAGCGCGCGGTCCAAGAATCCCCATCCTTTTTCCGCTATGTCCCAAGTCAGCGACGTGAATCGCTCAGCTAAATTAGCGATGTATCCACAGGCCGCGCAACTGATCTTCGCGCTTGACTCAAGGATTGCGAAAACGAATCTAGGTTAGCTTTCACAAATCCAATTTTTTATAGGGTTTGTTGCGGTGCAGCATGAAAAAAGGACGCACCCGAAGGCACGTCCTTTTGGAGTCTGTGTGCCCGAAAGGGCGCAGAAAAGACTTAGCCAAGCGCCTTAACGCGGGCCGACAGGCGCGACATTTTGCGCGCGACTGTATTCTTGTGGAGAATCCCTTTTGTCACACCGCGCATCAGCTCTGGCTGAACAGCTTTGAGCGCTTCTTGAGCAACGGCCTTATCGCCAGCTTCAATCGCTTCTTCGCATTTACGCAGATATGTACGGATGCGCGAACGACGTGCTTTGTTGATTGCGAAACGGCGCTCGTTCTGGCGCGCCCGTTTTTTGGCTTGTGGAGAGTTTGCCATGTGATCTTCCCTTCGTCGGGTTTGTTTCAATACTGATTGCACGTGACAAGCCCCGACCGGGTTTTGATACCGGCTGATTCCGACCTAAGCGGGTCTCACGCGCATATGACGGTGGCCTATAAGGCGTTTTCTTCGCCTTGTGAAGCCCGAATCCGCCATATCGTAACCTCAATCCACTTATTACCATATACATTTGGCTCCGCAGGGGTTACGGACGCTGATCTTGCGCGGCATTGGCCGTGCCTCAAGGCGCGTGCGCCGCAAATCGACGGACCATCTACATGACCCCTCTTATCCAAGAAGCGCTGGCGGAGCGCGGCTACGACACATTGACCCCCGTACAAGAGGCGGTCACTGACCCCGCGTTGATCGGACATGACCTCTTGGTGTCCGCGCAAACCGGCTCCGGAAAAACAGTGGGCTTTGGCCTTGCCATTGCGCCCACCTTGCTGGGCGACGACGAGCGTTTTGGTCGTGCCGATGTGCCCATGGCACTTTGTATTGCCCCGACACGCGAACTCGCCCTTCAGGTGATGCGCGAGCTTGAATGGCTTTACGCCAAGACTGGCGCGCGGGTTACATCCTGTGTGGGCGGCATGGATGTGCGCACAGAACGGCGCGCGCTGGATCGTGGGGCGCACATTGTCGTTGGCACCCCGGGGCGTTTGCGCGACCACATCGAACGTGGAGCGCTCGACATGACGGGGTTACGCGCCATTGTTCTTG
Organism: Maritimibacter sp.; assembly: GCA_050633625.1. Taxonomy (GTDB): domain Bacteria; phylum Pseudomonadota; class Alphaproteobacteria; order Rhodobacterales; family Rhodobacteraceae; genus JBOEGW01. Next base: position 434,743 of record JBOEGW010000011.1, on the reverse strand, counting down.
ATGAAGCCGACGAAATGCTGGATCTGGGATTTCGCGAAGACCTCGAATTCATGCTAGGTGCCGCTCCTGCGGACCGGCGCACGCTGATGTTTTCTGCCACAGTGCCGCCAACCATCGCCAAAATGGCGCAGCAATTCCAAAATGACGCCAAGCGCGTCAACACCGTGGGTAACGCGAAACAACACACCGACATTTCCTACGAGGCACTGCGCGTTGCTCCATCGGATTCGGAGCACGCGATCTTTAACCTGTTGCGCTTTCATGATGCGGAAAACGCTATCGTCTTTGCCAATACCCGTGCTGCGGTTGCGCATCTGACCGCCCGTCTCTCGAACCGTGGTCTACCTGTCGTGAGCCTCTCGGGTGAACTGAGCCAAAATGAACGCACCCACGCCCTTCAAGCCATGCGCGATGGGCGCGCGCGCGTTTGTGTCGCGACCGATGTTGCGGCGCGCGGGATCGATCTGCCCAACCTAGACCTTGTCATTCACGCCGATCTGCCTACCAACACCGAAAGCCTTTTGCACCGTTCTGGCCGCACTGGGCGGGCGGGGCGCAAGGGCGTTTCTGCGCTGATTGTACCGCCACGCGCCGCCAAAAAGGCCGAACGCCTCCTGAAGTGGGCCAAGATTACAGCAACTTGGGGCACGGCCCCTTCCGCCGAGGACATTTCGCGCCGCGACGAAGAGCGTTTGTTAAATGATCCGGCATGGGGTGAGCCGCTCACTGAAGAGCAAACAACTTTCGCCGCTAAGCTTCTTGCGCTGCACAGCCCCGAAGTGATCGCTGCGGCCTACCTTCGCTTGTACCAAGCCGACCAAGGCGCGCCTGAAGAGTTGCAAGCGCCAGACGCCAAGCCTGAGCGCAAAGAGCGCAAACCCTTTGGCCCCTCGCGTTGGTTCTCGCTCTCCGTAGGCCAAGACGAAAAAGCCGAAGCGCGCTGGCTCTTGCCGCTCATCCTGCGTGCTGGGAACCTTGAAAAATCTGCAATCGGTGCGATCCGCGTTCAAGGCAAGGAAACCTACGTCGAACTGACCGAAGCAAGCGCGGCGGGCTTTCTCAAGGCCATCGGCCCGGACGGCGAGCTGGAAGACGGCATTCGCGCCACAGCGATGGACAAGGCGCCCGACCTGCCAGCGCGAGGCCCGAAACGGGACGGGGGCGGTGGCGGACGCTCTTTCGACAAAAAGCCATATGATAAAAAGCCATATGATAAAAAGCCTTACGAAAAGAAGTCCTACGACAAAGGCCCTCGTGGTGAAGGCGCGCGCGGTCCAAAGCGCGAAAGCTTCGACAAGCCAGACCGCCCCAAAGGCCCTGGATCAAAAAAGAAGTTCGATGATAAACGTGCGGCTCAAAATGAGGACGGCGTCACGACTCCCTATAAATCCAAGGGCAAACCTGCGGCCAATGGCGACAAGCCACGCTGGGCAAAAGACGACAAACCAAAGTGGGACAAGCCAAAAGGCGCAGGCGGAAAACCGGGCGGAAAGCCAAAATTCGGTGGAAAACCGAGTGGGAAACCGGGCGGAAAAGCATCCGGTAAGCCGGGTGCAAAACCAAAAGGAAAGCCGGGCAGCAAACCCGGCGCGGCCAACGCCAGCCAAAGCCTGCGTGGCAAAGTGGGTCGTCCTTTCGGCAAACCCGGCGGGACCAAAGGCGGCGCAAAAACTGGACCAAAAGGCGGAAACGCCAGACCAAAACGCCGCCCCGAATAACGAGACGGCGCAGTGAGCTGAGACAAAAGAACGGGGCCGGTTGGCTCCGTTTTTTTGTGCATTACTTGTCGCGGAATTGCGGCTCGCGCTTGTCCATGAAGGCGGCCATACCTTCTTTTTGGTCTTCGGTTGCGAACAGCGAATGGAACACACGGCGCTCAAAAAGAATCGCTTCAGACATTGGCAACTGCTCAGCGCGATTCACGCATTCCTTAATTGCCATAACGGAAATCATCGACTTCTCTGCGATTTTCTTCGCTGCACTTGTCGCTTCGTCCATCAGTTTTTTGCACGGTACAACGCGGCTCACCAAGCCGGATCGCTCCGCCTCTTCAGCGTCCATAAACCGGCCAGTCAGGTTCATGTCCATCGCTTTGGCGCGCCCAACAAGGCGGGTCAACCGCTGGGTGCCGCCCATTCCGGCCATGACGCCGAGGTTCACTTCGGGTTGACCAAATTTCGCCGTGTCCGCGGCGATAATGAAGTCGCACATCATCGCAAGTTCACAGCCCCCACCCAGCGCATAGCCAGACACAGCGGCGATGATCGGCTTACGAAACCGTACAATCGCTTGTTCCTCTTGCGTGAACAAATCGCCTGCGAAGACGTCGACGAAGCTCTTGTCGCTCATCATCTTAATGTCCGCCCCGGCCGCAAACGCCTTTTCGGACCCGGTGATGATGCAGCAACGGACTTTGTCGTTTTTCTGCGCTTCTGCCAATGCGCAGCCAAGCTCTTGCAATAGTTCAATATTCAGAGCGTTTAGGGCATCGGGTCGGTTGAGTTTGATCGTGCAAATATGGTCTTCAACCGCGACGATGATATTTTCATAGGCCATGGGGCTATGGGTTCCTTGCATTATCCATAAGGCAAACACCTATGCGAGTCGCGCGCCTAGGATCAAGTCATCTCTGACATTGGGGGCAATAGAAGGTAGAACGCCCGCCTTGAACAATGCGCTCAATTCCGCCGTTACACCCTTCGTTGACACAGGGTTCGCCTTCGCGACCATAGGCTTTGAAAGCGTGCTGAAAATAGCCTAAGTCCCCGTCCGCTTGGCGAAAATCCTTGAGGCTTGACCCTCCCGCCGCAATGGCTTCGGTCAATACGTCCCGTATGATGGGCACCATGGATTTGAGGCGCGCCGCGCTGATCTGCCCGGCTTTGCGTTTTGGGTTGATCCCTGCACGAAACAACACTTCGCAGACATAAATATTGCCAAGACCAGCAATGATTCCCTGATCCAATAGGGCTGTCTTGATGGGCGAGCCTTTCCCTTTGAGCGCCTTAATCAGGTAGTCCTCGTTGAAGGCATTTCCCAGTGGTTCCGGGCCGAGCACTTGGATCAGCTTATGGGTTGCTTCATTGTCGGTGCGCAGCAAGTCCATTGCCCCAAAGCGGCGCGGATCATTGAAGGTTATGCGCGCACCATTCGCCATATCCAACACAACATGGTCGTGTTTTTCTGGCGTTGGGTGATCGTGGTGAAAGTTGCCAGTTGCCGCGCCTGAGATGAGCATGCGTCCTGACATGCCCAAATGGATCAACAATGTTTCCCCGGTGTCGAGATCGGCCAAAATGTACTTTGATCGGCGCCGGAGCCTTTCAACTTTGGCTCCGGTGAGGCGTTCGCTCATATTGGGCGGAAAAGGCCAGCGTAAATCGGGGCGGCGGATATCTGCACGGACAATCACAGCCCCTTCCATCACTGGCGCAAGCCCCCGGCGCACGGTCTCAACTTCGGGTAGTTCAGGCATGATGGCTCCAATTGCGGCTCTGTTGGCGCAGAGGTTAACCAATAATGAACTCGTGGACAGCCCATCTTTGTGAAGGCACCCGTGCGAGCGACCGCGACAATTGAGGATTTGCCCCTCTCGCCTGTCCGGTATATCCCAAAGCCAACGGAAAAAGAGGCACGCCATGACCAGCGAGACCAAAACCACCCATTTTGGGTTTCAAACCGTCGATGAGGACCAAAAGGCCGGAATGGTCCATGGGGTTTTTACCAACGTGGCCTCCAAATACGACATCATGAATGACGCCATGTCGATGGGGATTCACCGGGTCTGGAAGGATGCGATGATGGATTGGCTCGCGCCGCGCAATGGGCAGAAGTTGCTCGATGTCGCTGGCGGGACGGGCGATATTTCCTTCCGCTTTCTTGACCGCGCGCCCGGTGCTGAGGCCGTTGTCTTGGATATGACGGAATCCATGCTTGTTGAAGGACGCAAACGCGCAGAAGCGGCACAAAAGGCGGCGGCGCTGGATTGGGTTGTGGGCGATGCAATGGCGCTGCCTTTCCCCAACAATAGCTTTGACGTTTACACTGTCAGCTTTGGCATCCGAAATGTGACCCGCGTTCAAGACGCGCTCAACGAGGCGTTTCGGGTGCTGCGGCCCGGTGGACGGTTGATGGTGCTGGAATTCAGCCAAATTCCTAATGATCTCATGCAAAAGGTCTATGATGCCTATTCTTTCAACGTCATCCCGAAACTTGGAAAAGCGATCGCGAATGACAGCGAGAGTTATCAGTACCTCGTGGAAAGCATCCGCAAATTCCCTGACCAAGACAGTTTCGCGGGGATGATCCGCGCCGCAGGATTTGAGAATGTCAAATATCGCAACCTGTCGATGGGGATCGCAGCGCTGCATTCGGGTTGGAAAATCTGATGCGCGGGCCAATTAATATCTTCCGGCTGATCCGCACAGGCGCGACTTTTGCGCGAACAGGTGCGCTTGGCGAAGTGCTCAAGGTGATGGATGCGCCGCCCGTTGTGCATGTGGCGGCGCGCTTGATTTCCTATCCGGCTGTGTTGTTCGGTTTTAAGGGCGACAAGAACCTCCCGCCGATCACCCGTGCGATCACAGCGCTCGGCCCTGCCTATGTGAAATTCGGGCAAATCATGTCAACGCGCCCTGATGTGGTGGGAAAGGAGATGGCGAAACAGCTGACCTACCTCCAAGACCAGCTTGACCCCTTTCCCAAGAGCCAAGCGATCAAAACGATCGAAAAGGAATTGGGCATCAAAGTTGATGAGGCGTTTTCGACGTTTTCCGACCCGATCGCTGCGGCATCTATCGCGCAGGTCCACCGGGCGACTTTGGCGCATGACGGGCGCGATGTGGCGGTCAAGGTGCTGCGTCCCGGTATCGAAAAAGCCTTTCGGCGTGATCTCGACGCGTTTCACTTCATTGCGCATACCATTGAGTTGTTCGCGCCATCGACGCGGCGCTTGCGCCCTTCTGATGTGGTTGCGCATTTCGAAGGCGTGGTTCAAGGCGAGCTGGATTTGCGCCTTGAATGCTCATCTGCCTCTGAGTTCGCGGAAAACACCAAAGATGACGCAGGTTTCATGGTGCCCGAAGTGCTATGGTCGCTCTCGTCGCGCCGGGTCATGACACTGGATTGGGCGGAGGGCCTTGCTGCCAACGATCTGGACAAAATCCGCGAGTCTGGCTTGGACATGTCAGCATTGGGAGAACGGGTTTTGGCCTTGTTCTTGAGTCATGCGTTGCGGGACGGGCTGTTTCATGGGGATATGCACCAAGGCAACCTAAAGTTCGCACCGAATGGTGACATTATCGCGATTGATTTTGGCATTATGGGGCGGATTGATGAGTACACCCGAAGGGTCTATGCGGAAATTCTATACGGGTTCATCAAACGCGATTACGCGCGGGTGGCGCGGGTGCATTTTGAGGCCGGGTATGTTCCGTCGGATCGCGATCAAGAGGAATTTGCGCGCGCCATCCGCGCCGTTGGTGAGCCGATTTTCGGCATGGACGCCACTCGGATTTCTATGGCGCGCTTATTGGCTTATCTCTTTGAAGTCACAGAACGGTTTGGAATGGAAACGCGCACCGAGCTGATCCATTTGCAACGGACGATGGTTATCGTGGAAGGGGTCGCGCGGTCCCTCAATCCCCAAATCAATATCTGGGATGTGGCCCATCCAATTGTCGAGCGCTATATCACTGACAGTATTGGCCCGAAAGCCATCATGAACGATTTGATCCAGACGTTGAAAGTGCTGTCGCGGTTTGGGCCGCGTTTGCCAGAATTGGCCGAAGCAGCTTTGATCAAGCAATCGCAAGGACTTCCTGCCGTGGATCGCGCGCGCCCATTGCGCGTGGTCGGCTATGTCGGGCTTGGCGGGGTGATCGCATTGGCTGCCATGGCGCTCACGCGCCTGCTGTAATTTCCGCCATTGCGGCCTTTGAATACCCAGCGTCCCCACGCGCCGCGCGCCACTTGCAATAGGCGCTCATGCGGGCGCGATATAGCGGCGCAAGACTCCGATAGCGGGTTGTGACTTTGGGGTCATCATAGGCCTCCAAGAAGGCTTCAATATCGCCCTTCTCAAGCGGTTCATTTCCCGAAACAACCTGCATCGCGGGCGAGAGAAATACAGCAATATCATCACAAGGATCGCCAAGTGCGGGGCACTGCCAGTCGATAAAAATGACGGTTCCATCGCGAACGAGCGCATTGCTGGCGGTGGCGTCACCATGTAGAAAAACAGGGTCTATTTTGGCTAAACTTGGTGTTTCTGGTGCGGTTTCGCCAAGAGCCAGAGTTTGCTTCGTGAGGTGCGCGGCCCCCATCGCGGCGCGGGGCAAACCTGCTGGCGGCTTCACCTTGTGAAGCTGGGACAAAACGCGCGCCACACAGGCGACACCATCGCCGCGCCTCCACGGTTGGCCCTCAATATGAGCGTAAGCGAGGCTCTCGCCCCGCACATCAATTAGATCGGGGGCTAAACCGGTGCCTTTGAGCGCACTAAGGGCAAGCGCCTCGGCAGCCGGGTCATTGCCGAAAAGCGGCGTTTCTGCCCCAGGCACAAACCGCTTAATGACGACATCACCGACCCGCCAAAGCGCGTTAGTATTACCGCCGGAAAACGGCTTCCACGTTGCATTGGGCGCGACAACATCGGCCCAAAGACGCGCGAGATCAACGTCCGGGGAGGTTGCCACGCTTTTCGCCTTTGCCTTCCCAGGTCTCCAGAGCCTCCACGGCTTCTGCGGCGGTTTCGACGAACTTGAAAAGATCGAGATCCTCCGCCGAGATCGTTCCCGCATCTGCGAGCGCTTCCCAGTTGATGATTTTTTCCCAGAATGCGCGGCCAAACAACAGCACAGGCACCTTTTGCATCCGGCCTGTTTGGATGAGAGTCAGGCATTCAAACAGCTCGTCAAGTGTGCCAAACCCGCCCGGAAACCCAACAACCGCGGCAGCGCGCATCAAGAAATGCATCTTGCGCACGGCAAAATAGTGAAAGTTGAAACAGAGTTCAGGGGTGACAAATTCGTTTGGCGCTTGTTCATGTGGAAGCACGATATTGAGGCCGATGGACACACCCCCCGCCTCGGCTGCACCGCGCGATCCGGCTTCCATCACGCCGGGACCACCGCCCGTGACAACGACATTCTCCTTATGCCCATTGGCCATGGACTTCTCGGTGATAAGGCGCGCGAATTCTTGGGCTTCGTCGTAATACCTGGACAAATCCGACAGTGTCTTGGTGCGAGCGCTGTCCTTTTTGGACGGCTCTGGGATACGCGCGCCGCCAAACATAACAACTGTGCTCTCAATCCCAGCTTCCTGCAACGCGAGTTCGGGCTTCATCAGTTCGAGTTGCAAGCGCAGGGGGCGCAGCTCGTCGCGCGTAAGGAAATCGAGGTCATCAAAGGCGAGCTTATATGTGGGGCTGCGCGTTTGTGGCGTGTCTGGAATGTGATGGCTGGCTTCCCGGTCCTCGATTGAGTGACGGAAGGGGTGGGTACGCGTTTCGTCGGTCATGTCTGTGGCTCCTGTCGCATTGCGCGGCGTCGTTTCTGCGCTTATAGCCGTGGAGAACAGGAGACTGAACCAATTTCGGGGAGACAACATGTCTAACGCACAACTTGAGACCGCCATCGAAGCCGCGTGGGACGCGCGCGACACCATCACGCCCGCCTCAACGGGCGAAGCACGCGAGGCGATTGAGGACACGTTGAACGCGCTGGACAGCGGCGTGTTGCGGGTTGCCGAAAAGATGGAGAATGATGATTGGCACGTGAACCAATGGGCCAAGAAGGCGGTTCTGCTTGGGTTCCGCATCAAAGACATGGAGTTCCAATCGGGTGGACCACAGGGGTCCGGCTGGTGGGACAAAGTTGACAGCAAGTTTGCTGGTTGGGGCGCTGAGGAGTTTGGCGCGGCTGGGTTTCGCGCTGTGCCAAACGCCGTGGTGCGCAAGTCGGCGTTTATCGCGCCGGGCGTTGTCTTGATGCCATCCTTTGTGAACCTTGGCGCTTACGTCGATGAGGGCACAATGGTTGACACTTGGGCCACTGTTGGCTCCTGCGCGCAAATCGGCAAGAACGTGCATTTGTCAGGCGGCGTTGGGATTGGTGGCGTACTTGAGCCGATGCAGGCCGGGCCGACCATTATTGAGGACAACTGCTTTATCGGGGCGCGCTCCGAAGTGGTCGAAGGCTGCATTGTGCGCGAAGGGTCCGTGCTTGGGATGGGCGTGTTCATCGGCCAGTCGACGAAGATCTTGGATCGCGACACAGGCGAAGTGTTCTACGGCGAAGTGCCGCCCTATTCGGTTGTCGTTGCTGGGTCGATGCCATCCAAGAATGGCGTGAACCTCTATTGTGCAGTGATCGTGAAACGCGTGGATGAGCGTACGCGATCCAAAACCGGTATCAACGAATTATTGCGCGACTGATGTGATTGTGGGGAATCCCCCAGACATAATGTGGCGATTTCGGCCCATTCAGGCCGCGGCGGACCTCAAGGGTTTGGCGCGGCCATTTTTACGCGAATTAAGGACGGCGATGGAGGGGCGCGCGGTCCCGCTAGAGGATTATCAGGCCGAGTTAGAGACATTCTTGAATGAACCGCTCCTTGTCCTCGACGCGCCTCAGGTGAGCTATCTTCTTGAAGATCTGTTGTTGGATGATGACGCGGACATGCACGCCCGACACATGGCGTTGGCGACCCATTTGGCCGCCTGTTTGATCGCACATGAAGAAAGCGATAGCGCAGGTTTGGTTTGGGCTGAATGGCGTGCAAGCTTTCTCGCTGGCCCCGCCAAGGCCCGTGCGATCTGGATGAACGCCGCGCGCGAGGCTCTACAGTTTGGGTTGTTTGATGCGAAGGACATAGAGGCAAAGGATTGCGTTGCGCTGCCTGTTGCGGAAGTCCTTGAGCCATTGCGCGCATTTGTCCGTACAGCGGATGAGGCGGTCTTGCGCGCGATATCGCTCGCTGATTACGGATCAGACGCGGACAAACATTTTGACGCGCTGAAGACTGTCGTGTTTGAAGATGGCTGCATTTTGCCCTCAGACGATACATGGTTTCCTTTGGAAGTCGTACAGCTCACCTCTCATGTGCCATCAGAACGGGGGCATCCGGTTGCATTGTCGATCTTGTTGGCAACAGCAGTCCAACGCGGCGATGAATACGGAGACATCGCTTATCGCTGGGTCGCACAGGCACCGGATTGGGCCAGTTTGCCCGACAAAATCCGTATACCTATCATGGCAGCAGTGCGCCATATCTTTCAGAGCGATGTGAGCTTTATGGAATATGATAGCGACCTCACACCTGAACGCCTTCCCACATTGTTGATCCCCTAGACCACCCTATTGCCGGACCGATTACCGTGATTTGATCGGCACCGAAAAACTATATGAACCGCGCGCAATTCCTTTTGGAGCGGCCCCAAAAGATCCAGCGGAACGCACAGCCTGAAGGGCGAGGCGGTCAATTGTCGGATTGCCCGATGAGCGGGACACCTTGGCACTTTGCAAAGCGCCAGTGCTGGACACAGTGATACGAACAACAGCCGTCCCTTTTCCCGCGCCACGCGGTGCGCGCCGGGCGATACGCGCTTGGATGCTGTTGCCCCATTGCGACATCAAAGCATTGCGCCGCGCTTTGGTCATGGATGGCGCGCTTGGTTTGGTCGCTTCCCCGGCTTGCGCCCCGTTTCCTGACCCGGCCGCACGCTGCTGGGAACGGCTTGGCGAGGCTGCGGAGGCAACAGGCGCAGCTTTCGCCGTGCTTCTGGAGGGCTGCGGTGGCTTTGGCGCGTTAGGATCAGGGCGCTTGGGTGGGCGAATGGACGACTTCGGGCTGAGCAAAGGCGCGGGCGCATCAACGTTGGTCTCCGGCGGATTTTGGTCCATCGGCATGGTCGCGGAAGGAAGCGGCAAGAACGATGGTGGCGTCACGTTCAGCATTGCCTCAGTTGGGTTGGGAAACTCAAGACTGGCGGGCGCGGGCGGCACCATTGGTGACAAAGCCGCAAGGTCTTGCATCGCACGCATGTCCTCAGCCGGGCGTTCCCAGTTTTCGACCATCGCAGAAAGGGACGCGTTTGCGGCTTGAACGGTGACAGTACTTTCGCCTCGCGCATCCTGGGCACCCAAATTTCCACGCGCGTGAGACGGCACGATGGTTAAGGCTGTCAGGCTGATGGCTGCGGAAAGGCCTATAATTTCGAACGTATCGCGCATCATTACTGAGTCACCGTTAGCTCAAGGTCACGGGATGTCACGGTTTTGATTTTGGCCAAGAAACGTGCCAATTCTTGCCCTGAAAGTCCCCGATCCACGTTAAGACGAAGGCTTTCCTCCCCTTCTGCTTGCGCCAAAAGGTCCAGTGCATCTTGGCCCGTTGCCCCTTCGAAATAAATTGTTGCGTCGGCAGTGATATAGAGTGTGTCGGCGACTCCTTCCTGTGCCCCTCCGGCGGCTTGAGGTGGGTCAATCTCAACAGGCGTGGGGGGCGCGAGCCGCGCCGTTAAGAGGAAAAACACGAGTAGCAAAAACACCACGTTGATCATGGGCAGAATTGGCTCCGCCGGGCGGCGCGTGCGGGTGTGCACCGCGAGCTTCATTTGCTTTCTCCACCCTGGTCTGCGGCTTCTATCAAGATCAATCCGCTCAGCCCGGCGCGCGTCAGCGTTTCCATCACAGTCACAACACGTTGCACATCAGCACCCTCTCGTGCCCGAAGAACGACAGTCTCCGTGGGCGCGCTCATCAGCCCGGCTAGCTGTTTAACAAGGGTGGCTTCAGGGATATCGCTGCCATTCAGCAGCACGCCATTTGGGCCGATATCAACAAGCCGTGGAGGGCCACTATACGCTGTCGTCTGAGGCCCATTGGCACCAGCAACTTTAATCGCGCCTTCTGAGCCAAATTTGGACGCGAGCATGAAAAACACCAATAGCAAAAACACCACGTCAATCATAGGTGTCAGGCTAGGGCGCCGCGATTGGCGTGGTTTGCCGAGGGACATATCAGGCATTTGAAGAGTCATTGTGCTGGTGTCAAAACTGCATGATTAGGCACTGATTCACCGTCAAGTTCGCCACTCTTGCGCGGCTTGGCATGGCTGAGGACCATCGCCTTTGGGCCGACAAAAATGCGCGTGATCATATCCTCGATTTGCCCCTGCGCGCGGTCAGAAACACTCTCAAACCAAGTGAGCGCGCCGGAGGCTGGGATCGCGACCGCCATACCCGCCGCTGTTGTCAAGAGAGCTTCCCAGATGCCGCCTGCAAGCGCAGAAGGATCAGCGCGATTTCCCGCCGCTTCGAGCGCTTGAAAGGCGGAAACCATGCCCAAAACAGTCCCTAATAAACCAACAAGCGGGGCAATCGTCGCAACCAACTCGAGACCGCGCAGACCACGGCGGGTGTCATCGAGTTCCTTTGCGGCAACGCGCAAGGTTTCTTCGCGCTGTTGGGCCGTTGGCAAGGTCGCGTCCGTTTGCAACAGGATCGCTGCGCGCACAGGGGCACCCACGGTTCCGCGCAGCTGTTGCGCAATTTCGCTGGCGCGTTCTGGCTCATTCGCGCACCAAGCCTGCACCGCGCGCTCGGCGCCACTTACGCGCCATGCGCCCCCAATAGCGAGGCGCAGAACCTTCCAAACGATCAAACCAGCAGTCAATGCGGCCAGCGCTGCAATCACCCAGATCGCCGCACCGCCCTTTTCCATAAACGCCAGAATAGTGTCCCATTTGCTTGTCATTTTTCCTGTCCTTTCATATCGCGGCGGCGGCCTGTGGAAGCACAAATGTTGCGCTTTGAGGCGCCGCGTTTACTTGCACTTTGCATCCATAGGCGCGGGATAATTCGGTGTCGGTGAAGACCTCCTGAATGGAGCCTTGGCGCATCAATCGACCCTTGGACATAAGCGCCACTGAGTCAGCGAACATAGCTGTGAGATTGAGGTCGTGCATGACGGCAACGACGCCTCCACCGGCTTTGGCAAAACGTTGAGTGATGGCCATCACTTCGAGCTGGTGGGCAATATCGAGGCTCGAAACCGGCTCATCCAAGATGAGCCAGCGGGGGCCGTGATCGTCGATTGGAGACCAGACTTGGGTCAGAACACGGGCAAGCTGTACGCGCTGTTGTTCGCCGCCCGATAATGCATGATACGCGCGGGTGCCATACCCAGAAAGGCCTACGTCAGACAGGGCTTGTTGAGTATGGTCAAACCCTGCGCCTTCGCTGCCGAGCGCTTGGCCTAATCGGACGATTTCAGCAACAGTATATGGAAAGGCCACCGAGGTGAACTGCGCCAAGACCGCGCGGCGCTCCGCCAGCTCCCACGGCTGTGCCTCTGCTAGATCGAGGTCTCCCATGAAAGCCGTACCTGTAAAGCTGCGGTCACCTGAAAGGGCGCTCAAAAGCGTCGTCTTACCGGATCCGTTGGGGCCAACAATGGCCGTTACCTCGCCCGGCTGCGCCACGAAATCGACATCGTGCAACACTGTCTTCTTGTCGATACTAACGTTGAGTTTCTCTGTTTTAAGCATGATTAGACACTCATGAGGCCGCGACGACGCAACAAGATCCACATGAAGAATGGCCCACCGACAAGCGCCATGATGATACCGATTGGAAGCTCAGCAGGAGCGACAATGACCCGTGCAACCATGTCCGCCAACAGGAGCGTAATTGCGCCCAGAAGCGCGGCGTTGATCAAAAGGAGTTTGTGGGACGGACCTGTTGAAAGACGCAAGAGATGGGGCACAATGATGCCGACAAAACCAATGCCGCCGGACACAGCGACCGCCGCCCCAACAGCGGCGGACACGACCCAGATTGCGCGGCGTTTCAGGCTTTCGACATGAATTCCCATATGGCGCGCAGCTGTTTCTCCTAGTGCCAATCCATCAAGTCCGCTCGCGAGAACGGGTGCCCCCAGTATGGCCAATCCCATGAGGGGCGCTGCTACCAGAATTTTGCCCCATGTTGCGCCCGCCAGAGAGCCAAGGGACCAGAATGTTAGTGTGCGAAGCTGCGTATCATCCGCGCGAAAAACAAGAAGTCCGGTGAGTGCGCCAACAATTGCGGCAAGGGCTATTCCCGCCAAAAGCATCGTCGCGACAGAGGTTTGACCATGGCGCGTGGACAGTGCGTACAGCACGACAACGGCCACGAAACTGCCGCCGAAAGCCGCGATCGGCACGAGGGCGCTCCCAATCGCGGCTCCGATCGCTGGCGGTAGCAAACCGCCCAACACGATGGCGGATATCGCACCAAGACCCGCCCCCGCGCTGACCCCGACCAATCCAGGATCGGCCAGTGGGTTTCGAAAAAGCCCCTGTAGAATAACGCCGGACACAGCCAGTGAGGCTCCGACCAAGCCCCCCATTACCAACCGCGGCAAGCGGATTTCCAAGATCACAACCCGATCAGCGATGGCAATGTCTTGCCCCGTCACCACGGCCTGTAGGACGGCAAGAGGCGATGTGCCTGTCGCGCCAACAAACAAACTGGCAAGACAAGTAAGACCCAAAGTGATGGTCAACCACACCGGCATGCGGCGCGCCAAAGACGCGCGCGCATCAAAGGGTGCGGCTAACTCGTGATCAACGGCAACCATGTCAGCCGCCAACCTGCGCCAAATGCTTCGAAAGGGCCAAAGTGGCTTCGCCCACACGCGGGCCGAAGCCCAAGAGCAACATGCCATCCATGCGCACAACGGCCGCTGTACGGGCGGCTGGAGTCAGTTTGAACGCTGGCATCGCGAATAGGTCTTCGTCGGAAATCACATGCTCACCGCGCCGGTCCATCATGAGAATGACATCCGGCTGAGCAGTAATGACGGCTTCACTTGAAACTTGTTTGTACCCCTCGAATCCCTCCATCGCATTGATGCCACCTGCCAGCTCGATGATCGCTTCGGCGGAAGAGTTTTCGCCAGCGGCCATGATGCGGTCAGCGGTGGCGGTGAGCACGAACAGCACGCGCTTTTTGGTACCCGCGGCCCGCGCCATTGCGCCAGCTTCTTCCATATCCGCACGGACTGTCGCAGCCAGATCTTTCCCTTTTTCCAAAACGCCCAGCGCTTCGGAAACTGCGATAATCCGAGCCTCTACGTCATCGGCGCTATACCCGGCCGGCATTTCAACAACCGGAACGCTCGCTTCATTCAGCAAGGCCATTGTCTCGTCTGGCCCAGCACCGGGTTCGGTGATGATCAAGTCTGGGCTGACCGACAAGACACCTTCAGCAGACAACTGCCGGATATAGCCAACATCGGGAAGGTCCAACGCTTCAGCTGGAAAGTTGGAGGTGGTATCGCGGCCAACCAGACGTTCTTCTTCGCCAAGCGCGTAGACAATTTCGGTGAGTGCGCCGCCAAGAGACACAACACGGTCCGCCAAGGCGAGGCTCGGCATTAGGGCGCCAATCGCAGCCGCGAGTATCAGCCGTTTCATGCGACTTCCTCCGAGTTTTGCGTTGTGCTCAAATCTTCAAGATCGGGCAGAAGGGCTTCGAAGGCGGCGACATGATCCTCGCCATTCACGCGCATTCCAAAAATCTGCATGATGATCGCGCCGTCGGCGTCAAAAGCCTCAACAGAGATCGCCATGCCGCGTTTGGTCGGTTTGCGCACTTCATAGATTTCGGCCACATGATCCGAACGCAAATGCAGATTAAAGCCGGGATCCATGACGTTCATCCATGGACCCATTTTCTTGATTTGTTTGACAGGACCAGAGTGGATTTGGATACAGCCGTGGTTGCCAACAAAAACCATTACCGGAACGCCTGTTTCACCCAGCGTTGTGAGCAGTTGATCCACGCTCCCAAGCGCCAAAGGCCGCACATAAGGCGCACCCGCAATGCGATACGCACCAAGGCGGTTTATCTTTAGCTTGCGAGTCAGGAGCATGAATTGGTGGGTGTCTGTCATCCGGTCCCATTCACGACGCAGCACATCGGCTCTATCGGCGCGCTCAATCGCGGGCGTGGCGGGAACGCGCGGCTCAAGTGGCAATGTATCAAGCTGCTCATCAAGACGCAGCGCTTCTACCATTGGCGCATAGGCGTCAGTATTTGAGGTTTCGCGCAGGTGGATTTTGTGAACAGCATCGCCCGCTTTATCGAACACCTGAATGGAACGGCGCACGCCGGTTTTTCCCTCGGATTCGACTGCAAATGCAAAGGCCCAATGGCCTGGGAATATGCGCAGGTCGATGTCTTTTGTCAGCACCATTGAGGCGTGTTTACCGGATTGGAAATTGTCATAAACACCGACCTTTTCATGCACAACGCTGGGCGTTCGAGTCAGAGCGAGGACTTCGCCCAAGGCCGGGATCTGCGGCATGAGATCGTCTGGGTTTGCGGCGATCGCGGTTGCGCCATGTCCGATCTGAGCCGCGACAAGAGCGGCTTCACTGATACCGAGGGAAGCAGCCAAGTCGCGGGCGCGTTTATCTGTATTTTCATCAAAGGCGGCGCGGATATCGCGTGCCGTCAGGGGTGCATTGGCTGCCATGGGGAAGCTCCCAGAGTTATGTTTTATGGGGATTCCTGGCTGCGCTGTGGCGAGGATGCCGCGCTTGCTGGGTCATGTGAGTTTGGTTGCTCTTATTGTTGACTGAAATAGTCAACTATTCTAATCAACGCAAGTCCTTTGCAGGTGATGTTTGCAAAGAATGGCGCAAAATTGCGCCCCGCTAAGCCAGCCACGCGCCAGCTCGCCAATCCCCAAAATTCTGAGAAACCTGGAAGGGAAACTCCATGAGCGCGCAACTTTCGCTGCGGGCGGTGCTATTGGCAAGCGCTGCCATTTCGACCACCCTCCCTGCCTTCGGGCAGGACGTTTTTGAACTCGACACGGTCTTGTTGGCTGAGTCCCAAAGGGAGGTCGCAACGCAAACTGCGGTCTCGTCGACCACTGTGGACGAAGATGAAATCATTGCCAGACAAGCCGACACAATCGCGGAAATCGTCGATACTGTGCCGGGCGTGCGCTTGATCAATGGCAACACGCCGCAAGGATCCGGGATTAACATTCGCGGTTTGGGCGCAAACTCCACCTATGGGTCGGATCAGAAAGTCGCAATTCAGCTAGATGGGGCCTCTGTTGGGTCGGAAGAATTGTACCGTATCGGGACACAGCTCTATACGGACCCTTCGTTTTATAAAGAGGTCGAAGTGATCCGAGGCATTGCCGGAACCTTTGAATATGGGTCCGGGATCATTGGCGGGTTGGTGCGCGCCGAAAGTCGGGATGCGATTGATTTAACCGAAGGCGAAACGGGGTTCGCGTTTCGTCAATCGTTTGATTTTGGAACGAACGGAAATCAATGGGCAAGTTCCTCTATTGCGGCTTGGCAGCCAACTGAGAATTTGGGTTTCATCGGCAATTTCACCTATCGCGGTCAGGGCATCATGACGGACGGTTCGGGCAATCCTATCAACGTCCAACCCTCCGAAACCCCATCCTACACCCTTGGCGCGCTCTATAGGTTTGGCAGTGACAATCAACACGCGCTGCGCGCCACCTACGCCGACACGAATTCGGTCGAGAACGATGTGCCCTACGACAGTTTCGGCACCTCTGGCGGGTCGTTCGGAAATGTCGATCGCGCGGTTCACTCGCGCACGGCGACGCTGCGCTACACGTTTGATTCAACGGCAACCGATTGGGTGAATGTGACAGCACTGTTGAGCTACGCCGATCAGCAAATTGATAGCGCCTATGTGTCCGGGTCGTCGCCAATGGAAGGAACACCAAGCTTTCCGTTCCTGCAACCATTAGTGGACGCGGATCATCGGTATCAAACGACAAAACTCACTGTGAAGAACCAAGCGTTTTTCACGACAGGCGCGTTTTCGCATGATCTTCGGTTTGGGGTTGAGGGCATCTATAAGAAGCGACTTGATGCTTCATCTGCACCCGGCGGAACCGACAAGCGCTTTGCCATGTTCGCGGTTGACGACATTTCGATGGGCGGTTTGACCGTCACACCTGCTTTGCGGTACGAACGGCAAGTCGTAGGTGGCCCCTCCTATGCTTACTATAACAACGATGCTTTCATGGGTGGCATTTCCGGACGATATGAATTTGGCTCCTCCGGCTTTGCGGTGTTTGGTAGCGCAGCCTATACTGAAAACCTGCCCATCATGGATGACCTCACAAATCCAGCCTATATGACCCAGTCCGAAAAGGCGCGGTCTTATGAGCTTGGCCTGAGTCTTGACCGGGCATCGGTGTTCACGGGGGGCGATCAGTTGAGCGTGAAGGTCAATGCGTATCAAACAAACCTCTGGGACATCACTTCCTACACATCGCCAACCATGACCCCATATGTAAGCGCGCAAATGCGTGGGGTTGAGCTTGAGGCGTCCTATTCGACCGCGAGCGGGTTTTACACGGATGTGAATGCAAACCTGCAATATGGCACCGGTCAGGATGCGAGTGGCGCAAGCACAGATTGGGCCGGAATCCCCGCAAGCCAATTGCGCGCCACATTTGGGAAACGCTGGGGCAATGAGTATGACCTGAGTTGGGAGATCGTCGCAGATGCCGCAATGAACAGGTCCGCAACTCCGACACCCAGCTCAATCGTGCATAACGTGCGGGCGACCTACATCCCTCAAGAAGGGCTGTTTGAGGGTGCGGAATTCCGGCTCGGTGTCGAGAACCTCTTTGATCTGGACTACACGCCACACCTAGCAACGCGCTCCGCGCCGGGCCGGACGTTCAAGTTCAACCTGGCGAAAACCTTCTGACGGGCCACGCTAAAAAACGCAAACAACGTCGCCCCGATGCGGGCGGCGTTTTTCACTGTTCGACATGTCAGGCCCAGGAAAATGCGCGCCGCAAAAACTCGGGTGCGTCTTTTGTCACTGGGTCACCATGCGCCACGACTACGGTGGAGACAGGGAATGCCTGAACCTGCGAAATGGCTTGTTTTAAGGCGGTTTTGTCACGAAAGGTAATCCGAAATTTGCGCGGCACTTGCGGCTCATCGCCGCTCATTTTGTCGAGAAGCGCGACCCTTTTGCGCCAGCCTTTGTTCATCTCTTTTGGCGTGTTTTGCAAAATGTCAGTAAATATCAAAGTGCCACTCGCGTGATGAAAGAAAACCGCTTCCTCAAAAAGAAGATTCCCGCGAAACAGGACTGTCGAAATCTCATTCTCCCACGGTGGGTTTTCCTTCCCAAAGGTGAAGCCCGGCGAAAGGTCCGCGCGGCGTTTGGTAAGGCCCGGTGCGGCGAAAAGTGTGGCGTCTGGATATGCGGCCTGCCATTGTGAAATCGACAAATGATGAAATGCGTTTGGCGAAACTATGTGTCTAACCTTGCCCAACTCCACGATTTCAGCGGCTAGATCTTCAGACAATGGGATGGGAGACCAGACCCATAGGTCGCCGGAGGTGAGCCGGATCACCACCATCCGAAGTGTGTAGCAAAATCCAAAATTCTGGGCCGAATGCGTCCCATCTGTGATCCACGCATCTTCGCCTATATGCTGCAGCATGCTTGCTCCTTTGCTTGACTTTAGAAGCGCCCCCGCGCACCTGTTGAGCAACAGGAGAGTACCCATGACCGAGACACCCAAAGCCGACAAACCCAAAAAAGTGAAAAAGCCGCACGAAGTCTACACGCTTTTGGTGGAAGTCGGGCGCGCCAAGGACGATGGGCTGCCCAAAGGCGCCACCGGCGCGGCGCTGATGTGCTACGCATCCGGGGTTGATGAGGCTGAAGCCGTCCGTGAGACGGTCGCCATTTTGAAACAGGCCGATATGTCACCGCTGGATGTGACGGGCTATGGATCGCTCGACGAAAGGCTGTCTGAGGGGCACGATATTCCCGACGAAGAACGCGACTTGATGGGACGCGCGCTTGCGGCAAACTCGGTGATCGTTGCGCAGATGACGCCGTTTTTTGAAGACAAAAAGTGACAGGCCGCCTCATTCATATTGTCGCGAAGGAAGCGGACATGGCAGCAGTCTGTGGGTGTTTGGACGACATTCCCGCGGACCATTGGCACCAGTTTCCCGTTGGCGAGGATGGGCGTCAAACAGTCACTATTTCACTAGATATTGTAGATACTCAAGCGGTCTTGGACAAAATTTCTGACGCTCTGGATGAGTGTTCTGGTTGGCATTTATACACGCTTCCTGTTGAGGCCAGCCTACCGGAAACGCGCAGCGAAGATGAAGCTGAGCGAATTGCTCAAGCCGAAACGGCGCAGGCCCGCGAAGAGATTTACGCAGGCATTCGTAAAGGCACAGCTCTGACACTCGACTACTTGGTTTTGACGGGGCTAGCGACTGTCGTCGCAGCGATTGGCTTGAGCCAGGATCAGGTCGCTGTAGTCATTGGCGCGATGGTGATTGCGCCATTATTGGGCCCCATTCTCGCGTTTGCCTTCGCAACCACCTTGGGCACTGTCCCTTTGATGCTGATCGCCCTGCGTGCTCTTGGGGCCGGGCTTGGCGTGGCCACATTGTCTGGCGTGGCCTTGGGGCTGATGGTCGGCGGCGATCTGAAATCGGGCCTTTTGGACTATTCTGGCGCTCTCACCTTGATCGACGTTGTCTTGCCACTGGCATCAGGCGCGGCGGCAGCGCTGATGGTAGCCTCGGGGCAAACTTCCGCCCTTGTCGGCGTGATGGTTGCGGCCGCTTTGCTCCCTCCCTTGGCCGCTTTTGGTTTGTTGCTCGGCGGTGGAGACGTGATCCCGGCGGCGCGCGCCTTGGGAACTGTGATCATCAACATCGCCGCGATCAATTTGGCCGCGCAGGTTGTGTTTCGCCTCAAGGGCATACGACCGCGCAAATGGGACAGCGCGCAACACGCAACCTCGGTTTGGACGTCCTTGATTGCCTCCGCTTTTGTTGTATTTTTGATGGCGCTTGCTGTCTATGGAAGCGGCCATGGATGGATGAGTTTTGGGGCAGGTTAGAGCCACTTCGGAGGGGTGATGGGCTGGTTTCAATTCATCTTGTCGTTGGTTGCGTTTTTCGCAGCACACGCGATTCCTGTTCGCCCGACAGTGAAAGCGAAGCTCGTGCGGCTCCTGGGCCAACGCGGCTATAGCCTCATTTATTCTGTCGTGTCGTTTGTGATTTTGACATGGGTTGTTCTGGCCGCCGGGCGCGCACCTTTTGTGCTCTTGTGGGGTTACGCGCCGTGGCAAAAATATGTTGCCCTTACGCTTATGTTGGTGGCGACTTGGATCTTAAGCCTGGGAATTGCGCGGCCAAATCCTTTGTCGTTTGGTGGGGCGCAGAATGATCAATTTTCCAAGGAACACGCTGGAATCGTGGCATGGGTGCGCCATCCGCTTCTTGTGGCGATCGGCTTTTGGGCATTCGCGCATGTGGTTGCGAATGGTGACTTAGCGCATGTTGTATTGTTTGGATTGTTCGCCGCGTTTTCGCTCTTGGGGATGCGGATCATTGACCGGCGCAAACGTCGATTGATGGGCCAGAACTGGATCGAGCCGGGCACTCTGACACGCCGCATAACAGTGACTCGAAGCGGCGTTTTGCGTATCTTGATTGGACTAGGTTTCTATTTGATGCTTGTTTCCATCCACGGGCCGGTGATCGGTGTCAGCCCGCTTCCTTGATTACTGCGCGGCCATCAAAATATCGAAACTATCAGGAAGGTCAGGCAGGTTTGGTGAGAACATCGCAGCGAGGTCGATCACGAACTGCGCCGTCTTCCCGTCGTCCATGAGGGTGCCGTTGGTCTCGATTATTGTGTCAGCCATCACGTTGATCGTGATCGCTTTCCCTCGAAACGCATCGCCAAACATCATCGACATTTGCGCGCGTTCCTCGGCGGGCGGCATGTCTTCCATCATACGCGCAAGGTCAAATGAAACAAAAATGGCATCGCCACGACGCTCAACAGTTGTCCCGCTTTCCTGAGAAAATGGCGTGCCGTTTTGCGCGGCGTTGTTGGACATTTCGATGATCTCATCAAGCGTGCCGCTGTGGCTCATGGTGCAGGAATAGGTGCCATCCGGATTGGCTGTGCCAACGCCATCGGCGTCCGCGCAGGGGTCTTGGCCCATCCCTGACATCATCTGAAACAAATCGGGTGACATGTTCATAGTTGCGACCATCGTGATGTCGTCTTCATTGGTGAAATCAAGCGCCATCTCCGCATCAAAACAAGCGGCGAGCGGAAGAATGAGAAGGGCGGCAAAAAGAGATTTTAGGCGGCGCATGGGGCGGCTCCGAAATGAACAAGGACACAGAAAGAGTGGCAGGGGTTCACCGCGCTGTCCAGCGGGATCACGACATAAGGCTTGCGGCGATGGAGCTGGCCTCAAAATCCGCGAGCCGGTGCCGCTCAATGGGGGTATGGCGCGGCATTGCAGAGAGAGGCATTTCAGCGAGAATGCTGCTCGCATGGCGTTCAGGATCGCGCGACATCTGACCAACATAGAGGCTTTCGGACCAAATCCCTTCGCTCAACAGACAATCGTGATTGTCGAGGAGAACGTGGTAATAGGTGACAAGCCCGCGAAAATGATTGCGCGCGGCGGCCGGCCCCGTAATGAGCTGGCGCGCCTCGATCATCACATCATCATGACCCACGAGATACTCAGCTTCAGCGCCATTCACACTGATCATATGGTTTGGTGACACCGCGATATCTTGCGTCAAACCAAGAAAAGGTGCTCGCAATTGCACGGGAGCAAGCGCGCCAAGGGCGGGCACCGTACGTCTTGCGATCCACCGCACGGGTTGTGCGCCTCGGGCGGCGGTTGTGACCATATCCCCGAGCCGCAACCGTTCGATTGGCACCGGGCCGGAAGGCGTGGCGATAGGGGCACCAACACAAAACCCCAGCGGCATGAAAACAGGCTCTAATTCGTCCGAAATCGCGACAAAATCCACGTCTTTAGCGATATTTGTGGCGCGCCCATTTCGCATGATCGTTATGGCGTCCACTTCGGGAACAGGGAGCGGTCCGTCCACTCTCGTTGAAAAGACCTCGCCCGTTGCCAGCATTTCTACACTCAGGCGCGCCCAGCGCTCCGGTCCGTTCCACGCATAACTGATGCGCAAACGGCTGTCGCGCGGAGGCACAGGAAAAACCAATCGCGCTTCAAGCGTGGCTTCGCCCTGACGAAATTGCATCACAAGCTCGCCCGTCGACGACAAAGTAAGTGACAATTGCCGGTGCCATTCCTTGTGCCGATCGTAGGTCAGCACCTCTTGCAAATCGTCCTCTTCCGCATGGAAGCGCGTTTCTAGCATCAACGTGCCAAGGGCAAGTATATGGTGATTTGGCACGCCATCATTGTGAGCCGAGCGCGGCGCGGATTTTTGGCCAAGGCCATTCGGATTAAAGAGGCTTTTGTGCAGGTCGGTGAGGCCGATCCAGCTCATGCAGCCACCTCACGAGAAAGAAGCAATCGAGCCTCATATCCTTTGAGGGTCGGGCGCGCGGAGGTGGAGTAACCTGCCCCTGTATCCGGGTCTAACTCAGGGAAAATGGCACAGATTTCGTCCACGATTTCTCTCTCGAAACTTTTTGTCGTTTGCGGCCCAGGCAAGAAGCTCTCTGTCGCCAGACCTTCGGCATACACCACTTGATGCTCGTCGAAAAGGATATGAACGTATTCGACAGTTCCGCCCGGCTCAGGGCGGATTGTGCGGTCGTTGATAAGATCGCGGGCCGCCACCAAAACTTCGCGTTCACCGAATAGAAGTTCTGCCAAAGCGTCGCGGATGAGAATACGGTGAAGCGGTGACAACAGCAGAGCACCATGGTCGCCAAGCGCGTTCGCTGCGATGCGGATCGGGGCGAAATTCCCTTCGGCTTGAACTTCTCGACGGCCTATCCAGCGCAGCGGCTGGACGCCATTATCATGAGTGATGACGCGGTCACCCGGGCGCAGGCTTTCGACGGGCACGTTGCCCGAAGGAGTCGCGATCAAAGACCCAGCGACGAAACATGGGATCGAATTGATCGTGACGAATGCTGTATCTGAAACGGCGGCCGATCCGGTGCCAGCGGAGGCCGTATAGGAGAAGTTGACAGCCTCTTCATCAAGATCATTGTCGACCGTCACGGTTCCGTCGGCATTCAAGGTCAGATCGTGGCCAGAAGATAAGGTGATGGTGTCACCGGCGAACACCTGTTGCCCATTAATATGAGTAATGGTCAATGTAGACCCACTCGGCCCTGAGTCATTGCCCAGTAAATCAACAGTTCGCGAGCCGCCAAGACCAATGGTGACAAGGTCATCTTCTGCTATCAACGCGCCTTGAATGGAATCCCCGGCAATGATGAGTGTCGAATCGTAAGTGGCGTCAGACACATCCGCGATGCCAATGCGAACGGAGTTCACCTCTCCGGGCACCACGTCCATTTTCAACGTCATGGTGACCGTAAACCCGTCCATTTCGGTGTTGTATTGGTCGTTGGTGTTGTCAACGTAGAGGGTTTCGTTCGAGTTTTGATTGACGTTTGAAACGCTGGTCGAAGCGAAATTGATCGACAGATCGACGTGCTGACCATTCACCCAAACGCCAACAACATCATTGTAGATCGAACCTGAATATTCCGGGTATTCTTCCGAGGAAAACACGAACTGCATCGACAAGGTGTCGGTGGTTGGTATGAAATCCACGTCGAGATAGGACGCATCAAACGTGCTCGCGCCAGCGATTGCATTGAAATCAGAATTGTTGTTTTGGCCAGATGTGTTGGAGGAGGTGCTTGTGGATTGGTTCGATTGCCCATTCGAATTTGTGAACCCGGTCAAGCGCCCAGTTGACAACATCACCCCTGTATCCGCCGGAGTGACGCCGGGCGAATAAATATCCCCTTGGGTGTAGATCCCCGACGACCGGTTGTCCCCGGTATACGAGGCGGACTCAACAGAGACGCCATCGCCAAAAATGGCTTGCGCCATAGCCATGGCGTTCGCGTTCGTGTTGATCGGGAGCTCTGAAGCTGCGACCATATCCCTTGCTCCTGCCTCTCAAAGACAGGGGCACGCCTTAGGAAACGGGCCACGCCCGGTGTTTTCCTCAAAGAGTGCTCTAGGACCGCGCTTCCCTTGCGCTTTTTTGGCCCATTTCCCTGCCTCAGGGTTTTTATCAAATTTCACTATGCGAACATTTCCGCAAAAAGTTAACCATTTGTTTAGGTTTTGGAAACGGTTGACCATGGGACTGTAGCCTGCAGGACACATTTGCGCGGACCGATGGGCGCGTGTAACAGGGTGATGAACCAACGATGGGGAGCCAAAATGCCAACGGATGCAGTGGAATTGACCCGGCGCTTGATCATGTGCCCTTCTGTGACGCCTGATGAGGGCGGCGCGCTGGTCTACTTGCGCGGTCTTCTTGAAGGCGCCGGTTTTGAGTGCACCCGCGTTGATCGAAATGGCACGGCGAATTTGTTCGCGCGTTTTGGACCCAAAAAGGCCACCAAGACTTTGGGGTTTAATGGCCATACGGATGTGGTCCCTATTGGCGACACAACTGCGTGGTCTGTAGAGCCTTTTGGCGCGCTGGAGCGGGACGGATTTCTTTGGGGTCGCGGGGCCACCGACATGAAGTCAGGCGTGGCGGCATGGGTCGCCGCGGCGATTGATTCAGTCCCTAACCTGCCTGAAAATGCAGCTTTGATCATTGCGATCACTGGCGACGAGGAAGGGGATGCAACAGACGGAACAATCGCTCTGCTCGACTGGATGAAGGCGCAAGGCGAAGCGATGGACGCCTGTATCGTCGGGGAGCCGACATGCCCCGAAACCATGGGCGAAATGATGAAGATCGGGCGGCGCGGATCCTTGACAGCTTGGTTGACGGCCAAAGGGGTACAGGGGCATGTGGCCTATCCTCACCGCGCGAAAAACCCAGTCCCGGCGATGGCCCGTTTGTTGGCCCGGCTTGACGCGCATGACCTTGATCAAGGGACAGCTCATTTTGACGCTTCGACCCTCGCTGTGACCACGTTTGACACGGGAAACCCCACAACAAATGTGATCCCGGCAAATTGTCAGGCAACTTTGAACATTCGATTTAATGATGCACAAACCCCTGAAGCGCTCAAGACGTGGCTTGCGGCAGAAATTGATCGTGTTCGTGGTGAAACCGGCGTCGCGTTTGACATGGATGTGAAAGTCTCGGGGGACAGTTTCGTGACACCTCCGGGGCATTTGTCGGATCTGGTTGCTGCGAGCGTGCACGCGGAAACTGGCATCACACCGGAACTGTCCACCTCTGGGGGTACATCGGATGCACGTTTCGTAAAGGATCATTGTCCCGTTGTTGAATTCGGGCTTGTCGGCAAGACGATGCATCAAGTGGATGAGCGTGTTGAGATTGTTCATATTGAGCAGCTGACCCGGATCTATGGGCGCATTATTCGTGACTATTTCACCTAAAAACCGCCCAAAACTGATCATCATGACCAAAGAGCCGATTGCGGGCCAGGTCAAGACCAGACTTGGGAAGGATATTGGGCCAGTTGCGGCGGCGTGGTGGTATCGCCATCAACTGTCGAGCCTCGTCAGGCAGGTCTCCTCACCAAAATGGGATACGATGTTCGCACTTGCGCCAGATCAGGCCATCAGGACGCGAATGCTCCCCAATATAGCGCGCATCTCTCAAGGGCGCGGAGATTTGGGCGCGCGCATGAAACGGCTTTTGACCGCGCCCCGATCTGGCCCTGTTGTCTTGATTGGCGCTGATATTCCGGACGTGAATAGGCAACGAATAGGAGAGGTTTTTGCTGGATTAGGCTCACATGACATTGCCTTTGGGCCTGCGACTGATGGCGGTTTTTGGGCGGTCGGGGCGCGTTGTACTCACCGACTTCCACCAAGAATTTTTCGCAACGTGCGCTGGTCCACTGCAGATGCTCTGAGTGATGCCCTCACCACGCTTTCCAATTGCAGCGTTACGTTTGGGGCGACCCTGCGGGATGTGGATTGCGCCGCCGATCTTGCTTTTACGACTGACCTTAAGCGTAGGCCGTGTTAGGGCTTGGGCATGACCCGTATACCTTCAAAGACCGAAGTCCTTGCATGGATTTCCGAGAACCCGACCAAAACCTCGAAACGTGATATCGCCAAAGCCTTTGGCATCAAGGGGCAGGATCGGATCGACCTCAAGCGTATTTTGCGCGATCTTGAGGACGAAGGGCATTTGGCCAAACGCAAAAAGACCTACCGCGAGGCCGATAAGCTGCCGCCGGTTTCGGTGCTGGAAGTGTCGAACCTTTCCGCTGACGGGGATTTGTTTGCCCGCCCAATGGAGTGGCAAGGTGAAACAGCGCCGCCTGTTGTTTTGTTCGTGGCAAAATCGGGCGATCCGGCGTTAAAGCCCGGTGACCGCATTTTGTGCCGTATGACCGAGGTTAAAGGTCAGGATCATGCCTATGAGGCGCGGCTTATTCGACGCATTGGCGAAACAGCAAACCGCTTACTTGGGCTTTACCGAAAAGGCTCGGAAGGTGGGCGAATTGTGCCCGTTGATAAGGGTGTGAGCAAGGAATGGATCGTCCCTGCTGGGGCGGAAAACGGCGCGCTCGATGGGGAGCTTGTCGAGGCGCAACAAACCGGGCCAAAGTCTCGAATGGGGCTGCCAAAAGCGAAAGTTGTTGCCCGACTAGGTGACCCCACTGCGCCGCGCGCGGTGAGCCTGATTGCAATTCACCAACATGGTATTCCGGACAGCTTTCCCGACAGTGTGATTGCTGAGGCAGACGCCATGAAGCCAGCGGGGCTAAACGGGCGCGACGATTTGCGCGATATGCCGCTTGTGACGATCGACCCGGCAGATGCGCGCGACCACGACGATGCGGTTTTCGCGCAAGCGGATGACGATCCAAACAATCCGGGTGGGCACATTATTTGGGTCGCGATTGCGGATGTTGCGCATTATGTGACGCCCGGCTCAGAGTTGGACCGCGAGGCCCGGCGGCGCGGCAATTCAAGCTATTTCCCTGACCGGGTGGTGCCAATGTTGCCAGACCGGTTGTCGGGCGATCTGTGTTCCCTTCATGAGGGCGTTGAACGCGCGGTTTTGGCCGTGCGGATCGTGATTGATTCCGAGGGTGAGAAATTGAGCCACGGTTTTGTCCGAGGTTTGATGCGCTCCAAAGCGTCGCTGAATTACGCTGAGGTTCAGGCTGCTCAGGATGGCGACATAAACGAGAAATGCGCGCCCTTTTTGGAGGAGGTGATTGCCCCGCTCTACAGTGCCTATTTCGCCCTGAAACAGGCCCGAAGTAAGCGGCAACCCCTAGATTTGGACCTACCAGAGCGCAAGATTATTCTGGGTGATGACGGCAAGGTTGAGAGCATTCGTTTTGCGGAGCGCTTTGACGCACATCGCCTGATTGAGGAGATGATGATCCTCGCCAATGTTGCGGCTGCCGAAGAGCTGAAACGCTTGAAACAGCCTCTCTTGTATCGTGTCCATGAGGAGCCAAATCAGGAGAAGCTTGAAGCGCTTCGTGAAGTCGCACAGGCCTCCGGCTTTACGCTGGCGAAAGGGCAGGTCTTGCAAACCCGCCACCTCAATCAACTGCTGGCCCAAGCTGAGGGCACCGAATTTGATGAGCTGATCAACATTTCGACGTTGCGCTCCATGACGCAAGCCTACTACTTCCCGCAGAATTTTGGCCATTTCGGCCTCGCGCTCAAGGACTATGCGCATTTCACGTCACCTATTCGTCGATACTCCGACCTGATCGTTCATCGCGCTTTGGTGAGCGGGCACGGCTGGGGCGCAGATGGGTTAAGCCCACAGGACGTCGACGAGTTGGAAGCCACCGCGAAGCATATATCGGAGACAGAACGCCGCTCGATGGTCGCAGAACGCGACACTACGGACCGGTATTTGGCTGCCTATCTCTCAGACCGGATTGGCGGCGAGTTCACAGGGCGCATTTCTGGGATTCAAAGGTTCGGCGCCTTCGTGAAACTGGACGAAACAGCGGCGGATGGTTTGGTGCCGGTTTCGACCATGGGGGCTGAGTATTTCCGACATGATCCTGACGCGCAAACTTTGGTGGGTGAGCGCACCGGGCAGGTCATAAAGCTGGGCCAGACTGTGCGCGTGCGATTGGCCGATTCAGAGCCTGTTACAGGCGGAATTATGTTGGATTTGCTCGAAATTGACGGGAAACCTATCAAAACGACAGGTCGCCAAGGCCGTCGGAAATCCGTACCCCGGAAAAAGGCCCAATTTCAACGTAAGGGCGCGAAGTTAAAGAAAAAGGTCCGCAGGACGCATTTGAAGTAAGCGGCTGGCATAAGCTTGGCATAAGGGTGTATTTGAGTGACTGCACCAGAAGAGAGGCCCATAGAGGGTTTTGAATATTGGACACAAAACGTCCTGCGCCGCCGAATTTTAGCGCGCATGATCCACCCTGATGTTTTTGACAGGGCCATGACGGGCGTTACGTATTTGCCGGAAGTTCTTGAGAAACAATCAAATCAAAAAGAGTTTTTGCTGCCAATTGGTGACTATTTGGGCATGACTGTGTCTGAGGATCGCGTGCGCACTGGCCGGCAAATGGTGCGCAAGCATCGGGATTTGTTGAATCAAGTCGAGACAACCTTCGGCGTTGAGCCTGAGGTGGTTGCGGCAATTTGGGGGCTGGAAACGGCCTTTGGCGTAACTCGCGGGACCATTCATGTTCTGTCAGCCCTCGCGACACTTGCCTACAAAGGCCAACGCGCCGCTTTTTTTGAGGACGAGCTGGCAAATGCGCTGCGCATTATTCAAGCGCGGCATGTGCGCGCTCCCGAGATGGTCGGCTCCTGGGCGGGCGCGATGGGGCACGGCCAGTTTATGCCTTCGAGCTTTCTTGATTTTGCTGTCGATTTTGATGGCGATGGGCGCAAGGATATTTGGGGGCGCGATCCGACAGATGCGCTCGCCTCCATTGCGAATTACTTGTCTAAGCATGGCTGGCGAAAGGGGCAACCTTGGGGTCTGGAAGTCAAGCTGCCCGAGGGGTTTGATTTTGGGGGAACCGGACTAGATCACAGTCTGCGCACGGCGAACTGGAGCGCAATGGGGGTCACGGCCTTTGATGGCAGCCCGCTGCCGGATTATGGAAACGGATCGATTTTATTGCCCGCTGGCGCAAACGGTGTGGCGCTTTTGGTGCTGCGGAATTTTCTCGTAACGATGCGCTACAATCGGGCGGAATCCTACGCAATTGCGATTGGTCATTTGAGTGACCGAATTGGCGGGGATCGCGCCTTTCAGGGAGGGTGGCCCGACGCCGGAGAAACACTCAACAAAACCGAAATTGCGGAAGTGCAGATTCTGCTAACCGCGCTTGGATTTGACCCGAAAGGCGTCGATGGATTACGCGGTCCCGACACTGTGCGCGCTGTGCGCGCCTATCAACAGGCCAGCGGGCTGATTGCGGATGGGTTTATGGAGCGCCTTTTGCTTGACCGTTTGCGCGCGGAAAAAGGCGGCTAGTTACTGTGCGGCGGTTGCGGCCGCGCGAATGGCGGCGATGTTCTGTCCGTAGATATCCGCATTATTGACAGATCCACCCTTAAAGACCGCACTACCGGCGACCAGAACATCTGCACCCGCTGCAGCGACGAGCGGAGCTGTTTCGGGTGTAACGCCGCCATCAATCTGGATGTGAATGTCACGATCTCCGATCATTTCACGCAGGCGGCGCGTTTTCTCTACCCCGGAATGAATGAACTTTTGGCCACCAAATCCGGGGTTTACTGTCATGATTAAGACCATGTCCACGAGATCCATGACGTGCTCAATGCTCTCAAGCGGCGTGCCCGGATTGAGGGATACACCGGCTTTCACACCCTGCGCCTTGATCGCTTGAAGGGTGCGGTGAATATGCGGGCCGGCCTCGACGTGGGCCGTGATCATGTCAGCACCCGCCTCTGCATAGGCTTCGATGTAGGGATCCACGGGCGCAATCATGAGGTGCACGTCCATAAAGGTTTTGACGTGTGGACGGAACGCTTTGACGGCAGGGGGACCAAAGGTAAGATTTGGTACGAAATGTCCGTCCATCACATCGACATGCACCCAATCCGCTCCCTGCGCTTCGATCGCCTGAATTTCGGCGCCAAAATTGGCAAAATCGGCGGACAGGATCGATGGGGCGATCTTGATGGAACGGTCAAATGGCATGTGTCTCTCCTGAGTCGAAAGTGCTGCGTGGGATGATCCCTGCCCCCTCCTAACATGTGGATTTGAAGATGCGAAGGGGGCGCAGAACGCGTTGTTTGCTTCGTATGATCATCGCGGAGTTAAATTGCTGGTTTATGCTTAAATAGAGACTGTTTTAGTGGGCGTTAGCTTCGGTCTCAAAAGTGCTATTGGGTGTGAGCGCAGGGTGAGGCGCATGGAAACAAAATCTTCGACCACCTCTTCACCTTCTGTCATTTTCGGCAAGTCTGGCGGCAGCTCAACGATGCCTTCCCCGTCTAAGTCGCGCGCGAACAAGGGTAACGGTTTGGGGCCGGTGATCGCGCGTGCTGCCCATTGCGCCGCGCGGCGATTTTGACCAAGCGCGGCAAATGCATCGGCTTCAGCGAGGCGCGTCATCAGCTTGCTTGAGGTGCCCGCACGCCGCCACACATCCTCGGCGCAGGTATAGCCGTTTCCGCGTGCACCAGTGATCCACCCTGCATCCTCCTCCGCCATACCCCGAATTTGCCGAAACCCAAGACGCAGCGCCAATCCGCCCTGCCCGTCCGCCTCCATGGTATTGTCCCAAAAGCTGGCGTTGATGCAGACCGGGCGCACCTCGACCCCGTGTTCGCGGGCATCGCGCACGATTTGCGCCGGGGCATAGAACCCCATTGGCTGCGCATTGAGCAAGGCACAGGCGAAGATGCCGGGGTGGTGGCGTTTGATCCAGGCAGACGCATAGACAAGGAAAGCGAATGAGGCTGCGTGGCTTTCGGGGAAACCATAGGAGCCAAAGCCCTCGATCTGGGAAAAACACCGCTCCGCGAAGTCGCGTTCATAGCCGTTGGCCAGCATGCCTTTGATAAACCGCCCATGAAACTCGCTAACCGAGCCGTGTTTTTTGAAGGTGGCGAGTGAACGCCGCAATCTGTCGGCTTCTTCGGGCGTAAAGCCAGCACCGATGATGGCGATTTGCATCGCTTGTTCTTGAAACAGGGGCACACCGAGCGTTTTGCCCAGCACATCACCAAGCGCATCGGAGGGAAGTGTGATACGCTCCTCACCATTACGCCGCCGGATGAAGGGATGCACCATGTCCCCTTGGATCGGGCCGGGGCGGATGATGGCGACCTGGATCACGAGGTCATAAAAGCTACGGGGTTTCATACGTGGCAAAAAGTTCATCTGCGCACGGCTTTCGACCTGAAACACCCCAAGGCTATCGGCGGCGCACAGCATGTCGTACACCTCTGGGTCTTCTGGCGGGAGGCTCGCGAGGGAATAATCAAGACGGTGATGCCTGTCGATCAAATCGAACGCTTTGCGAATACAGGTCAACATTCCAAGCGCCAGCACGTCCACTTTCAGGATGCCAAGCGCGTCGATATCATCCTTGTCCCAACAGATCACCGTGCGATCTTCCATGCTGGCGTTTTCAATCGGCACAAGCTCATCAAGGCGACCCTCGGTGATGATAAAACCCCCAACATGTTGCGAAAGATGGCGCGGAAAACCTTGAATTTCGTCGACCAAATCGAGTGTTTGGGCAAGTTTAGGGTCACATGGGTCAAGTCCGATTTCACGCAAACGCCCCGCACGCATGCCCGATGCGCCCCAACCCCAGACCTGGCTGGACATGGCCGAAATCGTGTCCTCCGACAGCCCCATAGCGCGGCCAACCTCGCGAATTGCTCGTTTGCCACGGTAGTGAATCACAGTGGCGCAAAGCCCGGCACGGTGGCGTCCGTAACGTTCATAGATATGTTGGATCACCTCTTCGCGGCGCTCATGCTCAAAATCCACATCAATATCGGGCGGCTCGTCGCGGGCCTCAGACACGAAGCGTTCAAACACCATTGTGCCGATTTCCGGCGAAACCGAAGTGACGGCGAGCGCATAACACACCACAGAGTTGGCCGCCGAACCGCGCCCTTGGCACAAAATACCGCGTGCACGTGCGAAGGCGACAATGTCATGCACTGTGAGAAAATACGGCTCGTACTTGAGTTTGGAGATGAGGGTCAGTTCGTGATTGAGCATGGCGCGCACACGATCAGGCACGCCGCCCGGATAGCGTTTTCGCAGCCCCGCGCGCGCCAGCCGTTCGAGGCGCACGGTGGGGGTTTCATCGCCCGAGATTTCGGACGGGTACTCATACCGCAGCTCATCAAGCGAGAAGGTGAGCCGCCCTGCGATTTCGCCCGCACGGTGCACGGCCTCCTCAAAGCCACTGAAAAGACGCATCATTTCCGCCTCATCGCGCAAGCGACGTTCCGCGTTGGCGAGGGCATTGCGACCAAGTGACTCGATCCGCTGACCAAGGCGCACGGCCGTCATCACGTCGATCAAACGGCGGCGGCGCGCGTGGTGCATGATTGGCTCTGCAGAGGCAACAACGGGCATGTTGAGCATGGTGGCTGCGGTGCGCAAACGGTGAAAGCGCGCCACATCTTGACCATCATAGCGCGGCGCCATCAGCAGGGAGACTTGGTTTGGAAAAGCCCGCAATAGACGCGGCGCGGCGGAACGCCAGGGACCAATCGGATGGAGCAACAGTTCGATCCCTTCGCCATGCGAGAGCACATCTGGCATACGGATCAAGCAGTCGCCCTTTTGCGCGCGCCGCCGTCCCAATGAAATCAGCCGTGACAACCGCCCCCAGGCCGCACGATCCCGTGGCAGCGCGGTGATTTCAACACCCTCCTCAGTGACAAGCCGCGCAGCGGGCAACAAACGTGGCACATTATAGATATCGACCGAAGGAGGAGGTGGGATATGCGCAGGTTTTGGCGGGCCTATTAGACCCTGTTTCGCCTCAAGTTCGCGTCTTTCTCTGATTTGACGGGTGATTTCACGCGCAGCTACATGGGCGCGAACGATGCCAGACACCGAATTCACATCTGCCACCGCAAGTGCACGCATCCCCATAAGAGCGGCCCGCTTGACATACTCCTCAGCGTGGGAGCCGCCCCTTAGGAAGGTGAAGTTTGAGGTGATGGACAATTCGCAGAACATGATGAGTCGCAGTTATATTCACCTTTTGTTCTCTTTTGGAGTCCTGATTGTTCAGATGATGTTTTTGGCTTAACGGCGCCGGGGCCGACGCGGGGCGGGGCAAGATCCGTTGAGGCACTGTACCATCGCGTCTAGCGTTTCCTCGGTTGGTTTCGGAAAGGCGAAAGAGCGACAGGCCGAGGCGTTGAGATGGTACGTTCCATTTATACGACTCAAAAACAAAAGCTTGTCTGGCCCCGGGCGCAAATTCGGGCACCACGACCCCGCGCATTGTATCGTCAGGGTCACAGGCGCAGAGACCTGAACCGTGAAGCCTCTGGGGGACAAGGCCTGGCCCACAAAACGCGCGGCAAGCACCGTCTTGCGTGCAGGGGAGTCATGGGAAACTGGCGCTTTACGGCCGTTGAATTCGAGAGCGCCATGCACAATCACATATTCCTGCGCCGAACTCTGAGCCATTTCAAAGGCGCGCAGCGGATCAAACGGGGCACAGGATAGCGCCAACGCCGGAAAGGGAAGGACGCAGAGCAAGACGGCAGTCAAGAAACGTGTCATAATCTATCCTCAAAGGATGCAATGACCTGAGTGTAGATATCACGTTTGAACGGCACAATCTTTTCGATCAAATCGCGCGGATCAATCCAACACCATTTTGAAAATTCGGCGTGCTCCTGGTCGATCACCACCTGATCATCCGCACCATGAAACCGCATCAGATACCAGCGTTGTTTTTGGCCCCGGAAACGGCCTTTCCAGATCTTTGGCACAATGTCGTGTGGCAAATCATAGGTGAGCCAGCCCGGAAACTCCGCTTCCAAGGTGACAAGATCACGAGTCACGCCGGTTTCTTCTTCGAGCTCGCGAAAAGCGGCCTCAAGCGGGTCTTCGCCCTCATCAATGCCGCCTTGGGGCGCCTGCCAAGCGGTTTCATCGGTGCCCAATTTCGGCGCATCAATACGTTGCCCCGCGAACAGGTGCCCCTGCGCATTTGCGAGCATGACGCCGACATTTGGGCGATAAGGCAGTTTCAAAATATCGTCTGGTATCATGGTAGTTCCATCCATCGTTTTCGCCACTATGCCATGACGCGACGAAGGGAGTCATTGCCCTTGTTGAAGGGACTACGGCAGACTGAAACGATAGCTGACACGGACCATCTGATGAAACTGCGAAGCGAGACAATTGATCCAGCACGGCTCACCCCAAGTCAGCGCGCGGAACTCTGCCGTAACATAGCTGATATCACAGCGATGATTTTCGACGGAGTTACCTATGAGCGCATCCAGTCACATGTCGTGGAAGCTCCTGCGGAGCAAACACATATCAGGCTCTATTATGGCCCAAACGATGCGCTGATGGGCTACTTCATCTTTCATAGGTATGACCGCGAATATGGCGGGAAACGGGTCATCATCCTGCGTGTCGAGGCCGGGCTGGTGCCTGAGGCGCGCGGGCATCGGATGATCCGGCAGGTCTTGAGCGCGGCCCTATGGCTCAAGTTAAAACACCCTTTCAGACGCATGTTTTACCTCGACACTCTGGTCCATGCCTCAAGTTACCATCTGTTTCACCGCTATACGCCCTTCATGTATCCCGCGCCGAACCGCAACATCCCGCCAGCCCTCATGCCTCTCATAAACTCAGTACTTGCGACATTCCCCGATCCCATGGCGCATCAAAGTGACCCTTTGGTGCGCAAAGTGGGATGGATTACGCGTGAAGCGGACAAGAAAAACGCGCCCAGAGACGACAGCTCCGGCGCGCGTTTCTTTAAATCCCGCAATCCCGGCTATGTGAGCGGGGAGGGGTTAGTCGTGGTGATCCCCGTCACGCTGACCAACATCCGTGGCGGCGCGTTTCGAGTGGCTCAAGCGCGCATTATTTCGCTTTTTCGATCGTCGCCAGACCCTTGAGAAGATCGACAGCATAGGACAACTGGAAGTCATCTGTGCGCAGTTTAGCCGCTTCTTCGGCCGCCGCGCGCTCTTCTTCAATAACCTTCAACTCGTCTTCAGTGAAGCTATCGTTGTTGAGACTGCCACGCAGGTCCGCCTCAGAGCGCCGTTTTTGCGCTTCGGTTTGCTCTTCGCCGTTTTCCTCATCGGGGGTCGGCTGAGGTTGCTCAACGATAATCTCCGGGCTGACGCCCAGCGCTTGAATCGAGCGGCCGGACGGCGTGTAGTAGCGCGCGGTTGTCAGGCGCATAGCTCCATCTTCGCGCAATGGCATCACAGTTTGAACCGAACCTTTGCCGAAACTCTTTGTGCCAACAACAATTGCACGACGATGATCTTGGAGTGCGCCCGCGACGATTTCAGAGGCCGATGCAGACCCGCCATTGATCAAAACGACCATCGGCTTGCCCTCAATCAGATCACCGGGTTCCGCATTCACACGGTCGCTTTCCTCTGGGTTACGGCCACGCGTGGACACAATTTCACCGCTCTCAAGAAAGGCGTCGGAAACGGCGATGGCTTGTTTGAGCAAACCGCCAGGATTGTTCCGCAGATCAAGAACAACACCGTCGATGTTGTCCAACCCACCCACTTCTTCGAGCGTTTTCGCAAGCCCATCCGCAAGATTAGGATAGGTTTGATCGTTGAATGTAGTGACGCGAATAACAACTGTATTGCCTTCCGTGCGCACTGTTGCAGCTGTCAGTTTAATCGTGTCACGAATGATCGAAATATCGAAAGGCTCATCCTTGCCCTCGCGCGCCACTGTGATGATGATTTCTGATCCGACAGGGCCACGCATCAGGTCTACGGCTTCATCCAGAGTGAGGCCCAGCAAGCCTTCGCCATCAACATGGGTGATAAAATCGCCCGCCAATACGCCTGCCTCGTCAGCTGGTGTGCCATCCATAGGCGAAACCACCTTAACGAATCCTTCTTCTTGGGTCACCTCGATACCGAGACCACCAAAGGAGCCGCGCGTTTGCACCCGCATGTCAGCGGCATCATCAGGAGGCAGGTAAGAAGAATGGGGATCAAGCGAGGACAACATGCCGTTGATCGCTGCTTGGATCAGGTCTTGCTCGTCTACGTCCTCAACATATTGAGACCGGATGCGCTCGAACACATCACCGAAAAGGTCGAGCTGTTGATACACCGAGGTATTCTTCGCCCCTTCCTGTGCCAAAAGCGGGCCAGCCACTTGGGTCGTCAACACGGCTCCGGCGAGGGTGCCACCAACTGCGGCCATCAAGAATTTCTTCATTTCGGTCTCTGCTTTCTTATTCGCGTGGGCCGGCAAACCATGCCGCCGGATCAACGGGATCCCCGTTACGTCTTAGTTCCATATAAAGCGTTTCTGACGCTTCTGCGCCACCTTGATCAGAAGCGCCAATCAAAAACGCTTGAGACCCCTGTGGTTCGGCTCCGCCCATTAGCCCTATTGGCGCCCCTTTGGGCAAGACTTCACCTGTTTTCCCATATAATTGGCCAAGTCCCGCCAAAACGAGAAGATAATTTTCACCCGGCTCCAGAATAGCAACCTGACCGTAATCAAGCAGCGGACCAACATAGCGAATCGTCGCAGGCCAAGGGGTTGTCACAAGGGTGAGTGGACGTGTCGCAATGATCCAGCCGGGGCGGCGCACGCCTGCCGCATCCGCTTCCCCTGCCCGGCGAATGACACGGCCAAGAACTGGCAAATCCAACGCGCCTTGAGCTTCAGTGAAATCAGGCTGCGCAATGGACACGGACGTGTCTTCAATAGTGGCGGACATCAAACCCGACGCGAAACTGGCGAGAGTATCGGCGGATTGAATGAGCGTTTGCATCGCCTCCTCATCCGCAATGAACCGTCGCGGCAGATCGGTGCGGTTTGAGACGGCCTGACTAAGCTCCGTGCGCGCGGTCTGCGCTCCGGCCAGGCCTTCTTCAAGGGTGCTCACGGCGGCTTCTTGCAAAGCGCGCAAAGTGGCGACCTCTTGTAGCGCGCGGCGCAGCCCAGTGGCTTCGCGGTTTAACGCAGGGGTGACCTCAGACAAAATCATCCCAGTACGAGCAGTGCCAACAGGGCCTTCAGGATGAAGCAAGAGATGCGGCTCAGGAGCGGCCTCGATGGATTGAAGCACACCAAGAAGCTGCGCAAGACGTTCACTCTCCGCGTCAAACTGACCTTGAATTGCAGCTTCGCGAATTGCAGCTTGGCGCAGACCTTCGCGAAGGGCTGTTAGCCCAGACTCATAGGCTTGAACAGTCTGAGTCAGGGCAGCGACCCGGTCGCGGGCCCCGTCTGCTTCTTGCAACGCCTTTGCGGCCGCTTCTAGGTCATCCATCGCGAGACGCGCGCTTGCCGTCGGATCGGATTGCGCCGATGCAGGGGCCGAAGCCGCGCCTAGGGCAAGCGCCCCGGCCAGGAAGGCTGCGCGCAAAATCACCGCTTGATCAAACTCTTGCCGGTCATCTCACGCGGTAACTCGATGTTCATAAGGTCCAGCAAAGTCGGCGCAAGATCGGACAAACGACCTTCGCGCAGGCTGACCCCGGATGGCCCCCCGTAGAGCGCGACTGGCACCGGATTTGTCGTATGCGCGGTGTGCGGCCCGCCTGTCTCTGGATCAACCATAGTTTCGCAATTGCCGTGATCAGCGGTGACAATCATCGCGCCGCCAACTTCATCAAGGGCCGTAAGCGCAAGCCCCAGCCCCGCGTCCACCGCTTCGCAGGCTTTGATCGCGGCCTCCAAATCGCCCGTATGACCAACCATGTCTGGATTGGCGAAATTACAGACGATCAGGTCATATTGCTTGCGGATCGCCCCGGCGAGCTGATCGGCAACTTCGCCTGCACTCATTTCCGGCTGAAGATCGTATGTCGCAACCTTTGGGGAGGCGGCCATGTAACGGTCTTCGCCCTGTTCAGGCGCTTCTTTTCCACCATTCAGGAAGAAGGTGACGTGCGGATATTTCTCCGTTTCAGCGAGGCGAAACTGCGTGCGCCCTTGTTTGGCGACCCATGCGCCGAGGGTATTCACGATGTCGCGCTTTGGAAAACAGGTTGTCATATAGGCGTTATGCGCGTCTGAGTATTGCACCATACCAAGGAGCGCCGCGTATGTTGGGCGTGGGCCTGTATCGAATTCCGAAAAGCCCGGCTCGCCAATGGCGCGCAGGATTTCACGCGCACGGTCGGCGCGGAAATTCAGGAAAAACACGCCGTCATTGTCCTGTGCGCCGCTATAGCCCGCTATCACGGTCGGCGCGATGAACTCATCGGTTTCGCCCCGCTCATAGGCCGCGGAAATCGCGGATTGTGCATCCGGCGCGGTCTCACCAACAGCGCGCACCATTGCACCATATGCCGCACCCACGCGCTCCCACCGATTGTCGCGATCAAGCGCGAAATAGCGCCCAACAACAGACCCAATCTCAGCATTTTTTGGCAGGGACTTGAGGAATGTGGCGACCTGATCTGCTGCAGATTTCGGGGCCACGTCACGCCCGTCTGTGATGATGTGGATCGTGACCGGAACGCCAGCGTCAGCAATGACATGCGCGGCGGCGGCAATATGGGTTTGATGCGCGTGAACGCCGCCCGGGCTGACCAGCCCCATAAGATGCGCGGTCCCGCCTGACGATTTCAACGCTGAAATAAACGCGAGCAATGCTTCGTTTTGAGCGAAACTCCCGTCTTCAATTGCCAGATCAATTTGGCCCAAATCCATCGCGACAACGCGCCCTGCGCCGATATTGGTATGGCCCACTTCAGAGTTGCCCATTTGCCCTGTTGGCAAGCCAACATCGCGTCCGTGCGTGATCAACTGATTATGCGGGTATTCGCGCATCAAACGATCAAAATTAGGTGTGTTGGAGAGCGCAACGGCGTTATTGGCGCTCTCTGCGCGCAGGCCCCAGCCATCAAGAATACATAGAACAACGGGTTTTGGGGTGGTCATAAGCGCGCCTTTTAATGTGTTGCTCTTTATCTAGTGCCTGAGCACTTGCGCCGCAACAGGGGAAGGCGGTGGTCTGTTTCGCATCTAAGCGCGATGATAGGGCGCATTGGCCTCAATTGAGGCCGCGCGGTAAAGCTGTTCTGACAACATCACACGCACCAACATATGCGGCCATACCATTTTTCCGAAGGACAGGGATGCATCTGCCCGCGCGCGCAACTCTGGCGCAATGCCATCTGCACTGCCGATCACGAAGGCAATATCCGAGCGGCCATTGTCGCGCCAGCCGCCAAGTTGCTTGGCAAAATCCGGGCTGCTCAGGAGCTTTCCGCGTTCGTCCAGTGTGCAGACAAGCGCGCCTTTGGGCAGGGCGCGTTCAATCAGCTCGGCTTCCGCCGACATGCCGCCGCCCTTCTTGTCCTCAACTTCGATAATCGTCGCAGGCCCAAGACCCAAGGCCCGACCGGTGCGCTCGAAACGTGTCAGATAGTCATCTATTAAATCGCGTTCGGGGCCTTTCCTCAGGCGCCCGACCGCAACGATATGCACACGCATTAGGCTGTGCTTGGATCCGCAGGCTCGTCGCCCGGCGTCATCCACATTTTCTCAAGCTGATAGAATTCGCGCACTTCTGGCCGGAACACATGTACGATCACATCGCCGGTGTCCAAAAGCACCCAATCGCCTTGGCTCTTGCCTTCAACCTTAGAGTAAATCCCGAATGCCTGTTTGAGCTTGTCTTGGACTTTTTCAGCCAAAGCGGACACCTGACGGGTGGAGCGCCCAGAGCAAATCACCATGTGATCGGCCATCGCTGATTTACCGCGCAGATCAATAGAAACGATCTCCTCGGCTTTCTCATCATCCAGCATCGACAGAATAAACGTGAGCAGATCATCGCTCGTGGGACGGGCCATGGTCGTCATGCCGTCCTGTTTTGCGGCCACAGTCGGAGCCGCTTGGGGAGAAGTAGACAGGACATAGTCCTCCTTCGTTGCACGCCTGATTGCCCGGCGCTGGCTACCTCTAAGATAGCAACTCAGCGCGGTAATCTCAACGGGCTGTATGCGCCTAAGTTAAAGGGCTGAACGCGAAGGCGCACCAAGAGCCGTTTTCGCCCCCATTGTGAGTGGCTTTCTTTCTGAAACCCTGGGCCAAAATGACGCGATATTGGCCAGTC
This sequence comes from Maritimibacter sp., assembly GCA_050633625.1. Classification (GTDB taxonomy): domain Bacteria; phylum Pseudomonadota; class Alphaproteobacteria; order Rhodobacterales; family Rhodobacteraceae; genus JBOEGW01. The sequence goes on along the minus strand of JBOEGW010000011.1, from coordinate 394,476 downwards.
AGCTCGGCGTGTTGTGGGCGGTGTCACTGGGCGGATTGTCCAGCAACTTGACTTCTCGCTGCGGGAAGGGAATCGAGATGTCGTTTTCCTTGAACGCGTCCCAAAGCGCGAGGAAGACATTGCCGCGAATGTTGGTCAGGCCCCCGGTTGGATCGTCAATCCAAAACCTCAGGATGTAATCCACCGAACTGTCACCAAATCCAACGATATGGCACACAGGCGGGCGGAAAGACAAAACGCGATCAACGCTTGCAGCCGCTTTGATCGCTACCTTGCGCACCAGATGCGGATCATCCCCATAGGCTGTACCAAAGTGAATATCGAGCCGCACGAAGGCGTTTGTATGCGACCAGTTGACCACCTGCCCGGTAATCAGATCCTCGTTCGGGATCAGGTATTCTTTACCGTCCCGCGTCACCACAGAGACATAGCGCGCACCGAGTTGCTCGATCCATCCAAAGGTTTCGCCAAGCGAAATAACATCGCCCGGTTTGATGGATTTATCGAGCAGAATGATCACGCCGGACACGAGATTTGATACGACCTTTTGCAGACCAAATCCAAGACCAACACCAATCGCCCCAGACAAAACAGCAAGGCCCGTGAGGTCGACCCCGACAGCGCGCAAGCCAAGAAAAATCGCCGCGCCATAGAGCAACAGTTGCAGGAACTTGATCACCAAGACCTGCATTGAAGGGCTGATTTCGGTGTTCTTGCGGATACGTGTCGCGGAATTTTTTGCGACAAATCGCGCAAGGAAGAACAAAGCGCCAAGGATGGCAACGGCTTGCACGATCATCCACACGGACAGGCGCATTTCGCCAAAATGAACAGCGATACCGTCCATCAGCTGCACGCTTTCTTGGGTCAAATTGAGGATAGATGCGGTGACCCAAATCCACCCCGCCGTACGCACAAGACTTCGTAAAAATGAGTTCGCAATAAACCGCGCCGCGATCGCGATGAACAGCCATGCAAAGGCGAGTTGACCAAGGATGCCAAGCAAGTACGAACGCGATGGCCACGTTGTCTCGCGCATGATCCACACGGTTGGCCAGATCAACATGACAAACAGGATCAGCCGCATCCGTTTGTGCAACAACAATCCAAGACGCTTGCGCCAGGTGGGCCAGTTTTCGCGCTGCGCCAACCAATTGCGCCAGCGCGGGGCGAGATAATATGCGGCAAGATGCGCAACGATAAACAAGCCCAGCGCGATTGCGACCTGATACGCATTCCAAGGCCGCAATAGGTCGGTGAGGAAATCTTGAAGGCGGTCAAAAAGACTAAGGGCGATTTCTTCGGGTGCCGGCCCGGTGGGAGCGGGAGGTGTCACGGCTGGCGGCGGGGTCGAGGCCATATCCCCTGCCGTGGACGCGCCCGCGGCTTTTTGTGCTGCCGCCTGCCCTTCGGCTGCGCCGGGCGCTGTGTCATTTGTATGTGAAGCCATGTGCTCTCCTCCTTTTGACTTTGGCAAATCCTCCTCTTGGCGTCTAGTGGCCGCAAACAAGCAGGGTTGGGGGAAAGAGTGTTTTTGAGAAAGGGTTTCGAGAGTGCTGCGGACAGAGTGAGGGCAATAGATTGAAACCCTGCGCAGCGACGCCTAGGGTTTGGCCTGGTTCCTTGATTTTGAAAGGTGGCCCTTTGCGCAGTTTGTTGTTGTATTTGGCCAAGGTTTATTATGAGTGATTTGAAACTCATTCTTATCTCGGTCGGCATTGCTGTGCTCGACTTTGCATTCGGGTTCGGCGCTCTCATCATAACGAGTGATTTTGGGATCCCCTTCGCCCCGTTGGCTTGGATTCTGTTTATGCTTGCCACTCTGTTCTGGATCATTCGGCATGGCTGGCGCACCCGAAAGGACAGAACACCCCTTGCCCATGTGGTCGCCTTTGTGATCGCCTTCCTTGGCGCATCTTTGTCGCTTGTGTTTATCGGAAGTATTCTTGCGGCGGGGGTGTGAACGCTCAAACCTTGCGAGACTCAGTTGTAAGGCGTATGTGATGCGCCATGACACAGGAATTCATCATGGATGACCACGCGCGGCTGCCTTGGCGGTTTTTTGGCGCGAATTTCACAATCCTCGCCCGACTTTGATTTTGGCGCGGCGCCTTTGCGCGCCATGACACCCTCCAACACCACGCACCCCCATTGGGAGATTACGCATGTCTGGAAAGACGCTTTACGATAAAATCTGGGACGCCCACGTGGCCCACGAAGCCGATGACGGCACCACTTTGCTCTATATTGATCGCCATTTGGTCCACGAAGTGACCTCGCCGCAAGCTTTTGAAGGGCTGCGTTTGGCGGGCCGCACTGTGCACGCACCGGACAAAACCATTGCCGTGCCTGACCACAACGTCCCAACTACGCTGGATCGCGCCAAAGGCATCGAGAACGAAGAAAGCCGCATTCAGGTTGATGCGCTCGATAAGAATGCCAAGGAGTTTGGCATTCATTACTACCCCGTGTCTGATGTGCGTCAGGGCATCGTGCACATCGTTGGCCCTGAGCAAGGCTGGACTTTGCCGGGCATGACGGTTGTGTGCGGCGACAGCCACACTGCAACGCACGGTGCATTTGGCGCGCTGGCGCATGGAATTGGCACATCTGAGGTTGAGCATGTTCTCGCCACCCAAACGCTTATCCAAAAGAAATCCAAAAACATGAAGGTTGAGATCACCGGCAAACTCAAACCCGGTGTGACCGCCAAAGACATCACAATGGCGGTGATTGGCAAAACCGGCACCGCTGGCGGCACCGGATATGTGATCGAGTATTGCGGGGAAGCGATCCGGGATTTGTCCATGGAAGGGCGGATGACCGTTTGTAATATGGCAATTGAAGGTGGTGCACGCGCTGGGCTTATCGCGCCGGATCAGACCACCTATGACTATGTCAAAGGTCGCCCACACGCCCCGAAAGGCGCGCAGTGGGAAGCCGCTTTGACTTGGTGGCAAACCCTCTACTCCGACGATGACGCGGATTGGGATTTGGTCGTCACGCTGAAAGGCGAAGAGATTGAACCCGTTGTGACATGGGGCACATCGCCAGAGGACGTTTTGCCAATTGGTGGCGTGGTGCCCGCGGCATCGGACTTCACTGGTGGTAAGGTTGATGCGGCACAACGCTCGCTCGATTACATGGGGCTGACACCGGGTACGAAACTGACCGACATTACAGTTGATGTGGTTTGGGTCGGGTCTTGTACCAATGGCCGGATTGAGGATTTGCGCGAAGTTGCGAAGGTGCTCGATGGCAAAAAGGTCGCAGACTCAGTGCGCATGATCATTGTGCCGGGTTCCGGGCTTGTGCGCGCGCAGGCTGAAGAAGAAGGTTTGTCCAAGATTTTTGAAGCCGCTGGTGCAGAATGGCGTTTGGCTGGTTGCTCAATGTGCCTTGCAATGAACCCGGATCAGCTGGCCGAACACGAACGCTGCGCCTCGACATCCAACCGTAACTTTGAAGGGCGCCAAGGCTACAAAGGCCGCACGCACCTGATGAGCCCTGCAATGGCGGCTGCGGCTGCTGTGACCGGGCATCTCACCGACATCCGGGAGTTCAACTAATGGAAAAGTTCAAGAAACTGACAGGCGTTGCCGCGCCTATGCCGCTTGTGAACATCGACACGGATATGATCATCCCGAAGGTGTTTTTGAAATCCATTGCGCGCACGGGCTTTGGCAAAAATCTGTTTGATGAGATGCGCTACAATCGTGACGGCACCGAGATTGCGGATTTTGTTCTAAACAAACCGCAATACCGGAATGCGGAAATCCTCGTGGCGGGCGACAACTTTGGCTGTGGCTCATCGCGCGAACATGCGCCTTGGGCGATTGCGGATTTCGGGATCAAGTGCATTATCTCGACCTCTTTCGCTGATATCTTTTTCAACAACTGCTTCAAGAACGGCATTCTGCCAATCGTTTTGCCACAAGAGGACGTGGACAAATTGATGGACGATGCAGAACGCGGCGCCAACGCGCAGGTGACTATTGACCTAGAGAACCAAAAAATCACCGGGCCAGATGGCGGCGAAATCTCTTTCGAAGTTGATGCCTTCAAAAAGCACTGTCTTATGAACGGTTTGGACGACATCGGTTTGACCATGGAGAAAAAGGCGTCGATTGACAGCTTTGAGGCACAGGCGTCACAAGCGCGGCCTTGGGTGTGACGTTTTTTTCAAATTCGCCTCTCTGATTGAGGGGCTGGAAGGGCTCGAACCATGTGTTCGGGCCCTTTTTTTCAGGTTTATGAGCAATTTGATAACCTGTCCGGCAAAAACATTGCAAAATGGTGCCGGACTTGGGTGACCTGGAAAGTCCACATTTTGGGGCGTGAATTTGGGACGCCTCTAGATGTTGATATGGCCCACCAGAACGCCATTTTGTTGCCTTCCAATAGATGCCAAAAAGCACCAGTTCACACCCATTGCCGCCCCTTTCCTTTCGTTATTGGTCTGGGAAACTTGCAGCGGAGCAGGAATTTGGGCAAGATTATGGCTAATATGAGGCAGCCCGCCACAATCGGCGGGATCAAGTTGGAACAAGGTTCGCGGCACCGCACCGCGCCGGCCAGTTTGAGGATATAGGGCAGTGGTTTCTCGTCTAATTGGCGCAGTTTTGCGCGCAATTCTTATGGTGATGTTGATCGCCACCCCGTCGCTTTTGCTACCGGGCATTCACTCTGACACCGCTCAGATTGTGGCGCTTGTGGCGATTTTCGGCGCGGGTTTGACGCTCTTCGAATATGGTTCGGTTTATCCGGGGCTTGTTGAGTTCCGTGAAGCTCCCCCGTTCAACCGCATTCGTTTTCTCAGCCTGTTTTTCACAGTTTTCGTGCTTTCTCTTGTGGCGCGTAACGAGGTGAACCCAACAACAGCGACACAGTTTGTCGAAGCCATCGGGACTTTGATCGGAAGCGCGATTGATTTCCCCTACAGCCCGGTACGCCTCATTGTCTTGATGTTGCCAGACACAGCTTCCGCGCAGGATGTGATTGTGTTGCGAACAGCGGCCGGAATGAGCTACCTCATTTCGCTGACATCGCTGGCATTTTTTGTTGTGATGCTGCGCGTGACCGGCTGGCCGCGTCGCAAGGGTGGCTTCAACGTTTGGGTCAACCTACCGATGTTTGACCCAACATCGGGCGGCGATGTCGTGGAGCGTTTGGAGCGGGATTCGCGTTTTAATGTTGCGCTTGGGTTCTTGCTCCCGTTCGTCACGCCCGCCCTTGTGAAATCAGCCTCCGGGTTGTTTGGCTCTATCTCGATGGTGAATGACCAAACAATGATCTGGACGATCGCCGCATGGGCGTTTTTGCCTGCCTCCCTGTTCATGCGCGGTATTGCCATGCAACGGGTCGCAACTCTGATCTGCGAGCAGCGCGAGCGCAATTCGATCAACGCGGATGAGCACGCGTTTCAACCTGCTTGATGTTTGGGCGCAGTGCCCTTCTTGCGGTTGTCCTTCTGATCAATCTCCCGTTTGCGGCCCCACTGCGCGCGGACCCGAAAACCAGCGGCACGTTCCGCATCGCCACCTATAATGTAGAGCTTTCGCGCAAGGGGCCGGGGCTTTTGCTGGGGGATTTTTTAAAGGGTGATGATCCTCAGATTGAGGCGGTTGTTGCGGTGATTGCCAAGGGTGCGCCAGATGTGCTGCACCTGACTGGTTTTGATATGGACGAAGAGCAACACGCCCTTCGTGCACTGCGCGACGCCCTTACAAACGCGGGCGCGCATTACCCCCATGTCTTTGCGCCCATGCCCAATGCGGGGATGCCTTCGGGCGAGGATTTGGACGGAAATGGCCGGCTTGGCGAAGCGCGCGACAGCCAAGGCTACGGCGCGTTTTCGGGCCAAGGTGGCATGGCGATCCTGTCAAAATACCCAATCAAATCCGCCCATAACTATTCCTCATTTTTGTGGCGTGATCTCGTGGACAACATCGCTCCCGGCACGCCAGATCATCCCTTTCCAAGCTTTGCCGCGCGCGCCATTCAACGGCTGTCCTCCGTGGGGCATTGGGCTGTGCCAATCCAACTTGCGCCTGACAAACAGATCACAATTCTGGCGTGGCACGCCTCGCCCCCTGTGTTTGATGGCGAGGAGGATTTGAACGGTCGCCGTAGTCACGATGAAGCGCTGTTTTGGCTCCGGCTTCTGGATGGGCAAACTCCTTTTGAGCCGCCAAAAGGACCGTTCGTCCTGACCGGACTCGCCAATATTGACCCTACCGATGGTGACGGGCGGCACGAAGCAATCAATGCGCTATTACATGATCCACGTTTTCAAGATCCCGGCCCGTTGAGCGCAGGCGGCCTTGAAGCCGCAAACACGACCCATCAAGGGAACCCAGCGCTGGATACCGCCGATTTTACCGATCCGACCCCTGGCAATTTGCGGGTGGATTATGTGCTGCCAGATGCGGCGCTGGCGGTGCGCGATGCCGGAGTCTTTTGGCCCGCACGGGGCCATCCAATGAGCGAAGTCGCCGCGCGTGCTTCACGCCATCGGCTCGTTTGGGTGGACGTCACGCTGCCTTAAGGCGGTGGATCTTGCGCGGCTCATTGAAGATCAAAGGGAATTTCCTATTCACCAGATAATAGGAATTGACGCGCCCAACGCAAAAAGCATTCATGAATGAATGGATAAACGTCTTTCTACCCTCGACTGGTCGCTGATCCGCGCGTTTCTCGCCGTGGCCGAAGAAGGGTCTTTGTCCGCCGCTGCGCGCGCGCTTAGCTCAAGTCAGCCCACCTTGGGGCGACAGGTACGCGAGGTGGAAGCGGCCCTTGGCGTTCAACTGTTTGATCGCCATGCAAAGGGACTGACGCTGACAGAAACGGGCGAAGCGGTGATTGCACCTGCCCGTGCCATGCGTGACGCAGCAGCGAAAATCGGGATGATCGCAGCAGGCAAGGACGAAACCCCCACCGGCCCAGTCCGCATCACGGCGAGCGTGATTGTGGCACATTTCGTATTGCCCAGAATTCTTGCCAAACTACGTGAGGATGACCCTGGGATCACGATTGATTTGGTCGCGAGCGACAGCACCGACAATTTGCTCTTTCGAGAGGCGGATATCGCTGTGCGCATGTATCGCCCGGCGCAACTCGATATGATTACGCAGCATGTCACGGATTTGCCGCTTGGGCTGTATGCCGCGCGCTCTTATCTGGCCCGCGCAGGGCGGCCGCAGACCCTATCTGACCTGATGAACCACGCGTGGGTAGGCTATGATCAGTCGCCCTTGATGGTTGATGGGATGCGCGACTTGGGCTGGCAGGTGGATCGGAGCTTTTTTGCCACGCGCACCGATGATCAGGCGGGCAACTGGCAGCTCATTCGCGCGGGTTGTGGCGTTGGAATTGCGCAGGTGGCAAGCGCGAAAGATGCCCCTGAAGTTGAGCTCTTGTTTCCTGAATTGGAAATGCCATCTCTGCCGGTTTGGCTCACGGCGCATGAAAACATCCGGCGCGTGCCTCGTGTTGCGCGGGTCTGGGACGCCTTGGCAAAGGGGTTGAGGGCCGCGGTTTCTTGACCCTTGGTCCTTTGCAGTATAGGCCCACGCCAACGACATTTAGCCCAAGGACAGCGACATGAGCATTGGCTCCCTCCTCATTCTTCCCGGCGACGGGATCGGCCCCGAAGTCATGGCAGAAGTACGCCGCATCATCACATGGTACGGCGAGAAGCGCGACCTTGCGTTTGACGTGAGCGAAGACCTCGTCGGCGGTGCCGCCTATGACAAACACGGCATTCCGCTGGCTGACGAAACCATGGCGAAAGCGCAAGAAGTCGACGCGGTTTTGCTCGGCGCGGTTGGTGGCCCAAAGTACGATGTTCTGGACTTCTCGGTAAAACCTGAGCGCGGTTTGCTTCGCCTTCGCAAAGAGATGGACCTTTACGCCAACCTGCGCCCCGCGCAGTGCTTTGACGCTCTCGCGGATTTCTCGTCTTTGAAAAAAGATGTGGTCGCCGGTCTCGATATTATGATCGTGCGCGAACTGACGTCTGGCATCTACTTTGGCGAGCCGCGCGGCATCGTCAAAGAAGGCAACGAACGGGTCGGCATCAACACGCAGCGCTACACCGAAAGCGAAATTGCGCGCGTTGCACGTTCGGCGTTTGAGCTGGCACGTAAGCGGGGCAACAAAGTGTGTTCCATGGAAAAAGCGAACGTCATGGAAAGCGGTATTTTGTGGCGCGATGTGGTCACCGAGATCCACGAAGCCGAATACCCAGATGTAGAATTGTCGCATATGTATGCGGACGCGGGTGCGATGCAGCTTTGCCGCTGGCCCAAGCAGTTTGACGTGATCGTCACGGACAACCTGTTTGGCGATTTGCTCTCTGATGCGGCGGCGATGCTGACCGGATCGCTTGGCATGTTGCCATCCGCCTCCTTGGGCCAGCCGATGGAAAATGGTCGCCCCAAAGCGATGTACGAACCTGTGCACGGCTCGGCGCCGGATATTGCTGGCCAGGGTAAGGCAAACCCAATCGCCTGTGTTCTGAGCTTTGCGATGGCACTGCGCTATTCGTTTGACTTGGGCGCTGAGGCAGACCGACTTGAAGCTGCGATTGAAAAGGTTCTGGCTGATGGTGCACGCACTGCTGATTTGATCGGTGAAGAAGGCGTTGAGCCGATTTCAACCTCGCAAATGGGCGATGCGATTTTGGCCGCGCTTGACGCGAGCCTTTAGGTCATGGAGGTCCGGCTGGGGCTGCCACAAGGGCAAGAAAAAGCCGCAGTCGGGCTTTACTGGGAGGCTTTCGGCGCCAAGTTGGGCAAGCTTCTCGGCCCCGAACAACGGGGCACGGCGTTCTTCGCGGACAGTATAAATCCCGAGGCCATCCTTGCAGCGATGGACGGCGACACTTTGCTTGGTATCGCTGCTTTCAAACGTGGCGCGCATGGGTTCTCACGCGGGGGCGTCCGCGCGTTGGTCAAACATTACGGCGTCTTTGGCACCCTTTGGCGGGTTGTCCCATTGGCGATGTTGGAGCGCAAAGCCCCAAAAGACGTGCTGCAAATGGACGGGATTTGCGTCAGCGCCACCGCGCGGGGCAAAGGGGTTGGCTCTGCGCTATTTCAGCATCTGTTCGACTATGCCCACGAAAGCGGTTGCCGCGCGATCACCCTTGATGTCATCGACACAAATCCGCGTGCAAAAGCCCTCTATGAGCGTTTGGGATTTGAGGTTGTGAGCGAGGAACACACCTCCATCATGGAACCTCTGCTTGGATTCAGCAAAGCGGAACGCATGATGAGGTCGCTCTAGCGCTCTTGGTGTGATCGCACTGGCTGCGTTGGAGATAATCCCGTCACCATTGGGTTGCATTGGGGCGCGAAACAGGGTTGTTATCGCTATCAGATCGACCTTCTTTGCGAGCAAGCTATGTCTTTGACCGGCCCTTTTTATGCCCTTCTGGCCTTTGCCATATTCGCAAGCCATGATGTCGTCATCAAAGTGCTCGGCGCGCATTATTCGCCCTTCCAGATTATATTTTTCGCGACCTTGTTTTCGTTTCCCTTGGTGACCTTCATGTTGATGCGTGACGCCACACAAGGGCATTTGCGGCCCGTGCATCCATGGTGGACCTTGGCGCGCACGGTGTCGGCAACCATCACCGGAATTTCCGCCTTCTATGCTTTTTCGGTGTTGCCGCTTGCGCAGGTCTATGTGGTCATTTTTGCCTCGCCTTTGTTGATCACCTTGTTGTCGATCCCGATTTTGGGCGAACGTGTTGGACTGCATCGCTTGCTTGCGGTCTTGGTGGGGCTTTTGGGGGTCTTGCTGGTTCTGAGGCCGGGCGCTGAGCCGCTGACACTTGGGCATTTGGCGGCGCTTTCGACAGCAGTGTTCAACGCGCTGGCTTCCATCATCGTGCGCAAAATTGGGCATGACGAGCGCACAGTTGTGTTGATGCTCTACCCGCTCGTGGCCAACTTTGTGGTGATGGGCATCGCTCTCATTTGGATCTATGTGCCGATGCCGGCCGCGCATTTGGGGGGAATGGGCGTCATTTCCCTGTTCGGGTTCCTTGCGAACCTGCTCCTGATCGCCGCCTATAAAAACGCGGACGCGGCGATCGTAGCACCCATGCAGTATTCGCAGATCATTTGGGCGACAATCTTCGGATACGTGCTGTTCGCGGAGAAAATTGAACCAGCCACAGTGATCGGCGCAGGGATCATTATCGCAAGCGGCGTTTATGTGGTCATTCGCGAATCGCGCCTTGGCGCAAAGTCTCAAACGCCCGTTCTGGAAACCAGATCGCGTGGACCGTCAGCGGCGTCCTTTCGCATTTCACCTCTCCTAAATCGGATGAAACCGCGAAAATAGCGCGCAAAAAAACCGCCGCCTGATTTCTCGGACGGCGGTTTAATAGTGTTTTGGGCGTTTTAGTTTGGTGTCGCGGTTGGCTGCTCTGCTTGGCGGCGCGCAATTTCTTGGCGGTAGAGCGCTGCGAAATCAACAACATCGAGATTCACCGGCGGGAACCCACCATCGCGCGTTACGTCAGACACGATCCGGCGCACAAATGGGAACAACATGCGCGGGCATTCGATCAGCAAGAAGGGGTGCATCTGCTCGTCGGGTAGGCCTTCGATCTGGAAAATGCCCGAATATTCCAGCTCCAGAATAAACAGCTCGGCACCGCTTTCTTTTGCCTTGGACGTGACCTTGAACTTGGTCATCACTTCAAATTGGTTCTCGGCGCTGCGCTTTTTCGCATCCAACGCGACCTCAACAGCCAACTCCGGCTGAACATCGCCTTCGACACCCTTTTGCGCGAGGATGTTTTCAAAGGACATGTCACGAATGAACTGGCCCAAAATCTGCATTTTGAGTTGGGGCGCTTGAGGGGCTGGGGCTGCTTCGTCGGCCATTATATGTCTCCACTAAATCAAAAGTTGCGCAGTCCATATCAGGTTGCGGCGAGGGCCTCAATTGCCATTGCTCTTTCGGCGGCGCGCGCACCGTTGTATCAGGCCCATATGAAACAAATGATCCCCGCTTGGATAGACGACAAATTGGTCCCGGTTGAGAAGCTGGACGCCCATATTCGCGGACTAAAACACCGCGCGGTATCGGTGTTTGTGATGCACGGCGACGAGATGCTGATCCAACGCCGTGCGCTTGGCAAATATCACACGCCGGGCCTTTGGGCGAACACCTGTTGCACCCATCCTTTGTGGGATGAATCGCCAGAGGATTGTGCCAAGCGCCGCTTGGCGCAGGAGTTGGGAATCAAGGGCGTTTCACCGGTTTGGAAGGCCAACATCGAGTACCGCGCGGATGTCGGAGGTGGCATGGTTGAACATGAAGTTGTTGACATGTTTCTTGTCACGGCTTCTCGGCGCCCAAGTATTGCTCTTGACCCGGAAGAAGTCTCAGAAGTGCGCTGGACGACACTCGCAGATTTGCGCCGAGCCGTGGGCGAAACGCCAGACGCATTTACGCCTTGGTTACAGATCTATTTGCGAGAGCACATGGCCTCAGTGCTTGGTCCAGCCTGACGGTCCTTTTTCAACCGAATGTGTGGCTGTTTTGGGCGGAGTCACATCCTCAAAATCCCCATCAATCACGCCATCATCGGCGCCACCTCGCGGAGAGTCGCGGAAGGCCTGGCTGCTGTGCATTGTGAAACTCGTGACTTTCATTCGGCTGCGCAGATATTGGAACGCGGCTGTGCGAACCGGGGGAATCAAAAGCGCAAATCCAACCGCATCAGTGAAAAACCCCGGCGTCAGCAACAAGACCCCTGACACCAAGATCATCGCACCATGCGCCAGCGGCTCCACAGGATCGCGCATGGTTTGCAAGGTTTGCGCAATTTGCCCAAGGGCCAGCGCCCCCTGTTGCCGGACCAGATAGGTCCCCAAGAAGGCCGTCACAATGACAACGCCAATCGTCGGCCAAAACCCAATAAGCCCGCCGACCTGAAGGAACAGGGCGATCTCAATGATTGGAACCAGAATAAATAGAATCAAGAGCCACATGGCTGCCTCACATTTAGTTTCGCGGCGGCTGGTGGACTCGGCCCCGCACAGCCCCTACATATGTGTCCAACGCGACGGTTTCAAACCGTGCAGATAAATGAGGTTCCGATGTCGTCTCCTGTAATTCAATTGCTCGTCCTTGCCGCGATTGCGCTTTTCCTGATTTTCCGCCTGCGGGATGTTCTTGGAACGCGCGAAGGTTTTGAAAAGCCAGTTGCCAATCGTTTGCCCCCTGAACAGTTCGACAAACTCAAAGACGTTGAAGGGACTCTCGACGAAGATATCGCTGACCACGTTGAGCCGGAAAGCGACGCAGGGCGCGCTCTTTCGAAAATGAAATCAATTGATCCCTCTTTTTCTGTCGGTGATTTCCTGTCGGGCGCGCGCGGCGCCTACGAGATGATCCTCATGGCCTTTGAAGCTGGCGACTTGGCCAAAATCAAACCCTTCTTGTCAGATGACGTGTACGAAAGCTTCGCGAGCGTTGTTGAAGATCGCGAAAAACAAGGCCTGACAATTGAAGCTGATTTCATTGGGCTGCGCGAATTGAAACTCGATGATGCTGACTTTGATGAGGCCACGAATGAAGGCGAAATCACAGTGCGTATGACGGGTGAATTGACGTCAGTGGTGCGCGACAAATCCGGTGAGATCGTTGAGGGCAGCCCCAAAGATATTAAACGCCAAAAGGATATTTGGACCTTTGCCCGGATCATGGGATCTGACAATCCGAATTGGCAACTGGTCGCTACGGGCGGTTAATACTATGCGGGCGGCGTGGGCATGGATTGCGGCGGGCGTTCTTGCGCTCGGCACGTCTTCCCTGAGCGCGGCGCCCAAAGATGCAGAGGTTTCGTTGCTGCCATTCTCAGCGCTTGAAGGCTGGGAGCGTGACGATCACAACGCCGGACTTGAAGCATTCCTAGAAACATGCCGCCTTTTGGATGACGCGCGTTGGCGCGCGATTTGTGCGCTCGGTGAGTCCTATGATGGCCCCGCGAAAACCTTTTTCGAGCTGTTCTTCCGGCCTGTTTTGATCGAGGATGGCGCGCCTGCTTTGTTTACCGGGTATTTTGAGCCGGAACTCTACGGATCACGCACCCAGACCGCGCGCTTTCGGTATCCGCTCTACGCCAAACCCCCTGAGCTGGCGAAGGGCACGCGGTTTTTGACTCGGAAAGAGATCGAAGTTGACGGGCTATTGCGGGGGCGCGGGCTGGAAATCGCATGGCTTGAAGACCCTGTCGAATTGCAATTCCTACACATCCAAGGCTCCGGGCGTGTGCGCCTCACTGATGGCACCTCGCTCCGGCTTGGGTACAGCGCGAACAACGGTCATACATTTCGCTCGCTTGGCGACGAGTTGGTGCGCCGCGGCATTTACAACAAGCATCAGGTCTCTGCGGAAGTGATCAAGAACTGGGTGGCGCGCAATCCGATTGAGGGTCGCGAAGTGCTCAATCACAATGGATCATATGTGTTCTTTACAGTGCTTGACCGGCTGCCTGCGGACAAAGGCCCGGTCGGTGCGATGAACCGGTCCATTACGGCAGGGCGCACATTGGCGGTTGATCCGAAGTACACCCCGCTTGGCGCGCCTGTGTGGTTGGAGAAACAGGGCGCAAGCCCTTTCGCCAAGTTGATGGTCGCGCAAGACACCGGATCACGCATCAAAGGCGCGCAACGTGCCGATGTGTTTTATGGCACGGGGGATGAAGCGGGGCGCGTGGCCGGGCGCATTAAGGATGGCGGTCGTATGGTTGTATTATTGCCAATTCAACGCGCGCTTGCGCTCGTGCCGGAGGATTAGGAGATGTCGCGGCGCAAACCCCGTGGGCTACGTCCCGACGAAAAGGAACTTTGGTCAAAAGTTGTTGAGCAGGCTTCGCGGCTCAACCCGGAAAGACCAGCGGAAACCTCCCAAAAGGCTCTATCTCGGCCCAAAACGCCTCAAGTCAAGACTCCTCACTTTCACATTGGCGCGCGCAGCAAGAGGCCAGACGCCGCGCATGATCTCGCACCTTCATTGCGGGACACCATGAGCGCTTCACCTGTTTCCATGGACAAAAAACGGTTCGGGCAAATGAAGAAGGGACGCTTGTCGCCAGAGGCGCGCCTCGATTTGCATGGGCTGACTCTTGCCCAAGCGCACCCCCGATTGCTCAACTTTATTTTCAACTCTGTTCGGGATGGAAAACGACTGGTTTTGGTCATCACCGGCAAGGGAAAGTCAAAACCATCCCACGGTCCAATTCCTGAACGGCTTGGCGTGCTACGACATCAAGTGCCACATTGGCTCAATAGCCCCCCTTTGCGCGCACATGTGCTGCAAATCAGCGAAGCGCATCTAAAACATGGTGGGCACGGCGCCTACTACGTCTATTTGCGCCGCGCGAAATAGCCGTTTTAGCCCGCACTGGGGTCGAATAGTCTGACATCGCGCCGGATCTTTCGCCCGATGCTTTCGCGGGGAAATAACGCTAGAAATGTCTTACTTTCGCGCAAGAATTTGATCGCCGCTGGCGACGTTGCTGGAATAAAATGGCCTGAACTTGCAGAGCTGGCGAGCTTGGACAGGTCCACGATGGTGAGTTCGCCTTCTGTCGAAATTTCTACATCCGTGGTGTTTCCCAAGCGCCGTTTCACCCCATTATACGTTGATGAAAACCACAGAACTTTATCTCTATCAGAGACGAAAACCACAAAATCATTGGGTAGCTTCTTGATCCGCGCAGCTTGCGACTTGAAAACGGAAAGATCGATGTCGGGAGAGACCAGAGCGATGCCGTCAATCTCTCGGTGTGCCCAACCCGCATCAGAAATCTCGATCTGGCGAAGGGTCTCCATAACCAGCATAGCACCCAAAGAATGCCCAATGATCGTCACCCGCTCGGCACGACTTTCGGCAACCGTGCGCAACATCTGCTCAAGCCCATCGCGCGAGAACAACACGCTTTCACGGTCATAGGCGTAGCCTGTGTTATTCCCGAGACTTGGCCACGCGAAATGCAGCATCAACCCCTTTAGGTCGAAATCCCGTTGCAACTGAGCCGATCGAAACAGCCCATCAAAAAAGCCCGTGTAAAAGCCGTGCACATAAATCGTGACGTTTCGTGCGCCCACCGGCTGACTTGCGAGCTGCTCATCTATGGCCGCTCGAAAGGCCGTTGCCCCAGACAAATGACGTGGTGGCTCAACCGAAAAATCCGTTGCCGGATCGGGGTTTTCGCGAATTCGGGCGTATCCTCCAGATTGATAATTCTGAGGAAAATTCACCGTTGTTTCCAAGTACCTAACCTGCGCGGCGCGATCTCCAGAAAACCACCCATCCGCCCGTGGCGCTCTGGTTGTCGCAACAAAGACAGGCCGCTGGTCACCCCCGTCTTGTGCCACAGAAAGGGGCGCAAATCGAGGGCTTGCACAGGCAGACAAAGCGAGGGTTGAGGTCAACAAAAATGACCGGCGTGAGTATCTCATGGATAAACGATACCTCGCCCGCCCGTTCCCGGCTAGAGCATGTATCGGCTCACGTCGGAAGACTGCATAAGTTCGCCGAGATTTGTCTCCACAAATGCCTTGTCAACGGTCACGCTTTCGCCCGCTTTGTCAGGCGCTGCGAATGACAGCTCCTCAAACACACGCTCCATGACAGTGTATAGGCGGCGCGCACCAATATTCTCCACTGAACGGTTCACTTCAGCCGCGATGCTTGCGAGCGCCGCGATACCATCCTCGGTGAAGGTAATTGTGACTTCTTCAGTGCCCAGTAGCGCTGTGTATTGCAGGGTCAGCGCGTTATCGGTTTCGGTCAGAATGCGGACGAAATCCTTCTCGGTGAGCGCGTTAAGCTCAACTCGGATCGGGAGGCGGCCTTGGAGTTCTGGCAACATATCGGAGGGCTTCGCGATGTGAAATGCACCGGAGGCGATGAACAAGATGTGGTCTGTTTTGACGGGGCCGTGTTTGGTGCTGACTGTTGTGCCCTCAATGAGGGGCAAGAGGTCGCGTTGTACCCCTTCACGGCTCACGTCTCCGCCGCGTGCCTCGGAGCGCGCACAAACTTTGTCGATCTCATCAATAAAGACGATTCCGCTTTGCTCAACAGTCTCTAATGCAGCCTTTTTTACGGTTTCGTCGTCCAACAGCTTGTCGGCTTCTTCTCCCATCAACACCTGATAACTTTCGGCAACCGTGAGTTTTTTTCGGACAGTTCGCCCCCCCATGGCCTTACCGAAAATCTCGCCCAAATCCATAATTCCCATGCCCATTCCGGGTTGGCCGGGCAGATCAAACATCGGGCTTGCACCAGTGCTCGTCTCATTAACATCCAGCTCAATTTCGGTGTCATCAAGCTCACCACTGCGCAGTTTCTTGCGAAACATGTCGCGAGTCCCGTCGCGCGCACCCTCGCCCGCCAACGCATCAATCACGCGCTCTTCGGCGTTGTGTTCGGCGGCGGATTTCACGTCTTCGCGCATGAATTCACGGGTTTGCAAAATCGCGGCATCCACAAGATCGCGAATAATCTGTTCGACATCGCGACCAACGTAACCAACTTCGGTGAATTTCGTCGCCTCAACCTTGATGAACGGTGCGCGGGCGAGCTTCGCGAGACGCCGGGAAATCTCAGTTTTGCCAACGCCGGTTGGGCCGATCATCAGGATATTTTTGGGATAGACTTCGTCGCGCAAATCATCGGCAAGCTGTTTGCGCCGCCATCTGTTGCGCAGCGCGACAGCGACCGCGCGTTTCGCGTCATTTTGCCCGATGATAAAACGGTCAAGCTCAGAGACGATTTCGCGTGGGGTAAGATCGGTCATTTTAGTAATTTCCTTGTCGTCACATGTGGGATCAGCGGTGCGCGTTACGCGGGCTTGATCGTTTCAACTGTGAGTTTTCCATTGGTATAGACACAAATGTCCGCCGCGATCGCCATTGCGGCACGCGCGATTTCCTCTGCGGATTTGTCGCTGTCCATCGCGGCACGCGCCGCGGCGAGCGCATAGTTACCACCTGAGCCAATCGCCGTTACATCATGTTCTGGCTCCAAAACATCGCCCGCCCCTGTCACAACCAAGAGCGTCTCACCATCCGTGACGATCAACATCGCTTCGAGCTTTTGCAAATATTTGTCAGTGCGCCAGTCCTTTGCCAGTTCCACGCAGGCGCGCGCAAGTTGACCGGGCACCGCGTCGAGCTTCGCCTCAAGGCGCTCCAAAAGGGTGAACGCATCGGCGGTTGAACCGGCAAACCCCGCAACAATGTCGTGTCCGCCGGGAGAGAGGCGACGGACCTTGCGAGCGGTCCCTTTGATCACAGTTTGGCCAAGGCTGACCTGACCATCGCCCGCAATCACAACTTCACCGCCCTTTTTGACGCCAATGATGGTTGTTCCGTGCCAACCGGGAAACTCATTCTCGGACATGTTCGCTCCTATTGCTTTGCATGGAATATGGCGATGGGGGCAGCGGTCTACAACCACCTTGCTGGTCTTCCCGGCGCTCGGTAGTTTCGCGGCATGTCCGAACCTCGTATCCTACGCATCTACCTGGACCCGACCATGCTGCGTTTGGCGCGTGAGGGCGGATTTGGGTTTGTTTCGCAAGTGACAGCCGCCTTTGAGTCCCAGGCGTTTCGTGTCGATCTTGTAAGAAACTCTTTTGATCAGCGCGCCAAATCCGGTGCGCGGCGCGGTTATTCTTTGTTTTTGATGGATGATCCCTTCCACACAAAAGCACTGACGATGCGCAAAGCGTATTACTACCCGTTCTGGCGCATTGAGGCTTCTGCCAAACGATGGGAATTTGCGGTTGCGCAAAGGTCTTTTGCTTCTAGTGAAATAGACACTGTTCATGCACAAAATTGGCTCGGAAAATGGCGCAAATGGTTGTTCAAGTCTGGGCCAACTGAAGCCCATAAATCGGGGGTGATCTATGTGGCGCTCCAAGGCAAGTTACGAGAGCATCGTTCGTTTCAGTCCATGAGTCCTATGGATATGATTTCTGCCGTTCAAGACCATGCTGGAGCGCGCAAAATTGTTTTGGGATTGCATCCGGGCGAAACCTATTCTGACGATGAACAGGCCTTGTTAGAGACTGTTTCTCGCTCTGATCCCCGGGTATCGGTCCAGACTGGCAGGATGGAGGAGGCTCTCAAGACATGTGATTTGATCGTCACACAAAACTCCACGGCGGCCCTGTCGGGCATGTTTTTTGGCAAACCTTCTGCCCTGTTTGCGCTGTCGGACTTTCATCATGTCTTGCCAAGCGCTCTCGATCTAGGCGCTCATGAGGCCATGACGGCGGCGGAAACTATCGACATTCCCTTCGCTCAATACCTCTATTGGTTCGTGCAACTCAATTCCATCAAAGCTGATGACCCGGAAGCGCAGGGGCAGATCATTGAAACCTGCAAAGGATTTGACTGGCAAATTTAGGGTCTAATTCGGCGTAATCCAGCCTGCGAGGTTATCGCTTATGATATCTGTAAGCGCCTGAATATGGATATCATCATCGTTGAGGCACGGCACATATGTGAAGTTTTCACCCCCCGCGCCTTCAAAGCTCTCTTTGATTTCTTCGTTGATTTCTTCGAGCGTCTCAATGCAGTCGGCGGCAAAGGCTGGTGCCACGACGGCGATTGTCTTGTGGCCTTCTTTTGCGAGCTTGGCGACTTCTTTGACAGTATAGGGGCCAAGCCAGACTTCGCGGCCAAACACCGACTGGAAGGTCGTCACAATCTTTGAAGCCTCCCAGCCCAAACGCTCCGTCAACAACCGTGTCGTTTTGTAACAGTAGCAATGATAGGGATCGCCCTCGTCCAAATACCGTTTCGGCATGCTGTGATAGGAACACACAAGCTTGTCCGGCGCGTCTGCCTCGGTGGGATAGACCCGTTCAATCGACTGTGCGAGGGCTTCGATATAATTGGGTTGATCACAATAGGAGGGCACCGTACGCACGGCCGGTTGCCGTTTTTCCTTCGCCAATGCGCGAAAAAAGGCATCATTGGCGGTGGCGGTCGTGGTTGCAGAATACTGAGGATAAAGCGGGAAAAACAAAATTCGGGTACAGCCCGCGTCGACCATGGCGCGCACTTTTGACGCTGTGGACGGGTTGCCATAACGCATAGCGAAATCCACAACGATTTGATCACCATATTTCGCGCTCAGCGTCGTGCGCAGCCTGTCGGTTTGTTGACGCGTGATCGTCAATAAAGGGCTTTCACCAGCTTCGTGATTCCAGATGGACTTGTAATTCGCGCCTGAACGCGATGGGCGAATTGTCAGGATGATCCCTTGCAAGATCGGTTGCCATTTCCATCGGGGCAAATCAATGACACGAGGATCAGACAGGAATTCGTTCAGATACCGACGCATTGACCAGTAATCAAAATTGTCCGGGGTGCCGAGATTCGCCACAAGAACCCCCACTTTCTCAGCGGGAATACTCGGATGGTCTTGCGGCAATGGGCTTGTCCTGGACATAACTGGCTTTCTTGAATGGCTCTTTTGTTGATAGCGGTCCACCGTTTACGGTCAATCCGGCAATTTGGTTTCATCTGTGCCCAGCGCCGCCGCCAATCGCGTGCGTGCAGACCCGGGACGCAGCGGCTTTTGTTGGCTTTCGTGCGGCGCCCAGCCCGTGAGAAATATCATCTCGAAGCTGGCTGGAATGCGGCCATCCGACGCGTATGCGTCGACGTAGCGCGCGGCGGCTGTGGGAAAGAGGGCGCGCGGCGTGCGTGTGGCATGTACCTCCATCGCGTTGCCCTCTCCCATCACACGAAGGTCGCGCATAAGGGCAAACATGTCCGAATATGTCACAGTACGAAGCGCGCTATCGGCCACTGGAAGCGCAAACCCTGCGCGCTGCATCAGGGCACCAAGATCCGCAATATCACCCATCGGCAAAACGCGCGGGCTAAGGCCGCCTGTGAGTTTTGATTCAGTTTCTGCCAGCACCGCGCGCAATTCAGAAAGCGTTTGCCCGCCAAACATCGCTCCAAGGAACAATCCATCCGCCCTTAGAGCGCGATGCGACTGGATCAACTGACCCACGGGATCATTCGCCCAATGCAATGATAGACCGTGAATCACCAGATCATATGTGCCCGGCGTCAATGAGAAAACATCCTCATCCGGCACGATATCGGCGTTAGGGAAGTATTCGCGCCACAAATCGGGGAAACCGGTAACAATCGCAGGCTTTGTAAACGTTCTGTTAACCTCGTTGAGCCGATCCTGAAGTTCAACAGCGGCCTCACGTTGCAAGAACATCCCGTGGGACGTGGCGCGTGCGCGCATTTTTGAAAGGCGATTTGGGTTGGTGATCTGGCTCATGGCGCGGAACATAAAAGGAGGGGCGCGAAATGCAAACGGCAGTAAATCTGATTTTTCCTGCGTCTTGTTCGTGTTGCGGCGAGGCGGTGGAGGAGGATGCGGGGCTTTGTGGTGCCTGCTGGGTCGATACGTGGTTCCTATCGGGCCATATTTGCGATGCATGCGGCGCACCGTTGCCGGGCGACAGCGATGGCGCGCAGGACCACTGTGACGACTGTATGAGCATTGGCCGCCCATGGGATCAGGGGCGGGCAGCGTTGCTATACAAAGGCAATGGCCGGCGCTTAGCCTTATCGCTCAAGCACGCGGACCGCCCGGACTTGGCTCGTCCCGCCGCAAATTGGATGCGCAGTGCCGGGGCGGACATTCTATTGTCGGGTGCTGTGTTGGTGCCGGTCCCGTTGCATTGGACCCGGCTCTTCAAACGCCGGTACAATCAATCCGTGGAGCTTGCGCGCGCCTTGGGGCAGATCACCGGATTGCACGTTGCGCCCCAAAGCCTGATTCGCACCCGCCGCACCGAAAGCCAGGTTGGAAAGGGGTATGACGGGCGATTCGCCAATATCGCCGGGGCGATTGAGCCACATCCTTCAAAATCCAAACCCCTTGAAGGGCGTTCGGTCGTTTTGATTGATGATGTCATGACCTCTGGTGCGACCTTGGCCTGTGCGGCTGAGGCCGCCACAAAAGCTGGCGCCGCGCATGTTCACACACTTGTACTGGCGCGCGCGACCAAGGACACCTAAGTTCCCGGTAACAGCACCAAGGTGCGAAAGGGAACGACAATGCAAACAGTAACGCTCTACACCACTCAACTTTGCGGCTATTGCCACGCCGCCAAACGTCTGCTGACCTCAAAAGGGATCGAGTTCGTCGAAATCGACGTGGCGCGTGACCCAAGCAAGCGGAAGGAAATGATGGAAAAATCAGGTCGCCGGACCGTGCCTCAGATTTGGGTTGGGAAAACGCATGTGGGCGGTTGCGACGATTTGTTTGCCTTGGAAAACGAAGGTGCGCTTGATCCTTTGGTCGCGGGCTAACCCTGCGTCAGATCGGTTGATTTTCGCGCTCCCCTCATGACATTGTGCGCCCAAGCCGCCTTTACGTGTCTTTATGATCGCGAGTTCAAAACCCCAAATGTCCGATACTCAAACCGAGAGCCTTTCTGTCGCATTGTTCAGTGAAATGTTCATGGCCGATCAGCTTGCCCGCAATACTTTGTCAAAGGCGCTGCCGAAGGGCATGGAATTAAGCCATTTTTCGGTGCTCAATCATTTGGCTCGCGCGGGCGAGGCCAAAAGCCCGGCCCAGCTCGCGAAGGCGTTTCACGTCACGCGCGGCGCGATGACCAACACATTGAGTAAGTTGGAATGGGCAGGACATGTCCATATTCATCCCGATTGGGACGATGCACGGCGCAAGATCGTGAATATTTCCCCTGCAGGCACCAAGGCCCGCGATGCGGCCCTTTCTGCGATTGCACCTATCATTGCGAATGTCGTGGAAAGCATCGGCACCGAGAAGGTGCGGGCTTTGCTGCCGGTGTTGCGCGAAGTCCGAGAGGCGTTTGACGAAGGCGCTTAAGCGCCCGGTTTCACGCTGGCGGTCACGTAGTTCACCGAGAAGTCTCGCGCCGAGATCGACCAGGTCCAGGTGATTGGGTTAAAGATGAATCCCTTTAGGTCCACTTGGCTCAGTCCAGCTTGGGAGATGAAATTGCCAAGTTCTGACGGCGTGATAAATTTGCTCCAATCATGGGTGCCCACCGGAAGCCACCGCATAATTCGTTCCGCCCCGATAATCGCAACTGCAAAGCTCTTGGGGTTGCGGTTGATCGTGGATGCCACCATCAGCCCGCCGGGTTTGAGAAGCTGCTGACAGGCGGTGAGGTAGCCGAGCGGATCAGCGACATGTTCGACAACTTCCATGTTGAGAACCACGTCAAACTGTTCGCCTGCCTGTGCCAATGCTTCTGCCGTTGTGTGGCGGTAATCAATTTCCAGCCCTTGTTGATCGGCGTGGACCTGCGCCACGGGAATATTGCCCTCGGCAGCATCCGCGCCCACAACTGTTGCGCCAAGCCGAGCCATCGGCTCAGAGAGCAGCCCACCGCCACAACCGATATCCAGAAGCCGCAACCCTTTGAACGGTTCTGGCCCCTCAAGATCGCGGCCAAATTCAGCGGCGATTTGGGTTGTAATGTAGTCAAGCCGGATCGGGTTCATCATGTGCAGCGGTTTGAACTTGCCGCCGACATCCCACCACTCGGCGGCCATCGCCTCGAATTTGGCGACTTCTGCGGGATCAATGGTGGTCTCGGTCATGTTCTTGTCTTTCGTCATGGCAGGATCGGTTCGTCGGCGTTATATATGGTCCTTATGGAACAAG
This sequence comes from Maritimibacter sp., assembly GCA_050633625.1. Taxonomy (GTDB): domain Bacteria; phylum Pseudomonadota; class Alphaproteobacteria; order Rhodobacterales; family Rhodobacteraceae; genus JBOEGW01. The sequence continues at coordinate 371,733 of JBOEGW010000011.1, read as the reverse complement.
CCGCAGGAAAAAACAGCGCAGGTGCGATTTTGTACCCGATTATCGAACCCTTCGCGCGTGAAATGCTCGATGTGGGTGATGGTCACACGCTTTATGTCGAACAATGCGGCAATCCTGACGGGATTCCGGTTGTGGTGTTGCACGGCGGACCGGGCGGCGGATGCAGCCCTGCGATGCGACGGTTTTTTGATCCCAATGTCTATCGGATCGTGCTGTTTGATCAGCGCGGCTGTGGGCGTTCGCGCCCCCATGCGAGCGTTATGGCAAATACGACCTGGCATCTTGTTAAGGACATTGAGCATATTCGTACTACGCTCGGAATTGAGCGTTGGATCGTTTTTGGCGGCAGTTGGGGCGCCACGCTGGCGTTGATCTATGCTCAGGCGCACCCGTCTCGCGCGGCGTGGCTTGTGTTGCGCGGTGTATTTTTGGCGACCCAAGGCGAACTCGATTGGTTTTATGGCGGCGGCGCTGGGCATTTTTGGCCCGACTTGTGGGAGCGCTTTGTCGAGCCAATCCCAGCAGATGAGCATGACGATTTGATTGGCGCATATAATCGGCGGTTGTTTTCTGGCGATCGCGGCGAAGAAGTGCGGTTCGCGCGCATTTGGTCGGGATGGGAGAATGCGCTGGCGTCAATCAACAATGACGGGGCTATGATGGAAAGCCCGGCGGATTACGCCCATGCGTTTGCGCGGCTGGAGAACCACTATTTCGCCAATGGTGCATTTTTATCGCCGGATCAGCAGATTTTGGACAATATGACCAAGATCGCGCATGTGCCGGGAACGATCGTTCAAGGACGCCACGATATGATTTGCCCGCCACATTCGGCGTGGAAGCTGCACAAACTTTGGCCATCGAGCGAATTTCGCATGATCCCACGCGCAGGCCATGCCGTGTCCGAACCCGGCATAGCGGGCGAGCTGGTGCGCACCACAGACAAATTGGCACGGCAAAGGGCTACGTTGGGGTTGTGAGAGATCAGGCAAAATTTTGGGATAGGCAGGCCAAGAGATATATCTTGAGTCCCATCAAAGATGTGGACACCTATGAAGCCAAACTCGCACTGATCAAACCCTACTTGCGTAATGACATGCGTGTGCTTGAGTTTGGCTGCGGGTCCGGCAATACAGCACGCCGACTTGCACCATCAGTAGGCCAATACACGGCAATGGATATTTCGCCCGAAATGATCCGCATTGGCCGAAAAGAAGGCGATGTCCCATCTAACATGGAGATGGTGCCAGGGGATTTTGACGCGATTGATCTCGCACCTTCAAGCATAGACATGATTGTTGCGATGAATGTGGTGCATCTCGTGCCCAACCCTGAGGCGACAATCGCCAAGGTCGCCGCCAGCTTGAGACCGGGCGGAATTTTCGTGAGCAGTACAGGCACTATTGCACATCTCTGGTTTCTCAAGGCGCTCCTCGCACCGCTGAAGGCCGTTGGAAAGGTGCCGGAAATCGCATTCTTAAAGCCCACACAGGTGCGGCACTGGATGGGCAATGCCGGTATGGAAATCGTGGAAGACCCACAATTTTCAAGTAAGTCCACAGTGTTCTTGATCACACGCAAACTGGCGTAAGAGCATTTCCCTTGCAGACTCACCCAATCCCGCCTATATCGACCTCAACAGCGCGGTGCTGGGGTCCAAACCCATCACCCACCGGAACATACGACGGGCCGCTGGCCCGTTTTTTTGTGTCCGTTTTTTGAACGTAAGAGGCCCTCGATTGTCTGACCTAGTTGCCAAAGCCGCACTTGATCGCAAGCTTGCCGATATTGTCCGTCCTGTTGTGGAGGATATGGGGTATGAGCTTGTGCGATTGCGCCTCATGAGTGGCCAATCCCCAACGCTACAAATCATGGTGGAAAAGCTGGAAGGCGGGATTGAGGTTGATGATCTTGCGAAGGTGAACACAGCGCTGGGCGCAACGCTCGATGTTGAGGATCCGATCACCGAGAACTACACCCTCGAAGTGTCGTCGCCCGGAATTGACCGCCCGCTGACACGGCTCAAAGACTTCGACACTTGGGACGGCTATATCGCGAAAATCGAGACAAGCGAGCTGATTGATGGCCGCAAACGGTTCAAGGGCGTTTTGCAGGGCACCGAAGGTGGTGAGGTCTTGATCGAAATCGAAGACCACGGCAAACCAGTGATCATCGGGCTGACATTCGACCTGTTGTCCGAGGCGAAGCTGGTTTTGACCGACGAACTCATTGCCGAAATGCTCAAACAGCGCAAAGCCGCGGGCATTATCGACGAAACGAAATACGACGACATTGTAACTGATGAAGGTTCCGAGGAGGACTGACATGGCTATTACCTCAGCAAACCAACTTGAGCTGCTCCAAACTGCGGAAGCGGTGGCGCGCGAAAAGATGATTGAACCGGGTCTTGTGATTGAGGCCATGGAAGAGAGCCTCGCGCGGGCGGCAAAATCGCGTTACGGCGCTGAAATGGACATTCGCGTGTCGATTGATCGCAAGACAGGCCGCGCAACATTCACGCGCGTGCGGACGGTGGTCGAAGACGAAGAGCTGGAAAACTACCAAGCCGAGCTGACAGTTGCTCAGGCGAAACAGTATTTGGATGAGCCTGTAGTTGGCCAAACAATCGTGGACGAGGTGCCGCCAGTCGAGATGGGCCGCATCGCCGCGCAATCCGCCAAGCAGGTTATCTTGCAAAAGGTGCGCGAAGCTGAACGTGATCGTCAGTACGAAGAATTCAAAGACCGTGCAGGCACCATCATCAACGGTGTGGTGAAGCGCGAAGAATACGGCAATGTGATCGTAGATGTAGGCGCTGGCGAAGCGATCCTGCGCCGCAACGAGAAAATCGGCCGCGAGAGCTATCGCCCGAATGACCGGGTGCGTTGCTACGTGAAAGATGTGCGCCGCGAAGTACGTGGGCCACAGATTTTCCTGTCGCGCACTGCGCCGGAATTCATGGCTGAGCTGTTCAAAATGGAAGTGCCTGAGATTTATGACGGCATTATCGACATCAAAGCTGTCGCGCGTGACCCCGGTTCGCGTGCCAAGATTGCTGTTCTCTCCCACGATGGGTCGATTGATCCGGTTGGCGCCTGCGTCGGGATGCGCGGATCGCGCGTTCAGGCGGTTGTAAACGAGCTTCAGGGCGAGAAAATCGACATTATCCCTTGGAACGAAGATGTGCCGACCTTCCTTGTGAACGCACTCCAGCCAGCCGAAGTGTCCAAGGTTGTTCTTGATGAGGACGCTGGGAAGATTGAAGTTGTGGTGCCCGATGAGCAGCTTTCGCTCGCGATTGGCCGCCGCGGGCAAAACGTGCGCCTTGCATCGCAACTGACAGCGCTTGATATCGACATCTTGACCGAAGAAGAAGAAAGCGCGCGCCGCCAAGCCGAGTTCGCTGTGCGCACTCAGCTGTTTATGGACACGCTGGATCTTGATGAATTCTTCGCGCAGCTGTTGGTGTCTGAAGGCTTCACAAACCTCGAAGAAGTCGCCTATGTGGAAGTCGATGAACTTGTGAACATTGACGGTGTGGACGCAGCAACAGCAGAAGAGTTGCAGGCGCGCGCCCGTGACTACCTCGAAGCGCAAAACCGCAAGGCGATGGAACATGCGCGCGAGCTGGGCGTGCAAGACAGCCTGGTTGGCTTTGAGGGCCTGACACCACAAATGATCGAAGCCTTGGCGGAAGACGGCGTTTTGACGCTCGAAGATTTCGCAACATGCGCGGATTGGGAATTGGCTGGCGGCTGGACCACTGTCGACGGTGAGCGCGTCAAGGATGATGGCGTTCTTGAGAAGTTCGACGTGGATCTCGAAGAAGCGCAAAACATGGTCATGACCGCGCGAATCCAGCTGGGCTGGGTTGATCCTGCGGATTTGGAAAATGAGGAAGAACAAGGCGCCGTTTCCGAAGATGCAACCGAGGAGGCCGGGGCCTGATCTCAGGCCTCGGGACTGCGCATGACGCGCGGGGGTCGACCCAAAACCCAAGACGCTGCTGAGCGTCGTTGCATCGCCACCGGCGAGGCTGAACCGCGCAATGGTTTGATCCGTTTTGCGGTTAGCCCTGACGGGGTTGTGGTTGCGGATTTGCTTGAAAAGCTTCCCGGCCGTGGCATGTGGGTGTCGGCAACGCCGGACGCTTTCGCAATGGCGCGCAAAAAGGGCGCCTTTGCGCGGGCGGCAAAACAGCAGGTCACTGTACCTGACGATTTGCTCGAAACAGTTGAGCAAGGGCTTGCGGATCGTGTTGTTGATCTTATCTCTCTTGCACGCAAGGCCGGCAAAGCCATTGCGGGTTTCGAAAAAGTTAAAGGGTGGCTGATGAGCGACTCAGCCCGTGTATTGATCCAGTCATCGGACGGATCAACGCGCGGCAAAACGAAATTACGTCCGCCGGACGAACCCAATGGATTTATCGGCTGTTTGACAGCAAATGAATTGGGTTTGGCTTTCGGACGGGAAAATGTGATACATTGCGCGCTCTCGGGTGGCGGACTCACTGAACGTATAGTAGAGGAAGCCCTGAAACTATCAGGATTGCGCGAGATAGACGGTGGGAACGCCCGCCGGGAAGGTACGAAAACCAGATGAGCGACAACGACGGCAAAAAACCCCTTGGCTTGCGTGGCGGTCCCCGTGCGGGGAACGTGAAGCAGAGCTTCTCTCACGGTCGCACGAAGAACGTGGTCGTGGAAACGAAACGCAAACGCGTTGTCGTGCCGAAACCCGGTGCCGGGATGACTGGTGGCGGGAAAGGCGCGGTGGGCGGAGATCCATCCAAACGTCCGGCCGGGATCACGGATGCCGAGCTAGAACGCCGGATGAAGGCGCTTGCGGCGGCAAAGGCCAATGAGGCCGACGAAGCCCGCAAACGGGAAGAAGAAGAAAAGGCCCGCGAAGTCGAGCGCGAAAAGCGCCGCCGTGACGCCGAAGAAAAAGAACGCGAAGAAAAAGAACGTGCTGACGCCGCCAAGAAGAAGGCGGAAGACGACGAACGCAAAATTCGGGAAGCTGCGGAAGCGAAATCCAAGGCGAAAGCAGCTCCTGTTGACGATCCTGCGGCAGCCCAAGCGGCAGAAGCGCGCGGCGCCAAAACGGCACCTCGCAAGACGCAAACCGCAGCCCGCCCGGCTGAGGAAGATCGCAACAAAAACAAAAACAAAGCCGATGCTGGGCGCCGTAGCGGCAAGCTGACCGTCAACCAAGCGCTCACAGGTGGCGAAGGCGGGCGGCATCGCTCGATGGCCTCAATGAAGCGCAAGCAAGAGCGCATGCGCCAAAAAGCGATGGGCAACGCCGAGCCGCGCGAAAAGGTTGTACGCGACGTTCAGGTGCCCGAAAATATCGTGGTGCAAGAGCTTGCAAACCGGATGGCTGAGCGGGTCGCGGATGTTGTGAAGGCCCTCATGCAAATGGGCATGATGGTCACGCAGAACCAAGCGATTGATCAGGATACAGCGGAATTGATCGTTGAGGAATTCGGCCACAAGATGGTGCGTGTTTCCGATGCTGATGTGGAAGACGTGATCACCCATGTGGAAGACGACGAGGGTGATCTGCAACCGCGTCCACCGGTCATCACCATTATGGGTCACGTCGATCACGGGAAAACATCCCTGCTTGATGCAATCCGCAACGCAAAAGTGACAGCTGGTGAAGCCGGTGGGATCACGCAACACATCGGTGCCTACCAAGTTACGACCGACAGCGGAACAACGCTCAGCTTCCTTGATACCCCGGGCCACGCGGCGTTTACGTCGATGCGAGCGCGCGGTGCTCAGGTGACGGATATTGTTGTTCTTGTGGTCGCAGCTGACGACAGCGTCATGCCACAAACGATCGAGGCGATTAACCACGCCAAGGCTGCCGAAGTGCCCATGATCGTTGCCATCAACAAATGCGACAAACCCGAAGCGGACCCCATGAAAGTGCGGACCGAGTTGCTTCAACATGAAGTGATCGTGGAAGCTATGTCGGGTGAAGTTCAGGATGTTGAAGTATCGGCTCACACGGGTCAGGGCCTCGACGCTTTGCTTGAAGCGATTGCCCTGCAATCGGAAATTCTTGAGCTGAAGGCCAATCCAGATCGTGCCGCACAGGGCGCGGTCATCGAGGCGAAACTCGATGTGGGTCGCGGGCCAGTCGCCACGGTTCTTGTGCAAACCGGGACACTCAAACAAGGCGATATTTTCGTCGTGGGCGAGCAATGGGGCAAGGTTCGCGCGATGGAGAACGATCGCAGCGAGCGCGTGTCTCAAGCCGGGCCTTCGGTGCCGGTTGAGGTGCTTGGTTTGAACGGAACGCCAGAGGCCGGGGACGTTCTCAATGTTGTGGATACCGAAGCCCAAGCCCGCGAAATCGCGGAATATCGCGCCCATGCCGCAAAAGAAAAACGTGCTGCAATCGGTGCTGCGACAACGCTTGAGCAAATGATGGCGAAAGCGAAAGAAGACAAGAATGTCGCTGAGCTGCCAATTTTGGTGAAGGCAGATGTGCAAGGCTCCGCAGAGGCAATTGTGCAGGCGATGGAGAAAATCGGGAACGATGAAGTCCGCGTGCGCGTTTTGCACTTTGGGGTTGGCGCGATCACTGAGTCAGACATCGGCTTGGCCGAGGCGTCTGGCGCGCCTGTGATCGGGTTTAACGTACGGGCAAACGCCTCTGCGCGCACCTCAGCGAACCAAAAGGGCGTCGAAATCCGTTATTATTCCGTGATTTACGACCTCGTTGACGATGTAAAGGCGGCGGCCTCCGGGTTGCTCTCTGCGGAAGTCCGCGAAAATTTCATCGGCTATGCGTCGATCAAAGAAGTCTTCAAAGTGTCCAATGTCGGCAAAGTTGCGGGCTGTATTGTCACCGAAGGCGTTGCGCGCCGTTCCGCGGGTGTGCGCTTGCTGCGTGACAATGTGGTGATCCACGAAGGAACGCTCAAGACGCTCAAACGGTTCAAGGACGAGGTTGCCGAAGTGCAGTCCGGCCAAGAATGCGGGATGGCATTCGAGAACTACGAAGACATCCGCGCGGATGACGTCATCGAGATTTTCGAGCGCGAAGAAGTCGAACGCAACCTCGACTGATACATCAAAAGACCAAACGAAAAGGGCGACCCAGAACGGGTCGCCCTATTTCATTGCGAAGGTTGGTTTATTTAAGCGGCAACAGCCGGCTTTCCAACAAACTCACGCGATCCGACACTGACAACAAGACGTCCATCGCTTAGCTCACGCACGACCAGACCTTGAACCGAGGCATAATTGCCCATGACAATTGTTCGTACCATTTTAGTTCTCCAAGATTCCCCCAACGCTCTCCCAGCGTTATGAAGACCTTATAGGGATATCAAACGATCTGTGAACCCCTCTAGCGCCTAATCCTTAGTCAATCGTGCGCAAATAGCGGGCAAAACGTAAGAAAGTTTCATGTCGACGTGAAAAACGCGCGTTTAGCGTTGCGTCCTCCTCAAAGCCAGTCGCGCAAAACGGCAACAAGCGGCTCGTCGGCGGGCGGCATCGGATAATCACGAAGTTGGTCTTTACGCACCCATTTGAGCACCTGACCTTCGCGCGGTTCTGGCGTGCCATTCCATTTTCGGCAAGCAAAGACAGGCATCAAAAGATGGAAGTCATCATACCCGTGGGATGCGAATGTGAGCGGTGCAAGACAGGAGGACCAAGTGTCGATGCCAAGCTCCTCATGTAGCTCTCGCACCAAGGCAGCTTCGGGGGTTTCGCCGGGTTCAACCTTGCCACCCGGAAACTCCCATAGTCCCGCCATTGATTTTCCAGCAGGGCGCTGTGCGAGCAACACGCGCCCATCCGCATCAATCAGGGCAACGGCAGAAACGAGAACGGTTTTGACACCACTCACGACCGATAATCCGCGTTAATCTGGATATACCCGTGGGTCAAATCACAGGTCCAAACAGTTGCCTCGCCCTCGCCAAGCCCGAGACTCACGTCAATCACGAGTTCATCATTTTTCATGTAGGCTGCGCCATCTTCTTCACGGTAGCCTTCTGAAACCCAACCTTTTTCCGCCACCATGATATCACCGAACTTGATGGTGATGAGGTCACGATCAGCGGCGGCACCCGATTTCCCGATCGCCATGACCACGCGACCCCAATTCGGATCTTCCCCAGCCACAGCGGTCTTGATGAGAGGCGAATTTGCAATTGAGAGGGCGTGGGTTCTCGCGTCTTTATCATTGCGCGCGCCCGAAACACGGACCTCTACGAATTTTGTCGCCCCTTCACCATCGCGCACCACCTGATGCGCCAGATCAAGCATGACCTCATGAAGCGCATTGCGAAACGGGTCCGTCTTGTCGCTCACATGCACGCCAGACGCCCCGGTGGCCGCCAACAAGAGCGTGTCGGACGTGGAGGTGTCGCTATCAACGGTAATGTTGTTGAATGTCTGATCCGTGAGATTGGAAAGCATCCCTTGGAGCGTGTGTTGCTCTACTTTTGCATCCGTAAAAATATAGACCAGCATTGTCGCCATGTCGGGTGCGATCATGCCGGATCCTTTGGCGATTCCAGCGATCTTGATCGGCTTTCCGTCAATTGAGATTTCGCGACATGACCCTTTGGCAAAAGTGTCTGTTGTCATGATCGCTTTTGCCGCGCGCGCAATGCCTGTGGCGTCTAACCCTGACTTAAGCGCATCCAATTTTGACGTGATCCGATCATGGGGCAAACGCTCACCAATAACACCTGTTGAGCTTGTGAACACGCGGCCCTCAGACACGCCAACAGACTGCGCAACCGCCTCGCAAATTGCCTTAACCGAGCCATCGCCAGCTCGGCCAGTAAACGCGTTGGAATTGCCGGAATTGACGATGATCGCCGCACCTTCGTCTGAGGGCGCGCCGATTTTCGCCTGACAATCCAATACATTAGAGGAGCGCGTTGCCGACCGGGTAAACACGCCAGCAATCGCGGTACCCGGATCACAAACCGCTAGCATCACATCAAGGCGACCGGAATATCGCACCCCGGCTTCAACGGCCGAAAAACGCACACCGTCAATGACTGGAAGCTCTGGAAAACCGCCCTTTGGCGCAAGCGGCGCCACGCCATGAGTGTGGCTCTTGGCTGCAGTCAGCTCGCCTTTCAGTTTGGCGAGCTTCTTCTTCAGCTTGTTGATTTTTGCCTTTTTGCCCATAGGACGGTCTTCCTTGGCTTTCGTGGTTCAGTCGAGAAGCGACAAATCATTGAGGATTTCGGGGTTAATCCCCGTCACGTCCCGGCGCTCAACATCGGCAGCGGCTGTGAGTGTTTCGAGCGCTTCTTGGACAGCATCTGTTTGGATGCGGGTCACCAATTCTTCGCGCACAACCTCAAGAGGGGGAGCGCCTTTGGTGCGAACGTCATTCAACTTGATCACATGCCAGCCGAATTGGGTTTCGATCGGGCCAACAACCTCGCCTTTGGACATGTCCGCAATCGCGGTTTCAAAAGGCGCGACCATCATGCCCGTGGAAAACCAACCAAGATCGCCGCCATTGGGGCCGGATGGGCCGGTGGAATGTTCTTTTGCCAGTGCCGCAAAATCTGCGCCCTCAGCCTTTGCGAGTTCAGTAATTTCCGCTGCCTTTTCTTCGGTCTCAAGCAAAATATGCGCCGCGCTCCATTCTTCTGTTGGCTCGGCGTCAACAAACTCAGCATCATATGCGGCTTGGATTTTTTCTTCCGTGACCGCTTTGCTGGCCACATCATCAATAACCTCTGTCGCGATGAGCGCGCGGCGCTCGTTTTCCAGCTGGATTTCAGCGCGAGTCGACAGCTCGTCCATCGTTTGACCCAAAACAGTTTGCTGGATGAGCTGGTCAATCAACCCGGTAAACAAGACCTCAGCTGGCAATGACTGGTATTGCTCAGGCAGCCCTTGGCGCGCGGAAATGACGTGCCCAATGGTGATTTCCTCACCATTCACAGTCGCCACAACCGTCGATGCAGAGACATCAACCGGTGCCGCAATCTCCTCACTTGGTGTCTCGTTTGTTTCGGCATCCTGCGCCAGTCCTGGTGCGGCCATCAGTGATGCCAAAACGGTACCTGTCACAGCCAATCGGCTCATCAAAAAATTGGTCATAAAACCCTCTTTTACGCCAGATTTCCCCGGCATCGTTGACTATTGTGGCCCCGACCCTTACATCGCAATAGTCTTGTTGGAGCCATTCTTTGTGCTCTTGATATGGGGCTGGATCGGGCTTCACAAGCGCCCGTTTCAATCACGAACACGTTAGAACAAATCGAGCGGAGTAAACATGCTGGGTATCGGAACTCTTGCCAAGAAGGTTTTTGGCACGCCTAATGATCGAATGATCAAGGCCACCCGCCCGATCATCGCGAAAATCAATGAGCTCGAACCGGAATTTGAGTCGCTGACTGACGCGGAATTGATCGCGAAAACAGAGGCGTTCAAAGCCCGTATCGCGAATGGTGAAAGCCTAGACGACTTGCTGCCTGAGGCCTTTGCGAACTGTCGTGAAGGGGCGCGCCGCGCGCTTGGACTGCGCGCGTTTGACACTCAGTTGATGGGCGGGATTTTCCTGCATCAAGGCAACATTTCCGAAATGAAGACCGGCGAGGGCAAGACGCTGGTTGCCACGTTCCCTGCTTACCTGAATGCCTTGGCGGGCAAAGGCGTTCACATCGTGACGGTGAATGACTACCTCGCGAAACGTGACTCTGATTGGATGGGGAAGGTCTTCGCCGCGCTTGGGATGACCACAGGGGTGGTGTATCCGCAGCAGCCAGACGACGAAAAACACGCCGCCTATAGCGCCGATGTCACCTACGCGACCAACAACGAGCTTGGGTTTGATTACCTGCGCGACAACATGAAGTCCGAGCTGAAAGACATCAATCAGAAGTTCCACTTCTTCGCCATTGTCGATGAGGTCGACTCGATCTTGATTGATGAGGCGCGCACGCCGTTGATCATTTCAGGCCCTGCGCAGGACCGTTCTGACCTTTATGTTGCGATCAACAAGTTCATTCCCAATGTGCAAGATGAGCACTTTACCCATGACGAGAAAAAGCGCTCGGTGACGTTCACCGATGAGGGTAACGATTGGCTGGAAGAACAGCTTTTGGCGATGGGTTTGCTCGAAGACGGGCAGTCGCTTTACGATCCCGAAAGCACCACAATCGTGCATCACGTCAATCAAGGTTTGCGCGCGCACAAGCTGTTTCACCGCGACAAAGACTATATCGTGCGCGACAGCGAAGTGGTGTTGATTGATGAGTTCACGGGCCGCATGATGGCGGGTCGGCGGCTGTCCGATGGGCTGCATCAGGCGCTCGAAGCGAAGGAAGGCTGCAAAATCCAGCCAGAAAACGTGACCCTCGCCTCCGTCACCTTCCAAAACTATTTCCGCCTCTATGACAAGCTTTCCGGCATGACCGGAACAGCTCTGACAGAGGCCGACGAATTTGAGGAAATCTACAAACTCGGCGTGGTCGAAGTGCCGACAAACCGCCCCATCGCGCGGATCGACGAACATGACGCTGTGTATCGCACGGCGCAGGAAAAATATGACGCGATCGTCGAAGAAATTCAGAAGGCGCATGAAAATGGCCAACCTGTCTTGGTCGGCACCACATCAATTGAGAAGTCAGAATTCTTGTCAGAGCTTCTTGGCAAAACGGGAATTCCGCACAACGTCCTGAACGCTCGCCAGCACGAGAAAGAAGCGCAAATTGTTGCTGATGCGGGCAAACTGGGAGCCGTCACAATCGCGACCAACATGGCGGGACGCGGGACGGATATTAAGCTCGGCGGAAATGTTGAGCTGAAAGTCTTGGAAGCACTGGACAAAGATCCTGAAGCACATCCGGACGAAGTGCGCGCGCGCATCGAAGCGGAACATGAGGCCGAAGAAGCCAGTGTTAAAGACGCAGGCGGCTTGTTTGTGCTTGCCACTGAACGGCACGAGAGCCGGCGCATTGATAACCAGTTGCGCGGCCGTTCTGGCCGTCAAGGTGATCCTGGGCGTTCGGCGTTTTTCCTGTCGCTTGATGATGATTTGATGCGGATCTTTGGTTCGGAACGCCTTGATAAAGTGCTCTCTGGCTTGGGCATGAAAGAAGGCGAGGCCATCGTTCATCCGTGGGTCAACAAATCTTTGGAACGCGCACAGGCCAAGGTCGAGGGCCGGAACTTTGACATTCGCAAAGAGACGCTCAAATACGACGACGTAAAGAACGACCAGCGCAAAGTCGTTTTCCGTCAACGCCGAGAAGTCATGGAGGCCGAAAATGTCTCTGAGATCACCAAAGATATGCGCGATGATGTGATCGACGATTTGGTCGCGCAATATATGCCTGAAAAAACCTACGCTGATCAGTGGGACACCGAGGGGCTGTATGCCGCGGTGCTGGAAGGGCTGAACATTGATGTGCCGGTGATTGATTGGGCTGGCGAAGAAGGCGTTGACGACGATACGATTCGCGAGCGACTTCAAGACGCCACCGATGCGCAAATGGCTGAGAAAGCCGAGGCTTTTGGCCCCGAGGCCATGCGATCAATCGAGAAGCAAATATTGCTCCAGACGATTGACGAAAAGTGGCGCGAACATTTGTTGACGATGGAGCACCTGAATTCTGTTGTGATGTTCCGCGGGTATGCGCAACGCGATCCACTGAATGAGTACAAAACAGAAGGCTTCCAGCTGTTTGAAGGGATGCTCGACAGCCTACGCGCTGATGTCACGCGCAAGCTGGGTCAAATTCGCCCCATGACCGAAGAGGAACGTCAGGCGATGATGGATCAAATGGTTCAGCAGCAAAGGGCAGCGGCGATCCCGGCGCAAAGCAATGACGGACCTGCGCGCGATGGGTTTGACGAGAATGATCCCACGACATGGGGCAACCCCGGCCGAAATGAGCTTTGCCCATGTGGGTCAGGTCAGAAATTCAAACACTGTCACGGCAAGGTCTGAGGGCATAGGACCGCACATGTTTTTTCGATTGATCGAGAGAAAAACGGTGGCATGAATAAGGCGGTGCGAAATTTCGCGCCGCTTTTTCTTTTTGTTTCAGGGGGTTGTTTGGTGCGAAACAATTCCAACAATTGCCCCTTTCTGTTCACGTCCTAGGCGCAATCGCCCGCGATATTGGTGCGAATATTGTGAGAGGACAGTGTTATGATCTCTAAGATCCAAGCATTCACCGGGCAGGTGGACAAAAAACGGATATATACCGCTGGCGCGACCCTCGTCGCTGCCTTGGCGACGGGGTATATGATGCAACGCGGCGAAAGCCCTGCACCCGCATCCGCACCTCAGGTCGCAACGGCACAGATGCAAATCAACCCTCAAGCACAGGTGAGTTTTGGCGAGCCAGATACGCCCGCAGACCTCAGCCCCGCTGTTCTCGAGCAAGCGCCTGAACAGGTCGCCGCGCTAGAGGCAGGCGAGGGCGGTGAAGCCGCTCAAGTTCAGTCACCCGTTTTGGCGAACGCGTCCGATGCAGAGGCTACAAAGGGCGCAAATGCAACCGATCCCGCCCGCGTTATCGCCTCGCTTGAGGTGGCTGCACCTGCGCGTGAAGAAGTGATGCGCACCGACACCGATGCGCCCTCTTCAATCGCACCCGCCACCCCGACACTGGAGCCAGTAGAACCGGCCGGACTTGCCAATACACCGGCAGTCGCGGGCACGCAGGCCGACGAATGCCTTGTCAGTATGAGTGGCGCACCAATTGCCGGGGCGATGGTCATGATGAATTTTGAGGCGCCCTGTAACGGCGGCGAAGACGTCCTTTTCACCCATGCTGGTTTGCGTTTCACGGAGCAACTGGATGCCAGTGGCACAATGTCGTTGATCGTTCCTGCAATGATGGAAGACGTGACAATTACCGCCGAGTTTGCCGATGGATCGCGTGCGTCTTCCCAGTTTACAGTGCCGGAGGCGAGCCAGTTCGACCGTGTCGCTCTGATTTGGCAAGGTGGCACGGGGCTTCAGTTGCACGCCCTCGAAAACGGTGACGAATATGGTGACGAAGGCCATGTTTGGGCCGAGAACCCTCGTTTGCCGGTCGGTCCAAATGCCCGTGACGGTGGGTTTTTGTCGGTGCTGGGATCCTCCAAAGACGGCTTTGCAGCTGACGTATATTCCTACCCATCGCGGACCCTGAGCGAGCCAGATATTTCGATCGAAGCGCAAGTTTTGGAAACAACATGTGGCACGTCAATCCAGGGCGAATACTTGCGCAGCCAGAAAAACGCGCCGCCGGTTCAAACCGAAGTTGGGATGTATGTTCCGGCGTGTGAGGCGGTTGGTGATTTTCTTGTGTTGAAAAACTTGCCTCAAGAGTTGAAGATCGCCCGCAACTGACGCGACCTTTAAGGCTTCCGTATGAAGATCCTACGTGCGGCGTTTTGCGCCGCACTTTCACTTGCAACTTGGCTCACGCCAGCATGTGCCGATGACGTGACCCTGATGTCGCGCGATGGTGCCGTGGAAATCTCCGGAACATTGCTCGGCTTTGACGGCGAGTTTTATCGCGTGGATACGCCCTATGGTATCCTCACGGTTGATGGGTCTGCTGTGCGTTGCGATGGACCGGGTTGTCCGAACCTTGGGCAATATGTGGCTGAGTTCACTTTGTCGGGCGCGCGCGAAATGGGTGCGGTTTTGATGCCCGCATTGGTGGAAGGTTTCGCGCTGTCCAATGGCTACGCGGTTGCGCGGCAGGATTTGCCCGAAGCTGAGATGCTCTATACCTTGCTCGAAAACGATGGCGAAACCGTCGCGGCGCGTATCACCATTCGCCTATCCACCTCAAGTGAGGGCTTTGCGGATTTGGTCGCAGAGCAAACCGACATGGTTATGTCGCTGCGCGAAGTCAGCCAAAGCGAGCGCGCCATGACGCGCGATGCCGGCCTGGGCGATTTTTCGCGTTTGCGTCAAACTCGGGTGGTCGCCTTGGATGCTTTGGTACCCATTGTTGCGCCTGTTAATCCCGTGTCGCGGATTTCAGTGGAACAGCTCGCCGCGATCTATGCGGGGCGGATTTCAACCTGGGATGGGATGGGGGGTGAGGCTGCGCCAGTGACCTTGCATCTGCGCGACTCGGATGCCGGGTTTGGGCATATTTTTGTTCGCAGTGTTATGAACGCGATGGGAGAAAAGCTCTCTGAAAATACACTGCACCACAGCACCAACGGTGGCGTTACCGCAGCGGTTGCTGAGGATCCGTTTGGTATTGGCATCGCGAGCTTTGCGCGACACGGGTTTGGCGAAGTGCTCCGGTTGTCGGGCCAATGCGGGTTTGAAATCGCCGCAACTCAAGAAACGATAAAGGCGGGCGATTATCCTTTGACAGCGCCGATGTACCTCTATCTGCCAGAGCGGCGTTTGCCCGTTTTGGCGCGGGACTTGATCCGGTTCCTGCAAACAGAACAAGCACAGCGGATTATCAGCCGGATTGGCTTGGTGAACCAAAGTCTCGCGACAATCCCTCTCGATCATCAGGGCGCCCGCATTACAAACGCAATTCGCGCGGCTGGGCCGGAGATTGACCTTGCTGAGCTTCAACGCATGATGGCGCTGTTTGGCGAGAAAGAACGCTTATCCCTTACCTTTCGTTTTCAAGGGGGATCGACGCAATTAGATGGCCCTTCCAAGTCCAATATTGTGCTGTTAGCGGAGGCGCTTGAGGCGGGACGATTTGACGGAAAAACAATCACCTTTGTCGGGTTTTCAGATGGGCAGGGACAGGCATCCCTGAACCGCGCGCTGTCAAAACGTCGCGCTGATACTGTGCGCCGGGAAGTTGTCAAAGCGGCTCTGGCGTTTGATGCGGACCGGGTGGCGATTGCAACGGATGGGTTTGGCGAAGCCTTGCCGATGGCATGTGATGACAGCGCTTGGGGACGGCGTATCAATCGGCGCGTTGAGGTCTGGATTGACTAATGCGCGTCCAAATATCCCTCAGAGCGAAAACTCACCTCGCGCCCAGCGCCGATGACCAGATGATCATGTAGGGTGATGTCCAAAGCGGCGGCCGCGTTTTGGATACGGGTCGTCATTGTGATGTCTTCCATTGAAGGGGTCGGATCGCCCGAAGGATGGTTGTGCACCAGAATGAGCGCGCTGGCATTTAGTTCAAGCGCGCGCTTCACAACTTCACGGGGATAAACAGGCACATGGTCCACTGTGCCTTGGGCTTGTTCTTCATCGGCAATCACCACGTTGTTGCGATCCAAGTATAGAACGCGAAACTGTTCGGTATCTCGGTGGGCCATGGCGGTGTGGCAATAGTCCAAAAGCGCATCCCATGAAGACAAAACCTGCTTCTTGATCACACGCGCTCGCGCGAGACGTTGCGCGGCGGCCTCCACGATTTTCAGCTCCTGAATAACTGCATCGCCCACACCATGCTGTTCTTTCAGGCGCGCCGGCGAGGCCGTGATGACGCCGTTATAATCCCCGAAACGTGCAAGGAGACGATTGGCCAGCGGTTTCACATCTTGGCGTGGGATGGCACGAAACAAAACGAGTTCCAGCATCTCGTAATCGGGCATCGACCGTGCCCCACCCGACATAAACCTCTCGCGCAGGCGTCTGCGATGGTCCTTAATGTAGGACGGCAGGCGTTTTGTATTGGCGTTGATCGGTGCAGGTTGCGCTTCGTCGCTGACCTCACCAGCCGAAGACTTCAAACGCAGGTCTGGTCGGTCTCGCTCGATCAACATAGGCTCACCAGCGACCATAGGCACATTTTGTTCGCGTGGAGCGAACAAAGGTAGAGCGCTTTCTGAAAAATGTGGGACGGAATGGGCCATGCCAAACCGTCCCGCAAAATGGTTAGAAAATTGTTAACTAGGGCAAAAAAGCCAGACTAGCCTTTCATGCTGTCCCAGAAACTTTTGACTTTGGAAAAGAAATTCGAGCTTTCCGGGTTGTTCTCTTCGGACAGTTTTTCGAATTCTTTCAACAGGTCTTTTTGCTGCGATGTGAGGTTCACCGGGGTTTCGACCGCAAGCTCAATATACATATCACCCGCACCGCCGCCGCGAAGCCCTGGCATGCCCTTGCCGCGCAGCCGCATCTGACGGCCCGACTGCGAGCCGCCCGGAATTTTCACCCGGGACCGCCCACCATCAATTGTAGGCACCTCAATATCCCCACCCAGCGCCGCTGTGGTCATCGACACAGGGACATGGCAGAACAGGTTCAATCCTTCGCGCTCAAACAAGCTGTGATCGGCCACATCAATAAAGATGTAGAGATCCCCTGAAGGACCACCACGCAAACCCGCTTCACCTTCACCGGCAAGCCGGATACGCGTGCCGGTTTCAACCCCAGCCGGAATGTTCACCGACAAGGCGCGTTCTTTTTCGATGCGCCCAGCGCCCCCACAGCTTTTGCAGGGGTTCTTAATCATTTGCCCCACGCCCTGACAGGTTGGGCAGGTGCGCTCAACCGTAAAGAACCCTTGCTGCGCACGCACTTTCCCCATGCCAGAACAGGTCGGGCAGGTGGTTGGCTCCGCGCCAGATTCCGCGCCCGTGCCGTCACATTCATCACAAGCGACTGAGGTCGGGACGTTGATCGTCTTTTGTAGCCCGGCAAAGGCTTCTTCTAAGGTGACGCGCAGGTTGTAGCGCAAATCGGATCCGCGCGACGCACGCTGGCGGCCCCCGCCACGCTGACCGCCCATGAAGTCTCCGAACAAATCGTCGAACACATCAGAGAACGCGGATGCGAAATCGCCTTGGCCCTGGAAACCACCAGGCCCGCCAGGGCGCTGACCTCCGCCCATTCCGCCCTCAAAAGCCGCATGTCCAAAGCGATCATAGGCCGCTTTTTTCTCTGGGTCTTTGAGCACGTCATGTGCTTCATTCACTTCTTTAAACTGAGCTTCCGCATCTGGATTGTCGGCATTGCGGTCGGGGTGAAGCTCCATCGCCTTCTTGCGATAGGCCTTTTTCACTTCCTCAGCTGTCGCGCCTTTGGAAATGCCGAGAAGCTCGTAATAGTCACGCTTTGACATGATCGTACCCCCTTGGGAACGCGAAGGCCGGCCCGTCCATCAGAGGCGGACCGGCCCTCGTCGTGTCTTGGGTCTTACGACCGTTTGTCGTCGTCAAGGTCTTCGAAGTCGGCGTCTACGATGTCGTCATCAACACCGGATGGGCCACCTTCGTCGTCCTCAGCCGCTTCACCAGCTTCTTCGGCTTGCTGTGCCTTATAGATGGCCTCACCAAGTTTCATCGAAGCTTCCGTGACGTTTTGGATGCCGGATTTGATCTTGTCAGGGTTGTCCCCTTCAAGATCATCTTTCAGCGCCGCAATTGCCAAGTCGATCGCTTCGATCGTCGTTGGATCGACCTTCTCCTTGTGCTCTTCCATTGCTTTCTCGGTCGAGTGGATCAGGCTTTCAGCTTGGTTACGGGCTTCGACCATTTCCTTGCGCTGCTTATCGCCTTCGGCATTCTCTTCCGCGTCACGCACCATTTGCTCGATGTCTTCATCGGACAGACCACCGGATGCTTGGATCGTGATGTTTTGCTCACGCCCGGTGCCTTTGTCCTTCGCAGAGACCGAAACAATACCATCGGCATTGATGTCAAAGGTCACTTCGATTTGCGGCAAGCCGCGCGGCGCTGGCGGAATGTCTTCAAGGTTGAACTGGCCAAGCATTTTGTTGTCCGAAGCCATTTCACGTTCACCTTGGAACACCCGGATCGTCACGGCGTTCTGGTTGTCCTCGGCAGTCGAGAAGACTTGGCTTTTCTTAGTCGGGATCGTTGTGTTGCGGTCGATCAAGCGTGTGAACACGCCGCCGAGTGTTTCAATCCCGAGCGACAGAGGTGTCACGTCAAGCAGCACCACGTCTTTGACATCGCCTTGCAGAACACCGGCTTGGATCGCGGCACCCATGGCAACAACTTCGTCTGGGTTCACGCCTTTGTGCGGCTCTTTTCCGAAGAACTTCGTCACTTCTTCCATGACGCGCGGCATGCGGGTCATACCACCGACAAGGATCACCTCGTCGATGTCACCTGTGGTCAGGCCAGCGTCTTTGAGCGCGGCTTTACAGGGGTCCATCGACCGCTTGACGAGATCGCTCACGAGGCTTTCCAGCTTCGCGCGGGTGAGCTTCATGACCATGTGAAGCGGCTGACCGTCAGACCCCATCGAGATAAACGGTTGGTTGATCTCGGTTTGGCTCGAAGACGACAGTTCGATTTTGGCTTTTTCCGCGGCTTCTTTCAGCCGTTGAAGCGCCATTTTGTCTTTGGTCAGATCGACGTTGTTCTCTTTCTTGAACTGATCCGCGAGGTATTGGACGATGCGCATGTCAAAGTCTTCACCACCGAGGAACGTGTCACCGTTGGTGGATTTCACTTCGAACAAGCCGTCGTCGATTTCGAGAATCGTCACGTCGAAAGTCCCGCCGCCAAGGTCATACACGGCGATGGTTTTGCTGTCTTTTTTGTCGAGCCCATAAGCAAGCGCTGCCGCTGTTGGCTCGTTGATAATGCGCATCACTTCGAGGCCAGCGATTTTACCGGCGTCTTTTGTCGCCTGACGCTGCGCATCGTTGAAGTACGCAGGAACGGTAATGACCGCCTGTGTTACATCTTCGCCAAGGTAGCTTTCGGCGGTTTCTTTCATTTTTTGCAGAATGATTGCGGAGATTTGCGACGGCGAGTATTTCTCACCAGACGCTTCTACCCATGCGTCACCATTGCCGCCATTGACGATCTCAAACGGTACAAGCGCTTTGTCTTTCAGCACTGCCGGATCATCAAAGCGGCGACCGATCAAACGCTTCACCGCGAACACTGTGTTATCCGGGTTGGTCACAGCTTGGCGTTTTGCCGGCTGGCCAACGAGGCGTTCGTCGTCTTTGAAGGCGACGATGGAAGGTGTTGTGCGCGCACCTTCCGAATTTTCGATCACCCGCGGTTGCGAGCCATCCATAACGGCCACACAAGAGTTGGTCGTTCCAAGGTCAATTCCAATTACTTTACCCATGCTCATTTCCTCTTCTTGGCGATAATCTGGGCGCAGGCCCCGAAGGCACCTTTGCCCAATCCCATAATGCTGCCAGCGGGTTTCATGGATTTTCATCCCAACCGGCGTCTGGGCGTATATAAGTAGGGCAAAACGGCGCTGCAAGGCGCTGATCACCCGATGAGGGGCGAAAAATCGAGTCATTTTCAGGGATTTGGCAATGTTTGAGCAAGAAACAGCCTTGAACGTAGGGGGCGCGCGGCTTTTTCCGGGGGTTTTGGGCCTGAGCGCGCAGCGAAATTTGGTTGAGGACTTGCGCGAAATTGTGCGCCAAGCGCCGCTGTTCTCGCCGCAAACGCGCGGGCAGGGACAAATGTCGGTCCGAATGACCTCGGCTGGGGCTTTTGGGTGGTACTCCGATGCCGGTGGCGGCTACCGCTACGAGCCACAACACCCCAACGGCACCCCTTGGCCCGACATACCCGCAAACCTGCGCCTCATCTGGTCAGCTCTCGCGCCAAAAAGCCCGGCGCCGGAGTGTTGTTTGCTCAATTTCTACGGCGAAGGGGCGCGCATGGGGTTGCACCAGGATTGTGACGAAGCAGATTTTTCCCATCCGGTTGTGTCCATTAGCCTCGGAGATGAAGGGCTGTTTCGCATCGGCGGCGAAAGGCGCGGTGGGCCGACCAAATCAATCTGGCTAAAATCCGGGGATGTGATCGTGTTGGAGGGCGAGGCGCGGCTTGCTTATCATGGGGTGGACCGGATCAAGTTCGGCTCCTCCACGTTGCTGCGCGAAGGGGGGCGGATCAACATAACAATGCGCGTCGTGACTTAGTGGCGCGCACCCCAAGAAATGGAGGCATGTTTGCGGGTATATGCTTCGCCCATAAACCCAATGACCATCAGCACAGTTGAAACAATCAAGGCATATTTCCAGCTTGTGTAATGCGGGTTGTAGTTGATGAAGGCATACCCACGCGCTTGGTCAATAATGTGAAACAGCGGGTTCCATGAGAACATCGCCAGCATGTTGAAGGGCAGCGCATTTGCCATGAACATCTTGCCCGATGCAATCATATTGGCGCGGGAATAGATAGTGGAGCCAACTGTCGCGAATTGCGGAAACCACGGCTTGAGGGCAAGGAAGATCATCCCGATCCCGATTCCCGAGAACCACGCGAGGATCAGCATCCCGATTGTACCGGCGTAGTTCTGAATTTCGATCGGGGTAATGGCGATGTGGTAGATATAGACAACAACGACCACAGACAGGATTTGGATGTAGAGCGCACCAAACGCAGCTGAGAGAATCGCCACGAATGTCGTCATGGGAGCATGTTGCATCATCGGGGAGGTTGGCCCCTCAGAGCCAACCACAGCGCCCATCGTTTTGGTCTGGGTCATATAGAGGAAGATCCCCGACATGATGTAGATGAGAAAGTCTCCGCGCACGACCGAGCCGCGCAGGCCCAGCACCGTATACATAATATAAAACACGGCAACGAGCATCATCGTTTGGAGCATGTTGATAAACAGCCCCATCAGCGCATTAGAATGCGTCTTGCGGATAGAGCGCACAGTGGCGTGATAGATGACCTCTAAAACGCCAACATATAACGCAAACTTGCTTTTAGGTACTTCGACCTGAAACATCTTGTAAGCCCTTGAGCCTGCCTGAACTGCATTTTTGCAAGGAAATCTTGCTGTTCCCTTTACGCCGCATCATAAGTGGAAGCGGAATTTTTATCAACATGACCGGAAAAAGCGGTTTTTTTACGACAACTGCGAAAAAACCGGCCGAAAAAGACGGAGAGCAGAGTGGATTTTGAGAAACTGACCGAGGTGATGCGCGAATTGTCCCTCAAAGCAGGCGATGTCATCATGGAAATCTATGGTTCGGATGACTTTGATGTGCGCTCAAAATCCGACGACAGCCCTGTGACGGCAGCAGATGAAGCCGCGGACGCGCTCATTTCTGCGGGGCTTCGCGCGGCCTTCCCCGACACGCTCTTGGTGACCGAGGAACAGGCCGACAGTCACAAAGAATCTGCCTCTGAATTTCTGATCGTTGATCCGCTGGACGGCACAAAGGAATTCGTACATCGGCGTGGCGATTTCACCGTGAACATCGCCTATGTCGTCGATGGCGCGCCTGTTCGTGGCGTTGTCTATGCACCTGCCAAGAACCGTATGTTTTACACGCTGGCGGACGGCACAAGTGTTGAGGAAGAAGGCCCGTTTGAGGCGAGCAAACCAGGCAAGACCAACCCCATCAAAGTGTCCAGCCCAGACAACAGCGCATTGATGGTTGTGGCCTCGAAGTCCCACCGCGACCAGGCAACAGATGACTACATCGGCAAATACAGTGTCAAAGACATGAAAAGCGCTGGTTCCTCGCTCAAATTTTGCCTCGTTGCGACGGGCGAAGCCGACATTTATCCCCGGGTTGGGCGCACAATGGAGTGGGACACCGCTGCCGGTCATGCTGTTCTGAAAGGCGCCGGGGGAGATGTCATTCGGTTCGACGATCATACGCCACTGACCTACGGCAAACCGATCTACGAAAACCCGTTCTTCATCGCCTATGCGCCGGGTGTAGAATTGAAAAAGGCCTAAAGTGTCTACCCTGCTCGTTATCCCAGCACGCGATGCCTCACCTCGGTATCCGGGCAAGGCATTGGTCCCGCTAAAGGGGGCAAAGGGCGAGGCCAAGCCCCTCATCCAGCGTACCTGGGAAGCGGCCAAAGCTGTGTCGGGTGTTGATAATGTCGTGGTCGCTACCGATGATACGCGCATTCGCGATGTGGCCGAAGGCTTCGGCGCACAGGTTGTGATGACGTCTGAGGCCTGTGAGAATGGGACCGAACGGTGCGCCGAGACGTTAGACGCCATCGGCACGCGCTACGATATTGTTGTCAATCTGCAAGGTGATGCGCCCCTAACGCCACATTGGTTCGTTGAAGACCTTGTGAGCGCTTTGGACACGCACCCAACCGCAGAAGTGGCAACACCGGTTTTGCAATGCGATGGGCGGGCTTTGTCTAGGATTCTGGAAGACCGGCGCGCCAGTCATGTCGGGGCTACGACAGTCGTCTTTGGTGCCGAAAACCGGGCACTCTATTTTTCGAAAGAGGTGATTCCCTACGCCCCCGACATCGTGCTTGCTGTGGCAGACACACCCGTATTTCACCATGTTGGCGTCTATGCCTATCGCCCATCTGCGCTGGCGGCCTATCCGCGCTGGGCGGCCGGCCCGCTTGAACGCCTTGAGGGGCTTGAGCAGTTGCGCTTTTTGGAACGGGAACGCCCGGTTTTATGTGTCGAGGTTGACTCCCGCGACCAACAGTTTTGGGAGCTGAAAAACCCCGAAGATGTGCCCCGCATTGAGGCCATATTGGCGGAGATGGGGGTGCAATGACGGCCTATCCTTTGGTGTCGGTGATCGTCGTCAGTCGTGCGCGGCCTATACTGTTACGCCGCTGTTTGCTGGGCCTATCGCAACTGTATTATCCCAATTTTGAGGTGATCGTCGTCGCGGATCCCGCGGGTGTTGAGGTCGCGAGGTCGTGGCCCAATGTGGCGGTATCTCTGTTTGATCAAGCCAATATCTCCGCCGCGCGTAACATTGGTATTAGCCAGGCTGCGGGCGAAATACTCGCGTTCATTGATGATGACGCGGTGCCTGAACCGACTTGGCTTGATCAACTCACAGCACCCTTCGCAAACACTGAAGTGTCTGTGACTGGCGGATATGTGCGCGGGCGCAATGGGATTGAGTTTCAGTGGCGCGCCCGGACAGTTGGGCCAACCGGGTTTGCGCAAGAAGTTTTGCACCAGACGGATGAGCCATTTTCACCTGCCATATTGCCGGGTGAAGCTGTCAAAACCGAGGGTACAAATTTCGCTGTTCGCCGTGACATTTTGGCTAGTTTGGGTGGGTTTGACCCTGTTTTTCGATTTTTTCTGGACGAAACAGACCTCAACATGAGGCTTGCAAAGGCGGGCGCAGAAACTGCTCTTGTGCCACTGGCGCAAGTGCATCACGGCTTTGCGGCTTCCGCAATGCGGCGCAATGATCGCGCACCGACAGACCTTTTTGAAATTGGTGCGTCGAGTGCGGTTTTTCTGCGCAAACACGCTCCGCTCAAGGATCACGCCCCCGCACAATCTGCTTTTCGCACGGAACAGCATAAACGTCTGTTGCGCCATGTTGTTGAAGGGGGTCTTGAGCCGCGCGATGTCGGTCGAATTTTGGCAAGCTTGGATGCCGGATTTGAGGCGGGGCGCAATCGGGACATCGCGCCGTTAAGCCCAATTTCCAAACCCACCCGGACTTTTGCGCCATTTTCAACGTCGTCTCCATCTGGCTCAACAGTGTTGGCTGGCCGCCCATGGAACAAGAAACGTCTCCGCCGTGAAGCCATGGAAAACGTGGCGCAGGGCAAGGTCACCTCTGTTTTTCGGTTCTCTCCGACCGCCCTACCTCATTGGCGCCGCTTCACTATGGAGGGCTATTGGGAACAAAGGGGCGGACTTTTTGGGCGCTCAGACCGCACCGAACGCCCGTTTAAGTGGCAGAGTTTCGCACAAAGTCTGCATAAAGAATGGGCATCTGTTGCTAAAGTGAGAACAAATGAGGCAAATGAAGAAAATGAGCCGTGACGACAAAGGCCCAACCGGGATAGTGTTGTCGTGATTGGTTAGGAATAAGACGCGCGCAGAAAATGTGCCACATCACACGTCAAACCCAAAGGGTAGAACATTGAAACGTAAAGTCACGAAAGCCATTTTCCCTGTTGCTGGATTGGGGACGCGGTTCTTGCCTGCGACGAAGTCCATCCCCAAAGAAATCATGACACTGGTTGACCGTCCGCTGATCCAATATGCGATCGACGAGGCGCGCGCGGCGGGCATCAAGGAATTCATCTTCGTAACCTCGCGCGGCAAAGGCGCGCTGGAGGACTATTTCGACATTAACCCCGTCGTTGAAGCGAGCCTGCGAAAATCTGGCAAGGACGCGCTCTTGGACATTCTGAATAGCACGAACATGGACAGCGGCGCGATTGCTTATATCCGCCAGCATAAGGCGCTTGGACTTGGTCACGCGGTTTGGTGCGCACGGCGATTGATCGCGGATGAGCCTTTTGCTGTCATCTTGCCTGACGATGTGATCGCCGCCGAAAAGCCCTGCCTTCAGCAAATGGTCGAAGCCTATGAAGAGACGGTCGCTCCAACGGGCGGATCCATGGTCGCGACCATGGAAGTTTCGCCCGAAAAGGCAAGCGCATATGGCGTGCTGGATGTTCGCGAAGATATGGGCGCCATGGTCACGGCAAATGGCATGGTCGAGAAGCCTGCCCCCGGCACAGCACCGTCCAATCTCGCGGTGATCGGACGCTACATCCTGACTCCCAACGTGTTGGAAAACTTAAACAAAAAGAAGACCGGCGCGGGGGGAGAAATTCAGCTCACTGACGCGATTTCAGATGAAATCACCAATGGTCGTGATGTCTACGGATACCGCTTCCGCGGGCAGCGTTTTGATTGCGGCTCCAAAGCTGGTTTCTTGCAAGCCACGGTTTCTTTCGGCTTGTCGCGCGATGAGCTGCAAGGCGAGTTGATGAGCTACCTCGAAGACCTCGTCGCCGCGCGCAAAGCAGCGCAGTAACCGAGGTTATTGGTGGGGCGCGACATCAGCGAGTTTAGCGACCCGACCGCGCGCCTCCTCGACCTTTCCCGGCTTGTCTCACGCGTTGGGCGCGGTGCATTCACCGGGGTAGACCGGGTTGAAGCGGCCTACCTGCGTCATTTTCTGAGTGACGCAAAACCTGTGTTCGCAATTGTGCGCTCTGGATTTGGGTTCACCCTTTTTGATCGCGCTGGCACACAGGCACTCGCGGATCGCCTTTTTGGGGTTGTGTCTTGGGGTTCGGCAGATCTCTTGTCGCGCCTTTTCGTGAAATCCTCTCCGCTTCGACAGCGCGTTGAGACCGATTTGCGGCGTATAGCCATTGGGCGCGCGGGCCGTGCGACTCTTCGCTTCATGTTGCGGCGGCACCTGCCCGAAGGATCGGCCTGGATCAACGTTGGCCATTCAAACCTCAAGCTCGCGATGTTTGACGCGATTCATGCGCTTGATGGCGGGCAAGCTGTGGTCTTGATCCATGATACAATTCCCCTAGATTTTCCCGCTTTTCAACGAGAAGGGACGGTAGAGCAGTTTCGTGTGCGCATGGAGCAAGTGGCGCGCAAAGCTGACTTGGTGGTCTATAATTCACGCGCAACTCAGGACCAGGCCCGGTCCCATTTCGAGCGTTTTGGTCGTGTCCCCCCCGGCCTTGTTGCCCATCTGGGAATAGAAACGCCCGAGCCAATCGCGGCAAACAATCCAGACGGTTTGCGCCTTGATAGACCCTATTTTGTCATTCTTGGCACGATTGAGCCGCGCAAAAACCACGCCTTCTTGTTGGATCTCTGGCAGCAGCTTGCCTCCCGATACAGCTCGGACGACATGCCCAACCTCTTTATCGTGGGCGCGCGTGGGTGGGCGAATGAGGCGGTGTTTGCGCGGCTTGATCACCTAGGGCCACTCAGCACATCGGTTCACGAGCTTGGCACACTGCCTGACGGGGCCGCGCATGCGCTCATTCAAGGGGCGGTGGCGCTCCTTATGCCCAGCTTTGCGGAAGGGTTCGGTTTGCCTCCCGGCGAGGCGCTTGCGCTGGGCACACCGGTCATTGCAGCAAATTTGCCGGTTTATTGGGAAGTATTTGGAAACAATCTGGTTTACCCGCCGAAAGACGATCTGTTATCTTGGGCCAAGGCAGTAGACATGGTTTTGGAAGAAAGACCGAGCATAACCAACGATAGTATTTCGCTTCCGACTTGGAATGATCATTTCAACCTTATTTTAAAGGTGGTTTGATAAGTCGAAGCACTCTCGTTGCGTTAAGAAGGGGCGGCTTTGGGCATCGCACGCACATATCGGCTGAGGTGGCTGCGCAAGCGGTGGCGTATTCGTGCGCTGCGCAAACGGCGTGAATTGCGCCCAGTTGTTAACAAAACAGAAACAATCAAGCCCAGCGACATCATCGTTTTCTGCACTTTGCGGAACGAAAAAGTCCGTTTGCCGTTTTTTCTGCGCTACTATCGCAACCTTGGGGTCAATCACTTCATTTTTGTGGACAACGACTCGGATGATGGCTCCCGGCAATACCTTCGCGAGCAAGAGGATGTGTCGCTTTGGCGGACCAATGGCAGCTACAAACGCTCTCGTTTTGGAATGGACTGGCTGAATTGGCTCATGCGCCGTTACGGTCACGGGCATTGGTGTTTGACAGTCGATCCCGATGAATTCTTGGTCTATCCGTTTTGCGACACCCGGAGTCTGCGTGCGCTTACCGATTGGTTGGATGCTTCCTCGATCAAGAGTTTTGGGTCCATGTTGTTGGACATGTATCCAAAAGGCCCAATCGACGCGCAGCCCTACAGTGCGGGGCAGGATCCGTTTGAAATCGCCAATTGGTTCGATTCAGGCAATTACGTGATCGAGAAAAACAAGGTGTTCGGAAATCTTTGGATTCAAGGCGGGCCGAGGGCGCGGGCGTTTTTCCCCGATAATCCAGAACGCGCCCCTGCGCTCAACAAAATTCCGCTGGTGAAATGGAACCGCAACTATACCTACGTCAGCTCAACGCACACGCTCCTGCCACGCGGCTTGAACTTGATCTACGACGAGTGGGGAGGCGAAAAAGCATCTGGATGTTTGCTCCACGCCAAATTCCTCGACACCTTTACCGAAAAGGCCGCCGAAGAATTGGAGCGCAACCAACACTACGCGGCAAGCCACGAATACAAAGCCTATCATGCGCATTTACAAGATAACCCGGACCTCTGGTGTAAATGGAGCGAGAAATACATCAATTGGCGTCAGCTCGAAATTTTGGGCCTGATGTCTAAAGGAAACTGGGCATGAGCACTGTCGGGTTTGCCATGTTGGTTCATACGGCGTTGGACCGGGCTGAACAGGTCGCCCGTCATTGGGCCGAACATGACTGTCCGGTTGTGATCCATGTCGACAAGAAGGTTTCGCGGCGCGCCTTTGGTGAGTTTACGGCGAACCTAGCGGACCTTTCCAACGTGCGATTTTGCAAGCGGCACAGTTGTGAATGGGGCACTTGGTCGTTGGTGGAGGCCAGCCAGTCCGCGGCGGAAATGGTGCTGGAAGAATTCCCAGATGTTCGCCACATCTATTTGGCGTCTGGCTCCTGCCTGCCGTTGCGCCCGGTGCAGGAATTGCTCGACTACCTCAAAGAGCGCCCGCTGACCAACTTCATTGAAAGCGTCACAACCGAGGATGTCCCATGGACCGTTGGGGGGCTTGATATCGAACGCTTTACCCTGCGGTTCCCCTTCTCGTGGAAATTGCACCGACGCGCCTTTGACTTTTACGTCA
Source organism: Maritimibacter sp. (assembly GCA_050633625.1). Taxonomy (GTDB): domain Bacteria; phylum Pseudomonadota; class Alphaproteobacteria; order Rhodobacterales; family Rhodobacteraceae; genus JBOEGW01. The sequence continues at coordinate 343,283 of JBOEGW010000011.1, read as the reverse complement.
AGTTTCAGCGGCGCATCGGCTTTAAACGCAAAATCCCCGAAGGCATAACGCCGCATTTGGGGAGCCAGTGGTGGTGCCTGACGCGGCAAACGCTGACGGCCATTTTGGAAGACCCAGATCGCGATGCTTATGATCGCTACTTCAAGAAGGTCTGGATCCCGGACGAAAGCTATTATCAGACCCTCGTCCGCCTCTATTCCACCAATATCGAAAGTCGTTCCCTCACGCTTTCCAAGTTCGACTTTCAGGGCAAGCCGCATATTTTCTACAATGATCATATGCAGCTTTTGCGCCGATCTGATTGCTTTGTGGCACGCAAAATTTGGCCCCACGCCGATAAGCTCTACAATGGGTTCTTGTCCAAGGACGCCGCGATTTTCACCGGCGCCGAGCCGAACCCCGGTAAGATTGATCGTATTTTCTCCAAGGCGGTTGAGCGGCGCACAAAAGGGCGCGCGGGGCTTTATATGCAGTCGCGGTTTCCGAATTCCGATTGGGAAAATGGCCTGACGTCCTCCCAATATTCTGTGTTCGAGGGGTTCTCGGAGCTGTTCGATGATTTTGAGGATTGGTTAACCCGGGTCACTGGTACGCGGGTTCATGGGCATTTGTTCGCACCGGAGCGCGCCGAATTTGCGGATCGGCAAACCGTGTTTGCGGGGGCCATGATCGACAGCGCAATGCTGCGCGATTACAACCCCCGCGCCTTCCTGACAAACTTGATTTGGAACACACGCGGCGAACGCCAGTGTTTGATGTACGGCCCGCGCGACAACCAAGACATAAGCTGGGTGCTCGCCAAGGATGCCAACGCGCAGATTTCGGTGATTTCGGGCGCTTGGGCGGTGCCATTGTTTTACTCGAATGCGAATTTTTCAGACATCCGCCGGGAAGCCGCGCTCCTGCAGCAGCGCGAAGCGAAACATCTTGAGATTTTGCGCTCGTCTTACACCAAGGCGCGGGTTCGGATTTGGACACTTGCGGACTTTATCGAGAACCCGATGGCACCCTTACAAACCATCATTGATGAAATCGGGGCGCGTGGGGCGCATCGTTTGACCGAAGCGCCGCGAATGGTGTCATTAGACGGGTTTGGACAATTTCTGCAAAACCTCAAGAACCAAGGCATGCAACCTCACCTCATGGGTGATTTTCCGATGGGGAACGGGCTTCATCCGCGCGAACAGAAACCCCGCAAGCCGTATCTGGTAAAGTAGGATTATCATGACCACAAAATTCGAAAGCTTCGTCATTCTGGCTGAGATGCGAACCGGGTCAAATTTCCTTGAATCCAACCTCAATGAATTTGACGGCATCACCTGTTATGGAGAGGCGTTTAACCCGTATCTCTTGGTTGATCCTGAGCGAAAAGAGTTGTTCGGCATGACCATGGCTGATCGGGATGCGCACCCGATGAGGCTTGTCGAGAAAATGAAAGAAAACACCGAGGGCATCCCCGGATTTCGATTGTTTCACGACCATGATCCGCGGGTGTTCGAGGCCGCACTTTCCGATCCGACCTGCGCGAAAATCGTGCTCACTCGCAACATGGTTGAAAGCTGGGTGAGCCAGCGGATTGCCTGGTCCACAAAGCAGTGGCAGCTGAACGACCTGAAGGACGCTAAGAAATGGCGCGTGAAGTTCGACCCTAAGGACTTCAAACACTTCTATTTCTCAGTGAAGGAACGGCAACTCAACATCGCCCGACGTTTGCAAAGCTCTGGCCAGACAGCATTTTACATAGATTACGAAGACATTCAGGACGTTAAGGTCGTGAATGGCTTGGCCAAATATCTCGGTGTTGATCAGACCCTTGATGCGCTCTCAGGGAAATTCAAAAAGCAAAATCCGGAGGAAATTTCCGAGAAGGTGCGCAACTTCGAATTGTTGGAGCAGACCGTCAACGAAATTGATCGTTACGACCTTGGCACTTTGCCGAATTTTGAGCCAAAACGGGCGGCGATGATACCGACCTATGTTATGGCGGCTAAAGCACCACTGTTGTTTCTGCCAATCCCCGGCGCACCAGATGAGGAAATCCGCGCATGGATGGCCGCTGTCGATGATGTGGCGCTTGATCGGCTGATCTCCGGCTTCACGCAGAAAGATTTGCGCAAATGGAAACGGAGCAATCCGGGGCATCGCAGCTTTACGGTTCTGCGCCATCCTGCGGCCCGTGCGCATTCTGTTTTCAGCAAATACGTGCTGAATGAGACGCCCTATACAATGTGGGAGTTGCGGCGCACTTTGATCAAGAATTACGATCTCGACATTCCCTGGGACACACCGATTGAAGGCGATTATGACAGTGTGCGCCATCGCCATGCATTTTTGGCATTTTTGAAATTCGTTGCCGGAAACTTGAACGGGCAAACATCGCATCCGGTGCATCCGGTGATCGCGTCGCAAGGCCATATGCTTGGTGGGTTTTCCGGGTTTGTTTCGCCAGATCACATCATCCGCGAAGACAGTTTGGCGACCGGAATCGCTCAAGTGTCGATGGATATTGGCCTTGAGCCACCGGAACTCCCAGACATCGAGGTCGATACGCCCTATCAATTAGGCGACATTCACGACGATGAGATCGAGAAGGCCGTTCGAAACGCCTATCAGCGGGATTACATGCTGTTTGGGTTTGACGATTGGAAAAAGCCCTAAGCGGCGCGGCTGCCCTGCGTTTCCGTCAGGATTGTATGAAGTGTGTCCGCATCGTCATTTGCGCGCAATTTTGCGGCAATGCTCGCGTTGCGCATGGTGCGCGACACAAGAGCAAGTGCTTTGAGGTGCTCGACGCCTGAACCTTGCGGCGCAAACAGCGAAAACACCAAATCTACTGGCTGACGATCAACCGAGTCAAAGTCCACAGGTCGCTCAAAACGCACAAAGGCCCCAACAACGCGATCAAGCCCTTCTATGCGCGCATGCGGCAAAGCAATGCCGTGTCCCACGCCGGTCGGGCCAAGGTTTTCGCGCTCTTGCAGCGCAGCAAAGGCTTGCGCGCTATCAAGCCCGTAGACACCAGCGACAAGCTCGCTGAGATCTTGAAACAGCCGTTTCTTACTCGAAACGCTACCAACCACTTTAACAGCGGCAGGCCGGAGGATATCGGATACTTCCATTGTCCCTACTCTTTTCCGGCCTGCTCACATGAGCGTCCCTTAGGCCGAGGCTCCCGGGTCAATCCAGCCGATGTTCCCATCGTCGCGTCGATAAACGACATTGACCCCGTTTGATTTCTCATTTCGGAAGACGAGAACCGGCGCATGTGCCAATTCCATTTGCATCACTGCTTCGCCCACCGAAAGAGCCGGTACTCGTGTCTCCATTTCCGCAATGATCATTGGATCAATGCTTTCTGGTTCGGACTCTTCCGCCCCATCTTCTGAAGCGAGGATATACGAGGCCGCGCCGAAAACTTCAACCGGGTTGGCGCGGTCTTTGTGGTGATCTTTCAACCGGCGCTTGTATCGGCGCAGCTGTTTCTCCATTTTATCTGCGCAGGAATCAAAAGCTGCATAGATTTCAGTGGCATGGGCCCTTGCTTGTGCTGTGAGGCCGGTCGAAAGGTGAACGATCGCCTCGCAAACAAATTCATGCGCATCCTTGGAAAATATCACCTGCGCGTCTGTGGGGCGCTCGGCATATTTCTGGACGACCGAATCCAATTCGGCCTTCACATGTGTCTGGAGCGCTTCACCAATGTCGATCTGTTTGCCACTGATCTGGTACTGCATAATTTCTCCTTACTTTGGGGAATGACCTGACCTATCGACACGCCAATGGGCGCGCGCGGTATCAGGCGTGGAAACGTAGGAATGTGCACGTCCGAGCGCCCAAATGGTCCGGGCGTCGACTGTGCAAAAGCCCGCAAGGGCCTGGCACGAACGGAAAGTTGTGTGTTCATGCATCTAGATGATTTCACGACTGAAACGACGAATTGTCAATGGTTCGTGCGGAAATGGATTGTCGCGCCTAGTGCGAGAAAATGTCGATCTCTGGCCACCCTTCAAGGTCAAGTTTTGCCCGCGTGGGCAAGAAATCAAAGCAAGATTGTGCCAATTCGGTCCGGTTTTCGCGGGCCAGTGATGAGTCCAATTTGTCTTTTAGTTTATGCAAATAAAGGACGTCAGAGGCCGCATAATCCAGCTGCGCGTCGCTCAAATTCGGCGCGCCCCAGTCAGATTGTTGCTGATGTTTGGAAATATCGATTCCCAACAGCTCTTGCAAAAGCACCTTCAAGCCATGGCGATCCGTATAGGTTCGCACCATTTTGGAGGCGATTTTCGTACAATAAACCGGCGCTGTCACAACGCCAAAAGCGTTTAGCAGCGCGGCAATATCGAATCGACCAAAATGAAACAACTTCAGCACATTGGGGTCAGTCAACATCTTGGAAAGGTTTGGTGCTTCGGTTTGGCCAAGCTCAACCTGAACAAGATGCACATTCCCATCACCGCCCGACATTTGCACAAGGCAGAGGCGATCGCGGTGCGGGTTCAATCCCATCGTTTCGCAATCAATCGCCACGACCGACCCAAGATCAAGCCCATCGGGGAGATCGCCTTTATAGAGATGATTTGCCATGATTGCCTCCTATGCTGGCATGGTGATAGTCGGCTTCGCTGTGTGGTTCAACGCCCCACAGGCAAGTGTGGTTTATGGCGCGCATCCCAAATTTCGGTGGCGAGTGTTTCCGCGGCACTCATGGTCGGCGCGCGCCCCATTGTCTTGAGCGCAATCGCCATGGTTCCGACCACCGCGTTCAAGGCGTAGAGATCGCTTTTGTCCCCTTGCCATACGTCCATAAGCCGTTCGATGTGCATCTCGGGGTCGGGCGGCGCGTGGCCTTCATCCAGAACTTGCTGCCAGGTTTCGACCTCTGGCTCGGCGCTGCCTTGCGTTGTCCAGACTTGGGTCGGCTTGTTCGGGCGACGTTCGATTTCGCCTCCATCCCCACGAAACACCGCACAATGCTCTATGTTCAAAAGTCGCGCCGCGCCCGCGTGAATATCCATAAATCCACGGTGAAAAATCCCCTGCATGACTGTGGGCGCCTCATAAGGGTTGAGCATTCTCGTGAAGCTATGGACAGGGGAGCGCAGGCCAAAAACCGGGCGCAGATTGATGAGGTCTTGCAACTTAGGCGACATGACTTCGAGCGGCAGGAAGGCAAAACCATGTTCTTCAAGTTGGCCCGCGCCTTCTTCAAAACTCGAAGCCGAGGCGATGCCCAGCGCCTTTAGAGTGGGCTGGGTGTAAATGCGTCCCGGCGTGTGACCTTCGGTGCCGTGCATCGACACGCGAATCCCGGCGTTGACGAGCGCCATAATGGACAGAATGTACCAAGGAAGCTGAACGCGTTTGCCCGCATATGACGACCAATCCAGCTCCGCTCGGATCATTCCCTTTGGCCGTGCCCAGGTGTCTTGGGTGCCCAGCGCAAACCCTGCGATTTCCTCAGGCGCTTCTTCTTTGAGGCGCAACAGCATCAAGAACGCCCCGATCTGTTCTGGCAAGGCATCGCCACGCAAAATCATCGCCATCGCCTCACGGCTCTCTTCAAGTGTGAGGTGGCGTTGTTTGGTTTTGCCGCGTCCCAAAATGGCGACGAAGCGGGAAAAGGGATGTGGGGCGGTCATGCGATTTGTCCTGTGGTTCGCTTTAGTGTTCGCACCCGCGCGCGGCGGGCGCAAGTGCCCCTGGAAATCAGCCCTTTTTGGGCGTATCGACAAAACAACGAAAGGGCGCGACCATGGATTACCTGCCGATATTCCTCGAAGTTTCGGGCAAAAAGATCATCGTTGACGGAGGCGGAACCGTTGCCGCGCGCCGGATTGAGCGCGCCGCAAATGCAGGCGCTTTGGTTGAGGTCTATGACCCGCTCCCCGGCGAAGAGGTCAGTGCGCTCTTGGCCCGTGAGGGCGTCACGCATTTTGCGCGTGTGCCGCAGACAGCGGATTTTGAAGGCTGTGTCGTGGCCTATGGTGCCTCTGAAGATGAGGCACGCGACACGCTCTTGTATCAGGCGGCGCGCGGGGCAAATGCCCTCATCAATGTGGCCGACGAGAAAAAGTACTGCGACTTCATCACGCCCTCGGTTGTGGAGCGTGATCCGATTACAATCGCGATTTCGACCGGCGGAGCGGCGCCCGTCATCGCCCGCATTTTGCGTGCACGACTTGAGGCCATGCTTCCGGCCGCTTACGGGCGTCTTGCCACCTTCCTTGCAGATTTTCGCGAGAGAATTTTCACGGCGATTCCCTCTGGCAAAGATCGGCGGCGCTTTTGGGAAAACATGATCGAAGGCCCAGTCGGGGATGCCTTTCTGGCCGGGGATGAGCCGCTTGCCTTTGAGCGAATCGAGGAGATGTTGAAGCGCGGTGCCACTACCGATCTCATGCGCGGTGAGGTCTGGCTTGTGGGGGCCGGGCCTGGCGACCCTGATCTTTTGACCTTCAAGGCGCTGCGCATGATGCAGCACGCCGATGTTGTGCTTTATGATCGCCTCGTCGGGGAAGATATTCTGGATTTGATGCGGCGAGACGCCGAACGGATCAATGTCGGAAAATCACCAAACAATCACACAATGGCACAAGACGAGATATCTGCCTTGATGGTGGAGCGCGCAAAAGCCGGGCAACGGGTTTTGCGCCTTAAGGGGGGTGATCCGTTCATATTTGGACGTGGTGGTGAGGAGCTTGAAGTGGTGGCGGCGGCAGGAATTCCGGTTCAGGTTGTACCGGGAATTACGGCGGCGTCCGGCTGTGGTGCGGCGGCAGGAATTCCGCTCACGCACCGTGATCACGCGCAAAGTTGTGTGTTTATCACGGCGCATGGCGCGCATGGCGTTTTGGCCCACGACTGGAAGCGGCACGCGCGGCAGGGCCAAACCGTTGTTGTTTATATGGGGTTGAACGCACTTGGCGATGTTGCGCGCGCAGCGATAGACCAAGGTGTAGACGCCGCAATGCCCGTTGCGGTCATTGATAACGGCACGCGCACCACGCAGCGCGTCGTGACCGGAACGCTTGGCACAATAGAAGCCAAAGTCCGTGATCAGGCGTTCAGAGGTCCGGCTTTGATTGTTATCGGGTCGGTGGTCACCTTGCACGGCCAGCTCTCGACCACTTCCCCGTTGGAAGGAAATACTCACGATTTGTCATTGAAGGCGCACAAAGGTTTATGATGTCATAAACCTGTTACGGACTCGTCATATCCGGGCGGGGCAAAGGCGGGGGACATCATGACACGCATCGCAATCAACGGACTTGGTCGCATCGGCAAACTGGTTCTGAGGGACTTGATTGAAAAAGACCAAGGCGAGATCGTTTTGTTGAACGATCCAGTTGGCACACCAGACCAACACGCCCATTTATTCGAATTTGATACAGTACATGGTCGTTGGGATGCGCAGATTTCATCGTCCGACGACGACGTGACCATCAATGGCAAAACAATCGCGATGCGCGGCGTTTGGACCCTTGATGAATTGCCGCTTGCCGAGCTGGGTGTAGATGTGGTGATCGACTGCACCGGCGCCTTCAAGACCGCTGAGAAAATCGCACCCTATTTCGCGGCGGGCGTCAAAAAAGTCGTCGTTTCCGCCCCTGTGAAAGAAGCAACAGCTGCCAACATCGTGTATGGCGTGAATAACGACGCTTATACCGGGCAGAACATCGTCACAGCCGCATCCTGCACCACGAACTGCCTCGCACCCGTGGTTAAGGTGATCCTTGAAGGGATCGGCATTAAACACGGCTCCATGACCACGATCCATGACGTGACAAACACCCAAACGATTGTGGATCGCCCCGCCAAAGACCTGCGCCGGGCGCGCTCAGCGCTCAACTCGCTAATCCCGACAAGCACCGGATCTGCAAAGGCCATTACGCAGATTTTTCCCGAGCTTACCGGACGTTTGAATGGTCATGCCGTCCGAGTGCCGCTCCTGAATGCGTCACTTACGGATGTGGTGTTTGAGGTCGAACGCGACACCACGGTTGAGGAGGTCAATGGCCTTTTTGAGGCGGCAGCGAATGGGCCGCTTCAAGGGGTGTTGGGCTACGAAACTCGTCCCTTGGTGTCGGCTGATTATACCAACGACAGCCGGTCCTCGATTATCGATGCGCTCTCAACGATGGTGGTGAACGGAACCCAAGTGAAAATCTACGCTTGGTATGATAACGAGTGGGGATATGCCTGCCGTCTTGGTGATGTTGCTCGGATGGTGATGGCCTCTATTTGACCATATCCGAGGAGGTGCCACATGCTGGCTCGCTTGCTTGTTCCCGTTACGATTTCGCTGCTTTCCTACGTTGCGCCCACGGCCGCCTTGGCCGGGTTTGAAGTGTGCAATGAAACACCCCACCGGGCGACTGTCGCGATTGGCTACAAAGATGATGGGACTTGGACCTCTGAGGGGTGGTGGGGCGTTGATCCCGGCAAGTGTCGCACAGTTGTCAGCGCCGATCTGAATCGAAAGTTCATGTATTGGCGTGCGACGTCTAGCGAAATGAGCTGGAGCCACGACACATACATGTTTTGCACCGACTCCTCCGCCTTTACAATTGCGGGAGATAACGACTGCGACTCGCGCGGCTATAAACGTGTTGGTTTCAATGAAATCGATCTTGGAACGGCTTCCCATTACACCCTGACTTTAACAGGCGGCACCAAGAGTGACCCCGAAGAAAACATCGAATATCCCGAAGATGAGTATGACGAACCTGCCGCCGGCGACCCGGGGTTTGGGCCAGAGCCTGGCACCTATGGCGAGCCTTATTCCATTCTCGGCGTGTTGTCGCACTGTGAGTACTATGACGCCGGGATTGGCTGTACGTTTGTCGCGGATGGTTGGTCCTATGTGGCAAGCACATATGAGGACACGCCAGAGGACGTTTTGGTGCGCCTTGATGAGCTTGGTCTCAATGTGCCGATCTCCGTTTCTGGCGATATGAAGTCTTATGAAGGGTCGGAAGCGATTGTCACGGTGCGGGAATTTTCGCTGCAACCAGCGGACAGCTACCAAATATGGCGGGACTCGATGCAAGGGTTTTGGACCTCTGATGACGATCAGAATTTCCAGATCCTCGTGCATGGCAGTACCTATGAAGAATACTATCAAGGCGCGCCCAATGACCTGTCGATGATGCATTTCACCGAAAGCTGTGCCGACTCCCCCGGCGAGCCGCCCGCTTTTAACCTCGTTAACCGAGATGGAACGAGCGATGTCTGCATGTACATCTCTCATATTGGCAACGGAAACATGGAGCTGTTTCCATCGGGCAGTATGCGCCCGCTTTACTTCACGTTTGGGAACTAAATGACGACGACGCAACGCCTCGAAGGCCAAACCGCTTATTTTGCTGTCACCGCCGCTTACTGGGCATTTATGTTGACCGACGGGGCGTTGCGGATGTTGGTGCTTTTGCACTTCCACCATCTTGGATTTTCCCCGTTCACGCTGGCTTGGCTGTTCTTGCTTTATGAAATCGCCGGGGTCGTCACGAACCTTTCTGCGGGATGGATCGCCGCGCGTTTTGGTCTCACCAGTACACTTTACGCGGGGCTCTCATTGCAGGTTGTGGCCCTGTTTGCACTGTCCCAGCTTGATCCGGCATGGGCGATTGCGATTTCGGTGCCTTTTGTGATGGTGGTCCAAGGGCTGTCCGGGGTTGCCAAAGATCTCGCGAAAATGTCTTCGAAATCTGCTGTCAAATTGCTCGCCCCTTCAGAAGACGGGGGGTTGTTTCGCTGGGTTGCGCTTTTGACCGGCTCCAAGAATGCTGTGAAAGGGTTCGGCTTCTTTTTGGGGGCGGCGCTTCTCGCGGTGTTTGGGTTCACAACTGCCGTTTTGGGCATGGCCGCGATATTGATGGTGATCTTGGTGGCGGTCATTGTGTTTATGCCGCAAGGGCTGCCGAAAGGTTCGAAAGACGCGAAATTCAGCCAAGTGTTCTCTAAGGATGCGCGCATCAACCGTTTGTCGGCGGCGCGCATGTTTTTGTTTGGTGCGCGCGATACGTGGTTCGTGGTCGGCATCCCGCTGTATTTCCACACAGCACTGGCCGATGGCACGCGCATGGGAGAAGAAACGGCATTCTTCTTTGTCGGCGGCTTTATGGCGCTTTGGATCATAGCCTATGGCGCGGTGCAAGCGAGCGCGCCCAAACTGCTCGGAGCAGGCGCGCATGATGCTCGGGTTGCTGCACATTTGGCAATCAAGTGGGTCGCGATCTTGACATTGATCCCGGCCCTCTTGGCAATAATCGCGCTGACGCAAGTTCAGGCATTGCCGTTCATCATGGTTGCAGGGCTGCTCGCATTTGGGTTCGTTTTTGCTATCAATTCCTCCGTCCATTCCTACCTGATTTTGGCCTTCACCAAGGCAGAGCGGGTCACGATGGATGTCGGGTTTTACTATATGTCAAACGCCGCCGGACGCCTGATCGGGACGCTGTTTTCTGGCTTGTCCTACCAGTTTGGCGGCCTACCACTCTGTCTTGGAACGGCGGCTTTGATGTCGGGCGCAAGCTGGCTCGCCGCACGGCGCCTGCCTCATTGAACGGAAGCTGGCGCGAGGTTTCCCCCGCGCCACAGCCCTCAGAAATTCAGCGACAAATCGCGGTGATCAGCGGTGCAACGTGCCATCGCCAAAGCTTGATCACGGGTGAGACGCTCTTGTTGGCGAATGCCAAGCGAGGTGCGAATTCCGTCAACATAGGCAGATACACCGGGCTCAATAGACGCCGCCTCAGCGCGCCATTCTTGTTGCGCTTCATACGCATCAAGGGCGGCCTGATATTGCTCCATCGCCTTTTCGCGGTCCGGCTCATCATCGTCGATTTCGCGGCGTGCTTTGGCGAGAGGTTTCTTGATGTCTCCCGTTCCCTCAACATCACCGATCATATCTTCAATCGCCTTAATGGCATCTGCATCTGCTTCACCAGCACCCGTTTCGATCAAAGACCGCAGATCTTTCAGCGGGGTTTCTAGCTCAGCAAATCCTTCGCCAGATCGCAAAATCGCGAGGACATTCGCCGCCCCTTCCCAGGCATCATCAGCGGCGCGACGATATTGATTGCGCGCTGTGTCTTCAGCTTTGGTCAACAAGGCGAATGTCGTGTGGGCGTCTTCCCATTCCGCTGGAATTTGGGCGCGATAGCCCTCCACTTCCTTGCGCAGTACCTCCGCCTCTTCTTCCAGCGCCACCTTGTCATCCATGTCTTGCGTGCGCCGCGCTTCGGTCGTGAGTTGCTCTATATCCGCTTCCCGGTTGCGAATTTGCTTTTCCAATCCGCGCACAATGGTGAGTTGGGGCTTGTAGTCATCAGACGCCGCCGCCACCGCGTCGGAGGCGGTCTTGATTGCTGCCAATTGCGTCAGTGCTTTCTCTGCGCTTTCCACAGACTCCGAGAAATCGCGCGCCAAATCTTTGGGTAGCGCCGCAAGATCAAGCGCCTTTGCAGCCTCAATCGCACTCGTCGTGCTGGCATCCTTCGCGAGAGATTCGCTCACATAATCCTCAAGGCAGAGTTGAAGTTTTGGATTGCGTGGGGGAGGTGCGGTTTCGGAGAGAAGGCTCACCCGGTTTGGCAAGTAGTTCACAAGCGGCGGGAAAAAGCCAACGATCGCAAGCGCGGCAAGCTGTAGCCCGATGAAGGCGATCACACCTTTATAAATCTGGATCGTTTTCACAATCGCTGGCGCAACACCACGCAGATAGAACAGCGCAAAGCCAAATGGCGGTGTCAGGAATGAGGTTTGCATGTTCAGGCCAATCATCACACCAAGCCAAACGGCGGTCACATTGGCGCCGGGATCAGCGAGCAGGATCGGCGCAACAATCGGCACCACAACGACCGCGATTTCGATGAAATCGAGGAAGAACCCAAGGACAAAAATCACCGCCATAACGATGATGAATTGACTCCAGAACCCACCGGGCAAGCCGTTGAGAAAATGGCGCACAAGTTCTTCGCCACCAAATGCGCGGAACGCGGCTGTCAACATGGCCGCGCCAAGCAGAATGATGAACACGAGCGCCGTGGTCTTTGCGGTTTCCAGCATCACCCCTTGCAGAGTGTTGTCCAAACGAAAGGTGCGCAAAGCCGACCACAATAGTGCAGCCATCAACAAGACAGTGCCCAGCGCACCCAAAGCAATGCCGATTTGATCGGAGGTGTCGTTAATCGCCTTCACGTTCATGTCAAATCGCATGAGCGCCACTGTGATAATGACAAGACCAAGAATGCCCATCAAGGCCGGTGCGAATATCCCCTTTGAGTCGGGTTTTGGCAGACGATAACTCGCCATAATCAGCGCGCCCGCCGCTCCAATCGCACCGGCTTGGTTGACAGTTGCGATACCGCCAATAATCGACCCAAGCACCAGAAAGATCAGAGCGAGAGGGGGCACCAAAGTGAGGACAACCTGACCCAAAAATGCGAGATCGAACTTGCCTTCATAAGGAACCGATGGCGCGGACTTGGGGCGCAAGGTCGCGTAGATGAGGATATAGACCATATAGATGCCGACCAAAACAAGGCCGGGGATGAATGCGCCAAGGAACATCTCGCCCGCCGAAGTGCCCGCAACATCGAATGTAGAGGGCATTGAAAGCTCGCCTGTTGCTTCTTTATGGAAGGCTTTGCGCATTGAGGACGCTTGATCAGCCGCGGAGGCCAATTGATCCGCGAGAATAATCAAGACGATAGACGGTGGGATGATCTGACCCAAAGTGCCTGATGCCGCGATTGTGCCGGAGGCGAGCGAAGGTGAGTAATTGTTGCGCAGCATAGCTGGCAAGGAAATCATCCCCATCGCCACGACGGTTGCGCCAACGATGCCGGTTGTCGCCGCCAAGAGCGCGCCCACAAACACCACCGAAATGCCGAGTCCACCGGGCACCGGACCAAACAATTGCGCCATCGTCACCAGCAAATCTTCCGCGATTTTCGAACGCTGCAACATGATCCCCATAAAGATGAACAACGGGATCGCAATGAGGGTGTCGCGCTCTGCAACGTAGTAGACGCCGCGCAAATTAGTGACCCCCGCCGAGAGCCATTGCTGCGGCCCGCCTGAGTGGAAATAGGCGTCCGTGCCACCTCCGAATAAGTAGCCCGCGCCAGCCGCAATCGCGATTGTGATGATGGCGGCACCGGGCAAAGCAAAGGCCACCGGATACCCCGACCCAAGAGCGGCCGCCATGATCAAGATCAGCAAAAGGAGAAAGTAGAGTTCCATTCAAATCACCTCAATGTGCTGCGTCTTGAGCGGGTTCGCGGTGTCCGGGCTCGCCCGTTTTATCTGCGATCGCGTCGAAAAAGTAACTGACGAATTGGATCAGCATGGTCACTCCAAAGAGCGCCAAGAACGCTGCCATCTGGTATTTTGTGAACATCCCAAAGGGGCCGGATTGCGAGATCTCAAAGTTGGCCACAGGTGCGTTTACGATGGACTGTTTACCATCCAAAGCGATGACCAAAATCACCCATGCGGTCGACAAACCGAGCAGGATCGTGCCCATCGCATTCACATATCCGCGCCGCGAACGCCCGAAGCCCGCGTACAGAATATCAACACGCACATGACCCTCATCAAACAGCGTGTAGGCGGAAGCAAAAAGGAACAATGCCGCGTACCAATACCGCACAAGGTCAGACATGAACGCCTGCTCATATGAGAACACAAAACGCGAAATCACGATCAAAAGTTCGGCAGCTACAATGAGTATAGCCAGCCAAGGAAAGCCAAGTGTGCGGGTGAAAAAGCCAACCACAAAGCCCAGCGCGATCAGCGGCGCGTGGACATGTGTGGCAACCCACCCCGCACGGCTGAAATTACGCGACAAATCTTCGCCCAAAAGCGCGTCCAACCCGCCCTCAATCCGCATGAATGCAATTGTGGCATCCACAATACCAACAAAGAACACAGCCCAAAAAAGCGCGCGAATGAGGTAAACATTGAACCGGTGAACGCGATGCGCATCCCAGCGCACCGAGGTGGCTTGGTCGCGCAACGTCACACCGACAGCGATCACAAATGCCACAACATAAAGAGCGGGATGGATCCAGCCGCCAGCGGTATTACCAGCAATAAACGCGCCAAGTCCGGGGAAATCGAACCCCACAACAAGCACGTTGTTCAGGATGAGAGCGATGAGCATCATCAGGTTGGTCCATCCAAACAAACGCGCCAATACGGCGGGCCGTCCGTGACGCGGGATTTCGGTCATCATACTGACGCTGGACATGTTTTCCCCCTGAACGTGCTTTCAACTTTGCATCGCTACTTGATCTGCAAAAGGACGGAGCCGAAGCCCCGTCCTCTCGTTTTTTCCCGATGTCGACAGGTTATTCGCCAAGTCCCAGAATACGGTTCCGGTTGGTGACGAACTGGCCTTCAAACAGAGCGATCCCATTCCCGATTTCGCGCATCTTCGCTTGGAAGTGATCGTCAACTTCGGCTGCGAGTGACGAGTGGTCACGGGTTTCTTCAAAGACTTCCGCCGCAGCATCGCCCATCGCATCCCAAACGTCCTCATTGAACGAGCGAACTTCAACGCCTTGCTCGTCCACGAGTTTGTTGAGGTACTCACCGTTCAAAGCCATGGCTTCGTAGTAGGAGTTTGCATTTTCTTCAAGCGCAGCTGCCGTGATGATCGCGCGCTCAGTTTCCGACAGTGAAGACCACCAGGACTTGTTCGATGTGAGCGAGAGCTGTGCGCCCGGCTCGTGCATACCGCCTGTGTAGTAGTACTTGGCGGCTTCATAGAACTTCATGAAGTAATCGTTGTACGGACCGACCCACTCTGTTGCATCAATCGAGCCGGAAACAAGGTTTTCGTAGATCTGACCGCCGGGCAACGACACTGTGGACGCACCAAGCTTGGACAGAACCTGACCACCAAGGCCCGGAATACGCATTTTGAGACCCTGAAGATCGTCGGTGGATTCGATTTCCTTGTTGAACCAACCACCGGCTTGCGTTCCGGTGTTCCCGGCTGGCAGACCTTTGAGGCCAAACTCGTCTTGAACCTTGTCCCACATCGCCATGCCGCCGCCATAGAGGATCCAGGCGTTGATTTCAGCGAAAGTCATGCCAAAGGGAACAGCCGTGAAATAGGCCAAAGATGGGTGTTTGCCAGTCCAGTAGTAGTCAGCGCCGATATAAGCGTTGGAGTTGCCGGATGCGACTTCGTCAAACACGTCAAGCGCACCAACACGTTCGCCAGCCGCAAAATATTCGGTTTGAATTGCGCCCTCAGAAAGCTCCGTGATCCGCGATGCGAGACGCTGTGCCGAGACGCCAAGACCCGGGAAATCCCGTGGCCAAGTCGATACGATTGTCATGGTTTTGGCGTGGCTTGCGGCCACCGCCGGCGCGGCCAATGTGGTCGCGGCAGTGCCGAGCGCGGCACCAGTCAAAAACTTACGACGTTCCATTAAATTCCTCCTCCGAGATTTGGCGTCAATTAGAAGGCGCGGACTTCTCCCGATCCACGCAACTGCCCCAACACTACGGAGAAGGCCAAAGAATTCAAATAGAATCTCACAAGTGGTAAGGTTGTTTTACCAAAATATGCCGATCTCGAGAAGATTCTTCAAAACTGTCGACCATTTGATCAAAAAATGGGCGGCCACGCGAAGAGTGACCGCCTAAAACACTGCCATTTGGACAGTCTAGATTCCGAAAAGGGGCTGAAGCAATCGCGGTATAAACGCGTTAAAGCGTAGCGGTGCATCCGTGGCTGCGAGGCAAATACAGGGCAACCCTTCTTCTGCTGTGGGCACATGTTCAAGGTCAGTATCTGCGACCTCAACATCTCCAACAGCAAACCTGCCAGTTTCGTCGGAAAAGGCCCCTTGCAACACAAGTGTCAGCTCCATGCCGCTGTGTCCGTGATCCGGAACGGCCTGTCCGGCGGGAATATACAACAACCGGGATGATCCAAACTTATCCATCTCAAGGATGCATTGCTTCACACCTCCGCCAAGCCGTTTCCACTTGGGGCCAGCGCCTTTAAGGGCTTCCATGACAGGGCCGGGGTAAATGCCGCTGCGCACAGGTGCGGCGGGTGTGTCGTCAAAACCATCATCGAGCTGCTCAAAGATCGACCCCCGCAAAGCTTCGCTCAGCGCTTGAGTGTCAATCGCATCCAGTACAGCGCCACCGGCCGCCTCATGGGCATGCAGGTTTGCGCGGCACTCATCGCACATTGAAATATGTGTCGCGACAACCAACGAAAACGCCTTTGGCAAGACACCGGCCACATAGGCCGCCATAAGCTCATCTGGGATATGGTGAGAAATGTTCGTCGTCATTCCTGTCTCAAGTCCTTCAATTCATGCCGCAACCTTTGGAGGCCCAAACGGATACGGGATTTTATCGTCCCAAGTGGCAAACCAGTCGCCTTGGAAATATCACTGTGGGAAAGCTCACCGAGATAAGCCTTCTCGATCATCTCGCGCTGTTCGGGGTTCAGCTCCGCAAGCGCGCTACGCAAAACACTCGTTTCTTGCTCCATCGCCAAGACCTGTCCGGCATCTGGTTCGGCCTCCGGCTCCTCTGCTTTCAAGGCTTCAGGCATTGGCCGCGCCTCTTTTCGGATCACATCAATTTGCCGGTTGCGCGCGACTTGGTAGATCCAGCTCGAAACCTGCGCGCGTTCCGGGTCAAACAAATGCGCTTTGCGCCATATCGTCAGCATGACATCCTGAACAACATCTTCCGCCTGCCCAGCAGGTGCGCCACCGCGCATCACAAACCCCTTTAGCCGTGGGCCAAAATAGTCGAACAACTTCCCAAACGCCTCTTTGTCTCGATCATCTCGGATCGCGAGCATCCATTGAGTTTGTTCGGAATACTCAGGGGCTTTAGGTGTCGTCACCAAACAGGGTCCTTTGAAAAAGCGCGCAACGTCACGCCGCTCCTCTTCAGGGGCTTCAAGGACGTCTACAAAGTCTTCGGTCAAGGTCAACATACCTACACTACGCAGGGGTGCAAACCTTGGATCACTATTCGTTTTCAGAGATCAAACGAGAGGCACCGTAAGGTCCGCAATCACCTTGGTGCTTTCGGGCCGTTTTCCGCGCCACCAATTGAACGCCTCCGCCGCTTGTTCGACCAGCATCCCAACACCATCGGCAATCTGGCGCGCGCCCGCCGCCTCGGCCTGGCGTAGAAACGGTGTTTTCCCTTTGCCGTACACAAGGTCATAGGCGAGGTCGGTGGATATAAAAGTGTCGTTTGAAATTGGAAGCCCTTGAGCGGTGAGGCTAGCGGAGGTCGAGTTAAACACAATGTCAAACCCATCTCCGAGCCTGTCAAAACCTGTTGCGCGCAGGGGTCCGTAGTCTTTGAGAATGTCACAAAGCTCTTCAGCTTTTGCCGGGGTCCGATTGGCGATCACCATTTCTCCAGCGCCAGCCTGCAAAAACGGAACGATCGTTCCGCGCGCCGCACCACCAGCGCCAAGAACGAGAATACGCGCGTCCTTAACGCGAACGCCAAGATTCACCTCCACATCCCGCAAAAGCCCGACACCATCAAAATTCTCGGCAATGATGCGACCAGACTCAACCTTCAAGCAATTCGCCGCGCCACATATTTCCGCAGACGAATATCGTTCATTGGCCATTTCGGATGCTTGGGTCTTGAAAGGCACCGTGACATTCAACCCAAGGCCACCCATCTCAAAAAAACGAGATGCCGCCTGAACGAACCCCTCAAGCGGCGCTTCAACGGCACCATATTCCATGTCCTCACCGAATTGTGCTGCGAAGGCTTGGTGGATTTGGGGCGATTTCGTGTGACCCAAAGGATTTCCAAAGACAGCGTAGCGGTCAGTCATGCGACAAGCGTTCCCATCCGGCGCAGCGCGAACTCATATCCCTCAACCCCAAACCCCGCGATCACGCCATCTGCGCGCGCGGAAACGTAAGAGTGATGACGGAAGGACTCGCGTTTGTGCACATTGGAAATATGAACTTCCAACACTGGCCCTTCAAACGCGTTCAGAGCATCAAGGATCGCGACTGATGTATGGGTAAACGCGGCTGGATTGATAATAATGCCTGCGGCCTCACCGCGCGCTTCATGAATCCAATCAATCAACTGACCTTCGTGGTTGGACTGCAAAAGTCGCGTGGTCAAACCAAGCGTATCGCCCAAAACCTCACAACGGCTCGCAACATCTGCGAGCGTATCCGCTCCATAAATCTCCGGTTCCCGTTGTCCCAGAAGGTTCAGGTTCGGGCCGTTAAAAATGTAGATCAGCTTTGACATATGCTCCGTCCTTGCTGGTTGTGGCGGGTGGCCAAAGTCTTGGCAGGTCGCGGCCAAATCAGCAAGGACGGAGTAGATATGCGCACGAAATCGTTGCGCGCTAAGTCAGATTAGAACCAGCGACCGATCGCAATCAGGTTCACAGAGGGCGTAACAGTATCCGCGCCCGACAAATCAAAGCTCTCAAGATCAACACTCGTTGTTGTCGCACCGGACACCGTGACCACGGCAGGTGTGCCACCGATGACGGTCGAAGTCGTGGCGTAACTCGCGTTGATAAAACTTGCCGGCAAAGTCCAAGTGGATGCAGCGCCAGAAGCGGTGGAGAAACTATTGTGGACACAGATCAGCGTGCCATCCGCGATCTTGGTATAAGAGCCATTCGCACCACTTCCCGTTTCAACGACCGCCGCACCAAGTCCACCCGTCGAAGAGGTTGTGCCGACCATGTTTTGAGTGGTTATGACCCCTTCGCCAGCGCCCACCTTTAGAACTTCGTCCCAAGCAGACCCATCGTCGCTCACCTTGATCGAAAATTCGTCATTCCCAGCCAACCCCATTTCCGCGCGCCCGGACCAGTTTGACTGAAACAAGAGCGACGCCGTGTCGGTTGCGCTTGCCTTGTTCACCTTAACTTGGTGGTTGGTTCCAGCATGAGACAGCAAGGTCGCATCGGAGGAAACGGCCAAACGATTTGTTGCGTCCGAGGTGGTATTCACCCCAACACCTGAAATGTTATCAAAGTCGATTGAGAGATTGGGATTTGTCCAATTTCCGCTGGAATAGACACTGAATGTGGCGGCTCCGGCCTCCACTGCGACCCATCCTTCAACAGGCGTCAAGAAAGTCCATGCCGCGTCCAACCATGTCGCGACTTTCCCAGCGTGTCCCGCCCATGCACCAACCGGCGAAAGGCCCAATGCGTAAGCGTCACCATCAGATGGGAGGGCCGGCGGGGTTTCGGCATCAAAGCCCAAAATTGTAAGATGAACAACGGCATCCAGAAGGCGCAATGCCTCATTGTGGGTGACATGTTTTTGCGCTTGGGCGGCCTGCATGAAGGGCAAGGCGAGACGAGGAGATGTTTCGGACATAGTGCCTCTCGGAATGAATGACGTTGTGGCAACACATAGCCACCCGATACTCAACGCCACCTAAAGAGGCCGCACCCGAAATAAACGGTTTGTTAAGGCTCAAACGCCCTTATTCCACAACGCATCCTCGCCCAATTTGTCCACAAAACGCGCATGGGCCTCCTGTTCCTCGTCGCTCAAACGAGACGGCAAAGGTTCAGTGCGCGGGCGGGGTCGCCAAGTGCTGTCCATCTCAACAACGGTCTCGGTTTTTTTCTCGTCGGCTCCCAACACAAGGCCCGGTTGCCGCCCGCCAATCAGCTCAAGATAGACTTCCGCAAGGATTTCACTGTCGAGCAAAGCGCCGTGCAGCGTGCGATGTGAATTATCAATGTTAAACCGACGACAAAGCGCATCGAGTGAGGCAGGGGACCCGGGATACCGCTTGCGCGCGATCAACAAGGTATCAATCGCCTGATCCATTGATATTGTTGGTTTATTGCACCACGTCAGTTCCGCATTCAGGAAGGGAACATCAAACTTCGCGTTGTGGATTATGAGTTTTGAATCACCGATAAAGTCCAAGAAATCCTGCGCGATGTCCTTGAACACTGGGTAATCACGCAAGAAGTCTTGCGACAATCCATGCACCTCAAAAGCACCTTGCGGCACATCTCGTTCCGGATTGATGTATTGATGGTAGGTTTTCCCGGTCGGCATGTGATTGAGCAATTCAACCGCTCCGATTTCGACCATGCGGTCCCCGGTTTTCGGATCGAATCCCGTGGTTTCCGTATCCAGCACGACTTCACGCATCGAGTTTACTCCTAATCTCTTTCAGCACGGCCTTGACCTCAGTACGCGCACCTTCAAGCGTCACCGTATTGATCACAAAATCCGCACGAGACCGCTTTTCCTCATCGGGCAATTGTTTGGCCAAAATAGTCTCAAACGTTGCCTCATCCATCGTTCCACGCGCCAAAACGCGCTGTCTTTGGAGTGCAGCAGGCGCAGATACAACCACAACCGCATCGACACGTTTTTCGCCGCCGGTCTCATACAAGAGCGGCACATCCATCAAAGCGATTTGCCCTTTAACCCCAGCCAGAAAATCAGCTCGGTCCTGCGCCAACAGGGGGTGCACAATGGCCTCTATCTGAGAAAGAGCCGTGCTGTCATTCCCCATCCATTCTTTAAGCGCATCCCGGCTGATTTGCCCGTCCTGCACCGCTTCGGGGCGCGCGCGCATCATTGGCGCAACGGCCAGGCCGCCTTTCGCGTAGAGACGATGAACCGCAGCGTCTGCATCCCAAACAGGGATACCCTCCTCGGCAAACATCGCAGCCGTCGTGCTCTTTCCCATCCCGATGGAGCCAGTAAGGCCAATAACAAACGGTGTTTTCATAGAACAATGTCCATGGAGGCTTCTCGCGCCGCGTCATCAATGGGCGGGCGCTCCCCGAACCACCTTTCAAAGCTTGGCGCCGCTTGGCACAATAGCATTCCAACTCCGTCCACCGGATTACAACCCGCCTCGATTGCCACACGCAAAAATCGGGTTAACGGCGGGTCTATCACAAGGTCGCAAACCACAGCACCCGGCACCAAGGCATCTAACGGGGCCCGGAAATCTGGATGGCCTTCCGAGCCTAAAGGCGTGCAATTCACAACAATATGCGCGCCTTCCAGAATGTTACCGGCCTGAAGCCAGTCAACCGCCTTAATCCTCGTGCCAAACTCGTTTCGCAAAACATCTGCACGAGGTCGAGTTCTGCTCGCGACTCGGATTTCCTCAACCCCAACTTCAAGCAGAGCCGCAACAATTTCGCGCGCCGCACGTCCCGCCCCATAGATCGCGGCAGGACCGGACTTCGGGTTCCAACCCGGCGCCATTTGCCTGATGTTCTCGATGAACCCATATCCATCCGTATTGTCCGCATGAATCTTCCCGTCTTTTCGGAAGATCACGGTATTGGCGGCCGACATAAGGGCTGCTCGATCTGTGATAATATCTGCGAAATCCAGCGCCATTTTCTGAAATGTTGGTGAAACGTGAATCCCTACAAATCCCGCTTTTGGCAGGGTTTGGATCACATGCCCTAGGTCTTCCGGCTCCACGTAGAGTGGCACATACCGCCCCGGACGCCCTGTTGTCTTGAGCCAATGTGCGAAAAGCGCCGGTAAATGGCTTGTTTCGCCTGGGGCCAGTAGAACAGCGGCTATCGGTGTGCCAGAACGGGTCATGTCTCCAAATCTCCTCTTGTGATAAGATATGACAGGAGTTCAGTAAGCGGCAAACCCAGAACATTGAAATAGTCGCCCGCAACTTGGCTGAAAAGGCGCACGCCTTCTTCTTCAAGTTTATAGCTGCCAACGGAGTAACGGATACTCTCCCAATTTCGCTCTACATAGGCGTCGATATAAGCAGGCGACAACTTGCGCATCGTAAGCCGAACAACGCCAACATGGCGCCAGATCGGCTCATATCCGTGATAGATTACAGCCGCCGACAAAAGACGATGGGTTTTTCCTGACATTTGAGTCAGTTGATCTTTCGCCTGATCAGGGCTTTCGGGCTTGTTGATCAGCTGTTGATCAAGCTCCGCGACCTGATCACACCCCAAGACGAGCGCGTTCGGATGCTTTTGACCGACCCGTCGCGCTTTAAATTCCGCTAAGGTATCCGCAATATCGCGTGGCGCGGCATTCTCGAGAATCAAAGAAGTCTTGATCGCGTCCTCATCAACCCGCGGCTTCACGACCTCAAAGTCGAGTCCTGCATTCGTCATGAGTTGTGCGCGGGTTTGTGACCCGGACGCCAAAATAAGCGCGTTTTTCATGTCGGTAACTCTGTGGAAAACCCATGTGTGTGTTCATGCATATGATTGGGGAGTTTTGACGGAAATAAAGCCCCGTGGAAAGACCACATGGTTTTGAGACGCTTCCATGCGAACCATCCACATAAAAGAACAAGCAGAGTTTGGTTCAGGATGACATCCGCTGATGCACAGGTTGTCCGTGCCTTTTTCCACAGCTAAAAAATTCGTAACACTTTGATTTTAAAATATTTTTCATTCCTATGAGGAGGGGTTACAAGACCTTCCACTCAAAGTCTAAACCTGTGCAAAGACTTGGGGACATGTCATTGATCCACAAAACTCACAGCCCCTACAATAACTCCTACTTTTCTAAATCTCTTTTATTTTTAATAGGAAACTCGGCACGGTACCCAAAGCAAAGACCCCTCTCTTTTCATTGACAACACGACGTCAAGCCCATAGACGAGCAGCTGTTGCCCGTCCGGTGCGACTTTTCCCTTTTTCTAAGAACGCGCCACTCTGTGCGACGCATGGGTACTCCGATGACTGAACGCCTGAATTTGTCTGAATTGAAAGCTCAAAGCCCCAAGAACCTGTTGGCGATGGCTGAAGAGTTAGAGATCGAAAACGCATCGACCATGCGCAAGGGCGAGATCATGTTTCAGATTTTGCGAGAACGCGCCGATGAAGGTTGGGAAATCGGTGGGGATGGTGTCTTGGAGGTGGTCCAAGATGGTTTTGGCTTCTTGCGCTCACCCGAGGCAAACTACTTGCCTGGCCCTGACGATATTTACATGTCGCCGGAAATGATCCGCAAACTGTCATTGCGAACAGGCGATACAGTTGAAGGGGTTATTCAAGCGCCCGGAGAAGCCGAGAACTACTTTGCGATCACTAAGGTTGAAAAGATCAACTTTACCGATCCGGAACAGGCTAAGCATAAGGTAGCATTCGAGAATCTGACGCCATTGCATCCAAATGAGCGCTTCAAGATGGAAGTGGATGATCCAACTGTTAAGGATCGCTCCGCACGTATAATCGATTTGGTTGCCCCCATTGGGAAGGGGCAACGCTCCTTGATTGTTGCGCCACCACGGACTGGTAAAACCGTCCTTTTGCAAAATATCGCACAGTCGATCTCGGTAAATCACCCGGAGTGCTATTTGATCGTATTGCTGATTGATGAACGTCCCGAGGAAGTTACGGACATGAAGCGGTCGGTGAAAGGCGAAGTTGTGTCTTCGACGTTTGATGAGCCAGCGACCCGGCACGTTGCGGTTTCTGAAATGGTGATCGAAAAAGCCAAACGGCTGGTCGAACATAAGCGCGATGTTGTGATCCTACTTGATTCCATCACACGACTTGGCCGTGCCTTCAACACTGTGGTGCCTTCATCTGGTAAGGTTCTCACAGGGGGTGTCGATGCGAACGCGCTGCAACGGCCAAAACGCTTCTTTGGGGCCGCTCGCAACATCGAAGAAGGCGGGTCTCTGACAATTATTTCTACCGCGCTGATTGATACGGGTTCGCGTATGGATGAGGTGATCTTTGAGGAATTCAAAGGCACAGGGAACTCGGAATTGGTGCTGGATCGTAAAGTGTCCGATAAACGGATTTTCCCGGCGATCGATATTCTGAAGTCCGGAACACGCAAAGAAGAGCTGCTTGTCGATCCGAAAGACCTCCAAAAGACTTATGTTTTGCGACGAATCTTGAACCCAATGGGCACGACGGACGCAATTGAGTTCCTGATTTCTAAACTCAAACAAACGAAGTCCAATGAAGAATTCTTTGATTCAATGAACACCTAACTCCCAGTTATGATTGGGTGACACCATGGACTCGATTTTTGCTCTTGCGACAGCGCGTGGAAAATCAGGCGTCGCGATTATTCGTGTCTCAGGTGATGATGCTTTTGATATAGGGAAGCAACTGGCGGGTGTCCTGCCAGCTCCCAGATCAAGCGCGTTGAGATATCTGCGAAGATCAGATGGGACTGTTTTGGATCAGGCGCTCGTTTTGGTTTTCGAACGGGCGCATAGTTTCACCGGCGAAGATGTCGTCGAGTTCCATGTTCACGGCTCAACAGCGGTTGCGAGTGCTGTTTTGGCTGAATTAGAGACGATTTCTGGGTGCCGGCTGGCTGAACCGGGTGAGTTTACGAGGCGTGCTCTTGAAAATGAACAGTTGGATTTGGCGCAGGTCGAAGGGCTGGCTGACCTGATTGATGCAGAAACAGAGGCTCAACGTGTTCAGGCTTTGCGGGTTTTGTCGGGTGGTATTGGCGAAAAGGCTCGCGCTTGGCGGCAAGATTTAACCCGCGCTTTGGCGCTTCTGGAAGCGACGATTGATTTCGTGGATGACGCTGTTCCTGTTGACGTGTCACCGGAAGTTATGGCGCTTTTGAACGAAGTCCAGAAATCCGTGTCTCGCGAGTTTGAAGGGTCTTTCGTCGCTGAGCGGATCAGAAACGGATTTGAGGTGGCGATTGTTGGTCCTCCGAATGCCGGAAAATCCACATTGCTGAACGCGATTGCCGGGCGCGCCGCTGCCATTACATCGTCCGTAGCAGGGACTACGCGCGATGTGATTGAGGTGAATATGGATTTGGCTGGTTTGCCTGTAACTTTATTGGATACTGCTGGCGTTCGCGAAACCGCCGACGAAGTAGAGCGGCTGGGTGTTGATTTGGCCAAGTCGCGCGCTGATGCAGCGGATTTGCGTGTTTTTCTGTTGTCAAGAGAGGGTGAGGCACCTGTGTTTGCGCCCGAGAAGGACGATATTGTCGTGGTGGGCAAAGGTGATCTTCAGGCGGGAAGTCAGCGCGTTTCGGGGAAGACGGGTCTTGGGGTGAGCGAGTTGCTGGCCCAGGTCACAGAGAATTTGGAAAGTCGTGCTCAGGTTGCTGGTGTGGTGATGCGCGAACGGCATAGATTGGCGCTTGGGCACGCAGTCCAGGGTTTGGAAAACGCTCGAATCGAGTTAGAGCATGGATCAAGCCGTACAGAGCTTTGTGCCGAGGAGTTGCGGGTTGCGTTGAGGGCTTTGGATATGTTGGTGGGGCGTGTTGACGTTGAAAATGTGCTTGATGAGATTTTTGCGAGTTTTTGCCTTGGTAAATAGGCGTTCAGTTCGAGAGGAGTGTTTCACGTGAAACATCCGGATTTTGATGTAGTGGTTGTCGGTGGCGGGCACGCGGGCGTTGAGGCAGCGTCCGCTGCTGCGAGGTCGGGCGCATCCACCGCTTTGGTAACGCTGCGCAAAACGGATTTGGGCGTTATGTCCTGTAATCCAGCGATTGGTGGTCTTGGAAAAGGACATTTGGTCCGTGAGATTGATGCGCTAGGTGGGTTAATGGGCTTAGCAGCTGATTTGGCTGGGATCCAATTTCGGTTGCTCAACCGTTCAAAAGGCCCAGCTGTCCAAGGCCCGCGCGCTCAGGCCGATCGGGCTTTGTATAAGGCAGCAACACAAAAGCTTATCGCTGAAATTCCGGGCCTGACAGTGATTGAGGCGGAAGTGACCGGGCTTTTGTCGGACGAGGTTGCCGTTCAAGGCGTGACTCTACGCGACGGTGCCGAAATCCATGCGAAGTCAGTTATTCTGACAACCGGAACTTTCCTTCGAGGCGTGATTCATATCGGGAACAAGCAAATTCCCGCAGGGCGCATGGGTGATAGCGCTTCCATACGCCTTGCGGAACAGATGGACGTCCTAGGAGTATCGTTTGGTCGACTGAAAACTGGGACGCCACCGCGTCTTGACGGAAACACCATCGCATGGGCTGAACTAGAGGACCAAAAGGGCGACGACATCCCAGAAATGTTTTCGTTCATGAACCATCAGCCGGTTGCAAAACAGGTCTCTTGTGGAATCACGACAACCAACGAACGTACTCACGAGATCATTCGTGAAAATTTGGATCGTTCGGCTATGTATGGAGGTCACATTGACGGGGTCGGACCGCGCTATTGCCCGTCCATTGAGGATAAAGTTGTCCGTTTCGCGGAAAAATCCTCGCATCAGGTGTTTCTGGAGCCAGAAGGGCTTTCCGTTTCGACCGTCTATCCGAATGGAATTTCGACCTCTCTACCGGAAGATGTGCAAGAGCTGTATGTACGTTCCATGCCTGGGCTTGAAAATGTGAAAATTTTGCAGCCGGGGTATGCGATTGAGTACGACTATGTTGATCCGCGCGCTTTGACAGGCACTCTTGAGATGAGATCTCTCTCTGGTTTGTTCTTGGCGGGACAGATTAATGGCACCACTGGTTACGAGGAAGCTGGTGCGCAAGGCCTTGTCGCGGGTTTGAACGCTGCGGCGAGAAGCTCTGACACAGAAGTCGATCGTTTTACACGGTCCAATTCCTATATTGGTGTGATGCTCGATGATTTGACAACGCGTGGTGTATCTGAGCCTTACAGGATGTTCACATCCCGCGCCGAATTCCGCCTTTCCTTGCGCGCGGATAACGCGGATCAACGGCTTACGCCTTTGGCGATCGACCTTGGAATCGTTGGCGAAACGCGGCAAGGATGCTTTGAAAGCAAGATGGAGAAGTTGAATCATGCTCGGAGCGTGCTGGAGGAAACGACATACACGCCTCAACAGGTGAATGCGTCGAATGTTCGCGTGCGCGAAGACGGTTCCCGGAGAACTGGGTACGATCTATTGAGTATTCCCGGCATGACTTTTGATGAGCTGCTGGTGGTGGATCCGTCACTATCCTGCGTGGATGAGGGTGTCCGTTCACAAGTCGAGAAAGACGCGCTGTATGCGAAATACCTTGATCGTCAAGTTAAAGATATCCAAGCGCTGCGTCGTGATGAGGATGTCTCGATCCCGAGTGGTTTCGCTTATGGTGAGTTGAATGGTCTCACGAACGAGCTGACCTCAAAATTGATTCACGCGCAGCCTGAGACGATTGGGCAGGCGGGGCGGATCGAGGGAATTACGCCCGCTGCGTTGATGCTCATCCTAGCGAAGGTACGCCAAGGCGCGCGGAGAAAATCAGCATGACTGGCCGGGATGCGTTCCGAGACTCATTGGATGTTTCACGTGAAACAATGGAACGGTTGGACGCCTACGCGGAGCTGATCAAAAAGTGGAATAAGACCATCAATTTGGTTTCTGGCTCGTCCATAGACCATCTTTGGTCACGCCACTTCTTAGACTCTGCACAACTTTTTTCTCATGCACCCGCTGATGCAACGATATGGGCCGATATGGGCACGGGAGGCGGGTTTCCTGGCGCGGTTGTGGCGATACTTGCTCATGAGTCCATGCCGAACCTCAAGGTTTCTTGCATCGAAAGCGATTTACGGAAGGCGAGCTTCCTTCAAACAGTCGCGCGACAAACAGGAATCAAGCTCAACGTCTTCTCCCGCAGGATTGAAGAGGTGCCGCCGCTCGCCGCAGGCGTAGTGTCCGCGCGCGCACTTACTTCCCTCTCCAACCTTCTCGGATACGCTGAAAGGCATAAATCAAAAGATGGAATTTGCTTGTTTCTGAAGGGAGCGGGGGCCGATAAAGAGATTTCCGAAGCGCGAGACGCTTGGAAGTTTGATTGCGAGAGAATCGAGAGTATGACTGACCCAGACGCCAGAATTTTGAAAGTTGGAGAGTTCTCACGTGCCTGACGTACACCACGCGAAAATGCCGAAAATCATGGCAGTCACAAACCAAAAGGGCGGCGTGGGAAAAACAACGACGGCCATTAATCTGGGCGCCGCGTTGGCGGAGTTGGGACGTAAAGTTCTCATCGTTGATCTGGATCCACAAGGAAATGCGTCTACTGGACTGGGCATTGAAGCGAATGATCGCGCAAAATCGACGTATGACCTGTTGTTGGAAGAAATGCCGGTCTCAGAGGTCATCCGACCAACTGGGATTGCGCGCCTGTATATCGCGCCCGCAACGACAGACCTCTCATCGGCCGATATTGAGCTTGTGGCAAATGAAAAACGGAGCCACCTCTTGCACGACGCGCTCCGCAGTGTGGACACACAGGGCCTCGGTTTGGATTATGTTCTTATCGATAGCCCGCCGTCCCTCAATTTGTTGACAGTGAATGCGCTTGTGGCCTCTCATTCCGTCCTAATTCCGCTCCAGAGCGAGTTTTTCGCGCTGGAAGGGCTGTCTCAACTGATGTTAACAATTAGGGAAATCCGTGAAGCCGCAAATCGCCAACTCAGGATAGAAGGCATTGTTCTAACAATGCATGATTTGCGGAACAATTTGTCGCGGCAAGTCGAAGAAGATGCGCGCGGCACATTGGGCAACCTTGTGTTCAAAACGATGATCCCCAGAAATGTACGTGTGAGCGAATCGCCTTCGTTTGCGATGCCTGTGACCTCCTATGACCCAATGTCCAAAGGGGCCTTGGCATATGTGGCGTTGGCGAAAGAGTTAGATGAGAAAAGCCAAAGGAGTTCAGAATGACAAATCAAAAACCAAATAGAGGCCTTGGCCGCGGTCTGTCAGCACTCATGGCTGATGTGTCGCCTGAACCAAAGGAAACACAAAGCGATTCATCTTCGACTCGTCGTCCCGAATTGATCGTTTCCGTAGAAAAAATTCATCCAAACCCAGAACAGCCACGGCGGCGGTTTACACGGGATCAACTGGCGGACTTGGCGGCGTCAATCAAAGAAAAGGGCATTATTCAGCCTCTTATCTTGCGTCCAGACCCTGAGAAGCAGGGCGAGTATCAGATTGTAGCGGGTGAAAGACGTTGGCGCGCGGCACAACTGGCGCAACTTCACGAGGTGCCTGCTGTTGTTCGTGATTACGACGATACAGAGGCGTTGGAAGTCGCGATCATTGAAAACATCCAGCGTGCTGACCTAAATCCAGTTGAAGAAGCTGCTGGATACCGGGATCTCATGAAGAAATTTGGGCATACGCAAGAACAACTCGCAGAAGCCCTTGGGAAAAGCAGATCACATATTGCCAACATGTTGCGCCTCTTGAGTCTTCCTGAGGACATTCAGGTCCATTTGATTGCTGGGGATATTTCAACGGGTCATGCGCGAGCATTGATCACTTCGGAAAATCCGAGCGCCTTGGCGAAACAGGTCATCGCGGCTGGACTATCCGTCCGCGAGACCGAGCGCTTGGCGAAGAAGCCGAGTGCTGGTGAGGCAAAATCAGTCTCTAACACGCGGCAGAAACCTTCAAAGGACGCCGATACACTGGCCCTTGAAGGTGATCTCAGCGCGACAATCGGCATGAACGTGAGCATCAATCACGGATCGGGTGAAGACGGTACTCTAACAATCAAGTACCCGTCCTTGGAGGCGCTAGATGATTTGTGTCGGCGGTTGGGGGGTGACGTCTAGTTTGGAAGTAAGTCCGCAAGGATCGCGTTGAGCACCGCGCGGCCGCTTCGTGTCGCCCTGAGCCTGCCACCAGTGCATTCAACTAGAGATAGACCCTCTAACGCGTTGATTTTGCTTGCTTCTAGAGGTGAGCCAAGGATCGCTTCAAACCGACCTAAAGAGGTGCCTCTCGTCGTCCGGAGGCTCATCATGAGGTATTCCCCGGCATGATCAGCGCGAGAAAGCGGCTCACGACCGGCTTCTTTCGGGCCTTTGAGCCATTGAGTTGGCATAAGTTCAGTCCAGGTTGCCGTTCGCTGACCGTTGAGAGTGAGTCGTCCGTGCGCTCCCGGGCCAATTCCGACGTAGTCGCCACCACGCCAGTATATCAAATTGTGTCGTGATTGTTCGCCATCGCGCGCGTGATTTGAGACCTCATAAGCCGGAAGTCCGGCGGCTTCGGTCATGTCTTGAGTCAAAAAGTACATGTCGGCGGAAAGGTCTTCGCTTGGCAGGCCCGGTAGTTTGTTGCGTTCGAAACGATCACCAAATGCTGTTCCCTCCTCAATGGTGAGCTGGTACAAAGACAAGTGATCTGGCTGCAAACTCAGGGCCCACGTCAGTTCAGCCTCCCACTGAGCTAAACTTTGATCCTGCCGGGCGTAAATCAGATCAAAACTCACGCGGTCAAAATGGTCGCGCGCAACCTCAAGGGCCGACATAGCTGTTTTAACATCATGTAAACGACCCAGCTTTCGCAAGCTGTCATCGTCAAGCGCTTGAAACCCCATCGACACCCGGCGCACACCGGCCGCTCGAAATCCTTGAAATCTCGCAGCCTCAACTGACGAAGGGTTTGCTTCCAATGTCACCTCTAGATCATTTGAAAGCGACCAGGTTTTCGCAACTTCATCGAGGATCGCCCCAACGGTTTTCGGCTCCATCAATGACGGGGTTCCACCACCGAAATAGACCGAACTTAGTGTTCGACCTGCGGTCTCTTGACCATATCGAACAATTTCCGAAATGTAGGATTTGTGCCATGAATCAGAGTCTATCTTAGCGGAAACATGGCTGTTGAAATCGCAGTAAGGACATTTTGCTGCGCAAAACGGCCAATGGATATAGAGGCCAAAACCTCCATTTTTCCAATCCTCATCCAAAACAGGCATTCACCAGTTTTGAAAAGGCATCGGCACGGTGGCTCATTGCGTGCTTTTGTGTTGGGTCCATCTCGGCAAAGGTCATTTCATGCCCGTTGGGCACGAACATTGGATCGTACCCAAATCCTTTTGTTCCGCGCATCGGCCAGGTGAGTCGTCCAGCGACTTTCCCCACAAACACCTCATCGTGACCATCAGGCCAAGCCAAACACAGAGTACAATTGAATGACGCGGTGCGTGGTTCCGGTGCGTTTTGGTCTTCCAGCATGTGCCAAGTTTTTGACATCGCCATTGAGAAATCTCGACCAGTATCGGTCTCTGCCCAATCGGCAGTGTAAACACCGGGCGCGCCGTCCAGCGCATCCACCGAGATACCGCTATCGTCGGATAATGCTGGAAGACCTGTTTCTTTCGCTGCGAAATGCGCTTTGATCCGCGCATTTCCCACAAATGTGCTTTCGGTTTCTGCCGGCTCGCTCAGCCCCAATTCCCCGGCGGATGTCACCGATACGCCAAACGGCTTCAGGAGCTCGGAAATTTCGCGTAGCTTTCCCGCATTGTGGGTTGCGATGACGAGTTGCGACTCCTGAAACCGGCGGGTCATGCTGTGACGCTCTTTTGCAGCGCGACGAGTTCCGCAACGCCTTTGTCCGCCAATTCAAGCAACTCGTTCATCTGCGGGCGGGAAAAGGTTGATCCTTCCGCCGACATTTGAATCTCGATCAGCTGCCCAGAACCCGTCATCACGAAATTGCCATCAACACCCGCTTCAGAATCTTCGGGGTAATCTAGGTCAAGCACGGGTTGCCCGGCGTAAATCCCGCAAGAAATCGCCGCGACAGGATCAACCAAGGGATCAGTTGCAATGTCGCCGGCTTTCATCAGCTTATTCACAGCCAATCGAAGCGCGACCCACCCACCGGTGATCGCAGCGCAGCGCGTTCCGCCGTCCGCCTGAATGACATCGCAATCAACAGTGATTTGACGTTCGCCCATCGCCTGACGATCGACCCCGGCGCGCAGAGAGCGGCCAATCAGACGTTGGATTTCGACAGTGCGTCCGCCCTGTTTCCCGGCGCTGGCTTCGCGGCGCATCCGCGACGACGTGGAGCGCGGCAACATCCCGTATTCCGCCGTCACCCAGCCTTGGCCGGTATTGCGCAGAAAAGGAGGAACCCGTTCTTCCAAAGAAGCCGTGCACAAGACGTGCGTATCGCCTACTTTGATCAGGCACGAGCCTTCTGCGTGTTTTGTGACGCCGGTCTCAATTGAAATCGAGCGCATTTCATCTATTTTTCGACCAGACGGACGCATGGTATTCCTTTCAATGTGGTTCGGTTTTGGTTCTCATGGGTCGTGCCAAAAGGCAAGGGAGCAATGAATATGGGCGAAGGCTCACCACGTTTGGATGAACTCAATGATCGCTCCCGCGAGGTGTTTCGGCATTTGGTGGAAAGCTATTTGTCGACCGGCGAACCTGTCGGGTCTCGCACGTTGTCGCGCAGCCTGTCAGAAAATGTGAGCGCCGCTACCATCCGAAATGTGATGCAAGACCTTGAGCTTATGGGACTTTTGAATTCCCCGCATGTTTCTGCTGGTCGCTTGCCGACGGAACAAGGGCTTCGCATGTTTGTCGATGGTCTTCTTGAGGTGTCGGATCTGGATGCAACTGACCGCGAGAAAATTGACGCAACAGTCACGGACGGTGAGCGCAATGTCCAAGGTTTGCTTGATCGGGTTGGTGCCGCTCTTTCCGGCCTCACAGAAGGGGCGAGTCTTGTCCTGACGCCCAAACATGAGGCACCTATCAAGCATATTGAGTTTGTAAGCCTCGCACCGGACCGTGGTCTTGTTGTGCTTGTTTATGCGGATGGACATGTTGAGAACCGTGTTTTCACGCCACCGACAGGCCAGACCCCAAGCGCCATGCGCGAAGCATCAAATTTCATCAATGCGCTCGCGGGCGGCCGCACTTTGACAGAGCTGCGAACTGTCGTGGAGCGGGAAATAAAGGCGCGCCGTCAAGAGCTTGACGCCCTTGCAAGCAGTATGGTCGAAAGCGGCCTTGCGGCTTGGCTCGACGAGGGGGATGGTGCGGAACGGCTCATCGTTCGCGGGCGTTCCAACCTTCTGGACGGCGGCGACAGCACCGATCTTGAGCGCATCAAAACGCTTTTTGATGACCTTGAGCGCAAGCGGGATATCGCAGAATTCCTTCAAGTGACCGAAAGTGGCGATGGTGTGCGCATTTTTATTGGCTCTGAGAACAAGCTTTTTTCACTTTCGGGTTCCTCTTTGGTGGTTTCTCCCTATATGAACTCGGAGCGAAAAATTATCGGCGCGGTCGGGGTCATCGGGCCTACGCGCCTAAACTATGGACGTATCGTACCGATTGTGGATTACACAGCACAACTTGTCGGGCGAATGATCTCAGACCGAGGGTAGAAGGTAAGAGAATGGCTGATCCCAAAAACAATTCGATGGAAGATATCGAAGCTGCGATCGAAGAAATCATGGCGGAAACCACTGAAGACGCGCCTGAGATTGATCCGTTGGAAGCGGGCGATGAGGGTGTCGAAATCAATGCGTTGCGCGCCGAGCGTGACGATTACAAAGACAAATTCATGCGGGCCTTGGCTGACGCTGAAAATTCGCGCAAACGATCAGAGCGCGATCGGCGCGAAGCGGAAAACTACGGTGGCTCGAAACTGGCGCGCGACATGCTTCCGGTCTACGACAACATGAAACGTGCGATGGAATCAATTGATGACCAGCTTCGCACGCAGGCTTCGGGTGTGACTGAAGGGCTTGAGTTGACGATGCGCGAATTGTTGAACATCTTTTCCAAACACGGCATTCGCATTTTGGCCCCTGAGGTTGGTGATACGTTTGATCCGGAACAACATGAAGCCATGTTTGAGGCGCCTCTACCGGGCACCGTTAAGGGCCAAGTGATTCAAGTGATGAACGAAGGGTTCATGATTCACGACCGTCTATTGCGCCCTGCGCAAGTTGGCGTCTCGTCCAATCCGGGCTAAGTGTCCAAGAGGCTTTTCAGCTCATAAATCAGCCCCAACGCATCGCGGGGAGAAAGCTCGTCGGGTTGAATCTCGGCGAGCTTTTCTGTGAGGGCTGATCGTGCTGAGGCGGGAGGCGGAGGCGGTGAGGCAATGGCCGAAAACAAGGGTAAATCATCGATAATTGCTTTTTGAGCACTTCCGCCCTCGCGCTCGCCCTTTTCAAGTGCGTCCAAAACCACACGCGCGCGCTCGATAACGCTTGACGGTAAGCCCGCCAGCTTCGCCACCTGCACACCGTAGGACCGATCCGCCGCTCCGCGTTTGACCTCATGTAAGAAGATAACATCGCCATCCCACTCCTTGACAGCGATCGTCGCATTTTCGACGCCAGCGAGCTTTCCGGCCAGTTGAGTCAGCTCGTGGTAATGGGTCGCGAAAAGCGCGCGGCATTTATTGGCGTCGTGCAGGTGTTCGAGCGTGGCCCAAGCGATCGAAAGCCCATCATATGTCGCTGTGCCACGGCCAATCTCGTCCAGAATCACCAGCGCGCGGTCGTCTGCCTGGTTTAGAATAGCCGCTGTCTCCACCATCTCGACCATAAAGGTGGAGCGCCCGCGCGCGAGGTCGTCAGATGCGCCCACGCGACAAAACAGCTGCGAGACGATCCCAATCTTTGCAGATTTTGCGGGTACAAAACTGCCAGCTTGAGCCAGCAAAGCAATAAGCGCATTCTGGCGCAAGAAGGTCGATTTACCGGCCATATTAGGCCCAGTCAGAAGCCAAACACTTGCGAAGTCCCCAGCATCAGACAAGCCACAGTCATTCGCGACAAAAGCATCACCGCCCTGAGCGCGCAGGGCCTTTTCCACGACCGGATGGCGTCCGCCAACAATGTCAAATGACCGATCCTCACACATCTCAGGCCGAACCCAGTTCTCGGTCGTGGCCAGCTCAGCAAGGGCGGCGGACAGGTCAAGTTCCGCAAGCCCGCGCGAAACCAAAGACAGCGCCGCCGCCTTCGTCAAAACGATGTCTCTTAGGCCAGAATAGAGACGTTTTTCGATCTCCAAAGCTCTATTTCCGGCGTTCAATATCTTTGTTTCAAGCTCCGACAATTCAACAGTGGTGAAGCGCACGGCATTCGCGGTTGTTTGTCGGTGAATAAAGGTTTCCGATAGGGGCGCTGACAGCATCTTCTCCGCATGGGTTGCGGTTGTTTCAATGAAATAGCCAAGAACATTGTTGTGTTTAACCTTGAGCGCCTGCACCCCTGTTTGCGCAGCATAGTCTAATTGAAGGCGCGCGATGACGCTCCGCCCTTCGTCGCGCAGCGTTCTGGCCTCATCAAGTTCCTCAGAGTGGCCCGGCGCAATAAAGCCGCCGTCGCGGGCAAGAAGCGGCGGCTCCGCGATCAAAGCCTGGTCGAGTTCATCCAAGAGATTCTCGTGCCCAACGAGGTTCTGAGCCGCTTCCTTTAGGGTCGTTGGCGCATCGAGGTCCGCAAAGCTCTCTGAAATTTCGATAGCGGCTTCCAGCCCGGCCCTGATAGAGGCTAGGTCGCGTGGCCCGCCGCGGTCGAGCGCAAGACGAGAAAGCGCGCGGTCAATATCCGGCACCCGGCGAAGGCAGTCTCGCAAATCGGAGCGGAATAGAGACTGTTTTGCGAAATAATCCACGCCATCGTGGCGCTGTTGAATATCGATTATGGTGCGCGAGGGGCTTGAGATACGTTGCTCTAACAACCGTCCGCCGGCGGGCGACACTGTTTTGTCTATTGTCGAAATCAATGACCCGCTGGTTCCACCCGCGAGGGAATGGGTCAATTCAAGGTTTCGTCGGGTCGCCGCATCAATTTGAACCGTGGCTCGTGTTTGTTCCAATACCGGCGGCCGCAACAAAGGGAGGTTCCCTTTTTGCGTGATGTCCAGATACTCGACAATTGCCCCCATCGCGCCAAGCTCGGCGCGCCCAAACTGCCCATAGGCATCCAGCGAGCCGACGTTGAACAGGCTCTTAAGCCGGTTTTCCGCGGATGTGCTGTCAAAGGCCGCATTACCGAGCGGCGTGGGAGAACTTCCAATATCAGAGACTATTTCGCCTAGTTTTTGCTCATCATCTTGTTTGAGGATGACTTCCCGAGGCGCAAGCCGGGCCAACTCCGGGCCGAGACGCATCTGATCGGTTGCCATCACACGAAATGAACCAGTTGAGATGTCGACCCAGGCTAAAGCTTGCTCGCCGCGCACATCACAATAGGCGGCAAGGAAGTTGTGACGCCGCGCATCCAGCAGGCTTTCTTCGGTCAATGTTCCGGGGGTCACGAGACGCACGACGCCGCGCTTCACGACAGACTTTGCGCCCCGCTTTTTGGCCTCGGCGGGGCTTTCCATTTGTTCACAAACTGCAACCCGAAACCCTTTGCGGATCAAGGTCAAAAGGTATCCTTCAGCGGCATGAACGGGCACACCGCACATGGGAATGTCATTTCCTAAATGTTTGCCGCGTTTGGTGAGCGCAATGTCGAGCGCCTGCGCGGCGGCAACGGCATCGTCAAAGAACAGCTCATAAAAATCACCCATGCGATAAAACAAGAGCGCCTCAGGATACTCGGCCTTAATATCCATGAATTGCGCCATCATGGGCGTTACTTTTGCTTCGACGTCAGACACGTAGACCCCCCGGTTCAAAGTGCTTGCCCGAACCTATCCGCCTGCGCGTTCGGGTGAAACCCCTAGGTGTTCTTGCGCCGTGATACCCACTTCCAGCTGCTCAGGCACATTTCGTCCAAGCCGCGTTTTGCTTCAAAGCCCAGATAGTCGCGTGCAGTTGCGGGGTCGGCGTAAAAGCAGTCAATATCGCCCGCGCGGCGTGGCCCGACTTGATAGGGCAGCTTTTTGCCGCAGGCCTTTTCGTAGGACTTGAGCATATCCATCACCGAATAGCCGACCCCGGTTCCGAGGTTCAACGTATGGGTGTCCGAGTCGTTGATGAGCTTCGCGACGGACTGAACATGACCCCGCGCGAGGTCGACAACATGGATGTAGTCGCGCACGCCTGTTCCATCGGGAGTCTCGTAATCATCGCCAAAGACCGTCAAATGTTGGAGGTCGCCTGTTGCGACTTTCGCGATGTAGGGCATCAGGTTGTTGGGAATATCGTTGGGATCTTCGCCAATCAAAGCGCTGTCATGGGCACCCGCAGGATTGAAGTAACGCAACACGCCATAGGTCCAAGAATCGTCCGATTCTTTCAGATGTTTGAGCAACATTTCGCAGGTGACTTTGGATTGCGCGTAGGGGCTTACAGGGGCGAGACGATGATCTTCGCGATAGGGCAAAAATTCAGGTTCGCCGTAGACCGTTGCCGTGGAGGAAAAGACAACGCGCCGACATCCGGCGTTGTCCATCGCCTCCAGTAGCTGCGCAAAGCCAGTGCAATTCACCTCAAAATACATAAGCGGTTTCGCAACACTTTCGCCAACGGCTTTTTTGGCGGCGAAATGGATGACGGCATCAAAATCATGCGCCGCAAACACCGTTGCCAAGAAGGCACTGTCCAGAACATCACCTTCAAACCAGGTGACCTTATCATTGGTAATGATTTCGAGGCGGTCGATCACATCGTGGCGCGCGTTGGAAAAATTGTCGACAATCACGACGTCATATCCCGCAGCCTTGAGTTCAACATAGGTGTGCGACCCAATATAGCCCGCGCCGCCTGTCAGTAGGATTTTTCCGCTCATCGATCGCCTCCGCAGCTTATTGGGGGCAATCTAGCCAAGCCCGGAAGGGAAAGCACTCGACAATTCGAAAACGGGCCAGAAAAACGCGCCAGACTGAAAATTACAAAATATATCGTCAATATTGAACAAAATTACCCAATTTGGCAGAAATTTGGCCAAATAGTGCGCTTTTGCCGGTTGAGCCGACGCGGACTCAGGGATACACCTGCGCGAGATAGATAAAAGGAAGGCCCGGACCCATGTCCAAGACAAAAGTCACAGCAGAAGAAGCGCTCGCTTATCACTTCGAGCCGACACCCGGCAAATTCGAAGTGACACCTTCCGTACCGATGACCACGCAACGTGATTTGTCACTGGCCTATTCGCCCGGCGTTGCGGTGCCCTGTGAAGCCATTCACGCAAACCCGGAAACGGCATATGACTATACCAACAAGGGAAATCTGGTTGCTGTTGTATCGAACGGGACGGCGGTTCTGGGGCTAGGCAATCTTGGTGCGCTCGCGTCAAAACCTGTGATGGAAGGTAAATCCGTGCTGTTTAAGCGGTTCGCTGATGTGAACTCTATTGATATCGAGCTGGATACAGAAGACCCGGACGCGATCATCAATGCAGTAAAGCTGATGGGGCCAACATTCGGGGGTATCAACCTTGAGGACATCAAGGCCCCAGAGTGTTTCATCATTGAGCAGCGGCTCAAGGAAGAGATGGATATTCCTGTCTTTCATGATGACCAGCACGGAACGGCGGTTATCTGTGCGGCAGGGCTTATCAATGCTTTGCATATTTCGGGAAAGAAAATCGAAGACTGTAAGATTGTTTTGAACGGGGCCGGTGCTGCGGGGATTGCTTGTATTGAGCTGCTCAAAACAATGGGTGCAACGCATGACAACTGCATTGTGTGCGACACGAAAGGCGTGATTTATCAGGGGCGTACCGAGGGTATGAACCAGTGGAAGTCAGCACATGCGGTCAAGACAGACTTGCGCAGCCTTGAGGAGGCGATGGAAGGCGCTGATGTGTTTTTGGGCGTGTCTGTAAAGGGTGCGGTGACAGCAGAGATGGTTGCGGCAATGGCTCCAAATCCTGTCATTTTTGCAATGGCCAACCCTGATCCTGAAATCACACCCGAGGAAGCCCATGCTGTGCGCGAAGATGCGATTGTCGCCACGGGTCGCTCGGATTACCCGAACCAAGTGAACAATGTTTTGGGCTTTCCCTACCTGTTTCGGGGCGCGCTCGACATTCATGCGCGGGCGATCAATGACGAAATGAAAATTGCCTGTGCCGAAGCCTTGGCGGCCTTGGCGCGTGAAGATGTGCCTGATGAAGTCGCAATGGCGTATGGCAAAAAGCTGACCTTCGGGCGAGATTACATTATCCCAACGCCGTTTGACCCTCGTTTGATCTACACGATCCCTCCGGCGGTTGCGAAAGCAGGTTCGGACAGTGGCGCGGCTCGGCGCCCGATCATCGACTTGGAGCGCTATGAAGCAACGCTCAAGGCGCGGATGGACCCGACTGCCTCGATCCTGCGTTCAATCAACAATCGTGCGCGCCAAGCGCAAGCGACAATGATTTTCGCGGAAGGCGATGATCCGCATGTCTTGCGCGCGGCAGTGGCCTATCAGCGCAACGGCTTTGGCAAGGCGTTGGTTGTTGGGCGCGAAAGCGACGTAAAGCAAAAATTGGAAACGGCTGGTTTGGGCGATGCAGTGTCAGAGCTTGAGATTGTGAACGCGGCAAATACTCAGCACCTTCCGGCGTATAAATCCTTCCTGTATGAGCGCTTGCAACGGCAAGGATATGATCGTCACGACATTCATCGGTTGGCCGCGCGCGATCGGCACGTTTTTGCTTCGCTTATGCTGGCGCATGGACATGGGGACGGTTTGGTCACGGGCGCCACTCGGAAATCCGCGCATGTGATGGAGCTTATCAATCACGTCTTTGACGCCCGCGCAGAAGATGGCGCGGTGGGCGTGACGGCATTGCTCCATAAGGGGCGGATCGTTTTGATGGCGGACACTTTGGTTCATGAATGGCCGGAAACAGAGGATCTTGCCAACATTGCCGAGCGCGCAGCGGAGGTGGCGCGTGATCTTGGTCTTGAGCCGCGCGTGGCGTTTGTGTCGTTCTCCACATTTGGGTATCCGATCTCTGAACGCGCCGAGAAGATGCATGAAACGCCAGCGATCTTGGAAGCGCGCGGTGTGGATTTTGAGTTTGACGGTGAAATGACTGTTGATGTGGCATTGAACCCTGAAGTCATGGCGCAATACCCATTCTGCCGCTTGTCTGGCCCGGCTAATATTTTGGTCGTTCCCGCACGTCACTCCGCTTCGATTTCGGTCAAGATGATGCAGGAACTCGCCGGAGCGACCGTCATTGGTCCAATTCTCTCGGGCGTCGAAAAGCCGATTCAAATTTGCTCGACCAACTCGACCGCGAATGACATTCTGAACATGGCGGTTTTGGCGGCGTGTAAGGTGGGCTAATGGCGGTTTTCAACTTCGGTTCCATCAATGTGGATCACTTTTATCGAGTGGATCATTTGCCGGAACCTGGGGAAACGCTTGTTGCGCGCGATCACGATACCGGACTTGGCGGGAAGGGCGCGAACCAATCCGTCGCCATAGCGAAGGCCGGTGTGGACGTCTTTCATATCGGAACCGTTGGTCGGGACGGTGATGGCATTGTATCTGAACTTGCGGATTTTGGTGTCGATACGCGCCATATTGGGCGCGCAGATACGGTGACGGCCCATGCCAATATTTGTGTCGATGATCGAGGCGAAAACCAGATTGTCGTTTTTTCAGGGGCAAACCAAAGCCAGACTCAAACGGCGATGATGCAGGGCCTTCAGAGCGCTCGCCCCGGTGACTTTCTGGTGCTGCAAAATGAGGTGAACATGTCACTGGAAGCTGCCGAAATGGGCAAGCAAAAGGGCATGCGGATCGTCTATTCCGCGGCGCCATTTGATGCCGAGAAAACCAAGTCGATGATGGGGCTTGTTGATATTCTTGTGATGAATGAGGTTGAGCAATCCCAACTCTCTGAACATCTTGGCAGTGCCCGGATGGCTCAAATACCTTGCGATTTGATCGTGACGCGCGGTGCGCGCGGCGCGTCCTTTATTGCGGCGGATGGTGCTGTCATTGATCAGGAGGCGTTTGAGGTCGAAGCCGTGGATACGACTGGCGCCGGGGATTGCTTTATCGGCTATGTGGTTGCCGGGTTGGCGCAGGGAAAGAGCATAGGCGAGGCTTTGGTTCTGGGTACGGCCGCTTCTGCTTTGCAGGTACAACACCCCGGCACAGCAAAAGCCATACCGGGGAAAGAGGATGTTCAGGCATTTATCGCGAAGGTGACTTAGCCTTTGACGCGCTTGTTGCGTGCCGCGATGAGCTTCAAGCGCAGGGCGTTCAGTTGAATGAAGCCAGCCGCGTCTTTTTGATCATAGGCGCCCGCATCTTCTTCGAAGGTCACATGTTGCTCTGAATAAAGCGAATGATCCGACCAGCGCGCCACATTCACGGCGGCCCCTTTATAAAGGCGCAAGCGAACAGTCCCGGTGACGTGTTCTTGGCTCTTGTCGATGAGTGCTTGCAGCATTTCGCGCTCAGGAGAGAACCAGAACCCATTGTAAATCAACTCGGCATACCGCGGCATAATCGAATCTTTGAGGTGTCCGGCGCCGCTATCGAGGGTGATTTGTTCAATACCGCGATGCGCTTCCAGCAAGATTGTGCCACCGGGCGTCTCGTAAACGCCACGCGATTTCATTCCCACAAAGCGATTTTCCACGAAATCCAGTCGCCCGATTCCGTGTTTTTTGCCGTATGCGTTCAGCTCCGTTAGGACAGTTGCTGGCGACATTGGCGTGCCGTTGATGGCAACCGCATCCCCTTTTTCGAAGGTCACTTCGATGAACTCTGGCTCATCAGGTGCGTCCATTGGGCTGTCAGTGCGCTGGAAAACGTAATCAGGCGCTTCATCAGCCGGATCTTCAAGCACTTTGCCCTCAGAGGATGTGTGCAATAGGTTCGCATCAACCGAGAAAGGCGCTTCGCCGCGTTTGTCGCGGGCGATTGGAATCTGGTTTTTCTCAGCGAAATCAATGAGTTTGGTGCGCGAGGTCAAATCCCATTCACGCCATGGCGCGATCACCTTGATTTCCGGGTTCAGGGCGTAACAGGCCAGCTCGAAGCGCACCTGATCGTTGCCTTTTCCAGTCGCGCCATGCGCAACCGCATCTGCTCCAGTGGCCTGCGCAATTTCGACCAAACGCTGAGAAATGAGCGGCCGGGCGATCGAGGTGCCCAGCAGGTATAGCCCTTCATAAACGGCATTTGCACGAAACATTGGGAAAACGAAATCGCGCACGAACTCTTCGCGCAAATCCTCGATAAAGATGTTTGCCGGATCGATCCCAAGAAGCTCGGCTTTTGCGCGGGCTGGCTCCAGCTCTTCGCCTTGACCTAGGTCAGCGGTGAAGGTCACAACCTCGCAACCGTATTCTGTTTGCAACCATTTCAGGATAATCGAGGTATCAAGGCCGCCAGAGTAGGCAAGCACAACTTTCTTAGGCGCGGACATGAGTGGCTCCTGGGAATTGTCGAACGTTGTGCGGCGGTCTATTGGGTTTGGGTCAAGCGAGCAAGGCCGATTGGCGATTGAAAAGGCAAATGCTGTTCTGAATGGCGATTATGTCCCATCTCAGGCGCTAAATCATCCAGTCGGACCCGCCGATAGCGCTTGGCGGGACTCTTCAAAGCAAGAAAACACTGGTGCTAATGCCACATCGGCGGCGTGGCCTTGGGCTGCGCTGCGTTCGCCTGCGTTGCAGATTTTGCTCAAAGCGTCGAAACCCAAATTGAGAGAGGATGACTTCAAAAAATGGAGATCGGCCTCATAGGTGGCCGGGTCCGGTGCTGTCTTCAGGCGATCAATGACCTCCTCTACTTCGGACAAAAACATCTCAACAACCTCGTCGAAGTCTTCTTCTCCGATTTCATCCTTGAGTTCCGTCACGCGTTCCCAATCGATCATACTGTTCTCCCTGCTTGTCGCGAACGTGCCATGGAATTCTTAATGGGGCGTTAGTTGG
This sequence comes from Maritimibacter sp., assembly GCA_050633625.1. Taxonomy (GTDB): domain Bacteria; phylum Pseudomonadota; class Alphaproteobacteria; order Rhodobacterales; family Rhodobacteraceae; genus JBOEGW01. Next base: position 300,749 of record JBOEGW010000011.1, on the reverse strand, counting down.
TGGATATTTAGCGACATTTTTATCTGTTCATGGGCGCTTAAGGTCGGGACTTCATGATGCCCGAGAAACGAGTCAAAGGTGCCGAGTTGAAAGCTCAGTCGTCACATCAGCCGCCAAAGGTGGAACGCGATACCTCAAACGCGATCAAGCGAATTTTGGTCGTGGATGATTCCCGAGCGCAGCGTCGCGTCCTTGCTGCGCAGTTGGGGCGGCAGGGATTTGAGGTGTTGGAGGCCGATGGGGGCGAAGCCGCGCTGGAAATTGCCCGTACGGAACAGCTCGATTTGGTGCTGTCGGACTGGATGATGCCGGGGATGGACGGGCTGGAGTTTTGCCGGGAATTTCGCGCGCTTTCGAGAGAGAATTACGGGTATTTCATCCTGCTGACCTCCAAAAGTGAAAAAGGCGCGGTGGCGCAGGGTTTGGATGTTGGTGCTGACGATTTTTTGAACAAGCCTGTGAACGGGGAAGAGTTGCGTGCCCGCATAGCCGCGGGTGACCGTATTCTTAAGATGGAGCGGGAACTCAACGAGAAAAACCGCCTCATTAGCTCGACCCTTTCTGAGATATCCGCGCTCTATGACGCCGTTGATCGTGATCTCATTGAGGCGCGCAAAATGCAGCAATCCTTGGTGCGCGATAGGTTTCGCGACTTTGGGCCGGCGGAAGTGTCCCTCATCCTGAAGCCCTGTGGCCATGTTGGCGGTGATTTGGTTGGGTATTTTCGTGCTGGCGAAGGAAAGATCGCGGTCTATGGGATTGACGTATCTGGACATGGTATCGCCTCGGCGCTTCTAACAGCGCGCATCGCAAGTTATTTTTCCGACGGATCAGTCGATCATAACATCGCACTTATCGAGCAGGCGGATGGCACTATCGGTGCAAAATCCCCGGCTCAGGTGGCGTCTGCTCTGAATGATGTTATGCTGAAACAAGTGAAATCGGACCTCTATTTCACGATGGTTCTCGCGTATATTGATACTGAAACCGGAGAGATGGACGCAGTGCAATGTGGGCATCCCAACCCAGTCGTGATTGGCGCGGATGGTTCCGCGTCCTATGTTGGCCAAGGGGGGCTGCCGATTGGGCTGATCGAGGATGCGACTTTCGAGGATTGGCAGATTCAGCTTGATCCCGGCGCGCGCGTTTTGCTGTACTCTGACGGGTTTACGGAATGTGAGAACCCAGACGGAATTCAGCTCGAAGAAGATGGATTCAAAGAGATCCTTGAGCGCAACGCAAAGCTTCATGGAAATGAATTTCTTGAGGCTTTGGTGTGGGATTTAGACGGTTTTGCGCAAGGGCAAGATTTTGGTGATGATCTGTCTTGCGTGTCCTTGGCGTTTCGCGGTCCGGGTGCCGCCCCCGTTCAATTGAAATAGCTTTGCGCAAAGGCGCGGTCACCGTCATTCAAGAGCTTTTGTGCGAGGTCCATCTTGCTCACCCATTTTGCGACATGCGCGGTATCGGAGGGTGCTGCCACCCGCTTGACTGGGCGCGCAACGTAGAGATGGCAAATCTTTTCGGCCCAAATCTCGTATTCAGGCATATAGGTGAACCGTTTGTAAGTGGCGTGTTTGCGTGGATTGGCAATTGTCCAGCCGGTTTCCTCCAGAACCTCGCGATGCAGAGCTTGAAGGGGGGATTCACCGGGATCAATTCCGCCGCCCGGAAGCTGAAATTCGGGAACCGGACTCTTTTGAAAGGTGAGCAGGGCAAAGGTGCTCCGCGGCAGAAGCACATAAACGCCGGGACGCCAAGTATAAACCTGCTTCGCTTCTCTCTGATCTCCAAATCTGCGCATGCCGCCCTTTTAGCTTCCCTTGTTAGAACCATATAGAGCGGGTATGCCACGCAAAAGACAATGGGAAAACACGCATGAGCCTTGGATCCAAAATCGCTTGGGACGACACTATTTTGCCCTTTCAACTCGACCGAGCCGATGTGCGCGGACGGGTTGTCCGGCTGGATGGCGTTTTGGATAGTGTTCTAGAGCAACATGATTACCCCGACCAAATCGAACAGTTGGTTGCCGAGGCTGCCTTATTGACCGCAATGATCGGCCAAACGATTAAGCTGCGGTGGAAGCTGTCGATTCAGGTCCGCGGAAGCGGGCCAGCACGCATCATCGCGACGGATTACTATGCGCCCGAAAAAGAGGGTGATCCAGCCCGTATTCGTGCCTATGCGAGCTTTGATCCGGATCGCATCGAGCCGGGAATTGCGCCGTTCGACTTGATTGGGCAGGGCTATTTTGCCGTGTTGATTGATCAGGGCGCAGGCACAACGCCCTATTCAGGTTTGACCCCGATCGCGGGTGGCTCGCTTGCTCAATGTGCGCAAACCTATTTCGCTCAATCTGAACAATTGCCGACGCGGTTTTCCTTGACCTTTGGGCGCGCCCAAACGCCGGGCGAAGCAGAAAGCTGGCGTGCGGGTGGCGTGATGCTGCAACATATGCCGAAGGCTTCGCCACATGTGGCAGGTGAGGGGGGCAGTGGCGAGGGCGGGCTTCTGTCGGGGGCTGATTTGCTCTCAGATGAGAACGATCAAGAAAACTGGCAACGCGCAAATGTGCTCCTTGATACCGTTGAGGAGATGGAATTGATTGGCCCGACGGTGTCACCAACTGAGCTTCTTGTTCGTCTTTTTCACGAGGAAAGCCCTCGTGTTTATGACCCGCAACCTGTGAAATTTGGATGTACCTGTTCGGCGGATCGTGTACGCGAAAGCCTGTCGATCTACTCCGCAAAAGACATTGCGCATATGACCACGGATGAGGGAATCGTTACTGCCGATTGTCAGTTTTGTGGTGCGCATTACACGTTTGACCCGGCGACATTGGGCAAGGACGCCAAGGAGCTGCCCGGTGACTCGGAGTGATCAAATCGCGCGCCTCAAGAGGGCTGCGCGTGGCGCGGGAGAGCCAACTTCGGATTTTGATCTGAACCCTGAGTTTCGGCCAAAAGGGCGCAAGCTTCGCGAGGCCGCGGTGCTTGTAGCTTTTGTCCAGCGCGAAACGGGGCTGGACCTCATCCTCACAAAACGGTCCTCCGCGCTCAAACATCACCCCGGCCAAATTGCGTTTCCCGGAGGAAAGGTCGATGCTGGGGATGATGGTGTTATTGATGCGGCGTTGCGTGAAGCTGAGGAAGAAATCGGCCTGCCACGAGAGGCGGTTGAGGTGTTGGGCACTTTGCCGCCCCATGAAACGGTCACGGGATTCCGGGTCACGCCTGTTCTCGCTTTGGTGACGAAGCCCTTTGATGTCGTTCCCGAGCTGGGCGAGGTTGAGGAAGTGTTCCATGTGCCTTTTGAGAAGGTGACCTCTCCAGAACATTTTCTTGTCGAAGGGCGCTTTTTTCGTGGTGTAAAGCGCCAGTATTTCGTGGTGCCCTATGGGCCCTATTATATCTGGGGGGCAACGGCGCGTATGCTTCGTATTCTGGCTGATCGGATCGCGTTGTGAGCGCTGGGCGTATCACCCCGGATTGGCTGGATAGGCCCGGCCCGCAAGCTCTTTGTGCTATGTTAGAAACGGAAGGGTTTGAGGCCTTTTTTGTTGGTGGATGCGTGCGCAATGCACTGTTGAATGTTCCGGTTTCCGATGTTGATATCGCCACTAATGCGCATCCTAACGCTGTGGTGAAACTCGCAAAAAAGAGCGGATTCAATCCAATCCCCACAGGGATCGAGCATGGGACTGTGACGGTCGTGGTGCAGGGTGAGCCTTTTGAAATCACCACCTATCGTAAGGATGTGGAAACCGATGGTCGACGCGCGGTTGTTTCATTTGCTCAGTCGATGGAGGAAGATGCGCATCGGAGGGACTTCACGATGAACGCGCTCTACGCGGACTCAACGGGCGCGGTTTTTGATCCGATTGGCGGTTTGGATGACCTCACCGCGCGCCGCGTGCGTTTTATTGATGAGGCAGAGGAACGAATTCGCGAGGATTACCTGCGGATTTTGCGCTTTTTCCGATTTCATGCTTGGTATGGTGCGCCATCGGGCGGATTGGACGACGAAGCGCTCAATGCGATATCGCGAAATTTGGCCGGAATAGAGACGCTTTCAAAGGAACGTATCGGTACGGAGATGCTCAAGCTCTTGTCGGCCCCCGACCCTGCGCCGGCCTGTTCTGCAATGGATGCGACGGGCGCTTTGGCGCGCGTTTTGCCGGGGGCTTTCGCAAAGGGGCTTGCCGTGCTGGTGCATCTGGAGGCGGATGTTGAGGCCGCCCCCGATCCATTGCGCCGGTTGGCTGTTTTGGGTGGGCAAGCGCCGCAGGATTTATTGAGGTTATCGAAAGCGGACGCGCGGCGCCTTGGTGAGATATCTGCGCATTTAGGCAGCATGGACTCGCCGCGCACCCTCGGATACAGGTTTGGCAGGGCGAACGCCATGAACGTTGTTTTGGCGAATTGTGCATTGTTAGAGACGCATTTGCCGCAAAATCTGCGCGAGGAAATTGCGGCGGGCGCGGAGCAGGTCTTGCCAATTCGCGCGGCGGATTTGATGCCAGCGTTTGAGGGCGCAGCGCTGGGCGCAAAACTCAAAGAACTGGAAATGTTGTGGATCGAGTCGGGCTTTTCGCTTGATCGAGACACGCTATTGGAGAGCTTATGACCACTGTCACAATCGAACGGCTTGGCCATGAAGGGGACGGCATTGCGCCCGGTCCGATTTTTGTTCCACGAGCCCTGCCGGGGGAGGTCGTCGAGGGCGATGTTGATGGGGGGCGCATGAGTGAGGCACGCATTGTGACCCCGTCAGTTGATCGGGTGAAAGCCAGTTGTCGCCACTATAAAAGCTGTGGAGGGTGTTCGTTGCAACATGCGAGCGATGCCTTCGTGGCGTCCTGGAAGCGCGATGTTGTTCTCAGCGCCCTTTCTGCCCGCTCTATTGAAACGGATGTGCGCAGCACTCTCACCTCGCCCGAAAACTCCCGACGTCGGGCCACATTTACTGGGCGGCGCACCAAGAAGGGCGTTTTGATTGGCTTTCACGGCAAGAAATCAGCGTCCATCGTGGAGGTGCCCGATTGTCGGCTGGTCGATCCTGCTTTGTTGGCGAGTCAAAGCGTCCTTGAAGCATTGGTCATGGTGGGCGGTTCGCGAAAGGGTGAACTGCGCATGACTGTGACGCGCTCTGAAGCGGGGCTTGATATTTCGGTGTCTGGCGGAAAGCCGCTTGAGCGCGATCTTGAGGCCGAGCTTGCACAGATTGCGGGTCAGGATGGGATCGCGCGGATTGCCTGGAATGGGGAAGTGATTGCGATGGTTAATCCGCCCTATCAGTTGTTTGGGCGAACGGCCGTTGTCCCTTCTCCCGGTTCTTTTTTGCAAGCCACAAAGAGTGGCGAAGAGGCGCTTTTGGCGGCGGTGCGCGAAGCTGTCGGGGGTGCGTCTCGTGTGCTTGACCTCTTTGCGGGCTGCGGAACATTTTCGCTTCCGCTAGCCGAAAATGCCAGCGTTCATGCGGTTGAGAGCGAGCCGGACATGTTGGCAGCGCTCGACAAAAGCTGGCGTAAAGCGGACAGGTTGCACAAGGTGACGACCGAAACACGCGATTTGTTTCGCCGTCCATTATTGCCGGACGAATTGAAATATGACGCGATTGTCATTGATCCACCGCGGGCTGGGGGCGAGCTGCAAACGAACGAAATCGCGAAATCTGGCGCAAAAAAGGTGGCGTTTGTGTCGTGTAACCCGGTCACATTTGCACGAGACGCGGAAACGCTAATCAATTCCGGGTTTACGCTCAATTGGGTGCGGGTTGTCGATCAATTCCGCTGGTCGCCCCATGTTGAGCTTGCTGCCAGCTTCACGCGTGATTGAGGGTCTTTGAAGAATCCTCAAGACGGGGTAAAAGGACAGCGAAACCTCTTTGATAGGAAATTTGATGCGCGCTTTATTGGTATTGTTTACGTTGGCGGCTTTTGTCGGTTTGGCCTCATGTTCGTCAAAGTTCAAGAAATACAACGGCCCTGAGGTGACAGAGATTTTTGTCTTCAAGGGCAAGCGCAAGATGTATCTGATGCATGGAGACACTGCGCTTGCGGTGCATGACATTGACCTTGGTTTTAATCCTGTCGGTCACAAACAATTTGAAGGTGATGGGCGCACGCCGGAAGGCAGTTACATAATTGATCGACGCAACCCAAACAGCAGCTTTCACCTTTCGCTCGGCATTTCTTACCCGGATGTTCATGACAGGAGCGCCGCGCGAGAAGCCGGGAAAAGCCCGGGCGGCGACATCTTTATCCATGGCGGCCCGACGCGCCCGCAAGATCGCAACAAGCGCGATTGGACGGCGGGCTGCATCTCTGTGACCGATAAAGAGGTTGAGGATATCTATGCGATGGTGCGGGATGGCACCCGAATCCACATTGTGCCCTGATTTGGCGTGATGGGGGCGTTAGCCGCCCATCAGCAATGTCCACCAGATTTTGCCGTTGGATTCTTGGTGCCACGCGAAACCAAGGTTTCTCGCGCGTTTATCCAGAATCACATTGCGTGTATCGGGCTGTTCCATCCATGCGGAAAGGGTTTCCAGCTCGGTTTCAAAGGTCTCCGAGATGTTTTCGCCCAGCATCAAACCGGGATAACCGGCGCGTGCGGCGCGATCAATTGGTGACGACCCGTCAGAGCCAAAATGCCAAGGGCGGTTTTGCACTGACATATCGCGCGCATGGGTCGCGGCGGCGGCTGTGAGTTGGCTGTTGAGCACAACCGGCCCGGCACCTGCCGCTTCGCGTAGAGCATTGACCGAATCCAGAATGCGGTATGAAATCTTGCTCTTTTCAAGGGAGTTGATCCGGTAAACCACCGGCAACGGCTTTCCGTCTGGTCCGATCCGCGTTGGGCTCGTGGTTTCACAAGCGGTCAGGGTAAAAGCGAGAGCCGCAATAAGCGGGAACACAGATTTCATAGGTCTTTCATCCACATTGGTGCCACAGCAATTCACCAAGGGGTAAACGGAAATGGGCGATCAATCAAATCTCAATTCATGCCTATAACGCGGGTTTGAATTGCGGCAGGCACGTCATCGCCGTATAAAGCGTGGGAGATTGTCTCGCAATCGGGGATTAGACTGTTATGACGCATTCGAATGAAACCAAATTTCGCCGCCGCAATTTTCTCGCTGGTGGCCTCTCCGCTGTCGGGGGCTTGGCTGTTGCGCCGGCACTGGCACAAAATTCCACTGCGACCACAGAGGTCGAGCGGGATCTTTCTGAAGTGGTTCGCCGCAATATTTCGAGCTTTCGCTCGCTGGATTGGCGTCCTTACTTTTCGTCGCTCAGGAATGGCGCAATCTTGGTCGATGTGACCTCGCGCGCGCTGCACTACTGGTCGGCTGATGGGCAAACTTACAAATTGTTCCCAACATCCGTGCCGCTGACGGACGATATGACCCGTAAAGGCCGTACATCTGTTGTGCGAAAGGTCGAGGGCCCAAGCTGGAGCCCGACACCTGCAATGCGCAAACGGAACCCGGAATGGCCTGCCTTCATCGGCCCTGGCCCCGATAATCCACTGGGAAGCCACGCGCTTTATTTGGGCTGGAAGTACTACCGGATTCACGGCACGCACGACACACGCAAAATCGGTCGTCGCTCGTCAAATGGCTGTATTGGCCTTTATAATGAGCATATTTCGCAGCTTTTCGCGCTCGCGAAGAACGGTACTCAAGTGTTGCTAATTTGACAACAAATACAGGATTTGGCGAATTCTTGTTGCATTTTTTCGCTGGTCCTGTTTTCTGCAAAGCACGAGGTACAGAACTATCCTTGGGCCGGCGTTTTCGTCGGAAGGAAAATTGGAGATTGAAATGAAAAAAGTCATGCTTGTTGCAGCTGTTGCTGCTCTCGCCGCCACTGCAGCTAACGCTGGTGCACTCATCGATCCTATCGTTGAGCCAGAAGTAATCGTTGAAACTGCGTCGACATCCTCGTCGGCTGGTATCATCGTGCCAATCATCTTCCTGGCACTTGTTGGCGTTGCTGCTCTCTGCGGTTTCACAACTATCTGCTAAATCCTACACGAACTCAGGTTCGTTTGGATGAAACCCCGTCTCTTATGAGGCGGGGTTTTGCTTTGTCTGGGTACTTGCTTTTTGGGGGTCATTCAGGCTTTTGCCATCGCACAAAAAAACGCCCGGAAAACTCCGGGCGTTTGTGATTCGATACAGAGTGGATCAGATTGATTCGTCGATCCAGCTTTGAAGTGCCGCTTTAGGTGCCGCACCAATTTTGTTGGAGACCGCCTGGCCGTCTTTGAACAAGAAAAGCGCCGGAATGCCACGAACGCCCAATTGCCCTGGTGAGGCTGGGTTTTCATCCACGTTCACTTTGGCGATCTTAACTTTATCGCCATACTCGGCCGCCAGCTCCTCAAGAGCAGGGCCGATCGTTTTGCATGGGCCACACCACTCAGCCCAGAAGTCCACGACTACGGGGACATCGGATTTCAGGACTTCGGCTTCGAAGGTTGCATCGGTGACGGCGACAGTGGCCATTTTTCATACTCCAGGAATTTGATATGTCGAGTGAACACTAAGTATGGGCGGCGTCACCGTCAAGGCGACGAAATGTGCCAGTCGCTAAACCGTGAGGCAATGTCATCAGCGTTGCGGTTTGCGTCCAGAGCACCGCAGATTGGATTTTTCTCTCAGGGTAGAGCGCTTTAAGTGCCTCTTCATAGGCGCCCAATTGGCGCAAAATGCCCTCAGGGATAACTTCGGGCCGCTCGGGCACGATCTGGTTTGTTTTGAAATCTACAGCCAAAACGGCCTCTGGCGTCACGATAAGCCGGTCGATAACCCCATGAATTCGAGTCGCGCCAAGCGCATCAACGGGCGCGGAGACCTCGACTTCGGCCAAAGCATCGGCGGAAAACAGATGGATGAGCGATGGGTTGGTCAAGACCCGCCGGGCATGTTCAAAAAGTGCGTCAGCGCGATCTTCGTTCACGCTATCCTCGCCCGACGCCAACAACTCCCTCGAAATGTTCCGCCATTCTTCCTCAGGGTAGGTGGGAAGGAACTCAAGGAGTTGGTGGATTTGCCGCCCGCGTTGCTTTGCCTCCTCCCCCGAAAGTGTTGGCGCATCAGAGACCACGACCTTCGCGCCGCCCAATTCAGATGGCACGAGCGGCGGGGTGCTTTTTACGGGTGGTTTCGCGGGCGTGCGCAACCATCGAGGCACTTCAACTTCGGATGCGCTTACTGCGCCCTTGTCCGCGGTGTTGGCGGCAAGCCATTCGCCAGTCTGGAGCCTCAGCCCCACACCTTCGCCGCTCTGCAAAAACTTCAGGGCACCCACTTGTTCCATTCCGGACTTGATCGTCGCGTACCAACTTTCTTGAGGCGATTTTCCAGCATCTCCCGCCCCAGCCACGATCAGCCAATTTTCTGCGCGGGTCATCGCAACATATAATAGCCGGTTTCGTTCCTCCGCTGCGCGCTCTTCTTTGTCGGCCAAAACTGGCAATAGAACGCTCGGCATGTTTGCCTTGCTCGGCGCCCAGACAGTCTTGCCTTCTTCTAAGTCTATCAATTTGTCTGCGGACCGTTGTCGGCGTTTCGTGGTTTCGGGAAGGATCACGATGGGGGCCTCAAGCCCTTTTGAGCCATGCACCGTCATGACGCGAATCTGATTGCCCTTGCTGCCAAGGTCGCGTTTTACCTCAATGTCTTTCACCTCAAGCCAGGTCAAAAACCCTGTCAGGCTCGGCACTTCAATGCGCTCGTAAGCCAGCGCTTGCTGGAGCAATGTGTCGATTCCATCAATCGCCTCAGCCCCCAAACGCGCGGTCAGGCGCCGGCGTCCGTCATGGCGGGTCAACAGTCTTTCGATCAAGTCATAGGGCCTATAGAAATCGGCTTCGCCTCGAAGATCGTTCAGAACGCGCAATTCAAGCTCGTTGCTCGTTTCATCCGCGCGCAAAGCATTCCATAGGTAGGTTTTGCCACGCCCATGGGCCAACCGATATAGTCGGTCTTCATCCCAGCCAAAAAGCGGAGATTTCAGCACAGTTGCCAGAGACAAGTCGTCCTCTGGTGTCGCAAGGAACCGCAATAAGCTTGTGATGTCCTTAACGGCCAGCTCGCCACCAATCCGAAGTTTATCAGCACCCGCAATTGGCAGATCGCGTTTCTTACAAGCGCGAATGATCTCGTGGAAAATTTGAGAACGGGTCTGCACCAAAATCAAGATGTCTCCGGGCGATACCTGCCTGAAATCGCCCTTGTTGGTCGGCAATGAGCCTTCCGCCAATAGTCTCTCGATTTCCTCCGCGATACGCTCGGCGACTTGAACTTTCTCGTCTTGTGGTGCCAGCATGTCCACCGGGTCAAACCATGCGGCAGGCTCCGGATCTTTGTTCGCTTCGATCAACGGCCAAAGATCAACGCGCCCCGGCAAATCCTCAAAAAACGCTTTGTGTTTGAACCCATTTCCAAGTCCGGGGGTGGAGTCGAATGTTGTATCGACAAGGTTCAATATCGCTTTTGATGAGCGAAAAGAGTATTCTAGGGACCGTTCAAAAAGCGCATCTCGTGCCTCCTCAAGGCCCGTTCGAAACAAGGTTTTCATGCGCGAAAACTCAGCAGGATCAGCGCCTTGGAAAGAGTAGATTGATTGTTTTGGGTCGCCGACAACAAAGATCGTTCGCTTTGTCCCAGCGCGCGCTCCCTCGCCCGTCATGAACTCGCGCGCCAGACTTTCAATCACTCGCCATTGGCCGGGGCTGGTGTCTTGGGCTTCGTCCACCAAAATATGATCAATTCCACCATCAAGGCGGTACAACACCCAAGCCGTGACATCGGCGTCATTCAAAAGTGCTCCGGCACGGGTAATGAAATCATCAAAATCCAACCATCCCCGATCCTGTTTGCGCGTGTTGTAATCGCGAAGAAAGGCGTGGCCAAACGCGTGGAGCGCATAGGTTTGAGCGGCTGTCAGTAGTCTTCGCTCGACATCCACAAGATCGACTGTTTGCTCGGCGAGGCCTCTGAGGCGATCTGCCAATTCTCCCATCTCGGCTTCGCAAGCGCCGGTGAGGAAATTGGTTTTCGGTATGGCCCCTGCCACCGTCAACAAGGCCGATTTGAGCAAAGCAAAGTCATTTATTCCGGGGGCGTCGAGATTGATTTTCGACAGGAATTCGGCCCGTTTCACCATCGTTTTGCTGTGCTTTTCAAGCACGGGAATCACCTTACGGATTGTGTCTTTCGCATCGGGTGAAAACGCCAAGGAAGGCAGGATAGTTTGGTCTTCATCGTCGGCGAAGTCAAACCAAGCCCAGATTTCTTTCTTGGTGATAGGCTGATCAAATGCTGCTCGTTTCGCCACGATTTGTTTTGTGAAATCTTCGAAATCGATTCCGGTGAAATAGCGCGCAACATCCTCCATCAAGGGGCGTCGCGCATCGCCCGCCATGTCTTCGATGACTTCCATTTGCAGCATAAGCGCCGCCCGATCGTCCATTTCGGTAAAGTCTGGTGATACACCGGCTTCAAGGGGAAAGCGCCGCAAAATTGACGAGCAAAAGGAGTGGATTGTTTGGATCTTCAAGCCGCCCGGCGTCTCAATGGCTCCCGCGAAAAGGCGGCGCGCTTCGCGCAAATCCGCAACTTCAGTCACCCCGAGTTCTGTCAGCTCAAGGCGTAGCGCTTCATCGGGTTTCATTGCCCAAGCGCCCAGTCGATCAAAGAGCCGGTTTTGCATCTCGCTTGCCGCCGCCTTCGTATAGGTTAGGCACAGGATGTTTTGCGGCGACACCCCATCCAGCAAAAGGCGGGCAACACGGTCTGTGAGGACGCGGGTTTTGCCCGATCCGGCATTGGCGGAAAGCCAGGTGTTTGCGTCCGGTTTGGCTGCTGCGATCTGGTTTAGGGTTGCGTCGTTCAGGGTCATTCGCCCACCTCCATCAAGGTTGGCGCATCGGATTGTGTCCATTCTCCGAACCGTGCAAGATGATCATACGCGCCTGGATAGGCTTCGTTCTGGACAATGCGCCTTGAGGCGTATCCCTGTTTCTTGTCTTGGTATTTCAGAATGAGTTCCCGTAGGGACTCCCGTGTGAGCGCGATTTCTTCTTCCCCAACTGTAATGCCCTGACATGTCGGATTTGTTCCAACGCCAATGTAGCTTGCGGCTTTCACAGGACTTGGGGCGAGGCCTTCGAAGGCCCCGGATTCGGCCATGACGGCTTCGAGCAAGAGCTGTTTGTCGTATGTCATTTGCTGTTTTGGGCTGGGTGGGGTGCCGGTTTTGTAGTCATAAATCAACAACTCGCCATCGTCGGCGCGATCAATTCGATCGGCGATACCGGTGAGGGTGAAGCCAATTTCGGGCAGGTCCATCTTCCCGGCAATCTCAGTTGCTACGACAGTGCTTGTTGTCGAGCGCTCAGCTTCCCCGTCCAAAAACCAACCGGCGACACGTTCAATTTTCGCGAGCCACAAAAGCCGCGCTGCGGGCCAGGGGGCTTCTGCTTCGAGCACATCACGCGCCGTGCTCAACAGGCGCGCATGAGCCGCAGGGCGCGGCTCGTTGGGCGACGTTTCTTTGATGAACCGCTCGAAAATCATATGATGTGTTGTGCCGCGCAGTGGCGCATCTGGCGTTTGATGCAGAGGGTCGAGCGGGGATAAGCCCAAGACATACCGGGCATAAACGGCATAGGGGTCGCGTACCAACCTTGTAACATTCGTGACTGATAGCCGATTGGGGCGCACAGAAACCGGGGGCATCGGGGCTGGGCGTTTGGCCAACTCAATGCTGGGCGCGTCATCAAGGGTGTCGACGAGGTTGAGCCATTTGGAGCCGCGCGTGCGCATGCCTTCAAATGCGTCTGCACCTTCTTGGGACATGCCCTTCATGAGGTTAGACATGCGGTTGAGCCAGCGAGAGGGTGTTGTTTCGCTTTCTGTATCGCGAATGGCGCGGGTCAGGATCACGTCGGGCGCCGCGATAGCCTGTTGAAAATCATGTGCCGAAAGGCCGATGCGCCGTTCAGGTAACAGCAGGTTTACCCGATGTCGCATGTCTCGATTCATCCACGGATCGGGGCTGGGGCGTTCGGGCCAAACGCCATCATTAAGCCCGCCAAGAATGATGGTATCGACGCCCTGAACACGCGCTTCCAAGGTGCCCCAAATCATAATGTTTGGGTGCGGCTGAATGGGGTCACGAACCTCGCCTCGCGATAGGATCGCATTGAAAAGGTCGCGGTAATCGGGCGGCGAAAAAGAGCCACCATGCTCCGCTTCGCGTTGCAGTTCATCAAGGATTTTTCGGGCCTCAACCCCCGCGGCCTTCTCCCATAAACCTCCGCTCCCTTCGCCCTCTGGACCCGCAGCAATCGCCTGCGCGCTGCGCAAGGTTTGTTCGAGGTGATCCTTTAGTGGTCGGGTTCTTGTTGGCTTGAGAGCTTCCAAAACAGCGCCGACCCAAACCGCCCATTCGCGCCGCACCTCGTCTCCTTCGTGTCGAGTCATTGCCCAGTCGAGGATATTTTGCCCGGTCGGTATCGCAATGTTCTTGCGCAGAGCTTCTAGCTCCAGATCCCGAGAAAACCGCAAGTGATCGCCGCGCGAAGACTGTGAGTGGGTCAGGGGGTGTTTGAGGAGGGCGAGGAGGTCGGGACCGGTGATTTTTGTACCTGTGAGATCAACCACGCTGCGCAAAAAGCGGCCGGGTGCGGTGAGCGAAAGCGGCCGACCAGCGGAATCGTCAGGCTCAATGTGCCAGCGATCCAACGCGGCGCTCACTTGGCGCGTCAACATGCGGTCTGGCGTGATCAGCGCAACTTGGCGGCCCGTTTCAGCGGCGTCGCGCATGACCAAGGCAATTGCCACGGCTTCCGCGCGCGGAGTCGGCGCCTCGATCAGGCTCATGCGCGCGGCGGCTTCGGATACGCCCTCGAAATCTTGCCCCTCCGCGAGCCATTGGTCCGTCACGGGGGCGGGGCGAAGCGCCAGAGAAACAAGCCGGTTTCGCGCAGGGGCAGGGGGTGTTGCCGTATGCCATCGCAAGACGTTTTCGCAGCTGATGTCGAGGCGGTTGAGCAGGCGAGCAAAACGATATTGCGGGTGATCTTCGGCTGTTAGCCCGTTCTCCAACGCTGAAAAGTGATCGACTGTCATCTCAAAATCGAACCCTGGCAAAATGACAGCCCCTTGGGGAAGTTTTGCAACGGCCTCCATCAGTAGCCCAGTCGCCCCGCGTGATCCGGTTGAGCCAGCAATGATGTAAGGGTGAGTCGGAGGGTTTGTGTTCCAGCGGGCAACTAGCCGTTCAATCACCATCCTTTGACGCGCTTCGATGTCCGGCGGCTCGCCGCTGTCGGTGCCAAAAAACCGATCGACAATGTCCAAAAACGCGAGGCTGCGCGCCCAATGGGCTGAGTGATGAGAAACGTCGAGATCGCGAAGGGCATCCGGGTCAACGCCCTCGCCTTGCATTTCGTCTACCAGCCCGGCGAGGCTGTCGGCGAGGTCATAAATCGCGGCGCGCGGTGCGAGGTCGGGCTGGTGGTCCAAGAGTTGCGTGACCAGCTCAGCCATTTCGAGCCGTCGCCGGAGCGGCGAAACAGCCGGGGGCAAATCGGCCATAGCAATATCGCGCCCAAGGTCGGTGATCAAACGCACACGAGGCAATAGGCTCGCTGGACCATCGTCAAATAAAGTGAGGACGCGCCGCTGCATCCGCCTTGTGTTCACAAGAAGCGTTACGCGGGCCATGGCTTCGGGAGGGTGCCCTTTCATCAGGTCGCGCAAGCCATCTACGACAGATTTTGGGAAGTCTACGCCCGGAGGCTCTGCGAAGACGCGCGGGGAGGAAGACGGGTCAAACATTCTCAGCGTCTTTCAAAAGGGCCTGAGCATCCGCGATCCCGCCGGGATGACCAACATCGCACCACCCCCCATTGTGGACTGTGCCAAACAGGCGTTTTGATTGCGCCATTTCGTCCCAGAGCAAGTTGAGCGAGAAGGCATCCGAGCTGATATCGCGAAGCCTGTCCGTCTTGATGATTTGCGCGCCAGAGTACACGAGGCCCGCGCCCCGTGTTAAGCGACCATCAGACCCCAATATGAAATCTCCCTTCCCCTTGTGCCCAACCGCGTTTTCGCGCGGCAACAGAAGCAACAAGGCGTCCATAATGTCTGGCTTCCAGGCGGCTGCCAGGGTGGTGAGCGGGTTTGCTCCGCTCCACACGGCGTCTGAGTTCATCGTGAAAACGGGGTCAGGGCCAAGCAGCGGTAGAGCCAGCCGAAGCCCGCCGCCGGTTTCGAGAATGGCGGCTTCCTCATGCGAAATCTGGACACCCAATGGAGCCAAATGAGCGGCCATTTGCGCATGTTTATAGTGTGTGTTCACGACGATGTTTTTGACCTGTGCCGTGGCCGCGATTTCGAGCGCGTAGTCAATCAACGGTTTGCCATCGACTTTGATCAATGGCTTGGGCGTGTGTTTCGTCATTTCGCCCATGCGTGTGCCAAAACCGGCGGCGAAAATCATTAAAGCGTTGGGATGGTCCCGCATTTTGCTATCAACTTTTCTAGGGTTGGCTTGGTTGGTGCCGGGAAAATTTCTGTGACTGTGTCTTTGAGTGGCGCGAGGTCGGGATGGGCGAGATCAATCATGAGATTGGCCCAAGTGCGGGGCAAAAGCTCCACATAGGCAGGGCGTGCAAAATGCATCGACATCCGCGCGAAAACGCCAAGAACGCGAAGATTGCGTTGGGCGGAAACTGTCGCGGCGGCGCGCGTCAATGCGGCAAGGTCCAATCCGGTGCGCTGGGCATAGTGTTCAAGCATATGGGTGGTCACGTCCGGGGTGACATCGCGGCGCACATCGCGGCCAAGCGACATAAGATCATAAGCAGGATGGCCGGTTGCCGCGTCCTGAAAATCCAGAAGCCCAACTTTCGCGGGGCCGCTGCGATCCGGCAGCCACAGGAGGTTTTCTGCGTGGTAGTCGCGCAGAACCAACACATCTTCCCAAGGGTCCAACGCAGCGAAAGCATCGGCCAAAGCGCCTGCGAGGTCGTCTTTTTGGGTTTGGGTCGGCGCTTCGCTCGCGCCTGCTAGGTACCAATCAAGGCCCAGTTGAGCTGTTTTGATCATTGTGGCGGCGCCATAGCTGGGCACATTCACGGGAACTGGGGCTTTATGAAGCGCGATCAAGACGTCGGTCGCAGCGATATAGAGCGGATCTTCCAGGGCTGGCTTTTGTTCAACGAGAGGCAGGTAAAGGTCGTGCCCCAAGTCCTCAATCAACAAGAAGCCATTGGCTTCGTCCTTCGCGAAAATACGCGGCGCGGAGAGGCCCTGTGCCAAGAGATGATGGGCGATCTTGACGAAAGGCCGCGTATCTTCGCCTTTGCTGGGCGGGGCATCCATCACCATTGCGCTGGCGTTGCCCGGCCCTTGAGTGAGGCGAATATAACTCCGGTTTGAGCAATCACTGGCCAGTGGTTCTTGCATGGCATCCTGCCAACCGTTGTCCCGAATAAAGGATTGGATCAATTCGTTGCGTTCACTCATAGGGAAATTCTGCCAGTGCATTCTCAAGTTTGGCGACCCATTTGGGATCGGTTGCCGTCAGTGTTAGTCGGCGCATGTCGTCTTCGGCGCCTTGTTCAAAGCTGCAAAGAAGAGCATTTTGAGGGGTCAATGCCCCAAGACGATCTGGCCACTCTACCAGACAAATTTCACTTTCAAAGGCATCAATCAATCCCAGTTCTTCAACCTCATCTGGATGCGTGAGACGGTATAAATCCGCGTGCCAGATTTCGCTGGTTCCGGTGTCGTAGGTTTGAACAAGGGTGAATGTCGGTGAGGGTACATCTTCCAAGGGCGCATTATTTTGGATTAAATGTTCTTGGATCATTGCGCGGCAAAAATGAGTTTTGCCGCTTCCAATCGGTCCCTCTAGCAAAATGACATCGCCGCGCTCACAGATGCCGACAAAAGCGCGAGCGAGGCGCGCGGTTTCTTTTGGGGAGGCAAGACGAATTTGGCGGCGAAAAACATGGGTCATGACCCTGTTGTAGTCGTCCGGCCCGATGCCGCAAGCGCGTTGTTACCCTTCGGCGGCGGTTGCGCTGGGGTTTGGCACGAATGCAGGCTCAGAATAACGCGGCGCATTGTCGGTTGGAAAGGCGGAGGTGTGGGAGAAAGAAACCATCGTCGCGCCGTGCGCAAGCGGTTTGACTTGGCAACTGAGGGTGCGGCCATCCTTGAGAGTTACGGGCGCGGACCATGCATCGCGTCGACCCATTTTGCTGGCGAAAGCGCGGAGGTCCGACCAAATGTGAGACGGGCTGCACACCGCTTTCCACCGATCAGCAGCATCCGCGAGACTCAGTTCTTCAAGTGATGTTGAGGGATCAAAACCCCAGAGCTCAGCATATGCAGTGTTGGACAAAGATAGGATGCCATTTGGCGAAAACACGGCTATGGCCTGAGGCAAAGCGTCCAAGGTTGCTTGGCCCGTATCGAGTTCTGTGCGAAACCTCCGTGTGAGCGAAACTTCAGCGGAGATATCCTCGAACAGAAAGGCGATTGCGCCGTCTGGATGAGGGCGGCCGGTCACTCTGTAAGTCTGCCCTGTGGGCAAGGCCCAGGTTTCCTCATAGGTGCCGTTGCGGGCCTCATCGACAAGATCAGACAAACGCTGACGCCAAGATTTGTAGTCTTTGGGTTCAGGCATCATGCGTTGCTCGCGAAGCCTGTCCAAAAAGGTTGAAAGTGTCGGCTTCGCGCAAAGCAAATCCACGGGCAACATCGTGAGGTCCATGAGCGCCGGGTTGAACAGCGCCAGCTCGCGGTGGCGGTCAAAAATAGCGAGTCCGATAGGCAGGGTCGCGAAAGTCTTGGTCAATGTGGTCACGAATTCATTGAGCGAAGTTTCAGCATGAACAATCCGATCTGCTGGGCTTGCCGAAAAAAGACTGCTGTCCGGCAAGCTGTGCTCAGTCACGTCAAACCAATGGCGCCTTTTGCTTTCAAACGGCGTGAAGGCGACACGAAAACTTTCGCCTTTTGCTGCCAGCTCATCCGGGCTTGGCATATCGCTCAAATCAAACACGCGACGCGGAGGCCAAGGGCGATTTTGCGTTTGCCCTTCGGCGGAGTCTACCAGTTCCAGATAGGCCCGATTACACCAGGTTATCGTGCCTGAGAGATCCTCACGCCAGACAGGAAACGGCATGTGTTCCGCGTTGGCGCGCAGGCTTTCGAGTTCGTGAGACATTGCGTTTTGCGAGTGCCGATCAAGGGGCACAAAGTCGCTTTCTTTGTCGGTCGTTGACAGGGTTACACGCGCTACGCCGTCATGCCACTCTGCCTTCAAGGCGTTTCCACCATCGCTTGAACGCACCTCCATTTCGCCCATCATGGCGAGATCTTGAATCCATTCGTTCAGGCGTGGAAACCGTGGTTGAAGCAGGCTTGTCAGGTGGGTCCAGGCCGTGCCACGCAATGGCGCTGTCTCCATGAATTGGCGGGCGGCTGGCGTTGCATCAATGAGAGTCTCATTCTCGAAAATGAACACGATCGCTTCGCGCTCATCCGCCGAAAACCTCCGCAAATTCGAGGTCTTCCGTCTGTCGATCGCCGCAAAGACCATCAGCACAGCCAAGGCGATTGCGAAGGCAGCAAGGATGACAGCGAGCGCTAGAAGTGGATCAGGCATGATGACGTTCCAAGTGGATGGTTAGGGAAACCTTACGTCCGTTAGGGTTAATGAACGCTTAACGCCGCCATCACACTTTAAATTGGGCGTTGTTGTCCAAAGCCGGGAGCCGATGATCGGCCTCCAGTCCCTCCGCATTGCGGCGCCATTCCACCACGACAATTGCGCCCAGTTTTTTCCCCTCAATTGCTGTGCCTGTGTAGGTCTCTCGGCCATTCACAAAATCAAGCAGGGCGCCCGTCCGTTCGAGCAAGGTTTTGGCAATGAACAGACCAAGCCCCATGCCTTCATATTCCGGACGACGCGCATCGCGCGCACTCCGCCGCTTTCGGATAAAGGGATCTCCGATTTTCCCAAGGAGATGCGGTGGATAACCGCTACCATCGTCAATTATACGCACACGTATGCGCGCCTCATCCCAAACCGCTTCGATCCAAACAGAAGTTGCCGCGAAATCCACAGCGTTCTGGATCAGGTTTCGCAGTCCATGAATAAGCTCCGGGCGCCGCAAAACAGTAGGTTGTTCCCCGCTCAGCCCGGGGGCGGGTCGCATGGTCACCGTCACGTGTTTTCCGCGGTTTTGGTGCGGCTCGGCGGCTTCTGAAATAACCGCTTCCAAGGGGGCTTGATGTACGTGAAGGTCATCTTTTCCGGCGCGACCCATAGAATGCAAAATGTCCCGGCAACGATCAGCTTGTTCACGAATGAGGACCGCATCCTCAAACATTTCTGACCCATCGTCCAATTCGCGCGCCATTTCGGAGCTTACAAGTTTGATCGTCGCCAAAGGGGTGCCAAGCTCATGGGCGGCAGCCGCAATCACGCCGCCCAGATCTGTGAGTTTTTGCTCGCGCGCGAGCGCCATTTGTGCGGCGAGCAAGGCTTGTGACATGGATTGAGTTTCTGAGGAAACGCGTCTGTTGAACGCGGCGGTGAAGGTGATGAGGGTTACAATCGCGACCCAAAGTCCAAACACAAAGACATCCGGCATGGATAGCACCGTCCCAGCATTGGTGGTGAGCGGGGTAAAGGTATTGGTCAGGAGGGAGGTCACTGCAATGGCGCTGGCGCCAACCAACAGGGTTGCGCGCAACGAAAGCGCCGTCGCGGCAACCGTGACGGGGGCGGCGATCAGCATCGCAAATGGATTGTTCAATCCTCCCGTCAAAAAGATCAGAGCACTCACCTGAGCTGTATCAAACAACAACATCATAACGGCTTCGCGTTCACTCAGGCGTTTGTTTTGCGGGTAAATGGAGATGGAGACGATATTCGCAATGATCGAAAGCCCTATGGCAACCGCGCAGGCCCCAAGCTCAATCGCGAGATCAAAGAAGGTTTCGGCAATGAAAATTGCGATGATTTGCCCGGCCACAGCGACCCAGCGAAGCGTGATCAAGGTCCGCAACTTGATCCAGTGGCGGCTTGGTGTGCTCTCAAAAAGGGTGTCGAAGGCTTCGGGCATCATGATCTCACGGTACTGTGCGCCATGCGGCGAATAATCCACTTGTTAGCTACTGGCCGATGCGCGATCAATGGCGCGACCTGATTTCGGGAGAGTACTATGCAACGGATGATCGCAATTCTCGCAGCCATTTTGGTCGCTGCTTTGGTGATTGTGACTTGGTTTTTGGGGCGAAGTGGCGACGACGAGTTCGCGGATTGCCACGAAAGCTCGGTCGGAACGGGCGCAGCATCCATCGGGGGACCGTTCACTTTGGTCGATGAGGATGGCGCGACTGTGACAGAGCAAGATGTGATCACCAAGCCGACACTCTTGTATTTTGGCTATACGTTTTGCCCAGACGTTTGCCCGCTTGATAACGCCCGCAACGCTGAGGCATTGGACATTCTGCAAGCCGAGGGACTTGACGCGCAAATGGCGTTTATCTCGATTGATCCCGAACGCGACACACCAGAACAACTCAAGGATTTCACCTCTTACCTGCATGACGATATGGTGGGGCTGACCGGCACTTTGGAGCAGGTGAAGGCGGCAAGCCTAGCTTACAAGACCTATTTCAAAAAAGAAGAAGACGGGGATCCGGAATATTATCTCGTGGATCACTCAACCTTCACCTATCTCGTGTTGCCCGATCGCGGATTTGTCGAGTTTTTCAAGCGTGATGACAGCCCAGAAAACATGGCCCGCCGTGCGTCTTGTTTCATCAAGGCGGCGATGTAGCGCAGGGCGATTGACTTTGATCAAATTGACCGCGTTGGTTCTCAGGCATAAGGTTTGTTGAATGCGAACAGGCGGAAGGGAAATCCATGTCTGATATGGAGCTGGAAGACATTGGCGAGGACAAGTCATTGTTGCTCGTGGATGATGACGAGCCGTTCTTGAAGCGTCTTGCGAGGGCCATGGAAAAACGCGGGTTCGCGCCGGAAATGGCGGGATCGGTTGCCGCAGGTAAGGCGATTGCCACCGCCCGCCCACCTGCCTTTGCGGTTGTCGATTTGCGCCTTGAGGACGGCAATGGGCTTGATGTGGTCGAGGTGCTGCGCGAACGCCGCCCAGATGCGCGCATTATTGTTCTGACGGGTTACGGCGCCATCGCAACAGCTGTCGCCGCGGTCAAAGTGGGCGCAACGGATTACCTCTCAAAGCCCGCCGATGCGGATGACATTGTGAACGCGCTCTTGGCGCGGAGCGATGAGATGCCTCCGCCTCCCGAAAACCCCATGAGCGCAGACCGCGTGCGATGGGAGCACATTCAGCGGGTGTATGAGCTGTGCGATCGAAACGTGTCGGAAACGGCGCGACGTCTGAATATGCATCGGCGCACCTTGCAGCGCATCCTCGCGAAGCGAAGCCCGAAATGAGCCGTCTGGCGCTGGGTTTGGGTCTTGTTCTGGCGGGGTGTGGCGCCACGGGAGCGATGGAAAAACCCGCGCCGCGCCAAGGCGTGACATTCACCCCAGATGCTCAGGGGCTAGGGATCGAAAACAGCGCTATGCGGGTTGATTTTGGGCGTTCTCCAAAGGGTGTGATTCCAGTGATGACACGCGAAATGGGCGAGGGAAAGACACTTGCCTTGACCGGGTGCCCTGTGGGTGTGGTTCAACAGATAGAGTGGGACGGGCTGACGCTTAGTTTCACATCTGAGCGATTTGTGGGTTGGAAATCCGCCACCGCGCGCGCTGGTCAATCTTGCGCTTGAGCCGCGCGTTTGAGCCACGTTCGAAAGGTGCGCGCGCCGGGACTTAGAACCGCGCCGGGACGTTGGATGATGTGGTATCCCAACCCCTCCGAGTCGCCCTCGTGCAAGACCACAAGCTGTTTTGATGCGATGTCCGCATCGACCAGGGTACGTGCTTCGATCGCCAGACCAAGCCCCGCGCGCACAGCTGAAATGACCATGTTATGTGTTGGCATCGCGCGCATTCCCAGCGCGTCAAAATCAAGCCCCAGCGTTTCACCCCAGATCCGATGTTCTTTGGATCCGGGGGAGTGAAACCAAGGCAGTTTCGTGAGATCGCCAAGCTCCGACAGGGACGTTGCAGTTGTAAAGTCGGGGGCAGCGACAACAACATAGCCGCTCATGATCAAAGGCTCGCTTTCTACACCGGGCCATGAACCACGGCCAAACCGAATGCCCATGTCATAGTTTTCCCGGCGTAAATCGACCAATCCGGGGGAGGGGTTGAGGTTCAGCTCAATGTCAGGATGGGCCGTCCAGAACGCGCCAACACGGGGCATGAGCCAGGTTTCCGCGAAGGTCGGCGTGAGGGTGACGCGCACCGGGCGCTGGGCGGTGGCATCCATGAGGGAGGTGATCACATCACCGATCTGCCCAAACCCTTCGGAAAGAGAGTGAGCCAGTTCGGTGCCGGTTTGTGTCAGGACCATGCTGTGGCCGACGCGCTGCGCGAGCGGTTCGGAGAAATGATCCTCTAGTTTGCGCAGGTGTTGTGAGATTGCGGCATGGGTGACGTTGAGTTCCCGCGCAGCAGCGGAAAGCGACCCATGCCGGGCGAGCGTTTCAAAGGCGCGCAGGGACGCGAGCGAAGGGAGGCGAGACCAGTCCATTATTGAATGTTAGCACAACTTACAAACCTGAAACTATAAAGAGTCGCCCTGGCACCGAAATTCCCGCAAGTTTGTTTCATCAACGCATCAGGAGAAACGAAATGTTTGGGATTATGAATAGCGTCATTCGCACCGCCACACGCCGGGAAACCCCGCAGGAAACGCGCTTTGAGAAAGAGCGGACACTTCGCAACGCGGGTCGCGCCGAAGACCGCAGGATCGAGCTTGAACAGCATCGCGCCACGCGCACTCGGTTTTGGATTTGAGAAAATGAGGCCCGCGTTACCCTTCGGCGCGGGTCTTTAGAACGTGAAGTACGGCCATATGGAAATCATTGATAAACAGGGTTCCCCATGCTGAAAAATAGGCATTCAGTGGCGTTTTGAGGTCGTAAGTCGTTGTTAGAATGACTTTCGTGCTTCCGTCTTTCAAAGGTTGAAAATCATACCTTCCGCTCCGCATTGTGACCTCAGGGCCAACTGGCGACACACGGTAATCAAGCGCCTGCATCGCTTCCAGATCGGGAAACCGAAAGGTCCACGCGAGGGTTTTTCCGGGCAGGGCTTCGGTCATGATTTCTTCAAAATACACACCCTTCGTCCAGCGCGCGTATCGAACGCCTTGCAGTGTTTCTGCAGAGACGGGACGCGGCGCGCGCATCAGGGTATGGGTCAGGGTCAAAGGCAGTTCTTTTTCGTCGATTGTGCCAATGTTCTGAGCAAGCGACCAAAGCTGCATGGCGGAAGAATTGATTGTGATTTCGCTGACGACAGAAAATTGTCGTTCTGGTAAAAACCTTGAAATATCAATTTGCGCTGTGGCGAAAGGCACAAGAAGCAGTACGAACGCTGCGCTTCTTACCTTGTCAAATGTGCGGATCAGATCGCGCGTGGCCAGGATGCCCAGAGCGAGGGGGCCAAGGCCAATTGGGAGCGCCATGATCAAACAAATAATCGTTTCCACGTTGATCAGTACGAGGACGGCGGATGCCAAGAGCACCACAGCAGATGAATTCCAAAAAACGGCGCGAAAGCTCTTTTGGACACGCCAATCAAAAATGATCTGGCCAGCGACTCCCACTCCAAACGCAAAATAAAGCGCCAGAGCAGATACTATGTAAAGTTGAAGTGAATCCGTGTTTTCTTGGCCTTGCCAAAAGATCAGCGCGTAGGCGATGAGGGCATAGACCAAAAGGATTGTACTACGAACGAGGGTGCTTTTGCTCATACCTGTTCAAGCAATGCGTTGTGCCGGGCGACGAAGTCCGCGCGCACGTCAATGGGCGGACGCAGGGTAATGTCCAGCCCTTCAATGACCGCCGCATCCGGCCTGCCAAAAATCTTGTCGCTTTCCGCCTCCGAAAACCCAGCAACGCGGGTCGCTTCTAGCCAAGCAGAAATGCGGTCGGCCTTTTTAATTGCCCGCTTTATCGCCACTGGCGCTTTTGCGGGCAAGCCAAAGCGAATGTGAATCGCCGCCATGAGCCGATCGTCAAGGGCTTCATATCCCGGGCCAACAGCGGCTTTCACTGGGGAGATCATGTCGCCAATCACGTATTCTGGCGCATCATGTAAGAGGGCCGCAAGCCGCCATTTGGCAGGTGCTTTAGGGTTCATTCGCGCGTAAAGCGTTTCGACGAGGAGGGAGTGTTCTGCAACGGAATAGGCGAAGTCACCGAATGTCTGCCCATTCCAGCGCGCGACAAATGCAAGCCCATGCGCAATGTCTTCAATCTCAATATCCATCGGAGTTGGGTCCAGCAGATCGAGCCTGCGTCCCGAAAGCATCCGTTGCCACGCACGCGCCGCCATAAATCACCTCGTAAACCTTCGCGCAGAAAACGGCTTTCAAAGGGACAAGTCAATGCGCTCTCATTGCCTGTTAAGGGTTAGAGTGATAGCAACCGAGCAAATGATCCAACCGGAGGCCGAAAAGGTGACTCAAGACTACATCGTGAAGGACATCGCTCTTGCCGAATTCGGGCGCAAAGAGCTGGACATCGCAGAAACAGAAATGCCGGGCCTTATGGCGCTGCGCGAAGAGTATGGCGCGGAAAAACCCCTCAAAGGCGCGCGTATCGTTGGCTCATTGCACATGACCATCCAAACGGCTGTGTTGATCGAAACCCTTGTGGAGCTGGGCGCGGATGTGCGTTGGGCGTCGTGCAACATTTTCTCAACACAAGACCACGCCGCGGCAGCGATTGCGGCAGGTGGCACGCCTGTGTTTGCTGTCAAAGGTCAAACCTTGACCGAACATTGGGACTACCTTGATCGCTCGTTCATGTTCCCAGAAGGCGCGAACATGATTTTGGATGATGGCGGCGATGCAACGCTTTACGTGTTGCTCGGCGCGCGCGTCGAGGCGGGCGAAACCGATCTTATCGAAACGCCGACATCGGAAGAGGAAGAAGCCGTTTTTGCGCAGATCAAAAAGCGCATGGCTGAAACGCCCGGCTGGTTCACCAAAACGCGCGAAGCGATCAAGGGTGTATCTGAGGAAACTACGACGGGTGTTCATCGCCTTTATGAACTCCAGAAAAATGGCCAATTGCCTTTCCCCGCGATTAACGTGAACGACTCGGTGACCAAATCGAAATTTGACAACAAATATGGGTGTAAAGAGTCGCTGGTCGACGGTATTCGCCGCGCGACAGACACGATGATGGCCGGGAAAGTTGCGGTAGTGTGTGGCTATGGCGATGTTGGCAAAGGCTCGGCCGCGTCACTGGCGGGTGCAGGTGCGCGCGTGAAAGTCACCGAGATTGACCCGATTTGTGCACTTCAAGCGGCGATGGACGGATTTGAGGTTGTCACGCTGGAAGACGCTGTGGAAACCGCTGATGTGTTCATCACCACCACAGGCAACAAAGACATCATCCGCATTGAGCATATGCGCGCGATGAAAGACATGGCGATCGTGGGCAACATTGGCCATTTCGACAATGAAATCCAAGTTGCGAGCCTGAAGAACCACAAATGGACAAACATCAAAGAGCAAGTGGACATGATCGAAATGCCGTCTGGCAACCGGATCATTTTGCTGTCCGAGGGTCGTTTGTTGAACCTTGGGAACGCAACCGGGCACCCATCCTTCGTGATGTCTGCGTCCTTCACAAACCAAGTGTTGGCGCAAATGGAAATCTGGCTTCGCGGCGAGGAATACAAAAACGAAGTCTATATTCTGCCCAAACATCTGGATGAAAAAGTTGCGCGGCTGCACCTTGATCGGATTGGTGTGAAGCTCTCTACGCTCTCGCCGGAGCAAGCAAGTTACATCGGTGTAACGCCGGAAGGCCCGTTCAAGCCCGAGCATTATCGGTACTAAACCATGAAGGGGCGCGGGGTGTTGGCATGGCTGATGAGAAGCATGCTGGCCCTCGCGCTTTCGCTTTTTGTGCTTGGGCTGGTCGCTGCTTGGCTGCTCTATGCGCCCCAATCCCCCCTTCCCCATCACCTTAATCCCACGCGCCCCCTTATTGTGGGCGCGCCTGTTACACCCGCGACGTCGTTCAAATTGCGCAGAACAGTGGCGAATGAAGCCTTGTGTCGTGCGGCGCTGGACAGCGGAAATGTCAGCTTCACAAAGCTCGAAGACCTACTCCCTCAAGACAGCAATTGTAGCTTCACGATGCGTGGGGAGTTGTCGGGGATAGATGACACTTACATTGATCCGCTCGAAACAAGCTGCGAAACCGCGCTGCGTCTCGCGATGTGGGAAACCTATGTGGTTCAGCCCGCGGCGCAAGAGGTGTTCGGCCAAGGTGTTTCGCGCATCTATCAAGTGGGCAGCTACAACTGCCGCAAAATGCGCACCTCCGCCGGGACCAGCGCGCGCTATTCCACCCATGCAACAGCCGCCTCAATTGATATTGTAGGCGTCAAGCTGCGCGACGGCAGATCGCTGACATTGCTCAAGAATTGGGGGGGAACCACACAGGACGCGACGTTCTTGCGCGCGATCAATGAGGGGGCTTGTGATTGGTTTGGTCTCGTCCTTGGGCCGAGATACAACGCGCTTCACGCGGATCATTTCCATTTGCAAAATCGCGGCTGGGGGGGATGCAAATGAAAACGCCCAGCCAAAGCCGGGCGTTTCCTCATCAAGTGATTTGACCCTTAGGTGGGGATGCGAAGCACCTGACCCGGGTAAATTTTGTCAGGGTGGGAGAGCATTGGCTTGTTGGCCTCAAAAATCTCATTGTATTTGTTGCCGTCACCCAAGGTCTTCTGCGCCACAGCCCAAAGGGTGTCGCCCTTTTCAACGGTGTGGAAGAGCGTCTCAGTTTCAACATCGGCTTCCACAGCGGAAATACCGTCCACATTGCCAACCGCGAGAATAACCTTCTCTTTTTCCTCGGTGGTCATCGAGCCACCAGAAACGGTCACCTTGTCGCCGTCCACTTTGATGTCGAGACCTTCAGTCGAAACACCCAGATCTTCGACTTCCTTTTTCAGCGCGTCTTCGTTCTTGGCGTCTTCACCACCAAATACCGCCTTGCCGGCGCCTTTAACAAAATTCCACAAACCCATGATGAGCCTCCATCTATTTACCAGTTCGGCGTCATGTTGCGTCAAACAGTTGGTAAAATACAGGGGAAAATGCAGAGCAAGATTCCCTTTTGACTTTGGCGGCAATCTCCTTAACCTCTTTCGCAATGCAAACCCTGAATAGGACTGGGAGTAAACCAATGGGCAAAAGAGACGAGCTGATCGCGACATACGCGGATGACCTCAAAACGAAATGTGGAATGACTCCGGACATGGATTTGTTGACCAAAGTGACAATTGGTTGCGGGCCGTCGATCTACAATGCGGATGCGTCAACCGTGGCGGCAACGCAAAGCCAAGAACTCGAAACAGTGAAGACCAATTTCCTGATCAAAAAATTGGGGCTGACGGATGGACCGCAATTGATGGATGCCATCAACGCAGTGATCGAAACCTATGGTCGCTCAGAGCGCAACAAATATCGCGCCGTCGTTTACTACATGCTGGTGAAGCACTTCGGCAAAGAAGCGCTCTATAAGTAGTTGAACACGCAGGAATGAATTTGAAAGGGCGGCTTTTTCGGGCTGCCCTTTAACATTTCAACAAGATTAATGCTTTGTAATTGCTTGGATTTTACAGAGGCTTTGATTGCTTTTTGCGCTGTCTGGAGCTAGTGTCTTCATAGGCCAGGATGGTCGGACCTTATATCAGAGACACGTGTGGTGCTGAGGGAGCGCGTGGGGTGAGAAGGAGGGTCCGATGGGTGTTGGGCCCTCCTTTGTTCATTAAAACAACGACAACACCAAGCCGCTGACAGCGCAGCCAAACGTCGCATAGCCGCTATCAATCAGTGTGAGCTTGAATGGACGAAATCCATACGCGTTGTTCAACATGATCCATGGCGAGATAAAAAACAGACCAACACCAAATCCGGCGAGCGTTCCCATCCCAATTGTCGTAATTCCGGACATCGCGAAAATATGGCGCATGAACCCGGCGACGATGATCATACAGACCGCCGAGATGATGAAAGGCAGCGGGCTGTTGTCGACAGGTTTCCCATTTTCATCGACTTCAATCCCGGACGCTTCGACCCAAGGCTTTTGCAACGACATGTACCAGACCGCGCCAAACACCCAACTGGCCGCGGCTGCGGCTAAAACATTCAATAATTCCATAGTCCCCTCCTGAATGTGACAGGCTTCCACTATGCGGTCGAATGCGCAATTTGCCTAGGGGAAGCTGTCGAGGTGGTGCCGCTGAGAGGACTCGAACCTCCGACCCCATCATTACGAATGACGTGCTCTACCAGCTGAGCTACAGCGGCACACCGCCTCGACTGGCGGGTCTTTAGCACTCAGATTGCGGGCTGTGTAGCCCCAAAATTACGTCTTGGGATCAGGGGCTTCGGGTGCCTTGGCTTCCTCTGGATCGACGCTCGTTGCAAGCGCGTCTTCCACAGGTGTCACCTCATTTACCTCAATCAAATCGGGGTCTTTGATGGGGTCGGGTGATCCGCTCTCTTTTCCGACCAAGAAGGGAACCATGGCCTCACCGCCTGGCATTTTGCTCTCGGACTCAGGCGGCGTCTTCCATGACAGGGTGTCAAAGGCATCGCAATTTTCGCAAATCGGCGCCCAATCTGTGTGAATATGGTGGCATTTGTCGCAAATCCACTGTGCACCACGCGGCGCAACCACGGCTTTTGTCAGGGTTTCGCGCACAGTTGCATCCTCGGCACCTTCGCCGCGTTCAATCGCTGCCAGAAGCGTGAGTGAGCGTTGCGTCGGTGCGGTTTCCGGCAAATCTCCAAGTGCGAGTCTTGCCGCCTTAAAATCCTCCGCAGCAATGTTGAGCTCTGCCATGAGCAGGCGCGCTTCTGCGTGTTCCGGCGCAGATTTGACCAGCTTTTTGAACCGCTTCAAACGGCTTTGCGCGTCTTCGTCTGGGGCGATCCGCGCGAATGCCGCCGCTAGGTCGGGGTGCGGCTGGACGCTCCAAGCTTTGGTCAACACCCGCGCCGCGTAGCGTTCGTTGGATTGCTCCATGTAACTTTTTGCCGCCAATATTGCGCCCGGAATCAAATCCGGGGACAGTTTATTCACTTCAATGGCAGCCTCGCGTGCGCGGATCGAATTCCCATCTTCAAAAATATCCTTGGCCTCTTGCAGCGCCAAAACAGCTTCTCGCCGTTTCCCGACATCCTTGGGGAGCGCGCCTTGTTTCACCTTCTCTTTCAAGGTGTTACGCGCACCGGTCCAATCGGATTGAGTGGCCTGAAGGGCCAGCAAAATATCCTGCGTTTCGGTGTGGCGCGGTTTCAGTGTGAAGGCCTTTTCAGCCAGTTTCATCGCGGTTTCTGTGTCACCTTCGGCCAGCTTTTGCTTCATCAAGCCCCGAACACCGACAAATCGCGTGCGCTCATCAGAGAGCAACCGTTTGTAAACCTGCGTCGCCTTCTTCTGATCGCCCGCCATTTCCGCGGCCTGTGCAGTAATGAGGTTTGTTAGTTCCGGCTTGCGTAAATATCGTTCTGCCTGCGCCGCCTTGGTCATCGCCAGCCGTTCTTCCCCGGAGGCCAATGCCATCATTCCATCAGAAAGGGCTTGGTAGCCTTTGCGTTCCCGGTTGCGATGAAAGTGCCGTGAAATCGCGGTTTCGTCACCGTTCAAGAACCGCACAACTGCCACGAGGAGGCCGGCTAGCCTGAGGACCGCCCAGAGCAGCAGCATCAAGACCACCAAAGCAATGACGGTCTGGAGTGCGCCGAGTGTGAATGACTGCGAGCCAAACTGGACACTGATGCCGTCGTTTGTTTCCAACAAGAACGCAGCACCAAAAGTGGCAGCACCAATGAGCACGACGAACAGGATGATTTTGAAAAGAGACCACAACATTTACATCATCCTCAATTGTTCATTTCAGCGAGCGCTTGGCCCGCTTCGAGCGCGTTCGCTCTCGTTTGTGCTCGCGCGACCCAATCCGAAAGGATCGTTTTTGCGACCTCAGGGAGTGTTTCGATTTCTGCCAATGAGCCGGAAATATTGCCATTCTTGAGGGCAAATTCGGCCCGTGACAGGATCGCGTCTGGATCGTCGCCTTCTTTGGGTTCAAGAGACCGCATCCCAAGCTGAGTGCGCATGAAGGCATTCACCTTGTTCATTGAGCCATCCTCAACAGCCGCGCGAATGGAGGCGTCCAGCGCTTTAAGCGCCAAGTCAGGGAAGTCGTCTTGTAGGGTAATCAAGGTCGGCGCGCCGCCCTTAGCCAGATCAGCCAATTGCGCGGGAACGGTTTCGCCGGTCGCGGTCTCATAGTCAAAAACCGCCTGATCGAACGGGCGTCCGGTTTCAAGCGCCGCCATAATGCGAGAGAGCGCTGCGCGCGCGGCGGCGGCCTTAGCGGACTCAGCGGCAGAAACTTCCAGTTCCTTTGCATTTTCCTGTGTTGCTGTGATTTTCGCCAATTCCGCATCCAACATTGAGCGCATGGCCGTCAATTCCCGCTCATACGCCTCTGCGGCGGCAGCCGCGGCGGCGGCACCGTCGCCCTGCGGTATTTTCTCTAGTGCAGTGAGGCGCTCATTGAGTTGTGCGACTTGGTCGGACAAGGACGAAATATCTTCGGTGAGATGGGCTTGGCCTGCGACCATATCAGCCTTGAGCGCCCCAATCGTTTCGTCCGCATTTGTGCTTGTCGCGAGGCGTTCGATTTCAGCCGCGTTCGCGTCGATTTTGGTGGTGAGTTGGTCAATGAGAGCGCCTTGCGCTTCAATCAACTGCGCGTTTGGGTCTTGCGCGGGCGTGACCCCCGGAAACGGCCATCCATCTGGGACAACATAACGTGCGGCGCCAAAGCCGATACCAGCGGCGATCACGCCTCCCAGGACCAGCGCGACAAATCCGCCCGCACCTCCACGCTTTTGAACGACAGGCGCAGGTGCATCAGGTTCAGCCGGGCTTTCTTGATCGGATGTATCGCTATCAGCGGCCGTTTTCTCAAGGTCGTTATTCGAAGCATCAATCACCTCGCTCTCAGATGGATCAGGCTTCAATGCGCCATCTTCGCTGGGGGTGGCGTCTTGGTCTTTGGCTTCATCTGGCTCCTCAGAAACGACCTCATCCTCAAGACTTTCTGGCTCGGCGGGCGTTTCGTCAATGATAACAGCGTCTTCAACGGCGTCTTGCACCGCTTCGCTCAATTCAGGCTCGGAGACCTTGGGTTTGTCTTTAGACGTTGGCTTTTTTACCACAATAGCACCTTCCGATTCCCGGCCGAAACACTTGGCCCGTTTTGGCGACCTTAGCCGTGGAAGTTTGGACCCTCAAGGCGTGTCATTGTCTCAGGTTCGTGACAATGCTTTGCAACATGGAGCGTGACAGGGGCGCTTTCAGGGTGTCGCACGTCAAACCGCTCTTGTCTTGCCAGACGTCAGCCACCGCATCGCTCATCGCGATCGCATGTATTTTGCCCCTGACCCCGCGCAAATAGGGAGCAATCAAGGCGGCACTTCTGGGCGAGTAAAGCGGCAATACTAGGCGCGCGTTTGAGGCGATGATTGCGCGGGCCTGCGCTGTCGGGGGCAGCGGCGCTTGATCATAAATCACGGCATCATCTGTCTCTATTCCAGCCAAACAAAGGCCAGATTTCACATCGCCCCGGGTGTGTTTTCCACGCAAATGCAGCAACGGCCCCTCGGTATTCAAGCCCGCGATCAAGGCGTCGGCAGTTTCAAATACCTGTTCAACTTGTGCGCCTCGTTCGCGCAGCGCATCCGCCGTGCGCGCGCCAACGACAAACGCGGGTGTCTTGTTTAGGTCTGGCAAGAATTGCGCCACGTTTTGTGACGTAGCGATAATTCCGGCGAATTTCGTGAGGTCCGGCGGGGGCGCAACGGCGCGAATTTCAAGCACAGGTGAAACGATGATTTTCGCGTTGGGCAATGCGCGCCGCACCTCATTTGCACTCCGCTCAGACAGTGCGCGAGGCCGGATCAAAAGGAGCGTAGCGTCGGACATCATGCCTCGTGGGATTGTCTGAGGTTCGTCATGGTGTTACCCCGAACGCAACCGTGACCGCAACTGGCGAGATATGAGCGAAACCCTGACAGTCTTGGGACTTGAGAGCAGCTGTGATGACACGGCGGCAGCAATCGTGCGCCATGTACCGGGTGAAACGCCGCAAATTTTGGCATCTGTCGTGGCAGGGCAAACGGACCTTCACAGTGCTTTTGGTGGTGTCGTGCCCGAAATCGCGGCGCGCGCGCACACCGAAAAACTCGATCACTGTGTGCGCGAGGCGCTCGCAACTGCGGATCAGGAGCTTCAAAACATGGATGCGATCGCGGTGACGGCGGGGCCGGGGTTGATTGGCGGGGTGCTTGCTGGCGTGACGATGGCAAAGGCGTTGTCAATCTCGCTGGGAAAACCGCTTGTTGGAGTCAATCACTTGGCTGGCCACGCATTGACGCCACGTTTGATTGAAGACACGCCATTTCCGTATCTGATGTTGCTGGTGTCTGGGGGGCATTGTCAGTTCTTGGTGGTTTCTGGCGCTGGCGAGTTTTCCCGTTTGGGTGGCACGATTGATGATGCACCGGGCGAGGCCTTTGATAAAGCCGCGCGGCTTATGGGTCTCGCACAGCCGGGCGGACCAAGCGTTGAGGCGGCGGCGAAGCAAGGCGATCCGAAGGCGTTCAAACTTCCACGTCCCCTTTTGAACAAGCCTGGATGTGACATGTCATTTTCCGGGTTGAAGACGGCGTTGCTACGCGAACGTGATCGGTTGGTTGAGGCAGATGGGGGCCTTTATGAGGCAGATCGGAACGATTTGTGCGCATCCTTTCAGGCGGCGATTTCCGATGTCTTGGCGGAGAAAACGCGCCGTGCCTTGGACGTATATTTGGCGCTGAAGCCCGCGCGCCCTCTGTTCGCGGTAGCGGGTGGCGTTGCCGCAAATGCCTCGATTCGCGGCGCATTAGAGACTGTTTGTGCCAAGAATGATGTGGCCTTTGTAGCGCCACCGCTCGCCCTGTGCACGGATAACGCCGCAATGATCGCCTGGGCCGGAATCGAGAATTACCGCGCTGGGCAACGAGATGATATGATGTTGATTGCGCGGCCAAGGTGGCCCTTGGATCAATCCGCGCCTGCTATGTTGGGTTCGGGCAAAAAGGGAGCGAAGGCATGACTGTTTCGGTTCTGGGTGCGGGGGCATTTGGCACGGCTTTAGCCATCGCGTTGGCCGAAGATGGGCGTCCGGTGACACTCTGGGCGCGGGACATGGCTGACATGGACGTGAAGCGCGAGAATTCAAAACGGCTGCCCGGATTTCCGTTTCCGCCGAGTTTGTCTGTCACCACCAACATGGAAGATGCGATCGCACCCATCATTTTGCTTGTCGTACCTATGCAAACCCTGTCGACATTTTTGAGTGATAGCGCGCAGCATTTCGCGGGTAAAACACTGGTCGCCTGCTGCAAGGGGATAGAGATTTCGACCGGACGTGGTCCTGCTCAGATCATCCGGGAAACCTGCCCCGATGCGCTTCCTGCTTTGTTGTCTGGTCCCTCATTTGCCGTTGATATCGCGGCAGGACTGCCGACGGCGATGACGCTGGCGGCTGAAGATCCAGAGCCGCTTCAGGTCGCGCTTTCAACCGACACTTTGCGTCTCTATCGCTCGACCGATATGGATGGTGTGGAAGTGGGCGGGGCGCTCAAGAATGTGATCGCCATCGCCTGTGGGTTGACGATTGGCGCGGGTCTTGGGGAAAGTGCGCGCGCCGCCCTGATGACGCGCGGATTCGCGGAAATGACTCGTTTCGCACAGGCGCGCGGAGCCAAATCCGGCACCCTTGAAGGCTTGTCGGGGTTTGGCGACTTGGCGCTGACATGTACCTCTCAAAAGTCTCGGAATTTTGCATTTGGATATGCGCTTGGCCGCGGCGAAACGGGCGCGCAAGACTTGACGATCGAGGGGCGACATACCGCTAAAGCAGTGTCTATTGCTGCTAAAACTGCCGGAATAGAGATGCCAATCGCAGATATGGTTGTCGCGATTGTCGAAGGAAACATATCAATCAATGAGGCGGTGTCACTCTTGCTCAACCGCCCGCTTAAGGAGGAATAAGATGTACGCTCTAATTTGCACAGACAAGCCCAACGCGCTCGAAATCCGTAAGGCCAACCGCGATGATCACCTCGCTTATATCGAGGCGTCTGGGGTGGTCGCACAGGCCGGGCCTTTCCTTGACGCGGAAGGTGCAATGTATGGGTCGCTCGTGACGTTAAACGTCGACACCCTTGAGGCGGCGCAAGCGTGGGCGTCGGGTGATCCCTACGCCAAAGCCGGCTTGTTTGCGGATGTGCGCATTGAGGCGTGGAAAAAGGTCATTGGCTGATGCGGTATTGGCTGTTCAAATCTGAGCCGAACACATGGGGTTGGGACAAGCAGGTTGCCAAAGGGGAAGCTGGCGAGGAATGGGACGGAGTGCGCAACTACCAGGCGCGCAATTTCATGCGCGAGATGAAGCAAGGCGACCTTGGGTTCTTTTACCATTCCGTGAACGAAAAACGGATCGTTGGCATTGTCGAGGTCTGCGCCGAAATACACCCTGATAGCACGACAGAGGATGCGCGATGGGAATGTGTTGATATCAAAGCGGTCCGCGCAATTTCGACGCCTGTGACGCTTGAAATGATAAAGGCGGATGCGCGGTTGGCTGACATGGTTTTGGTCACGAACTCGCGTTTGTCGGTGCAGCCCGTCACCAAAGATCAGTGGGATGTCGTCTTGGAGTTGGCAGGCGAAGGAGCGTAATCGACTGTTGTATTTCTAGGCGCGGTTACTGGCACATAAGGCGGCTGGAATACACGTATTCTGCTAACTTGGCTCGCGTGGGATGTGACAATTTCACCGGGCTTTAAAGGCGACAGACCACCTCGACCTAGTTCACGCCAAACAAATCGCGGGTGAACACCTTGTTCGCCACGGGAGTGAGATGTTCGTCAATCCGGTTGGATACAATAAGATCGGCCCGCGAGATAAAGGCGTCGAGATCGCGTATGTTCTCGGAATTGTAATAGTGATCTTCAACAAGCATCGGCTCATACACGATCACATGGGCGCCCTTGGCTTTCAGACGCTTCATCACGCCGGAAATGGCCGAGCTGCGCATGTTGTCGGAGCCTTGTTTCATCGCCAGCCGATAGATCCCGATCACCTTCGGATCGCGCGCCAAGATTTCTTGCGCGACAAAATCCTTACGCGCCGAATTGGCATCCACGATCCCTTGAATGATGTGTTGAGGGACGTTTTGGTAATTCGCCAAGAGTTGTTTGGTGTCCTTCGGAAGACAGTACCCGCCATAGCCGAAAGAAGGATTGTTGTACCCATCCGAAATACGCGGATCCAAGCAGACACCATTGATGATGTCCCGCACGTCAAGGCCCCGCGACAGCCCGAAACTGTCCAGCTCGTTGAAAAACGATACACGCATAGCAAGATACGTGTTTGCGAATAACTTGATCGCCTCGGCCTCTGTTGGTCCGGTAATGAGAATCTCGGTTTGTGGCGCATCGCTTGCATCGCGCAACATATCTCCAAAGGTGCGCGCGGCATCGCTCTGGCTGCCAACCACAATGCGCGAGGGATGAAGGTTATCGTGGAGAGCTTGGCCTTCGCGCAAGAATTCAGGTGAGAAGATGATGTTGTCATCGTTCAGCTCTTTGCGTTGCAGATCAGTAAAGCCGACCGGGATAGTTGATTTGATCACCAAAGCCGCTGTTTGGTTCACTGCGCGCGCACGCCTCAGCACGGTTTCAACGGAGCTTGTGTTGAAGAAATTGCGCTCTGGGTCATAGTCGGTAGGCGTTGCAATGACGATGAATTCCGCGTCCTGATAGGCTAGGGTTTCATCCGTTGTCGCCGTCAGATCGAGCGTTTCACAGGCCATCACCTGCGTCATCTCATCGTCAATGACAGTCGGCTGTCCCGCATTCACTTTCGCAACGCGAGATGCATCAATATCGAGTGCAGTTACTCGGTGATGGCGCGCGAGCAAAACCGCAATCGACATGCCAACATATCCAAGCCCCACGACTGCAATCTTATGTTTCATCGACCATAACCCCGTCCCAATGTTGCCCGCGAAGAAACCCCATGAGCACAGGAAAGGAAAGCAAGAAATGCGCTACAACGCGACGATGTGGTTGTCCCACGCCGCGTCTGACTTGCTCAGCATCGAGGCTCCGGAGTTTGTGATCTTGATCAATGCACCAAGGCCATCGGAAGTGATGAATCCTTCGGGATGTGGCGCGAGGCCGCAGATGTCGGTGCGTGAAATGGACCGTCTAAAAGTGCCTTGCGTATCAAATACCAACATCCGCCCTCCCATCGGTGAGGTATAGGCCACCTCAGTTCCATCCCCGCTGAACGAAACGCTCCCCGCGTAACCTGTCATCATTTGCGCGTCCAAGGCGGGCGCATGGCAAATGAGCGGATCTTCTGTGCGCCTGTGCAGCGCCAGCAACGGCGGAGCGTCCAGCGCATCGCCTTGCCATTGCATCGCAAAAGCGACTGTCCCGTCAGGGCTAAGCGCCAGATGCCGGATCGAATTCATACGATACGCCGTTTCTAACACCACAGTTTCCATCAGGCGTCCTGTCAGGCTGAGGTAGGTGAGATTTGGGCGCATGGTGTCGAGATTCAGTTTCGTTCGCCCGCCCGGCGTGGTTTCGATGCCCCCGTTGGCAATGATTAGCTCAGAGCCATCCCTTGAAAGTCGGATTTCATGCGGGCCAATCCCGTGGCTGCTAAATTCATCTACGCGCTGATAGGTGCCGCTGTCCCAAACCCCAATCCGGCCCTCACTTCCGCGCGCGGTTTGTTCGCTCGTAAAAAGATAGGCCCCGTCCTTTGAAAAAACGCCATGACCGTTGAACTCGTGTCCTTGAGGCGCATGAAGGGTCTTCTTGAGCGTGCCGCGCGCACAGTCCACAACAACAGCAAACTGGCCTGGCCGCCGGGCAAAAACAACGGCTTGAGCGCGAAACGGATGCGATGCGCCAGCGTGCCCGCGCGCCGGAAGTGGCGCGACAAAGGTCACGAAGCCATCATGATCAACACCCTTGATTGCGTGCGAGCCGTCCTTGTTTTGGGTCGCGGCGATGAAGGCAGGGCTTCCTGCTGCCGACCAACCGATAGAAGGCGCGGAGGTTGCCGCAAGTAACCCTGCCAAAAATCCACGCCGCGTCCGCATGTTAGTCCCCGTCTGAGGAATTGAAGCCGGGCGTAATTCCGTATTTCTCACCGACTTCAACTTCGATCGCCAAATGGACGGCATCAATTTTCTGGGCCAGTACTTCAACGGCAAACCGGGCCGTCAAATCGTCAATATCTTGGAAGCTCGGATCAGAAATGCGCTCCGCCTGTGCATAGACCTCCTTTAGCGCGGCCTTGGTTTGCGGAATGTCCCAATCGGCAAGGGCAATCGCCAGATCAACAGCAGCTTTTGTCGCGAGCAGTGTGTTTTGAAGCGACCGTTCTGATCGCCAGGCTTCGGCGCGCTGGGGGCGTGGGCGTGTTGTTTCGCCCAAAGGGCGCCCAAGTCGAACTGTCGATGTATTTTCAAGGCTGGTCAAAATCTGAGTGTAAATCGCCCGTGTCGCCTCGGTTTCATCTAAAAATGCAATGTTGTCAGGCCCGCCGGGGGACAACAACAAATGTGCGAAATCGGTTTCCCAGTCCGATGTCAGGGCTTGGGCTTGGCTGGCAAGATCGCGTGTTAAGGTTTGTACCAATGCACAGGCGTAATCCTCGGTCTCATAGGCGCTAAATTCAGGGTCATAAAGCATCCGCTCAAGCGCGAATAATCCGCGCGCTGCGATGGAGACATGGCTGAAGCGTTCCGGGTCATTTATAGCGGGGTCTTGGGCTGAAATTAGCTGGAATAGAGCCTTTTTCGTGAAGCCCTTCTTGTCTGGCCAGAAGTAGATTGAAAGCGCGCCTGCTTCACTTGGGCCTAGCCGCAAATCTCCGATCCCCATCCAAGCGTCAAAGGTCTTTTGGAAGGCGGGTTTAAGCGAGTCTGGCTCACAAGATTCGCTTGCGGCGGTGCTCAGGTCGGCCGCCGATGTTGCGAAATCTGTTAAGCCGGGAAGAATGCGTTCATTGACAGCCTCCGAAACCCCAGCAAGCGCACTTTGTGCAACGAATATGAAAATGATCGCTAGGCGCATCAAAGAGACTCCAGAAACTTTACGAGCGCATCGCGATCAGGTTTTGGGAATTGCGCGACGGTGTCGCGTGATTTTTGGGCTTCGCCGCCGTGCCAAAGGATCGCTTCCATCAAGCTACGTGCGCGTCCATCATGCAGAAAATTGTCGTGTCCTGATACGAGTTTTGTCAGGCCAATGCCCCAGAGCGGCGGCGTACGCCACTCGGTTCCTGTCGCGCGACCTTCTGGCCTATTGTCCGCGAGGCCCGCTCCCATATCGTGCAACA
Organism: Maritimibacter sp.; assembly: GCA_050633625.1. Lineage (GTDB taxonomy): Bacteria > Pseudomonadota > Alphaproteobacteria > Rhodobacterales > Rhodobacteraceae > JBOEGW01. Next base: position 262,013 of record JBOEGW010000011.1, on the reverse strand, counting down.
ACAAATCTGTGTAGGGCCAGATCAACTGGAAACTTTGCGCAGGCTGGTCTTTCAAGCGATGCGTGACGAATTTGGGCGTGTGGCATGACGCGCAGCCGGCTTCAAAAAACAGCTCTTTTCCGCGCAACACGTCTGGATCGGACGCGCCGCGCCGCGCGGGAACTGCCAGGTTTTGGGCATAAATAGTGACTAATTCTAGCCCTATCTGATCAACTTCTAGCCCTTGATGAATGTCGTCCCCGCCATGTTCCGCTGAAAGGCAATCGGTCTGCGCCACTGTGCAATCGCCCCAAGCATCGGGGAACAGCGGGGTCGAGATCCCAATGTCTCCAGAAAAGGCCGCAGCGGACTGATGGCGCACCGTGGGCGCTCCGGCTTTCCAGCCAAAACGTCCCAACATGACCTTGTCATACTCGACGGACCAAACGAGGCTTGGGCGGCCAGAAATCCCGTCTCCGTCCGCATCGTTTTCGTCTGCGAGTGCCAGAATATCTTGCGCCGGAATGGCTTCTAGCAACCCAAGGCCGATCATCTGCGGTGTAATCCGTGGCGAGAGCATCGCGTCGGGATGGAGTGGGCCGTATCCGAGCTGGTCCAGGGTATACGTCGGTGTGCGCAGGCGAACGATTACGCCTCCTTGAAGCTCGATCGGCGTTTCAGTGTAGCTGACATGGAGTTGCGCTTCTGCGCTAAGGCCGGATGTCGCAAAGTCTTGAATCTGTCCGCCGTAATTGGGGTCATTGGCGGTTGCGAGATAGTCTTCAATCGCCTGCATGTTTCCGGTGTTTTCCGCCGGAATAGAGACACGTAGGAACAAAGAAACGGCGTTGTCGCCAGCGTTTTCCGGGGTATGGCCGCGCCCATCTTTTATGTGGCAATTCTGACAACCGCGCGCGTTGTAAAGCGGCCCCAATCCATCGCTTGCTTCGGTTGATGCAGGCGCTTGGACCCAGATTTTGCGAAAAAGCCCGTTGCCAACTTTGAAGTCCAATTCGCCTTCAAATCCAATATTGGCGGAGGGCTGAGAAAAGGCATCTGCATTGTTGCGCGCTCGCACGGTTGCCGCACCGGCTGGGCGTTCCTCAAAGTCCTCCGGGGCCGAGAAGTCTTGGGTTGGAGCGGTCACCTTGGCAATCCGCGAAGATTCCTCAGCGGTGCGAGGGACAAAATTCAAGTGATCATCGGTAAGCGGGGGGATGATGTCACCCGCCAACGCCGTTGTGGCGCTGGCGAGGGTCATGAGGGCGATGCTACTCGCCGTCGTCCATTGTTGCCGCATTGAGCTGAGCATATTTTTCTTCTCCGACGCGATCCATCAGGTCCAGTTGCGTTTCGAGGAAGTCGATATGACCTTCTTCATCCGCCAGCAACTCTTCAAAGATTTTCATCGTGACGAAATCGCCAGCATCGGAGCAAACGCTGCGTGCTTCGCGGTAAAGCTTGGCCGCGGAGTGTTCTGCTTCTAGGTCGCATTCCAGAGTTTCACGCGGAGTTTGGCCGATACGCAGGGAGTCGAGCTTTTGTAGATTTGGATGACCTTCCAAAAAGATGATCCGCTCGATCAGTTTGTCCGCGTGTTGCATTTCTTCGATGCTTTCCTCGCGGCTTTTGGCAGCCATATGCTTAAGGCCCCAATCATCTTGAAGCCGATAGTGCAGCCAATACTGGTTCACGGCCGTGAGTTCGTGGCGCAGCGCATCGTTGAGGTATTTGATTACGGTTTCATTGCCCTTCATGGAGTTTTTCCTTTCCTGGCATAGCCCTAAGATTCCTTAGGTTGCTGGGTACTTTATAGTTATCACTCTGGCGCATTTTCGCGACAAACAGTGGCATGCAACCGCCACAATCGGCGGCTTTTCCGAGCGCATGGTAAATGCGGCCAGGGGTGATGATCGTCTGCGGGTCCGCGGCGCGCATCCAGTCGATCGCGGCATGAATGTCGCGATCCGTTATGCCTTGGCAGTGACAGACGATCATCGTTTATCTCCCCATTATTGGAATACTGCGTCCGGGTTATCAAGGCTGTCGGAGCCTTCAAACTCGATGGCGTCGAGGCCAAGATCCGTCACAATTCTCTCGATGGTTTTGGTTTGGTCGATCAAACCGTTGACCGCCGCCATGACGAGCGTTTCGCCTTTTTCATCGCCTGCTGTAAGCATTTGATCATAGGCATAGCCCCCCTCTGCGGCGTCAGAAATCGCGCCCAGAGCGGCCATCGTTGTGTCCAACTTGGCCTTCATCTCCGCATCAAGATCGGCGTTGCTTTCACTTAGAAGCGCAGAAACGCCGGGGCCTTCCACGGTGCTTCCATCCACCCGAACATAGCGACCCAGATAGACGTTTTGGATACCAAGACCATCGTTGAAGTGCGACCGGTGGGTGTTGTCCGAGAAGCAATCATGCTCTTCTTCTGGATCATTCAACATGAGGCCAAGGCGCATGCGCTCACCGGCCTGCTCACCATATGACAGCGAACCCATGCCAGTGAGGATTGCAATCACACCAGCATTTTCGTCTTCCATGACAGCTTCGCGCGCTTTACCCGTCTCGCCCCATGCTGCGACCATTTCTTCGAGGTCTGCCAAAAGCAAATCCATCGAGGCTTCTAGGTAGTCGGCGCGGCGATCACAGTTGCCGCCGGTACAGTCTTCTCCTTGAGCGAAATCTGTAAACGGACGGTTCCCCGCGCCCGGGCCAGTTCCGTTAAGATCCTGACCCCAAAGAAGAAATTCAATTGCGTGATAGCCGCGTGCGACGTTGCTCTCAATGCCGTCTGCTTCATTGATGGTCTCGCTGATCAATTCGGGCGTGATCTCGGTTGCATCCACTTCAACCCCGGCGATTGTCAGTGTTGGATTTGCAATCACGTTGAGCGCTGCAAGTCCGTTTTCGTCGGTTGGGCCACCATAGGACGCATCAACATAGTCGATCAAACCTTCGTCGAGCGGCCAAGCGTTCACTTTGCCCTCCCAGTCGTCAACGATAGCATTGCCGAACCGGTACACTTCCGTTTGCTGGTAAGGTTCGCGCGCTTCAATCCAGGCTTTGCGCGCTGCTGCCAAGGTTGCCTCAGACGGATCAGCGATCAAAGCGTCTACGGCCGCATCGAGAGCCTGCGCGGTTGTGAGGCTGTCTGTGTAGCCAGCTTCAGCAATGTCGGCGTAAGTCTTGATCACTTCGCCTTTCGTCGCGGCAAATACGGGCGCAACAGAGAGCATAAGCATCGCTGTCGTAAGAGTTGTTTTTTTCATTCTGGCGTTCCTTGGTGTTCGCAGATCAATATTTGCTTTTACCTGACTGAAACAATCGGAATTGTCAATCCGACAAAAACAATCGGGATTGAGGCATCTTCGCAATGCGGTCCATTCCAAGCACACACGTATCGAGAAAATTGATGAGACAAACCGAAAATTCCAAAGAAGAATGTTCGAATCCTGACGGAATAGAGCCATAAATGAAATGAGTGAGCATCTTTGAAATCGTAGATTTGCGAGGGAGCTTTTCGTATGCTCACTGCATTTAACGGGGAGGGGTAAACGAATGGATCGAGCGAAAATGCGTCCGGTTTCGCTTTGGGAGGCCGATGTAGTTTGGGAAACCCGGCCAGATGGCAGCAAACTGGTCTATCAATCCGGGCCTCTCAACGAATACCCCGATTCCCTCTTTGATCGTTTTGAGTATTGGGCCGAGAAGACCCCGAACGCTTTGTGGATGGCTGAGCGAAATCAAGAAAATACAGCATGGATCAAGATGACCTATCGGGACATGTTGTCGTCCATTCGTGCGATCGGACAGGCATTGCTCAATCTCGGTCTTACAACGGAGCGGCCGCTCATCATTCTGTCTGGAAACTCAATTGCTCATGCGCTCGTGGCGCTTGGCGCGCAATATGTGGGTGTCCCGTCAGCGGCGATTGCGCCGGCATATTCATTGATGTCCGGCGGGTTTGAGAAACTGATTGCAGTGCGCAACCAAATTACGCCGGGTGCGGTATTTGTTGAGGACACGAAGCCGTTTTCAGCCGCAATAGACACTGTTTTTGCCGATGCGCCCGTCTTTTCGCGCACCGGGCAAGGATCTGTGCTCGATTGGGAAGATTTGCTGTCAACACCACTCACAGAATCGGTTTGGCAGGCGCGTGCATCATTGGGGCCAGACACGGTTGCGAAGTTCATTTTCACGTCCGGTACAACGGGCGCGCCTAAAGCGGTGATTCAAACGCAGCGGATGCTTTGTGCGAACATGGAAATGGCCGCGGATTGTTTTCGCTATTTTCAAGAAGACCCCCCGGTGTTTTTGGATTGGGCACCTTGGAACCATGTCGCGTCGGGGAACAAGGTCTTCAATATGTCGATGTATCACGGCGGTAGCTTTTACATCGACAACGGAAAGCCTGCGCCGGGCGCTATTGATCGCACGATCAGGAACCTGCGTGAGGTGTCGCCAACGTGGTATTTCAACGTTCCCGCAGGTTATGAAATGTTGATTGAGGCTATGAAGGCGGACAAAGCCTTGGCACAGTCCTTTTTCAAAGACCTGAAACTGTTGATGTATGCCGGGGCCGGTATGGCGGCGCATACTTGGCAAGGGCTTGAGGCGCTCGCGCTCCAAACGACTGGTGAATATGTATTTTTGACCTCGGGATTGGGCGCAACCGAGACAGCCCCCTTTGCGCTTTACAACAGCTTGCAACAAGAGGTGCCCGGAAATGTTGGCATTCCCGCCAAGGGCTTAATACTCAAACTGGTGCCCAATGAGGGAAAATGGGAGGCGCGCCTCAAAGGGCCGTCTGTCACGCCGGGGTATTGGCGTGATCCAGATTTGACGGCAGGGGCCTTTGACGACGAAGGGTTCTATTTGCTCGGAGATGCGCTGCGCTTTGCCGACGAGAATGATCCCGGAAAAGGGTTTTTCTTTGATGGGCGTGTTGCGGAAAACTTCAAGCTCAACACTGGAACTTGGGTGTCCGTTGGCGCGGTTCGAGCACAGCTGACAGACGCTTTGGGCGGGCTGGCGCGCGATGTCGTGCTCACAGGGGAGGGGCGCGCTTCACTCGGCGCCATGCTCGTGCCATTTGAACCCGCCTTGGCGCGTTTGGTAAATGGGGCCGAGGATCTGACGCTCCCTCAACTCTGCGGGCATCCGGCTGTGCGGGCCGAGGTTTCAAGGCTTTTGGCGCGCTACAACAGCACGGCCACAGGGTCATCCATGCGGGTGCCGCAAGTGATGTTTCTCACTTCCCCTCTCGATCTTGATAAAGGTGAAGTGACCGACAAAGGGTCCGTCAATCAGCGCGCTGTCTTGCGGTATCGCTCCGACATAGTTGAAGCGCTCTATGCTGAGTCTTCTGAGGTAATTCGTTAAAGTTAGGCCGTAATTGTGACTGTTTTACTCATTCCGGGTTTGTTGTGCGATGGGTTCGTTTGGGAGCCTTTGACATCACGTTTTGACGCAGCCGTTGCGGACCTCACAACGCAAAACAGTCTCACGGACATGGCGTATGAGTGTTTGGCGGCGCACCCCGGCGCGCTCAGAATTGCTGGCCATTCGATGGGCGCGCGTGTCGCGATGGAAATCGCGCGCATTGCGCCTGAACGCGTTGAGCGGATGGCCTTGCTCGACACGGGCGCACACCCTTTAGCCAAGGGCGAAGCCGCGCGCCGCGAAGACATTGTTCGCTTCGCGTATGATAACGGGATGGAGGCGCTTGCGGAGCGCTGGCTTCCTCAGATGGTCTATGCGCCAAACAGGGAAAACGCCGCGCTCATGCGTGGTCTTAAAGCCATGGTCTTGCGCTGTGACGCGGATCTTCACGCGCGACAAATTCAGGCTCTCGTCAATCGTCCCGATGCAACAGCTTATCTTTCGACCCTCAACTGCCCGACTTTACTCGTTGTCGGGCGCCACGATGCATGGTCGCCGCTTGGGCAACACGAAGAAATGGCGCGGCAATTACCAGATGCCCGCCTGACGGTGATTGAGGACGCCGGGCATTTTGCGCCGATTGAGCAGCCTCGGGCCGTTTGTGGGGTTTTGGAGCCGTTTTTGACCGGCGCTTGACGCAAATGCGTCGAAAAACGGCGATTTCTACACATGCCATCGCGTGACGGAGCCTAGACTCAAGGGAAACCATCAGCGGAGTATGCGTCCATGAGCGTTGTTCACCTAAGAGAAAAACGGGCGCTCACGGCGCAGAGCTTTTTGCGGCAGGCCTCAATTGAAGTCATGCCCAGAACGGCCGAAAAAATTGCTGATTTTCGCACGCTACTTCCTAAATCGACCCGTATTTACATCGCCCATATTGATGGGACGGCCATTGAAGATATGGTGGCCCTAGCAAAGCGGCTTGGGGCGCAAGGATTTGAGGTTATGCCGCATATTCCCGCCCGCGTAATTCCCAGTGACAAAGCACTTTTGGACTGGGTAAAGCGCTACCGTGATGTCGGCGTGTCCTCAGCGCTCGTCCTAGGTGGTGCGCCTGTGGTTCCAAATGGGCCGTTTGAAAGCGCAATACAGCTGCTCGAAACAGGCGTGTTTACGGATCACGGGTTTGGTCGCTTACATATTGCTGGCCACCCAGAAGGCAATCGTGACATTGAGTCGGACGGTAAGACAGTGATCACCGATGAGGCGCTGCGTTGGAAGGCCGCCTTCGCACATCAATCTTCTGTTGATATGGCGATTGTCACACAGTTCGTTTTCGATGCCGCCCCCCTCATTTCATGGGCAGAACGGTTGCAACACCTCGGAGTCAATCTTCCGATTCATGCTGGCATCGCGGGTCCGGCCAAATTGCAAACCCTCATCAAATATGCGATCGCCTGCGGTGTTGGCCCCTCTCTCAAAGTGCTCAAATCCAGAGCCAAGGACATCTCTCAATTGGTGCGCCCTCATGAACCCACCGAAATGGTCTCTCAACTCGCGACCTATATTAACAGCACACCAAATTCGGCCATTTCTGCCCTTCATTTGTTTCCCCTAGGAGGGATCGCCAAAAGCGCGTCTCTGATTCAGAACGGCGCGTCGTCGCGGACGGTTGCCTAGTTCTTGGTGAGCAATTCTCGGCTGTGTTTGCGTAGCAAAAGGAGGCCAAAAAAGAGAGGGATCAGCGAACAGGCAATGATGAATGGATATGATACGAAATGCGCCGAATAGGTCGGGTACATGCCGGCGCGAGCGATTGATGTGATGTGCATCAATGGGTTCCAAATCAGGACATCCTGAGCGACGCGCGGCAGGTCTTCATACATGAACAACACCCCTGAAATCAGGAACAATGGCCGCATCAAAATTGGCCAGATTTGACCGAACACAGGTAGCCGCAACAGCAAGAAACAGGTCAGGGTTCCGACACTCAGACCGAGCGCCGCGGCAAGGCCAATTGACTGCAACAAGAGCAGAAAATCTACGGGTGTGTTAATCCCGACAACGGCTCTGATCAAAAAAATGAGCAGGAAAAAAACAAGTGTCTCGGTCAAAGTATTGAGTAAGAACCGAGCCAGTATCGCGTCGATCCAAGTGACAGCAGGATACTTCAAGAGAGGTTTGGAGAAGTTCAGCGACCTCATCACTGTAGGTTGCACTGAGTTGTAAATATTGAAAGGCAAGAAACCAGTCGCGTAAAACAAAATAAAACTGTTTCCCAATGATGGTGCTCTTGCCACGAGGCCAAAGGCCACCGCCAAGATGACGATCCATCCCATGGGTTGCACGAGCGCCCAAAGGTAGCCGCCCGGGGAGCTACCAAAACGCGTTGCCATTTCACGAAGCATAAGCGCTAGAATCGTCCGACCGGTAGAGAAGGTGACCTTGCTTCGGCTTCGCGGTGTCAAGGGGGGCGCGAACTGAGTGTCTTCCTGCGCATTCATCGTCATCGGCTTTCCAACTGGCTGGCCTTGCGGTGTTACATTATGTAGAAGCAATTGAAAAACATCAAACCTGTTTGCAAAGGGATTGTCTATTGAACACCTCCCCGACCCCCAATAAAGGAAAGCCAGCGCCGAAACCGGATAGCAAACCCGGCTCAAAAGGCGCGGCCGGACCCAAGGCAAATTCCGCCGGTGCTGCTGACAAAAAGCCCAAGAAGAACAATCCAGCCCCAAAAATCGTAGTTCGTCCTATTGCGCAAAACGCCACGATGCAAAAGCGGCATTGGGGCTTGATCCTCGGGTTTGTGATCGGCGTTTTGCTGCCGCTTTTGATTTTCGGCCTATATTTGAATGGGCGGGCTGTTGATCAATTCGCCTCCACCGTTGGCTTCACGGTGCGCCAGGAGGATGATGCGAGCAGCGCCACCATTATAGGTGGATTGGCCCAGTTTGCCGGTGCATCTGGCGGCGCATCCGATAGCGACATCATTTATGAGTTCATTCAAAGCCAAGGGCTTGTGAAAAGCATAGATGATCAGCTCGACCTTTGGGCGCATTACACGCAAAATTGGGAGCAAGATCCGTTGTTCTCGCTGCGGCCGGGCGGCACCATCGAAGACCTTCATGATTTCTGGCCGCGCATCGTGCGCGTGTCATTTGACTCCAACACTGGCCTTCTGGAGCTTCGTGTTCTGGCGTTTGACGGGGAGTTTGCACGGTCTATCGCGAATGCATTGATGGCCGAAAGTCAGGCCTTGGTGAATGCGCTCAACGAGCAATCTCGGCAAGACACGCTTAAATACGCCGAAGCGGATTTGGAGGCTGCCGTTGTCCGTCTGAAGGACTCGCGCGAAGCGATGATCAAGTTTCGAACACGCACCCAAATCGTTGACCCGGAAAGTGATCTTGAAGCGCGCCTTGGGGTGCAAAACGGGTTGCAGCAACAGCTCGCCCAAGCCCTGATTGACTTTGACCTATTGGCAGAATTCGCGAACGCAGAAGACCCTCGGACAATTCAAGCGCAAAGGCGCATTGACGTCATTCGCGCCCGTATTGCGGAGGAGCGGGCGAACTTGGGGTCGTCCGAGAGTTATGAAGGGGTTGAAGGATATCCGGCCCTCATCGCGGAATACGAAAGCTTGGCGGTGGATCGCCAGTTTGCCGAAGAAACATATCGTGCGGCCCTGACAGCTCTTGATATCGCCAAGTCGAACGCCGTGCGGCAAACGCGCTACCTCGCCACTTATGTCGAGCCAACCTTACCGGAAAGCGCGGAGTACCCAAGACGTTGGGAGGTATTCGGGCTTACTGCGCTGTTCCTCAGTTTGGCCTGGGCCATTATCGCACTGATCTACTATTCGGTACGAGATCGTCGCTAAGGGGAAGTCATGATCCGTTTCGAAAACTTGACCAAGAGTTTTTGGGTCAACGGGCGGCGCAAAGTCGTCGTGGACAACCTGAACCTTGAGCTTCCAAGCGGGCGGTCGCTGGCGCTGCTTGGGCGCAATGGGGCGGGCAAATCCACCCTGTTGCAGCTCATTGCGGGGACGATGGCGCCTGACAACGGGCAAATCGTAAGTGACGGGACAATTTCTTGGCCTGTTGGGCTGTCGACTGCGTTTCATGCTGAGTTGAGCGGTGCACAAAACGTCCGGTTTGTTGCGCGCATTTACGGCGTTGATACCGAGGCCCTTGTCGAGTTTGCCTCTCATTTCGCCAACATCGGTGAACATTTCTACATGCCGTTTCGGACCTATTCTTCGGGGATGCGCTCGCGAGTTGCTTTTGGTGCCGCTATGGGGATCCGCTTTGACACGTATTTGGTGGATGAGGTGACGGCCGTTGGTGATGCGTCTTTTCGGCGCAAAAGTCGGGCTGTTTTTCAGGATCGGGTTGCAACGGCGAGCGCGATCATGGTGAGTCACAACATGCAAGAGTTGCGCGAATTCTGCGATGCTGGCGTGGTGTTGAACGACGGGAAAATCGAGTTTTTCGACGATATTGATGATGCAATTGATGTGCACAACAGAAATATGAGATAAATATCAATACTTTGAGCAAGTGTTCCAATCTTTAGTAAAACCGCAAAAAATACACTTGGCATAACATTTGAGACGATCTCCGCCTCCGTGCCACATTTTCGTCCGGACCAAAAACACATCCCAAAGCCATCTTCCTACTCACAGAACTTGTGGTGGGATCTATGGCAAATATTCAATTCAACGAACGAGTCTTAACCGGCATAGACGTTTTGGATCATGGGATCTCCGATCTCGATCTCATAGTTTCTGGCGGGTCTGTTTCCTTGTTCGCGACGAGCGGCGCGCACGGCGGGCTGACGAGTTTTTCCGTTGCCGATAGTGGGCCTATCGCTGCGAATGACAATGTGATTTTTGACCCGAACTGGGCCACGTGGATCAACGGGACGCTCCTTGTCACGCAGGCCCCTAACGGTGACTTTCTCGCTCTTATTGGCCAAAATTCCGAGACGCGGCTAGCGGGATATGAAGTCACGGCAGAGGGCGATATTTTCAGCATTGATCCGGTGAACGCTTACCCGAGCAATGATGACACCCCCATATCCTTAGTGACGCTGCCCGATGGTGGGTTGGCAATTGCGGATGACAAAGGCGGCATGACTCTGTTCAGTTGGACGACAAGTGGGTTGAGTTCTCCCGTCTATGTCCCCGACAGCGACAGTACCTATCTGGCCCATGTAAGTGCCCTCGCTGTTGTTGATGGCACTGGAAGCGACATTCTTCTTGCGGCAGATGCGAGTGGATATGGAATCGCGAGCTACAGACTCGCCTTTGCGGGGCCAACACTGGCAGACACAAGCGGCCCGGAAGATGGTGTTGGCATCATGGTGCCCACCGAAATCGAGGTCACGAGCGTTGACGGGAAGACCTACGCGATTGTCGCATCGGGCACAGACACCAGTGGCGCGTTGACGGTCTTTAATGTCGGGGCGGCGGGTGATCTGACCGTCATGGATCATGTGTTGGACACAAGAGACACCCGGTTTGGCAATGTTCAAGATATCGAAACCGTCACGGTTGGGGATCGGGTCTTTGTCATTGCCGGTGGTGGCGACGATGGTTTGTCGGTGTTTCAGCTTCTACCGGGCGGCCAGTTGCAGCTCAGTCATGTTCTGGTCAATCAGTATTCCTATGAAAATACGAATACCGCCGGATTAGACAATGTTTTGGCGATTGAAGCGATGGCATTTGGCCAGGAATTGCGGATTTTTGTCGCCGCAGAAAACGTGGCGGGTGTGACCGATCTTTCGCTTGATGTCAGTGGTTTTGGCGCGCAGAAAGTGGCAGCAACCGGCGGCGAAGACCTCGACGGAACAGCCCAAGACGACATCCTTATTGGTGGCGCTGGTATTGATCGTTTGGACGGGAAATCGGGCGACGACATCATTGTGGATGGTGGTGGGAAAGACATTCTCACTGGGGGATCGGGTGCTGATATTTTCGTGTTTCGTGATGATGATCAGGACGATGTCATTACAGATTTCGAAGTGGGGGTGGATCAGCTGGATTTAAGCTCGCTGCCGTTCTTCTACGACCCGGCCAGTCTTACGATCAATGCCGTTGCCGTTGGTGCAGAGATCATTTGGCGCGACACCAAGATCATTCTGAGATCGCCGGACTTGACGCCGCTCAACACTGATTTGGTACGTGCTTCGGTCATTTTGGGCGCGAACCGAACTGTTGATCTCTCGAAATTCACCTTTCCTGATGATGCCAAGTACGATCTGGCTGGGTCCGATGGTAACGATGTTCTGTACGGCGGAACCAACGGCGAATTCATCTACCTCGGGGGCGGAAATGACGAGGTGTATGCGGGGGCGGGCAACGACGAAATCCGTGGAGGGGAAGGAATCAACACGGTCTTTCTCCAAGAGGGGAATGATAAATACTTTGATGATGGAACCAGCGGAGTAGGCGACGGCGACTTTGTGGATGGCGGCGCTGGCAACGATGAAATCGAAACCGGTAAAGGGCATGATCATGTGCTTGGCGGCGAAGGAGAGGACAGTATCCGCTCGGGCGATGGAGACGACTTTGTATCCGGTGGCTGGGGGAATGATTCAGTCTGGCTCGGAAAAGGGGCGGACACGTTTGATGAGTCCGACATAGGGAGTCTGAGCGGCAATGACGTGGTGCATGGTGAAGCCGGGAATGATGTTCTCAAGGGCGGTTTTGGCAACGACAGGCTTTATGGCGAATCCGGCAATGACTCGCTGTACGGCGATGAAGGTCAGGACAAATTGTATGGCGGCGAGGGGAATGACGCGCTGCGCGGCGGCGATGGAAATGACTACCTGAACGGCGAATTAGGCAACGATAGTCTCTTTGGTGGCACCGGAAAAGATGAGCTGCGCGGGAATGCCGGGAACGACATTTTGTACGGTCATTCCGGCGATGACTTCATTGGGGCGAACGTCGGAAATGACGTTGTCTATGGAGGCTCCGGGGATGATCGGATTTATGGAATGGAAGGCAATGACCAACTTCATGGGGAAGCGGGAGACGATTTTATTGCCGGCTATGACGGCGAAGACATCGTGAATGGGAACGATGGGGCGGATGAGTGTTTTGGTGGATTTGACTCGGACACGCTCAATGGTGGCGCTGGAAACGACCGTCTTTTGGGCGGCCCGGGTGATGATCTGGTTCGAGGGGACGGAGGGAATGATATTGTCAACGGTGGTCTTGGCAATGATCGCGTCGAAGGCGGCGATGGCAATGATCGCGTGATCGGCTGGGACGGGGATGACATGCTCTATGGGAATGATGGTAATGACCGTTTGCGGGGGAATGACGGCAATGACACCCTGTATGGCGGGAACGGGCGGGATGCCTTGTTTGGACAGGCGGGCAGCGACAGTCTGGAAGGCGGCGTAGGGAATGATTGGCTTAACGGTGGGTTTGGCTGGGACACTCTGCGCGGAGGTGACGGCAATGATGTGTTGATCGGTGAACGAGGTGGTGACGAGCTGTATGGAGGCTTCGGAGAGGACGTCTTTTTGTTCCGCGGCGATTGTGATCAGAATTGGGTGAAGGATTTTGACATTGATCAAGACAGCATCGTGTTTGAAGGCATCGACCGAGCAGATGTGTCGATAGCTGCCAAAGGCACAGGTCTAGAGATCACCTGGGGCACAAGCTTTGCAAAACTGGACGATGTATCGCCAGCCAACTTCACGATTGACGATATTCAGTTCGTCTAGATCACTTCATCGAAGGTGCCCACGACATCCGCAAGCCCGTCCAGGCTATCGAGATTGGAAATCGTGATCGAGCCGTTGTCGCCAAGATCCAAAACGACGCCCTCTGTTGTGACTGTCGCTGAGCCATCGCTGAGGAATTCCTCAATGTCCGGCACGATGCCGGAGTGGATCAACAACATGTCTCCATCGCTTGCCAAAAGGTCGGTAATTGTGTCGTTCCCGCCGTCAAACTCAAAGAAAAAGGTGTCCGCCTGGTAGCCGCCAGTGAGGATATCGTCCCCTTCCTCGCCGTAAATCATGTCGTCGTGCCAGCTCCCGCGCAACGTGTCGTTGCCTGTGCCGCCACGTATCGTATCAGCGCCAGCGCCACCGATAATATCGTCGTCGCCACTTCCGCCGTTGAGTTTGTCTTCGCCGCCGTAGCCAATAATTGTGTCGTTGCCGTCGCCGCCATCAACGATGTCTTCTGCACGCCAACCAAATTGCTTCTCGTCGGTGAATGTGTCGTCGCCGCTGCCAAGGTAAACTTCGTCCATACCGGTGCCGCCAAACACGGTATCGTTGCCTTCACCGGCATCAATATAGTCAAACGCGTGGTCGCCATAAATCGTATCATCGCCGGTGCCACCATAGAAGGTATCGTCACCCCAACCGCCGTTGAACGTGTCGTTGCCCTCACCGCCATAAACGAGGTCTTTGCCTGCAACAGTGCCTTGGGTGTTGTCGTGGAAAATGTCGTCCCCGGCGCCCATGTAGATCGTGTCGGCACCGTTTCCGCCATGGATTTCGTCGTCGCCCGCGCCCCCGGTGATCACGTCCCAGCCGTTTCCGCCATACAGGATGTTGCCTGCATCATTTCCAAACAGGTCATCATCCCCAGCGCCCCCTCGCGCGATCTCGATGACCACGCCGTTTGCGATCGTGAAGCCCCCTGCGATGTCATAGGCTGCGGAAATGAACCCGCCGCCGCCGTCTTCTTGCAGCAAGGTCGCTGCGCGTAAATCGATCTGAATATCACGCGAGCCGTTGTAGACGATTTCGTCAGTGCCCCCCGCGTCCCAAATTGCGCGCCAACCCGTACCAGCGACGTTCTCATCGGGTAGGACATAGACATCATCACCGGTGGCGGTCGTCATATTCGCCCCATACTTTTCCTGAAGTACAGCAATATCGAGCGCCATGGGACCGATTTCAAATCCCCAATTTGGATCGTAATAATCACTTGCTGCGCTCTCAGTAAATTCACCGAAAATCGTTTGGAAACCGGCGGTATAAGACATGTTGGTGAAAATGCCTTGGTTCAGATAATGGTCACCTGGGGTGTACTCGTATCCATCATCATAAACCCCAGGGAAAACATCAGACGTACCACCGTCGTCGTGGGGGTGCGCGAGGCCCAAACCATGTAGCAGCTCATGTGTAACCGTCGTGAAGTCCAAGCCGCCGAGTTCCATAGACCCGATGGACCCATACCGGTCCCAGGCCGCTGCGTTGAACATGCCAATGCCCGCGCCGGGATCATTGGGTGTCCCAAAAATCCCAAGAAGGCCACCGTAGTATGTCCCTAACTCGTCTGTGTCGACGTAGAGTTCAAAATCAGACGTATACCAGGTCGAGGTTTCAACAAATGTGAGATTTGTGACGGATTCGATCAATGCGAACGCGGCCCAAAACTGTTGTTTCTCATAGGTCGTAAAGGCTTCCGCAAAATTGACATAGACATCATCTACGTAGCCGGAATAATCGCCCGCTCGCCCAAAATACACTTCAATCGTCGAGTCATAGACTTTCGATCCCCAATCGATGCCATCCGTCGGGGCATAGGCTGAGGTTGAAGCGGAGAGAGAATAAGCACCGGTTCTGGCGCCAGAAGCGTAAGCGTCCACGTAGTAAATTCCTGTTTCAGTGGGCGTAAATTCAATGCCCGCGTTTCGGTCGTTGGAGCCGTTAAGGTCACTTGAAAAATCTATAAGTTTTCCACTGGAGTCCAGCAATTCAAGAGTGGGATCAAAAAGCGGTGAAACTCCGCTGCCTTCAAGCGAAATGCTGACGCGCTGACCTTGGGTGAGATGGAGTTGATAGAAGTCCTTCTCAAAAGCTGTCGAAATTTCACCGTCGATAGCCGATCCGACGTCAATTCTGGTCGCGTTCGCCAAATAATTGAACACAGCATCCCTCTTGTCGCTTGCGTGCCGCTTTCACCCTCCCGCAGCGCACAACTGCGGGCCACCCTTCATGATTTGTTTACTATTTTAAGGGGTGGGATGGAAGTCTCAAGGTCTACAGATGGTAAACGGGGTTTCAGAGCGGCGGTTGCGCGAAAATCGGTAGTTTCTGCTTGGTTGAGACAGCCTCAAGAATTCGATCTGCCGTGTCGAGTGCTTCGCGAATTGTGACGTCCATATCGAGGTATCGATAGGTGCCCAGACGGCCCACAAAAGTCACGTTTTCGGTGTCTTGGGCGAGGTCGACATAGGATTGAAGCATCGTTTTTTCGCTGACCAAACGAATGGGATAATACGGGATGTCATCCGGGCCACATGCGCGAGAAAACTCTCGGTACATCACGCTGCCCTTATGGGTTTCCCATGGCGAGAAATGCTTGTGTTCGGTGATCCGCGTGAAGGGCACATTGCGATCACCATAGTTCATCACGGCGCAGCCTTGGTAGTCGCCAGTCGCAACAAACCGCTCGAAATCAAGCGTCCGATACCCCAGCCGCCCCAGTGAAAAGCCAAAGTACCCGTCGAGAGCGCCGGACCAGATAATGTGGTCAAAACCCTCAGCCAGCTGTGCAGTATAGGGCGTGGAAAGTTGAATGGTGATGCTGTCATGATCGAGAATTTTGGCGATCAAACTTGTGTAGCCGTGTTCTGGCATCCCTTGGTATTTGTGGGCGAAATAGTCGTCGTTATAGTTGAAGCGCAAAGGCAAACGCTTGAGAATTGAAGCCGGTAATTCCGTTGGACTGACACCCCATTGTTTCTCCGTGTATCCTTTAAAAAAGGCTTCATACAAAGCAGGCCCGACGAACCGCAAAGCCTGCTCCTCGAAATTCTGTGGATCACTGATCGAGCTGTCTGCTTGGTCTTGGGTGATGAAGGCGAAAGCCTCATCCGGGCGCATCGTCTTGCCGAAAAACTGATTGATCGTGTGCAGGTTCACAGGCAATGAAAACACTTGGCCTTGCGCTGTGGTCTTGACCCGGTTTTTGAAAGGTTTGAAAGGCGAGAATTCGTTTACATATTGCCAGACCTCGTCATCATCGGTGTGGAAAATATGCGGACCATAAACGTGAACCATCACGCCAGTTTCACTGTCTCGTTCGGTGTGGCAATTCCCCGCGATGTGGTCGCGTGCGTCTATCGTTGTGATGTCATGCCCGGCATTTGCGAGTTCGCGGCCAATCACAGCACCCGAAAAGCCAGCGCCCACAATCAAGAATTTCATGTTTCCACCTCGGATAAGTCCCAAATCAACTGGCATAAGGCTCGATTTGGTGCAAGTGACGTTTCGTTTCTTGCATGCGCGCCCACAACGCGGATACTGCGCGGCCAATGGATTTGAGGTCTGGGGCGTGAACGTGACACAAAACACAAGTTGGATAGCGGTGGACTGGGGCAATACAAACCTGCGGGTTTGGGCGCTGGGAGAGGCTGGCGTTATCGGCCATGATAGCGCGCCTTTGGGGGTGAGCCGGGTTGGCACGCTTGGGTTTGAAGCGGCCTTGATGT
The DNA here is from genome assembly GCA_050633625.1 of Maritimibacter sp. Lineage (GTDB taxonomy): Bacteria > Pseudomonadota > Alphaproteobacteria > Rhodobacterales > Rhodobacteraceae > JBOEGW01. The sequence continues at coordinate 245,169 of JBOEGW010000011.1, read as the reverse complement.
CCTTGATCGAGCCGTACCTGTCGGATGAAACCGAAACCCCCGTTGTCTGCGCCGGGGCGATTGGGTCGCGCGAGGGCTGGGCGCAAACCCCTTATGTATCGACGCCCTGCACACCACCGGGCGGCGCGCGTGCCGTGAGTGTTCCGTGCCATGATGACCGCATCAAAGTGTCGATTCTGCCGGGGGTCAGTCAAGCCTCACCGCCGGACGTTATGCGAGGTGAGGAAACCCAAGTCGCAGGTGTGCTTGCCTTGTTCAAGGATTTTGACGGGGTGATCTGTCTGCCCGGAACTCAAACGAAATGGGTCCATGTGTCGGCGGGCGAAATCGTGAGTTTTCAGAGCTTTATGACAGGCGATCTCTTTCGCGCCTTGTCGGAGCACAGTTTGTTGCGATTGAGCGTTTCGCGCAATGAGACTTTGGATGACGAGGTGTTCCTTTCGGCTGTAGAGGAGGCGATGACGCGCCCGCAAGCGTTTGCAGCACAGCTGGTTGGGCTGAGCGCTGCTGATCTGTTGCAAGGCCAATCCCCGGATATCGCGCGCGCCCGATTGTCGGGTTTATTGATCGGAGTTGAGCTGGCGGCCGCGCGCCCCTATTGGCTTGGTCAACGTATTGTACTTGTCGGCGCTGAAGGCCTCGCGGCGCAGTACCGCGCCGCTCTAGAACGCCAAGGCTTAGACGTCGAGACAACAGATGTGAACGCCGTCACACTCGCGGGGCTGGTGATGGCAAAAACAACCCTGTAGCTCCATAGGTCTTGCGCGCCTCTACCTGCGATAAAGGATGAAATCCGGCAGGTAGTCGAAACACCGGATCGCCCAGGAAAACGGTGCGGGAAAATCTGTACGAAAGCGGCGTTTGCCCATCGCCTTTATGATCCGTAGCGCGGCGGCCTCGGGGGTCATGAGCATTGGCATTTTGAAGTCGTTTTTCGCTGTGAGCCGGGTCTTGATAAAGCCCGGATTGACGACGCGGACCGAAACCCCTGTGCCCTTCAAATCCAGTCGCATGGTTTCAGCGAGGCTTATGAGCGCGGCTTTGCTCGCGCTGTAGCCAATCGCAGAAGGCAGGCCGCGATACCCCGCAAGAGAGCCAACGAGGGTTATGTCGCCTTGTTGAGCCGCGACCATGTTGGGCACCACCTCCCCCAGAACCCGCATCGCGCCGGTGAAATTCACATCCAACATGCCAAGCGCGGCATCGCTGTCCCATTCGCGCGCACTCATCGGGTCATAAGCCCCCGCATTGTAGATCAGCCCATCAATCATCCCTACGTTCTCGGCAGCGTGACGAACGCTCACGATGTCAGTCACATCCAGCGGTAGCGCGCGCGCATCACGCAAGCTGTTGCTCAGGCTTTCAAGCCGCTCCGCGTTTCGTGCCGATAGAATAAGCCTTGCGCCCTGCGCGCTCAAAAGCTGTGCCAAGTCTCGGCCAAGCCCTTCGCTCGCACCGATCAACCAATAGGTCTTGCCAGAAAAGCCACTCATTTCGACGCTCCGCTGTGGGGGTGATTATGTGTGAGCGTTGTTTTGGGCGCTGGTTGTTTTTTCAGGAACGGCGCCCGTTTGACATACAAGATCATCGCTTGCCAATGGATCAAGGCGACGACCCGAAGCGCTCCCAAAGGTCGGCGCAGGGCCGCCCAGAGCAGCGACCTGCTCGTCGCGGGGCGGCGCAGGCCAGATAGTGTCGCCAACACGCCTTGGCCTTCATTTTCATACGAAATGCGGATGTTAAACGCGGTTTGGGTCATGTCGAAATTGAACCGGTATTGCCCGGCGATCTCTTGAAACGGGGAAACATGCATGACTTTCTCAGCCTGTAACACGTCGCTTTTTTCGATCGGGCGAAACCCCTCATTTGCGCAGAAATAGCAGTGTCGCTGGCCAAAGGTGCTGTTCACTTCCGCGATAAAGGCACAGGGTTTTCCCGCGCGAAGCGCGATCCAAAAGCTCACAGGATTGAAGGTGTGACCCAGAAAACTGGGTTGTGTCAGGAGCAATAGGTCGGAGCCTTCCAGCGCAAATCCGCGCTCGATCAAGGTGTCTCGAAACCATGAAACCCCTCGCCCCGCGCCGCGCAGCCCGCCGTGGTTCTTGTCCCAAAGGGACCACAGATTAAAGCGATTGCGCGAGATCAGCAAAGGCGGCGCATCTGTCAAATCAGACAGGATATAGTCAACGCCATATTCAAATGCGTTTTTGACGCTGCCGCGCCGCGCGTGTCTGGTTTTGCCTTGGATATGTTCCATCATGATATCCAGACTACGCGCGCATGGCGGTGCTGGATCATTCTTTTTTGTGCGCGCAGCACAAGGCTTTCTTCAGCGCCGTTTGTCCCCTCGAAAACGCTTGAGTGATCCGATCAGCGCGCCCCTGCGTAACCTTCCCATAACGATCAGAAGGAAGACGACGGAATGTTGGATCAAACCAAAGGCCCAAGAAAAAGAATCGCCATTGTTGGCGGCGGCATCTCGGGCCTCTCCGCCGCCTATTATCTGTCGCCTTACCATGACGTGACCCTGTTTGAAGCGGCGCCACGTCTTGGGGGCCATGCGCGCACGGTGATGGCGGGGAAGAACGGGGATCAACCCGTAGATACGGGGTTTATCGTCTTCAACTACGTCACATATCCCTACCTGACGCGCTTGTTTCGTGACCTGAATGTACCGGTCATCAAAAGCGAGATGAGCTTTGGGGCCAGCATCAACAATGGGGCCCTTGAATACGGCCTGAACTCGCTCAAGGCGGTTGTCGCGCAACGGCGAAACCTACTGCGCCCGCAGTTTTACAAGATGATCCTTGAAATCATTCGCTTTGGAAAACACGCGGAAGAGGCTGCCAAGAATGATGACAAGACAATTGGTGAGCTTGTGGATGAGCTTGGACTTGGGAGGTGGTTTCGCGACTACTACATGATGCCCATGTGTGGCGCGATTTGGTCTACGCCGGTCGCGGAAGTCGATCAGTTTCCGGCAAAGTCCTTGGTTCGGTTTTTTCGCAATCATGCGCTCTTGGCGGGAACAGCGAAACACCAGTGGTGGACCGTTGACGGTGGAAGCATTGAATATGTGAAGCGACTTGAGGCGGCGCTGATCGCGCGCGGGTGTCAGCTTCACACCAACACGCCTGTGCACGAAGTTGAGCGCAGTGTGAGTGAGGTCACAATTACAGCTGGGGATCGGCCTGCTCAACAATTTGATGAGATCATACTGGCGTGCCACTCCGATCAAGCGCTCGCGATTTTGGGCGAGGGTGCGTCGGAGCCAGAGCGCGCAGCGCTGGGCAATATTCGCTATCAAACGAACAAGGCGGTGCTGCACAGCGACCCCCGTCAAATGCCCAAACGCAAAGACTGCTGGTCGAGCTGGGCGTATCGTTCGCAAGACGGCGATATCGGCGTCACCTATTGGATGAACCGGCTGCAAAACATACCGGAAACCGACCCCTTGTTCGTCACCCTGAACCCCTCCACCGAGATCGCGGAAGATGCGATTTACGACAGTGTTGAATACGCGCATCCGATGTTTGATGCGGCGGCGCTCAAGGCACAAACCGACATCCGCAAGATGCAAGGATCGAACCGAACCTGGTTTGCCGGTGCCTGGAATCGCCACGGATTTCACGAAGACGGCATCGCAAGCGCCATGCGCGTTGTGCGTAGCCTGAACGAACTTCACAGCCTTAAAGGAATTGAAAATGCGACTGACCAACAAAGCTCTCAAGACGGAATTCATCTCGACGTGCGAGCGTCTGCATGAGGGCCGTCTGATCCTGCGCACACCTGAAGGCGAGACCTATCATTTTGGCAGCTCTGGACCTGAGGCCGAGCTGGTGATCCGCGATTGGGCGGCTGTATCGGCGATGGCCGCACACGGGCAAGTTGGGCTTGGCGAAACCTATGTTCATGGGCTTTGGGATACGCCCTCTGTCGAGGGGATCATGGCGCTGGCGATGCGCAACCGCGAGTATTTCGGCGCTTATGATCAAGCAAGTGCGTTCAACAAAGCGAAGTTCCGGCTCGTGGATAATGTACTGCGTGCGAATTCTCGGCGGGGCGCACGCAAAAACATTCGTTCGCATTATGACGTTGGAAATGAGTTTTACGCACTCTGGCTGGATGAGGGCATGACCTATTCGTCCGGTCTTTTTGAGAGCGGAGAAACAGATCTAACACGCGCCCAATCGCGCAAGAATGAGCGGGCTTTGTCGCGATTGACAAACGAAGCGCGCACATTGGAAATCGGGTGTGGCTGGGGCGGGTTTGCAGAAGCCGCAACGCGCGAAGGGCGAGATGTCACTGGCGTCACGATCTCGCGCAATCAGCACAGCTATGCGGAATGTCGTCTTGATGGGCGCGCGGATATTCAACTGCGTGACTACCGGGATATTGACGGGAAATTCGATAACATCGTGTCGATTGAGATGATCGAAGCAGTCGGAACCCGCTATTGGCCCAGCTATTTCGAGACCTTAAAGCGCAGTCTTGCTGAGGGCGGAAAAGTCCTTCTACAAGCGATTACTGTCAAAGATAGCTTCTTTGAAACCTATAAAAACTCCTCCGATTACATCCGCCAGTATGTGTTTCCCGGCGGTATGTTGCTCTCAAATAGGGTGATTCAAAATCAAGCAAACGCGGCCGGACTTCGAGTGAAAGACACCTTCGCCTTTGGTCAGGACTACGCGCAAACCTGCCGCATTTGGTCCAGCCGCCTCACGGCGAACAAAGAGAAGATCATGCAAATGGGGTATAACGAAGCCTTCTTTCGCAACTGGAAATACTACTTGGAAATCTGTGCCGCGTCTTTCGCAATTGGGCACACAAATGTTGTTCAAGTGGAGCTGGCCCATGCGTAAGTTTGCCCTTCTTCTCGCGCTTCTCATCACCCCAGTTGCGGCACAAGCCTCGACCGTCACATCGGCTCTCGCAGGCGCGGAATTGCGCGGTGCGGCGACCTTCAAATTCACAGGGTTCCCGGTCTATGAAGCGCGCCTCTATACCAAAGGCGGCGCGCCGCTTGATTGGGCCAAAGACTTCGGACTTGAGCTAAAGTACCTGCGCAACGTCAGTGAAAATACGCTGATCGAAGGCACCCTACGCGAATTCAAACGCACCGGGGGCGCGCTACCACTGGAAGCGCAACTAGCGACTTGTTTTAAGGACGTGCGCAAAGGTGACAGGTTCTTGGCGGTGACGAATGGCGGAAATCAAATCGGATTTTGGCACAACGGAAAGCGCACCTGCACGTTGAAATATCCGCAAATCAAGACACGATTCATGAGCGTTTTTCTGGGCAATAACACGCGCTCGGCAAGTTTCACCCGGCAGCTACGCGGCGAGTGATGTTGTATCCGCGCGTCAGTCTCTATGCCATGATGCTGGCGGCGGCGGGCATTCCGCTCTACATCCATTTGCCGCGGTTTGCCTCGGTCGAGCTTGGCATCGGGCTTGGCACAATCGGGGTGATTTTGCTTTTGCTTCGCATGGTTGATTTGGTTCAAGATCCGTTGATCGGATGGGCGATTGATCAGTGGCCACGCGCCCAAACCGGCTTTGCCTTACTGGCGGCGGCGGGGTTCATTGTCGGATTTCCGCTCTTGTTTGCGTTGGGCGACAGCCCTTACGTTGTTCTCAAACTGACCTTGATCCTGATCGTGCTTTTCTCTGCCTATAGCCTCGGTATGATCTTGCTTTATGGGCGCAGCGCAACGCTCGCCAAAACCCCAAACGCGCAGGACTTGATGACTCTCGCGGCCTTTCGCGAAAGTGGGATGTTGATTGGGGTGATCCTTGCGGCCATCGCGCCGACGGTGTTCGTGGCCTTTGGGTTTCGCGCGCAAGGGTATCCGGCATTTGGCTGGTTTCTTGGCGCGGTTGCCTTTGTGGCCGCCGTGCTGACATTACCAATCTGGCGTCGGCCGGTTGTGAGCGGCGCGAAGCTGTCGATGCGCGGATTGGCAAATGCTGGGGCGATGCGGCTTCTGGCGCTCGCGCTCGTCAATTCGCTTCCGGTGGCGATCACCTCCACATTATTCCTGTTTTTTGTTGAAGATCGGCTTGGCTTACGGGGCTTGTCTGGCCCATTTCTCATCTTGTTTTTCGCCAGCGCCGGGATCAGCGTGCCGCTTTGGACCAAACTTAGTCGCCGCTCCAGCGCCAAGACTGCCCTTCTCATCGCCATGCCGCTCGCCATCCTTGGATTTGTGGGTGCGGCGTTCTTGTCTCCCGGAAATGCAATAGGTTTTGCGCTGATTTGCGGGGCATCTGGTGCGGCGCTGGGCGCGGATATGGTGCTCTTGCCAGCAATGTTTTCGGTCGCCCTCACACGCGCGGGCCTCAACGCGTCTTCTGCCTTTGGCATTTGGTCATTCGCGGGGAAAATCGGCCTCGCACTTGCCGCCTTTGCTGTGTTGCCACTCTTGGAGCGCAGCGGTTTTATCCCCGGTGTTGCAAACGACACAGCGGCTCTGATGACGCTCAATATCTCTTACGCAGTCATTCCATGCATTTTGAAACTGGTGGCCCTTGCTCTCGCGCTTACTCTCCCAACTGAGGAACAAACGTCATGAACATTTTGTTTGGGGTTCTTGTTGTCTTACTCGCTGTGCTGTTTGCCAAGGCAAAATTCCTGAGCTTTCGCGCACAATCTTCGCAGAATTACGGGCAAACGAACCCTGTGTTTCTCATCAACAAGCATTTGTCTGGCGACTTGCTGTCTGAGGGGGTGGTGTTTGGTCCGAATGGCAGGGTCACAAACAGCTTTGTCGCCAAAATGGCGGGCACTTGGGACGGGGACACCGGGGACGGGGACACCGGCACTTTGAGTGAGGATTTTGTCTATTCCAATGGTCGCACCCAAAGCCGCAAGTGGTTCCTGACGCTTGGTCAGAACAACAGTTTCACCGCGACCGCTGCGGATATCGTCGGCACAGCGCGCGGCACCATGTCGGGGTCCACTATCAAAATGACTTACAAAATCACGCTTCCAAAAGAGTCAGGCGGTCACACCCTGACCGCCATCGACTGGCTTTACTTGACGCAAGATGGCGTTGTCATAAACAGATCGGAGCTGCGAAAGTTCGGGATTAAAGTGGCCGAGCTGGTGGCGACCATTCGACCAGTCGAGAACGCCCCGGATCAAAAGACGTGATCGGCGCAGCCCTGCTAGAGCCGCGCCGCATTTGCTAACTCGGTCAGGTTAGGTTCTTTGCAACAGCATCAAACGCCCGCAAATTGGCAATGAGGTCGGCCATCTGATCAACGGGGATCATATTTGGCCCATCGGACGGTGCATTGTCCGGGTCTTCATGGGTTTCAATGAACAGAGCAGAAACGCCTACGGCACAGGCGGCGCGTGCCAGAACGGGTGCGAACTCGCGTTGCCCACCGGAAGTGGTGCCCTGACCACCAGGTTGTTGTACCGAATGGGTCGCGTCAAACACGACGGGGTAGCCCGTTCGCCCCATGATCGGCAAACCGCGAAAATCAGAAACGAGCGTATTGTATCCAAACGATGTCCCGCGATCGCAAAGCATGATTCTGGAATTCCCTGTCGAGGCAACTTTCTCAGCGACATTGCCCATATCCCAAGGCGCCAGAAACTGCCCTTTCTTCACATTAATGGCCGCTCCGGTTTCGCCGGCCGCGATGAGGAGGTCGGTTTGACGGCACAAGAATGCTGGAATTTGCAGCACATCACAGACTTCAGCGGCGGGCGCGCAATGCTCCGGCAGATGAACATCAGTGAGGACAGGCACGTTGAATTCTTTGGCGATATCGCCCAAAATTTCGAGGCCCTTTTCCATTCCCAACCCCCGTTCGGTCGAAATGGACGAGCGATTGGCCTTGTCGTAACTCGCTTTGAAAATGAACTTTGTGCCAGTTGGCGCGCAGGCTTCAGCGATCTTTTCCGCCATCATGCGGGCATGGCTTAGGCTCTCTAGCTGGCAAGGTCCGGTGATCAGCGCAACAGGTTCGTTCCCGCCGATCTTGATATCGCCGATTGTAAGAATTTTTTGGTCGGTCACGGTTTATCACTCCTCGTCGGGTCTAGCCCATCATTCGCCAATACGGCATTGATCCGTTCTATATCGAGCGGGTTGTTCAATTCCCAAAATACCCGTCCACGGGCGTCAACAGTCACACAACGCACCTTCACGCCATTCTCCAAAAACCGAAGTTGCTCCAAGCCTTCGAGTTTCTCCAATGGTCCTTCGCTCCATTCTGTGTAGGTCGTCAATGCCGCGGGGCGATAGGCATAGACCCCAACATGGTGAAACACCGGGATGTCGTGCTCGGGAACTTTGTCAGGGTCAATGTATGGAATGACCTCTTTCGAGAAATAGAGCGCGTTTTCGTCCTTATCCATAACGGCGGTCGTGCCGCCCACGCGCCCCGCTTTTCGATCCTCAATGAACATGCCGTAGGTCAAAGGATCGCATTGCAGAACGGGAGTCGCCATCTGCGCGGTCTCGTCTGCTTTCATCGCATCAATCAGGCTTTCGACGAACCATTCAGGTGTCAAAGGAGCATCGCCCTGCAAGTTCACGATCAGGTCAGCATCCAAAGCATTGTTGAGGGTGGCTTCAGCACAGCGCGCTGTGCCATTCTCGCAGGATGGCGATGTCATGATCACCTCGGCCCCAAAGCTCTGTGCGGCAGATTGGATGCGCTCATCATCGGTCACGACATAGACCTCATCAACGCCCTTAACGCGACGAGCTGCGTCCCAGCTCATTCGGATCAGGCTCTTTTTCTCGCCATTTGGGGTCGTTAGCTCGGCCAAAGGTTTGCCGGGGTAACGTGTCGAGGCGTATCGTGCCGGAATAAGGATGACAGTTTTCATTTACACAACTCCCGCGCGCAACAGATCATGAATGTTCAGAATTCCAATCGGACGACCCAACTCATCGACGGCAAAAAGCGTCGAAATATTTCGGCCTTCTTTGCCGTTCATGAGCGCCAAAGCCTCCGCCGCGAGGGACTCGCTTGAAACTGTAATGGGCGATGTATTTGCGACATCCGCCGCCGTTGTTTCCATCAGCCTTGCCATATTGCGGCGCAGGTCTCCATCAGAAATCACCCCTTCCAGCGCACCGTCTTTGGACAGCACACCGACAGTCCCGAACCCTTTCGAGGACATTTCAAGAATGACATCGGCCATTGGAGCATCCATCGCAACAAGTGGAATGGACTCAGATCCATGCATCAGTTGTTCGACTGTCGCCAATTGCGCGCCAAGTTTGCCGCCGGGGTGGAAGGTGCGGAAATGTTCGGGGAGAAAGTCGCGTTGGTTCATCAGCGCCACAGCGAGCGCATCGCCAAGGGCAAGTGTTAGGGTTGTTGATGTGGTTGGCGCCATGCCCATCGGGCAGGCTTCCTCTGCTTTGGGCAAAATCAACTTGTAATCGGAGGTCTTGGCCAAAGTGCTTTCACCGTTTGATGAAATCGCGACAAGCGGGATCGAAAAGCGCCGTGTGTGCGCAAGAACATCGCTCAGTTCTTTCGTTTCGCCGGAGTTGGAGATCAAGATGCAAATATCTTGAGGCGTAATCATCCCAAGATCACCGTGGCTCGCCTCTGAGGCGTGCACAAAAAAGGAAGGCGTTCCGGTCGATGCAAGCGTTGCAGCAATCTTTCGCCCAATGTGCCCGGATTTCCCGATGCCGCACACAATGACGCGTCCTTGCGTGTTGAGCACGAGTTGAACCACACGCGGGAAATCTGGCGAAAGCTCTTTCGACATGGCGAGCAAAGCTTGCGCCTCGATTTCCAAGACCGCCCGCGCGTCATCAATGGATGCTTGCGCGTTTTCTTGTTCAGATTTGGGTAAAGTCACTCGGTGGTATCCTTCGAGGTGGTTATGGTCTGTGCTGCTACAACACCCTAATTGGCTTCGCTCAAACTTGATCCCTGAGGTTAGGGCGTTCTTGGTGCTGTATCGAGACTGCCAGTCGCAAGATCAAGGTCCATCGTGCATAACATCAATTTGGCAGAGGCAGCAATTGTTAGGCGTTCCATAGGCTTTGCGCGTTCCTTTAGCAAATCTCATCCTGTTCCAGGGGGTAGATGCGTGATTTTCCGCGCGTTGAGGTTTCGGCTCACTTTGCGGGTTTCTTCCAAAAGGGTCGCCGCCGCCCCTTCGCCAATACGGACCGACGCCGGGCGGCTTCTGTTGCGGCGCTTTGCTCAAACAGCTCTCTTTGCAGGTCAAGATCAGAACTCGGGTGAATATCCAGCTCAAACAGAGCAGCAGCAATATGGGTGCTGATCTTGTGAACATCGTCGCTTCGAACGCAATAGTGCAACAAATACCAAGCCAAAAAGCGGCACTGGCTTGCGCGGTCCACGCGCGCTCTGCCGAGAATGGCGCCGGCGATTTCTGAACAGTTTTTTATCGGTGTTGTGGCTGAGCGGAAGTCTGATTGCGCAAAGGTGATGACATGCGCGCCATGAACCAGGGCCTCAAACAAGACGCCGGAATTCGCGCCAATGACAGCTTCGGCGTTGCTGATGAGCGGATGAACAGAGGCAGTGGAGCGCATGAGGTTTGTGTATTTGCCTTCCAGTCGCGCCAGTTCCCGCGCCACATGGTCTGACTCGCACAGCGGGTGCCGTTTGACGATCACGTTCCACCCCATTTCGGACGTGGCGCTGGCGAGCGCCTCAAGGGCCTCCATCTGATCCAAGTCGCTCAGGCTGGCAACCGGATCTTCGACAGTTTGCAACGGCATGAAAACATAGGGTCCGGGAGGGGGCTTCGCAGCGCCACTTGGCTGGCCATATTTCGAGAGGTTGCCTTGAACAATTTCGGTCTTGAGTTGCGTAACAAACTTCATAGCCGCTTTCGTAGGCAGCGTGTCAATTTGGCCCGCGAATTTCTCTGGAAATTTGGCGAGTTCGGAAAACCCCGAAAAGCCCAATCTGTCGATCGTGTAATAGGGCGGGACGTAGCTTTCTTTTATGCGCAGCACATTTCCCGCTGGCCCACGCGAATGGAAGCTAATGACGAGCTGATCTGGATGCGCAATCCGCACTGCCGTGTCCGCCCCAAAGGGCAAAGGAACAGCTCTTACAGTCACACCAATGTCAGCAAGAGACTGCCAGATTGAGAGGTAAAGGCGCAGGTGCCGGTCGCCGTCGGCGGGGTTCGAGAGCCAAGCATTTGGGAGTTCTAAGATAACGTGAGCTTCAGCCATGTAGCGTCGTGATCCACCCAAGTTTCGCCATGAATTCCCGTCGCCACGGTCTATCAGGACCATGGTTGCAAAGCCAGCAATTTTCGCAAACAGGGTGGTACATCTCCGGGTGACGTTCTACTGTGATTTGACCTCAACTTGAGCTGGACCATAAATGGAAGAGAACAAAGAACGGGCGACCGTCACGAAACTGATACCCGGCCAGTTGGATTTGCTGGAAGAGGTTGTCTTGTCGTTTCCAGATGCAGGTCGTGTACTAGACATTGGCACGGGGGCCGGACATGCGGCGCGCAGCTTTCAGAAAGCGGGTTGGGATGTCACGGCAACCGGGTTTAACACAGAAGCCTACCTTGACGAACCCCTTCCAGAAGAAATCAAACTCGTGAGCAATGTGGATATCTGCGACGCCCATGAATTTGAGGACGGTTGCTTTGATGCGATATGGTGTGCGCATGTTTTGGAACATGTGTCTGATACCGGGCGGGCGTTGGCAGAGCTGCGCCGACTGTTGAGTGACGATGGCTGGCTGTTCATTTCGGTGCCGCCCCACAAAGCTGCAATTGTCGGGGGTCACGTTCACACCGGTTGGAATTTGGGTCAGTTGATGTATGTCTTGGCGGATGCTGGATTTGGTCTCGCTGAAGGACGTTTCGTTCGCCATAAATATAATGTTTTTGGCATGGTCCAAAAAGGTCTCGGGAAACTTCCGGAGGGCATGTTGCGCCGCGCGAATGGGGATATTGAAATTCTCGTGAGAGAAGGGCGCTTCCCCAAAAATTTTAAGGCAGTGCAAGGATTTAACGGTGCTATGCGAGGGGTCAACTGGACTTGGAAAAAGCCGCCCGAGCCTACGCCACCGCCCGCGCCATCCCCTGAAATGGCCGCTGAATCCGAACCGGCAAAAACCGCAGAACCCACGGGCGAAAAGGACACCAAACAGGACGTCGTTTCTGATCCGGCACCGGCGGCGGAAGCGACAACAAGCCTCAATACCCCAAAAGATATTTCATCTGAGGATTCCAAATGAAAATAGGTTTTTTTATTCCGTGGATTACAATGGGTACCGGGGGCACAGAGAACGTTGGGCAGATGATGGCGAACGCCATGAATGCGCGGGGTCACAGTGTCACCATCTTTACTTTTGATGACAAAAGAGCGCCTTCGCGTTGGCCGCTCGCGCCCGAAATTTCGCTTGTTTATTTGTCCGAGGCGAGCGACGAGCCTGCGGATCAAAACATGGCGATGGCGGTTGCCAGCCATGATTTGGATTTGCTTGTCGGGTTGCACATGAACCGAACAATGCTGCGCTATGTAAAATGCGCCCACAAAGTCGGCCTTCCCCTTGTCTTGTCGGAGCATATTGACCCCCGGTTTCCAAAGTGGATTGAGACCTTCTCGACGGACGAACGCGACATTGCCATGCATGGCGCTACATTGATCCACCTTCTTTTGGAGGATTTCACCGAAACGCTGGATTCCTCAATCCATGACAAGGTTCGGGTGATCGCTAATACAATTCCTGAGCCGGAAATTCTGGCAACGCCAGGGGCCGATAAGGACCAGCGAACATTACTCTCGGTTTCTCGGTTGGTGCCGCGAAAGAACCAATCGACGGTGGTAGAGGCCTTTGGTCGTCTCGCGTCGGAATTCCCGGACTGGCGCCTTCAAATTGTGGGAGACGGTAACCTGAGGCCGGCACTGGAAGCGCAGGTCGCAAAACTTGGGATTTCTGCTCAGGTCGATTTCGCAGGGGAGCAAGACGATGTTTACCCCTACTATGCGGCGGCGGATGTGTTTGTTATCCCTTCCTTGTTCGAAGGGTTTCCGTTGACGTTGTGCGAAGCAATGGCACATGGCCTTCCTGCTGTCGGGTTCGAGATATGTGGGGGTGTGCGCGCGCAAATTTCGCACGAAGAAACCGGGTTTCTTTGTGATGGGTCCGATCAGGAACAGGCGCTCGAAATCGCTTTGCGAAAGCTGATGGGGGATGCGCCCTTACGCGCAAAAATGGGTACTGCCGGGCGCGATGTGTTTATGCGCCATTTTAGTAACGATATTGTTCACAGTGCTTGGGAGGCGATGTTTGCCGAGGCGGTTGACCACCCGCTTCAGCTCAACAAGCCTGACCACAAAACGGTTATGGACGTGCGCCTTTGGGAGCAGGTCTGGGGACCGATTACAAAAAACAACATTGTTTAACAGATTGTCGGAAGTATTAATATGAGCAACCAACAAGCCTATCTAAGGTTCAAAGAGCTACTGGAAACGCGCCAGAGTGCTCATGATCTCAATCGAGACATTCGCGCGCATGTCTTGTCACTTACCAAAAAGAAAATTGGCTTCGGATATGTCCGGCGCACGCTTGCATCTCATTTTGGCTCAAACCTTCAGAAAATTTTTCCTAACAATGTCGCCGCAGACGAAAAAAACTTGCCTGATTGCGACGCCTATTGTGCGTTGGGCACGATTTACCAAGACCCGGGTTTTTCGCATCCTGGTGCGGTCAAGGTTTATAACGCGGCCCCAAACGACAAAGAGATACTCTTAACGGAAGTCTGTTTTCTTGCCTCAACGCATAGCTGGTCACACAGTTTTCGCTCAAACAATCCTGATTATGCGGCGTTGGGCTATGTTTACGACGATATTGCCCACTACTTCATGGCTGATTATCCAAACCGCATAATTCAGAAGCTCAATAGCGATGAAGCGTTTACGGATGATGAGAAGGAGCGTGCACAGAGGCTCCTCGCCCGGATCGTAGAGCAGCGGATCAGCAAATATAACGCGCAACCGATGCATGCTCCGGCGATGACCGAAGGATTTACGCGCCGGGTTCTGGTCTGTGATCAGGCTTACGCGGACGCCTCAACGGTGTACGGCAAAGTGGGCGACGCCGAATTTGAGAAAATGCTCCTGGCGGCGATTTCCGAGAATCCGGACGCGGAAATTCTCGTCAAAACGCATCCGGATACGGTTTGGGAGAAGGAGAAACGCATAGGCTACTACGCGCATCTGCAATCAACAGGCAGGGTGCGCATGCTGCGCGAGCCGATCAATCCGTACACATTGTTTGAATTGGTGGATACGGTTTACGTCGGCTCCAGCCAGATGGGGCTTGAGGCGCTGTTTGCAGGGAAAAAGGTCGTCACTTTTGGCGTGCCGTTTTATGCGGGTTGGGGGCTGACCGATGATCGCCAGCCGGTTCCGCACCGCCACCGCACCCGAAGCCTTCTTGAGCTCTTTCACTATTTTTACGTTTGGTATTCGATCTATAACTTGCCGACCCAAGAAGGCGTGGCCGAAATTGAGGACGTTTTGGACTTTATCGAAAAAAACCGCCCCTACCAGCTGCCTTTGACACAAGACGAAATCGAAGCGACTCCAAAAGTTTCGGTGATCATTCCTGTTCATGGCGTCGAAAAATACATCGAGCAGTGTATTGCATCGGTGCAAAATCAAACTTTGCGTGAAATCGAGATCATCCCAGTCAATGACGTTAGCCCGGATGGCTCTCAGGCGATCATTGACCGCCTCGCAGCCGAAGATCCGCGCATTCGCCCGATTATTCTGAAAGAGAATGTCAAACAAGGGATGGCCCGCAACATCGGCCTTGAGGCCGCGCGAGGCGAATATGTTTGGCTGTTGGATGGCGATGATTGGTTCTCCCACAATGACATGCTGCGCGAACTTTGTGAGCAGGCAGACCAAGAAAACACTGACATGTTGCGTGGTCGCAAAGCCTGCGAAGCTGTCTTCGACCAGAAAGACAATTTGCTAAGCGAACGCCAGGACGAGACAGAAATCTACTTTGATCAGCCCATCGAGACTGGCGATTTTTCAACGATGCCTGTGCTTTTGCACAATCGGCATTGCTGGACATGGCTGTATCGCCGGTCGTTTCTGCGCGAAAACGATATCCGCTTTGTCACCCCCCAATGGGAAGAACGCGCCTTTCTCATGCGGGCTTTGGTGAAGGCGAAATCAATTGGCGTTTCCACGACAGACGGTCCGGTGTATCGCATCCGGGTTGATTCCACTGCGCGTCGAAAGCGCGGTCCAAAGGACTTTGCGATGATGTTGACGAACTTCCGAAGCACATTTGACAGCTACATAGAAGAAGGCGCGTTGGACCAAGACAGCCCATTGCGCTACCACCTCAACTTCCAACTGTCTCAGTTTGTCCAACATATGTTCATCGGCGCGCCCTACGCCCATTACAGAGAAGCCGAGGCTGAGGCAGAAGCCGAATTTCTGTCTGAGATCAGGGAACAGTTTACGCGCTGCGACTTCGGACCAACTGATTTTGTGACGGACGTTCATCGCCTGAGCGAAAGCCACCTATTGGCCTTCGCCTATCCGATGATCGTGGCGGCGGTCTTGGCCAATCGACCAGATATTTTGAAAATGGTCGTGAGCCTCGAAGCGATCCCACAAGCTGTGCTGTACGAGGAATTCCTCAAGGCGCCTGAAACCAAAACTGAGCAGGATTTTCAAGACGCGCTCAACAGGTATGCGCGCAATGATAAAGTCAAACCGCAAGCACCCGTTGGCACCTCGTCTGGTCAGCCGCGTCCGCGTATCATCGTTCATATTGGCGCCACCAAGACCGGCAGTACGTTTCTTCAACATATGCTTGAGAAAAACCGGCCCGCGCTCCTGCGCGAAGGCGTTTGGTTTCCTGAAATCGGGCTGTTCTGGCAGCCAAACCGCCCTCATAAACAAGCTGGCCATTCCGACTTCACGCGCGCCGCTGTGAAACGTGATCAGGCGGTGAAAAACCATATTCTCAGTGGACTTGAGTTGATGGAGGGTCGTGTTCACACCATCGTCTTGTCTAGCGAGGCGTTCTTTCTTCAGGAGAACCCGCCGAGACTCGCGGATCTTTTCAAAGGGTTCCCGATGGAGATGGTCGCCTATATCCGGCGTCAAGATGAGTGGGCGAACTCACAGTATTGCGAGTTTGTTGCCGGCGGCGCCGTTGGCCGAGTAGACGTTCCAATCAGCGAATGGCTTGCATCACCTGAAACCCAGAAAAAATTGAACTATCGTCGTCCGCTGGAGTCTTGGGGCGCGAAAATTGGCACCGAAAATGTGCACGTTCGGGTCTTTGAGAAAGAGAAGTTTGAAGGCGGTGATCTGCTTTCAGATTTTGCGCACACGACGGGTCTTCCAATGCTTGTGGACATGCCACGCCCGAGCCAGCAAGAGCAAAACGAAGCACGCCTTTCCGCGGGCCACGTTGAGTTGATCCGCTTGTTCAATACCCGCCCGTTCGATTCACGCGAAGCCTACTTTGGCTTCATTGAGGATGTCGGCTCCGCCTTGTCAGAGTGGCGCCAAAGCAAGGGCTTACCGCAGTCAAAACCATGGCTCTTGAGCGCGGAGCAAGCGGATGCGTTGATGGCGGACCAAGCCGAAAACAATTCGTTTATCGCATCCACCTATCTTGCTGCGGCAAAAGACGCCCCCTTGTTTGGGGAAGGCAAAGCGCATCCCCCGCAAGAAGCGGTGTACCACGAAGAAATTTCTTTGGTGGACGCGATTTATCAAAAATACGTGCCGCAAACTCAAGCACAAACAACGTCGAAATCAAAAGGTGCAACAGGTAAACCCCAAGCCGCGCAACTGCCCGGTGAGAGAATTGTGAATTATGGGATTTTCGGCTGGCGGTTGTGGCTCTTGGCTCCAATCTTCGCCATTGTGTATTCGCGCGTCACCTCGCCTGAAAGGCTCATAGAGTTCCGAAAAGAACCCTTTGATTTTTCGAATAAATATTGGGCTGGTCGGCGTCCCTTCATCGCCGCGCTTCTTTACCCCGAAGGAAATTTGATGGGACCATTTGGTGTGTTCCGCGTGTGGAAACCAGTGGCGAGAAAATTGATCGCCTTGTCAGGTCGCGACGATCTGCAAAAATCGTTTCAAGACGACCCGGTCCGCTTCGCGCGCAACATCAACGACCTCCCCAAACGGATCATTGGTCGGTTGATGTTCCCCTCAGGGGAACGCCGTTAGCCTTTCCAGCGGCCCAAAATGCAGCCCATGCGCCAATCCAAATGTAGCCCATGCGCCAATCCAAATTCGGTTGGCAGTTAGGTTGGCGTATGGGTGGCGCTGGAGGCATCTCGCGGTAGCGTGAAGCAGACCAAACGAACGGCAGAACTATGTTCGCAAACGCGAGACGAAATCTAACCCCCAAATCGCGTCGCAATCTATGCATTGCACCCAAAAATATGGTGACCCCGGCAGGATTCGAACCTGCAACCTGCCCCTTAGGAGGGAACCGTTCATAGCGTTATTCCTTCTGTGATTCGTTGCTCTTGGGTGTTTGTACAGTGTCCGCCTGTACGTGGTTTGTACGAAATCGGGCTCTAACATCGGCCTCATCCGTCTCTGCGTGGGCATAGATGCGCATGGGCAAATTGGGGTCAGACCAGCGGCCAGCCTTGGCGGCGGTGACAGGATCGACGCCTTGGCGCACGACCAATTCGGTGAAGAAGCCATGCCTGCCTGCAGGGTGCGCCGAGAGATACGGGATGCCTGCGCTCTTGCAGATCGTCTTCCAACGCGTGTTGTAGCCCGTTGAACTCCCGTAGCCGAATACACGCGGTTTCATGAACTTGCCGGTCTTGCGGTTCTTCGGGCGCTTGGGTGGCAACGCCAGCAACTCATCCATCATTTGAGGTGAAACGGTGATCCAACTTTCTGGGTGGCCCTTCTGTGCTTTGACCCTGACCTTGTTCTCAGCGGGTCGCAGATCGTCAGGCTCAACCGAGACAGCCTGATCGATCCGCGCCGCCGTCTCGAACATGAAACGGACCAAGGCGGCGTTGTACGGATCAGCGGCTCGGCAGAAGGACTCGATCCACTCCTTGTCGGCGGGCTTGCGTTCAACCCGGCTGAGCTTCCCCCGGCGCTTGTCCTGAGCGATCCGCTCAAACTTGTCATAGGGCTTCACACGGATCAGAGGCGTGCCTTCCAGCTCGTGCGCGTTGTTGATGACCGCACTCGCTGGCGTCACAATCTCGCGCCACCATGTGTCGGTCGATGCCTTGGGTTTAAGTTTGGGGCCAAGGCCCTTCAGAAGCGCACCAGAGATGGCACCCAAGGGCATGTCGCCAATCTCTTCGACAATGGGGATCAACTGCTTCGCGGTCTTGGGAGAGGCGTTGTAAAGCATGATTGCATCGGAGAACGTCTTGCTCGGCTCATCGCCAACGACATGGCGACGTATCTGGAGCTCTGTCTCCCGGTTTATCCAGTCCCGTGCGCCCGCTTCTGTAGATGCCTTAGTGCTTCGCCGGTATGGGCCAGCGATTGGCCTTCCGTTGTACTCGACCCAGCCCTTAGCCCAGTAGAAGCGACCCCTCTTGTAGATTTGGAGCGGCATGCCTGGCCTCCTTCAAAAATCTTGTCGATCTGTGCGGGTGTGATTAGCATTGTCCGCCCGAGCCGATAAAATGCCCCCGTTTCGTTGGCACGCTCTCGCAGTGTGCGCTCCGAGATGTCGATCCCCATTCCAGACATGACCTCGACCCATTGGGCGGGCGTCTTCCCAAGCCCCAGGATTTGAGAGCTGTCTGATTTGTCGGTCTCTGCCATTTCCGTCATCCTTTTCCGCTTGAGTTGAATCGTGCGTACGCATGGAATCGCTTGTTTGGTATCTTCTGACGTGCTCAGATGGATCAAAACGGGAATATGCGTCATTTTGTGCGATATTTATACAAAATTGCGCTTCCGTCAATTGGGAAGTCTGAATGGCGCAAGAAGATGCTGACATGTTTGCGGAAGTAGGTGCACGCCTGGCCATCGCACGCAGCGAAATAGGCGTTTCTCAGGCCGCGATGGCGGAAGCGATTGGCGTCTCGCATCGGGCATATCACAGCTATGAGAAAGGTAAGCGCGGCATCCCAGTCGAAGCGCTTATCAAGATGCACAGCCGATACGAGGTCGACGTTGCTTGGTTACTTCTAGGCACAAAGTCGATCCGCGTCGGTCACGATTTTGAGGCTTTGAAAAGGATCGAAACCTCACTTGATCAGTACCTGGAAGGTGCTGGCATCAAGGTCAAAAGTGAAAAACGTGGTGCCATTGTCGCGCGGTGGTACCAGTCGCAAATCGAGGGGCGGGAAGTAACGGACGATGACGTTCACACTTGGATTGAACTCGTAAGGGAGTAGGCAAATGCAAGAACCAAGCGAAAACTGGAAGAAGCTGCGCCGAGCGTCGCTAGAGCGGGCACGACGTCTAGCAGTCGAACCTCTCGAAGCTCTGTTTACGATTCATGTGGCAGTTTGTCTCTACTATGTTGTGGGTTGCCTTTGCCTTCAGTTTTTCGACCAAGGACCGACATTTAGCGCACTTGAAGCTGTGCAGCTTCTTTCGGTTGCCGCCGCAGGCATCTTAGTTCCAGTGCTTACTGGTTCGGTGCTTACTCTGCATTTTGCTGATCGCAGGCTGAGGCGATTGACGAGCGGTTAGGCGTGCCACACTGCATGGCTAGACCGACATGAGACTTAACATCTTTGAGCGACGGCAAAAGAACAATGACAGTAACCAATATTGCCCGAAGGCTCAGTGGAGTAGATGCTGAAGGAAAAATTTTTGAGCTGCCCCAAACTGATCTTTTAGGTCGGACCACTCCCATAGTCGTTTTGGGCGATGCTGGAATGGGAAAGACGACACTACTAGAGGAAATCGGACAAGAGGCTGGCTACAAATTTGTTCACGCAAGACGCCTGATCCGATCGACCAATCCCTTAAGACTCTTGGGTGACGCGACTACCTTCGTCATAGACGCACTAGATGAAATAGCTGTTCAAGCTGAAGGAGATGCTGTCGACGCCGTCCTAGCTTCTCTTGAAGAATCAGGGTTTCCCAACTTCATTCTTTCATGCCGAGTGGCTGATTGGAGAAGCGCCACGAGCGTACAAGCTATAGGGGATGCCTATGGCAATGATCCACTGGAGCTATTTCTGGAACCTATCTCTAGAGACGATGCTCGTAGTCTGTTGTCGGAGGATATGGAAAATGACCGCGCCGAGACTGTTCTCACCCACTTTGAGGAAAACGGTCTTGAAGGGCTGTTTGGCAACCCTCAAACGCTGAAGCTGATTAGAGCGGTCGCAAACAGTGAAGAACTGCCCACCTCGAAAGCGGCGCTATTCCGACTTGCAGTGGAGAATTTGTGGGCCGAGCACAGTCAACAAAAGCCGAATGCCTCGCTATCCAGGTTAAGTGAAAACGAAGCTCTTGATGCCGCTGGGGCTGCATTTTCTTCTCTCATTCTAACTGGCAAGAGAGCAGTTTCCAGATCACCTGTTCCGGCAATGGACCAAGATGATCTTTCTGTGACGGAAGTGGGTATGCTGGCATCAACGCAAGCTCTTGATGCGGTCCTAGGCAGTCGGTTGCTCACAAGCAACGTTGAGGGCGACCCAGATAGGTTCAGCTACACGCATAGGAGCGTTGGCGAGTTCCTCGCGGCTCGTTGGCTTGCGCAAAAGGCGGACACTGACAGAAAACGTCGACGCCTGCTTAAGCTGTTTCATGGATATGGGCTTGTTCCCGCTAGTCTGAGAGGTGTGCACGCATGGCTTGCCCAAGACGCTCGCCTGGCCACGCATGTTATTGCTGCCGATCCAATGGGAGTGGTGGAGTATAGCGATACGGATGACTTTTCGGATTCTCAGTCGCGCGCTCTTTTGGAAGCCCTCTTCGACCTAGGTGACCGTGACCCCCGGTACTATGACTTTGATAAGACACACTCATTGAAAGGTATTGCGAAGACATCTCTTCACAAAGAAATCAGAGACTTAGTTGTATCTAGGTCAACGCCATTCTTTCTAAGAGCAATGCTCTTGCATTCGGTTTCTGGGTCCCCCGTTGCGCCTTTGCTTTCTAAAACCCTCAAAGACATGGTGCTTGATCCAAATGTGACGTTCCACGAACGACGAATAGCTGGTGATGCACTGTCCGATTTGTCACAAGATGAGATTGACTGGGCTCAGATGCTCGCAGATCTTCACAGTCTAGCGGATGAAAATTCGCTACGACTCGCGGTGGAGTTGCTTCCTGGTATCAGCTTTGCAGGTCCAACGGACACCCAAATCGTTGAGTTAATTGTAGCGTTTAGCGGGCTCAGCCTGTGTGCACTTCCTCACAAACAGCGACATAGGATCAGTGGGGTGCTGTGGGGTTTAGAGAAACGGCTTCCGGATGAACGGATCGAACCCGTTCTCGACATTTTGGCCGACTACCTGAGTGCCCTGCCCGGCAAAGACTTCGATCGTTTCGAGAACTCAGATGCCATCAACGTGGTCTATGCGCTAACCGAAAGACGCTTGGCGTTGGGCAATGTCGACCCGATGAAACTATGGAAGTGGCTGTCGTCTATTGGAGAATGTCGTGGCTTTCGAGACGACTCTCAGAAAGCAATCTCAAACTGGCTGAAAAACAACATTTATGCGAGACGAACAATTCAGCGTGTTGCATTGTTGGAAGAGGCTGGCTCCAAGACGGTCTGGATGCGGGGTTGGAGGCTCAGCGACAGACTAAACGGGCTGTACCCAGATGAAGGCGACATCATTGCCCTTCTGGAGTGTCTTGATCCTTTGGCCGAGGCCGAAGGAGACCGCTGGAAGGACCTCGTCCGCCTGTGTCCCCACGATGACGAACGCGGAAAGAGCGTGCGCAAAGCAGCCATTCCGTTCGCGACCGATAGAGATGGCCAGGCGTTCCTCAAACAACTAGCCAACCCACAGGTTCCAGATTGGCAAATAGAGCAGGAAGATCGAGACCGAAAACGAAACGGGGAACAGCAGAAATCGTGGGCGGAGCACAGAGCCAACTTTCTCCAACACATCGACGATCTTCGCGGCGGGCGATATGGCGAAGTCGTTAATCCTGCTAAGGCGTACTTGAACCTTTTCTCGGACATGGGCGACGACGTGCCCGCCCATGAACGGATCGAGCGATGGTTGGGCCAGGAACTTCAAGCTGCTGCGTTCGAAGGCTTCGAAGCTTTTCTTTCGAATGAACGATCAACGCCATCCGCTCAAGAAATTGCTACTTCCTACGCCGAAAGCAAGCGCTGGGACGCCGCATATATTTTCGTCGCTGCAGCTGCTGAGAGGGTTCGCAACAATAGGCCTTTTGATGATCTGTCTGACGAGAGGCTACTCGCTGTTCTTCTTGAAATTCGATTCACCCATATTTTGGATCATGCCAAAATCGACAAAGTCTCTGAAGTTGTGGAGCGAGAAATCAAGAACAGACCAGGGCTTTGGGAGAAGTTTTGGCGCTTGCGAGTGGAACCACAGTTGGAAGCCCAAAAGGAACACGTTGATGGGCTCTATGAGATTTCCCGTGGCACGACTGGCGATGACATGGCGACCAACCTGGCATGTGAATGGCTCGAACGGTTTCCGAACATGTCGCATCGAGCAGAAACTGAGCTTATCGACTGTGTCATAGCAGCTGGCGATTTCAGGTTTTTGAAACAATATGTCGGCAAACGTAGAGCGAGCAATATCGACGATGATGAACGGCGCTCTGACTGGGACGCGGTTGCACTACTTGTCGACTATGAAGCTGTTCAAGAAGAGATTTTAAGCGCGCGACGTGATGACCGCGACTTCCTTTGGCACTTGCGATCTCGTTTCGGTCGACGCCGAGATGAAGGTCAGCCGGTACCACTCTCTGCCGCGCAGCTTTCTTGGATCATACGATGCTTTCGAAAGCATTGGTCGAACGTGCCTCATCCCAGTGGCGGGACAACGGGCGATTCAAATCCTTGGGACGCTGCAGACTATCTGGGTACACTGATCAATCGCCTTGGGGGCTTAACTTCGGACGAAGCAGTTGAAGAACTGCGCGCGCTTTGTGACGCACCTGAGGACGGCTATACAAACTACCTGAAGAGGACCCTTGCAGAACAGGCGCAAAAGGTTGTCGAAGAAAATTATGTGCCTCCCAAACTTGCCGATCTCGAGTCAGTGCTCAACGATGGGCAACCGAAAACAATGGATCAACTTCAAGCAGTTGTTCTGGAAGAGCTACTTGAAGCGCAACGCAAAATTCGGTCCCACCCAGTTGATTGGTACAAAGACTTTTTTAAGGACGACGTTCCCAAGGACGAAGAAGACTGCCGAGACACTCTCTTGAAGATGGTTGGGGACTATCCGTACGGAATTCTCTGTGAGCCAGAAGGCCATCTCGCCGATGACAAGCGCGCAGACATACGGTGCACAATTGAACGGCTGATGTTGCCCATTGAAGTCAAGGGGCAATGGCATAAGGACCTCTGGCACGCCGCGGACACACAACTCGACAGATTATATAGCAACGATTGGCGTGCTGAGCGCAAAGGTATTTACCTTGTGTTTTGGTTTGGCCCCGATGTCCCGCAAAACAAGAAGCTAAAAGCACCGACCGGTAGTGCGAAATCCCCAGATTCTGCAGAAGAGCTTAGAATTGCTCTCATCGAAAACAGCGACGTGGCCAAGAAAGGCAACGTCGAAGTCTTCGTGATGGACGTAACTAGGCCCTAGGCGTTGTGATTGCTCGAGCCACTCAGAACACGCTACGGTCAAAACTGCTTCACAGCGGGGTCGTTCTTCTTCGAGCTCTTCCCAGGGCTGGACGAACCTCTCTTTTGTTAGCTCTGGCAGACGAAATGGGCGATGGTTCAGCAGTGATTTCGGGTGAGGAGCTTGTTTGCATGTCGCATCAAGAAATCCAAACTGCATTCAGCGGGAAAGCCCTATGTGTCGACGCAATAGAAGGGGTGCAAATAGCAAGAATAGAATCGATTATCCGCTCATGCGCCGAACACCGGCGTTCCGCGCCAAAGTTCATTCTGGTCGGCCGAAATGCAAAGACAGATCAATTGCTTAGCAGTGCACTGATTGGGATAATGACAGACCTGGAGCTTACGCCGATCCAAGTCATAGAACATTTAAACGATAGCAAACCACTGATGACTACTCAGGGTCCTTCGAGCACCACGGACCCGCAAGCCCAATCCACCAATGCGCCCGTGTGGAGCAAAGAAGCCCTTTGGCTGCGCGGTGGTCTTCCTGAAAGTCTCAATGCAGATAGTGATGAGCAAAGCTTTGGCTGGAGATCGGATTACCTTGCTTCTCTGCTAAATCAAGATTTCGACTGTTGGAGCATCGATGCAAGCGATCGTCTTCCTGAGGTTTTTCAATATGTTGCTAACAACAATGGTGAGCAATTTGACGATGCGAACTGCGCTAATACTCTCTCCGTAAAAAGGGATAGTGTCAGAAAATCATTGAACCTACTCGAAAGAACAGGTCTCCTGCGACGCCTGCAGAACTGGCCAGCAGGTAGCAATCAAAGTCTCAACTCTATGCCGGTTTTCTACGTCAGAGATTGTGGTCTACTTCACGCAGCTCTTGGTATCCGGTCCATGGAAGACCTTCGAGGTCATGACGCGATAGGCCACAGCTGGGAAAGCTTCGCGATCGAAGCCATCGTTAATGCATCATCGGGCAACGCTACGCCCGCATTCTACCGAGACAAGGAGCAGAATGAGATCGATCTCGTGCTTAGCTTCCACAGTGGACACACATTTGCGATTGAATTCAAAGTCAATGAAGCTGTTAAAGCAAAGAAAGGCTTTGCCATTGGCTGCCATAGGATTGGGGCGACGCACACCATGGTCGTTCATGCAGGTGAGGTCGATCATTCCCTAGATGGCGGCGTTTCAAGGCGAACTCTGGTTTCTGCCTTGCGATCGATACCACAGTGAAAATTCGTCTTGGAAATTGCATGGCAAGGCTACTTCGTAGGACATCGCGCTGTGCGCTTTCTGCTTCCAATGAAAACAGCGATCGAAATTGCAGACTTGGTGGAACAAAGCATATGTATCACATATTGACACATGTATCTCTTTATGATACACGCATTACATGATCCAAAGCACCAAGGGCAAACACGCCGCCAACGCCGTGAAAGGCATGTACGGCAAAGGCTTCCCGGGTGACTTGGTGAAGCGCACGCGGGCGATGCTTTCGGCGTTGGATGCTGCGGTTGTTGTTGAGGATTTGCGGTTCCCGCCCGGCAACCACCTGGAAGAACTGAAAGGTGATCGGACAGGGCAACATTCGGTGCGGATCAACGGGCAATGGCGCATCTGCTTTGTCTGGACGCCGAATGGCCCCGCCGATGTCGAAATTGTGGACTACCATTGAGAGGATACGCTGATGAGCTTGCTTGAAAACCCGATGCACCCCGGTGAAGTCCTGAAAGAGCTTTACCTCGATCCCCTGGAGATGGGGGCCATTGCGTTTGCGCGGCGTTTGGGTGTGCCTCGGACGCGGATCGAACGTTTGATCAAGGGCACGACTGGGATCACACCAGACACGGCGCTTCGCCTTGCCCGTGTGTTCAATACAACTCCGGCCTACTGGGTGAATTTGCAGACAAACT
Source organism: Maritimibacter sp. (assembly GCA_050633625.1). Taxonomy (GTDB): domain Bacteria; phylum Pseudomonadota; class Alphaproteobacteria; order Rhodobacterales; family Rhodobacteraceae; genus JBOEGW01. The sequence continues at coordinate 219,511 of JBOEGW010000011.1, read as the reverse complement.
ATGACATGGCGCTGGCGGCAAGGGAGATCGATGTATCTGGCATTGAGCCGCTTGTCGCTGCCTGACAGTTTACCGCGAACCTATAGGCCGAAGGTTCACCCCTCCGGACGTAATTTAATCGGTCCTCACCAATGGGACGAACTTAGGGCTCAGGATTTGATAATTTTCGTTGATGGCATCGATGCAGTGGGCAAGACGAGCGTATGTTGCAAGCTGCGAACGTCACTACTAGATCAACTAGATGTTCCCGTGAACATTGTGAGTTTCGAGAGAAACTTACAAAATTCGACACAAAGTGACCTAGTCTTCAAACGGTATCAAGTTTCTGATTTTCTTTGTCGAGCGGCTGCTTTTTTTCTTCACCTCCAGAGTGCTGAGCGCCAACCGGAACAGATACATATTTTTGACCGATGTATCTACTCTCTTTGGGCTCAACAAATGTTGTTTGGACCGAACGGTTTCGAACAGCCGATTTCGAAAGAACTACTCACAATGATCACCCCGGACATTTCTTTGCTTCTAGATGGAGACCCACAAGTGTCAAAAAGTAACGCGATTAAGCGCGACGGGCAGATGAGTCCCAGGAAGATCAGGACGATTGAGAACTGGGCTTCTTTAAGGGATATCATGTTAAGCCTCGCGACTTGGGATCGATTTCCTCCAGGTGCTTCCAGGGACCGTGAGATTGTCGAGCATGTCACCGCCAAAGTTAAAGGCGAAAACAGCAGTATGCTAACATGAAGCTGGCTTCGGGTGTTTCAGTCGACACTGAGAATGGGTGGATATCATTCCCAGAGTCGGTTTCAGTTATCGCAAGGCTAGAAGGCCAACTGGTGCTCGTTTCTCAGCGGCGTCCGAATTTTGGCTCTCAAACTCTCGAGCTACCGGGTGGCAAAATCGAATCTGATGAAAGCACTATCGCTGCTGCACATAGAGAGCTCGCTGAGGAAGCTGGGCTGAAGGGACAGAAAGCGACCGTTCACTTGAGTTTGGATATGGACCATTCAGCGTCGTTCCATCGTACCCACTTGATCGAAGTGTTCGGAGTGACCGAAACTGGCACTAGCTATGAGCTTGAGCGCGAAGTGGTGAATATGGCGCAAGCACGCGAACTTGTGCTTAATGGCAAAATCACGCACGCTCCAACGGTTGTGGCTATTCTGGGTTTCTTGAAGTGACAGAAATTATTGGAATTTTTGGGGACGGTTTTTCGTTGGGTTCGATAGCCGCTAGCATAGTTGCCACGATTGTTTCGATCTTGGCTGGCTACTATTTCAGGATATTTCGAGAGTGGCGGAGGATGCGTTTCATCCGTCGGGTATGGTTTCCGGTGTCCAAAGGGGCAAAAGTAGACGTGTATCTCACAATACGGGAAGGGCCGGCATCGCACAGATCGAAACGGCTTAGCCTTCCTGAAGTTCTGGCTCTAAAAAACATCGAACGCCGGGCAAAAGAGATTGATGCATCTCTCAACATTATTTCCAATCCCGTAGAAGAAAGATCTTCCGAAAAAAGCCACCTGATCCTGTTGGGTGGCCCCAAGAAAAATGCGCTAGCAGATGAAGTCTGGACTGAGGCGCTTTCACGGGCTCCGTTTGGCTTCTCTGAAGACTTCGGTAAGCTGCAATCTGCGACGCAGACATACGAACCGTTAATGGGGAAGGACGGCACTTGGGACTATGACTTTGCCCTGGTTGCCAAGCTTCGCCGCAATGATTCTGGTAGCTTTGTCTTCGTTTTTGCGGGCTGCCATGGCCTAGGAACAGGTGGCAGCACCCGCCTCATGACCGAGGACCACTTGCTGAAGCCGCTAGCGGCAAGCGTGGGTGCAGCCGAGTTCTTCTCAGTTGTGAGAGTAAATGGCAAAAATGGGATGCCTGTAGAAGCCAGCATCGAGGAGATTTACCAGCTTCCCAAAAGATGAGACACGTCACTCGGATATACAAACGAGCGCAGCCTTGGTGGGCCCTAAATGAAGTAGTCCGCCGTAAACGGACATGAACGCGTATGTTGCCCTTTTTCGGCGAGTTGTCAGCTGTCACCATTTCTCGTCTTGGAATTCCAAAAGTTAATGCCTCACCCCCCGCTCCGCGTGCGCCTCTTGGCTGTCTAGCTGTCCCTCAATCTCTCGGCGGCGGCTTTCGCTAAGGTCAAGCTCTGCTGCAAGCTCTCGTCCAGCGTCTTGTAGCTCGCCTCGTCGTTCAGCAATCCGTTCAAGGCCTGCATGGATGCGGCTTGTGAACGAATGACCAAGGTCAAGCAGTCTTTCAAGCCAGCCAGTTCCTTCTCGATCCTGCCGGTCGAGCGTGTCTCCAAGGCGGTCAAGTCCTTCGCGGAGGCCTCGGAGGCCGTCACCAACCGCTCGACGCAGGCGAGCAAATCGCGTTCCAAGGCTGTCAGTTGGGTCATCTAGTCCTCCTCGATCCGAATGCAGGTCACGTGTCTTTCGCCCATCGTGCAGGTGCGCAGGCGCGTCTTCGACGGGTCCAGGATCAGCCACGTCCCCTCGGGCCGCTCGATCCGTGTCAGGCCCAGTTCCGTCAGCTCTGAGCGGCTCAGATGCACCGTCCAGAAGAAGCTCGCGGCCGTCATCAAGGCGATCCCCGTCAGCACCATCGCTGCGATCAGCCAGGGCGAGATCGTCAGCCAGAGGCGGATCGACCTCAGCCGCGTCTCGAACAGGTTCGCTGTCTCGGTCTGAAAGCGGTGCGTATCGCTCGCGATGGTATGCTGCGCGGCGCCCACAATGCTCTTCAAATCGATCCTGAAGCTCTTGAGCTGGGATGAGATCGAGGCGACGTGTTCCTGCCTGATCTCGTCGAGCTCCGCGTTCAGTTTCTCGCTCAGCCGGGTCGGCTTGCCAGTCTTCATGGAAAATCTCTCCTTTCAGCCGCCAGCGCTCGCCCGTGTCTGGGTCGCGGGCGGTGATGTAGGCCTTGCCGGTGCGCGGCAGGTCGAAGCCTGCTTCGGTCAACGCCTCGATCAAAGTCGCGCGGTCGGCGATCAGACCCATATCGATCTGGTCCTGTATCCAGGCATGTAGCTCGTCCCGGCCCTGCGCGCGGGTTGGGGCCTCGATGGTGTCGCGGACGTCCTGGGTGCGCTCGACATCCATAGGATCGGCCCAGCCGTGGCGCTGGTTCATCACGTCTCGCAGGCTGTCATAGGCGTCCTGATAGCCCGGTGGCGCGATGTTGAGGCTCTTGCCCGTCGTCAGCTCCAGACGCGGCGTACAGAAGTGCAACTCGACCCGGCCTTCGTGGCGATGGCGGACCCAGAGTACCTCATATTGCTCGGGGTCCAGCCCCGCGAAGGCCAGCCGCTCGAACTGGTCCATGACCTCGGCCTGCTGGTCCTCGGTCGGGTCGTCGCTGTCGGCAAAACTGATCACGCCCGCGCGGTAGGTCCACTGGTGGCGGCTGGCGTCGATCAAGGCCTCGGTTCGCTCGGGGTTGCCACGCAAGACCTCGGGCAACGGATCGCGGGTGACGGTTAAGGGCTGGCCGTCAGCATCGCGGATCAAGTCGCGGTTGCCGTCGTAGGCCAGCACGCGCTCGGCCACGAGGTACCCGACCGGCCCCGCGCCCGCGCCTTTGCCATTGGGGAAGAACTTGATCAGCACTGCCGGGCCTCATCGAGAAGCGCGGCGAGCTGGCGTTCGATCACCACAAGGCGGCGCGCGACGGTCAGCGTGTCGAGGTCGGTGCGCCTGGCCTTCATGGTGTGGTTCAGCCAGCGGGCAATCTGGTTGAGGTTGCCACCGATACGCCCGACCTCCAGCACAAGCGCCGGATCGACGCGGGGGATAGGTTTGCGACGGCGAGACTCGGTGAGGCCAAGCGCCTCGCGCAGAAGCGTCGCGGCAGGCAGGCCCGAGGCCTCGGCCTTGGCGCGCAATTGGGCCTTCTCGGACGCGGTGCAACGGAAGACAAAGGTTTCGGTCAGCGGCTCTTTGGCGGGGGCTTCGCCCGCGCCGGTGGGGTTCGAAGGGGAGGCTTGCCGCCCCTCGCAAGGTCCCGTGTCATCGGCGCAGCCGTATGACATGGGTCGCCTTGCTGTTTGCTCTTCGGTGGGATCGGAACCGCTCATGATCTGAGGCCCGCCGCCTGAATTTGCGCCTGTGTCACCAGCTCAGCGGCCAAGAGTGCATCGATCTGGCCGGGCGTGATGTGGCGGCAAAGTGGATGGCGATCCGTCACCCAATTCGCCAAGCCAGCCAGCATCTCGGCTTCCTTCGCCTTTGCCGTTTCCCGACCCTGGGTGATGTCCTCGACGTAGCTCCGCCAACGTCCCGACCCGAACCAGTTATCTGAGAAACAGACCTTGGAGCGGGTGAAGCCCGAACTCTCGGACGCGTAGGCCTTCACAGCCAGCAACAGGTCCTCCACCTTTGTTCCAGCATCCAGGATGTCCCTGATTCGCCCAAGACACTGAGCCTTCCCGCGCAATCGGTCGGGCGGATAGGCCGCTAGAATCTTCTCAGCTTCTTCAGCCTCCCCCGCTTCGCGCATGCGCGTAGGTGGTTTATGGATGGTTTTAGGATGGTTTGGGGGCCGTGGTGGCCCCGGTACCCCGGCCACAGTGGCCCCCGTACCGGGGCCAGACTGGACGGGGGCCACTGTGGACCCCGTCTCAATCTCAGGTTCAAGCGTGGGGTCCAGCGCCTCAACCTTGGTCAGATCGATCCGGTAAACGACGGTGAAACCGTTCTTGCAGGTGCGCGCACCGGTCTCGACTAAAATGCCTTCCTTCAAGAACTCGCGGACGGTTCGCTTGACCGTAGTCTCGCCCAGCTCCGTATGCCGCTGGATCGTGCCCTTAGAACACCAGATGCCCGAGCCGTCATCGCTCGCCTTGTCGGCCAAGAACATGATGATCTGCTTGCGTGTTGCGCTGCCGAACTTTCGTTCAGCGCATGTGTTTGCGACCCGCCAGCTCATTGGATCGCCCCAAAGTGCGCAAAGACATGCGAATTTTGTACAGGTTTTGTACGAGATTTCTGCCGTTTCAGTAGAATTCGGCCCGAAAGTTCTCGGGTGTTTCTGCAAGCAGCTGCACAACGTCCTGTAAATAAGCCATATTTTTCAGGTGTTTTTGGCGACCCCGGCAGGATTCGAACCTGCAACCTGCCCCTTAGGAGGGGGCTGCTCTATCCAGTTGAGCCACGGGGCCATGCGGGGGATTTGTGGCGGGTTTGGCTTAGATTGTCCACTGGCGGATTACTCGGGGTAATTGCCTTCGAGCGGCTTGCGGCGCAGGGTGTCGCCGTATTGGATCGTCGGCGTTAGCTCTATTTTTTGCGCGTCTATCGCGCTCAGGTCGCCCGCTTCAGCACTTGCAGCGATAATTTCCGCGGCTTTGCGCCCGATCTCGGAGCGGCAGGCATCCATTGTGGCAAGTTTGCGTGGCAGCCCTTGCAGCAACTCCACGCCATTAAAACCAGCAAGCCCCAAATCATCGGGAACTGAAATTCCCGCATCAAGGCAGTACAGCAAACCACCAGCGCCAATCATGTCGTTGGAATAATACAGAAAATCTAGATCCGGGCGACGTTTCAAAATGGTTTCGGTCATTTCACGACCTTTCGCCAACGCTGACCCCCCTTCGTAGAATTCCTGATCGCTGATTTCTAAACCTTTCTTGGCCAGCGCTTCCGTGAACCCCTCAAACCGCTTTCGCGCGCGGTGGTCGAGCGGCATCTTGGTGCCCAAGAATCCAATCTTTCTATATCCCGCTTTGATGATCGCTTCCGCCATCATGCGCCCTGCGCGCCGGTGCGAAATTCCGACAGCGGAGTCAATTGGCTTTCCGTCGGTATCCATGATCTCGACAACCGGAATTCCCGCACCGCGCAGCATTGCTTTTGCGTTCTCAGAGTGCTCAAGCCCGGCGATGATGACCCCAGAAGGTCGCCAGGACAGCATTTCGTACAGGACTTTTTCCTCGCGTTCGGATTTGTAATTGGTCACGCCAACGACAGGTTGAAGGGGGGTGTCGTCCAGCACATCGGAAATGGCGGTCATGACTTCGGGAAACACCATATTGGACAGCGAGGGAATAATGACCGCGACCAAATTGACCCTTTGGGAGGCCAGCGCTCCCGCGATCTTGTTCGGCACATAGCCAAGTGATTTCGCGGCGTGCAAGACTTTCTCGCGGGTGGTCTCGGATACATCCCCGCGGTTTCGCAACACACGCGAAACAGTCATTTCGCTGACACCTGAGGCTTCGGAGACGTCACGCAAAGTGAGGGGGCGTTTGGGTGGGGTGTTCTCAGTCGTCATGACGTAGGCCTCATCGCAGTGTTTGTCTTATGTTAGCGACAAACAAAGCGTTGTCAAAGGGGCGCTTTGCGAGGGTTAGCCGTAACAAAGGTCTAAAGAATGCGCGCCCTCAATGAGGCGTGCAATGGCGCGCCAGCGGCAACAACGCCGTTTACTTGCGGGTGCGGGTTGTTGAACTCCAGCGAGTCGCCCTTGCGATCCGTTGCAATCCCGCCTGCCTCCTCAATGATCAGCGCGCCGGCCGCAATGTCCCACTCCCAGGTCGCGCGCAGCGTTAACATCGCATCATACTGCCCTTGCGCGATCAAACTCATCCGATAGGCCAGCGAGGAGCGGTGGCTGCGCTTCACATCGGGCACCTGTGCATCGACCCAATTGTGGGCCTCAAAACTCGGACGCGTTGCCAGCATTTTCGCGCCTGTGAGGTCCGCCCGCGTAGATGCATGAAGGCTCTCGCCATTCAGCTGCGCCCCCTCTCCACGCGCGGCCACGTACAACTTGTCATTGATGGGCAAATAAACAACGCCCGCAATCGGCTTGCCTTTGTGCACCACCGCCAGCGAGTGCGCCCATGTCGGGCTGCCTTCAATAAAGGCGCGCGTGCCATCCAGTGGGTCGATCACAAAGACAGTTTCCCGCTCAAGCCGCGCGGTGCTGTCGGGGGTTTCTTCGGACAACCAGCCATAATTAGGGCGCGCGGTGCACAACAGGTCTTTCAACATTTCATCAACCGCAAGGTCACATTCCGTCACCGGACCTTGGCTATCTGGCTTTTCCCAGGCCTTTACATCCCGCCGAAAAAACCCACGCGAAATCTCTCCCGCTTGGCGCGCCGCATCCATCAGGAGTTCAAGGTCACTACGCTCCGGCAAGAGTCATCCCTTCAATCAAGATCGAGGGAACCACAGTCGATTTATGTGTCTCGCCATCATTGGAGGGGATCATTCTGGCCAGCATATCGTTTAGGTTTCCGGCGATTGTGCATTCGTTGACAGGGTAGGCGGCAACGCCGTTTTCAATCCAAAAGCCGGACGCCCCGCGGGAATAATCCCCTGTATTGGGATTCACGGTAGAGCCGATCAGGGAGGTTACCAAAAGCCCGGTGCCCATGTCCGCCATCAACTCTGCCGGGGATTTGTCTCCGGGTGTCAGCCAGATATTTGACATGCTCGGAGAAGGCGGCGCGCTTGTGCCGCGTGCGGCGGATGCGGTGCTTTTCATGCCAAGGCGTTGCGCGCATCCAAGGTCCAAAGTCCAACCTGTCAAAACGCCATCCTGAATAATGTCGCGCCGCGCGCAGGCTAGCCCTTCGCCGTCAAAAGGTCGCGACCCGGTCACGCGGGCACGCAAAGGGTCTTCAACGAGGGAAATCTGCGCGGGCAAAACCTGCGCGCCAAGTTTGTCGCGCAAAAAAGACTGGCCACGGACAATCGCCGCACCATTCACAGCCGCTAGCAAATGCCCGATGAGCGAGCTTGCAACGCGAAGGTCGAACAACACGGGAAAGGTTCCAGTCGGCGGTTGCTTTGCGCCAAACCGGGCAACGGCCCGTTCCCCCGCGATCCGCCCAATCTCCTCGGCGCTCGGCATATCCGCCTGAAAAATGCGCCCTTCGCCGTTAAAATCGCGCTCCATCTCCGCGCCGGTGCCTGCAATTGCGGCGAGCGATAGGCTGCGCCCGGTCCGCCGATACCCGCCCGAAAACCCTTGTGAGGTTGCGAGAAAATTCTCGCTCGCGCCGTAGCTTGCGGAGGTGGACTCAACCTGATTGACGCCTTTCACGCGGCTTGCCGCCTCAGCGCATAACAGTGCATTTTCTTGCAAGGCTTCTGGGGCCGGCTCAGGCGAAACGTCCTCAAGCTCAAGCGCCGCAATGTCCCACGTCGTGGCGTACTCCCCTTCGCGGGCCTGACAAATCGACGAATCTTCGGGGGCTTCGCGCGCCATCGCCACGGCGCGTTCGGCCATGGCGGTGATGGTGTCAGGCGAGGCGTCAGACGACGATACATTCGCTTGACGTTGGCCCACCATCACCCGAAGCCCAATATCACAGCCTTCCGAGCGTTCTGCATCTTCCAGCGCGCCGTTGCGGGTCTGGATCGACAAGGAGGTGCCCGCGACGGCCATTGCATCGGCCGCATCGGCGCCTGCTTTGGCGGCGGCGTCCAGAAGCTGATGCGCCAGGTTTTCGAGGGAAATACTCATAAGAATCCTTTCGGGCTTTGACTTCACGTAACGACCCAAACGCCGCCTCGCAAGGTCAGTGCGACTGGTTTGCGGCGTTTCCATGGGATAACATGGCCGCGTTAGGGAGACGTTATTATGGATTTTTCTGGAAAAACCGTTGTCATCACCGGTGCAAGTCGAGGGATCGGAGAAGCGGCGGCGCGCTTGTTTGCAGACCATGGCGCACAGGTGGCGCTACTGGCACGAAGCGCGGATGATATTTCGCGGATTTCGTCAGACATAGGGGCCGCAAGCATGGCGGTGCCATGCGATGTTGCGGATTACTCTCAAGTGGAAAAGGCTCTCAAAGAGGTCGTCGCACGGTTTGGCGGCATCAATGTCTTGATCAATAATGCGGGCGTGATTGAGCCTATCGCGCCCCTTCGCGACTCTGATCCGGCCGCTTGGGGGCGCGCTATCGATATTAACCTCAAGGGTGTTTATCACGGCATGCGCGCGGCTCTCCCTTACATGCGAAAGGCCGGTGGCGGGACTGTCTTAACGATTAGTTCTGGTGCGGCGCATGGCGCGTTGGAGGGGTGGAGCCATTATTGTGCGTCTAAGGCGGGTGTTCATATGATGACCCAAGCGCTTCACAAAGAAGAAGCCGGCGCGGGAATTCGCGCGATTGGCTTGTCGCCGGGCACCGTCGCTACAAAAATGCAGCGCGAGATTAAAGCATCGGGGATCAATCCGGTTGCGGCGCTCGAATGGGACGATCACATTCCGCCCGAATGGCCGGCGCGCGCTTTGATGTGGTTGTGTAGCTCGGATTCGGATGGGTATTTAGGGCAGGAAGTGTCCTTGCGTGATGAGGCCGTGCGTGGCCGGATTGGTTTGATGGAATGATCAGGTTTGACAAAGCGGATGGTGTTTGGACCGCGACAATTGCGCGCCCGGATAAGGCCAACTCCCTGACAAAAGAGATGCTCACCGATTTGGCGGATTTCTCTCAACGTGCAGCAAAAGAGGCGCGGGTGTTGATCCTGACAGGTGAGGGCAAAGTGTTTTCCGCCGGGGCCGATCTTGATGAGGCGCGCGCGGGGCTGGCTGTCGATGACGTCTGGGAACGCCTTTCGGGGGCCATATATGACGCGCCGATTTTGACGATTGCCGCGCTCAATGGGACATTGGCTGGAGGCGCCTTCGGGATGGCATTGGCTTGCGATCTGCGGATCACGGTGCCGAGCGCCAAGTTTTTTTATCCGGTTATGAAATTAGGGTTTTTGCCGCAACCCTCTGATCCGTCGCGTATGGCGGCCCTCATTGGTCCGTCGCGCGCAAAGATGATCTTGATGGCCGGTCAGAAAATTCTGGCGGATGAGGCTTTGGCTTGGGGGTTGGTGGATCGAATTGTGGCCCCCGACGCGTTGTTGACCCACGCGCAAGACTTGTCGCGTGATGCCAGTGCGGCGAAGGCGGATCATGTCGCTGGAATCAAATCGCTCGTACCTTAGTTTGCTTTGCAATCTCATTCTTGCGTTGGGTTTTTTGCTCATACATCTGCTTGTCCGCGAGCCTTACAAAATCACTGGCATCAATTTGAGTTCCCGCATCAATGACGCTAATGCCGCTGGAAAATTGCAATTCGCTCGGTCCCATACTGGCTAGGTTTTCCACGAAACGATGCGCGTCTTCGCGGGTCGCGTCACGCAAGAGGGCGCAGAATTCATCGCCACCATAACGATACCCGGACCCCTTACCGATCAAACATGTCCGGATGTTCGCGCCAATTGTGCGCAACAAGGTGTCGCCCGCCACGTGACCTTGGGTATCATTCACGGTCTTGAAATTATCAATATCCATAAAAATAAGGGCCAAAGAGCAGCGTTCCTCATGCACATCTTCGACTTGGCTCTTGAGATCCCCAAAAAACTCGCGGCGATTTCGAAGCCCGGTCAACTCATCTGTGCGTGCCATTTCTGTGACTTCGGACGTCCGTTCAAACACCTTGTCTTCCAGCGTCTCGGAATACTGAATGAGTTTGTCGCGTCCCAGCTCAACTTCGCTCACAAGGCCCTGAATGTAGGTGTCAAACACCAGTTCAAGATCAAACAAAATCATCTTGTGAACGGCTTTGATCTGAACGGGAGTTGCCCCGTTGTTGATTGCCATTGCCGTTAGGATGTTTTGCAGGCGATGAACTGTCGAGACGTATAGATGCGGCGCAACACCAATGCGCGCATGGACCTTGCCGATCCGAAGGCGCGCGTTCACATAGTCCGCCCCATAAACGCCGGAGAAAAGCTGGACGATATAGGTGCACATCGACGACTTCAGCCGCCTGAGCGTGTCGCTGTCGCCAATGATTGCGCTGATGGATGGCACCGTCACTTGGTGCGCATAGAGTTCCTCAACAACGTCACGCGCAATCGTGTGAGAAACCTCATGAAAAGCCCCCAGTTCTTTTTCCAACTTGGGTGTAATCCCCAGAAGCTCCTTGCGCTCAACAATATCGGCTTCACTAATGCGCAAATGTTCCGCGAGGGTTTTCTCGGTAAAGGCGTTCATAAACTTCTCCTGCCACTCTCACTTAATCCAATAAGGTGAACGCCTGCTTAACAGGCGCACACAGACTTGTTTTTGGAGTGTTACAATGCGACTGCTTCAAGGCGAGTAGATTGAGTTCAGAGGGCGTTGTTCGTGGAACAAAGTGAATTGATTGAAAAAGGGTTGGGCTACGCGACAGAAGCCTGGGAGTTTGCCAAGACATGGCTTACGTCGCCGGCCGCGTGGTCGCAGTTCGCCATTTTGGTGGTTGCTTATCTGCTGGCCGTCGTTGTGGCCCGCAAGGCAAACCCGTTCATCCGCCAACTCCTAACGCCGCCAGATACTCAGGCAAACATGATCGCCACCGCGCGCCGGTTTGTTCTGATTTTCCTCCCTCTGTTATTGCCGCTTTTGGCCTATGCCTTTACGGCGGCCGGCGAACAAGTCACGCGTTCGTTGTTCGGCTCTGGTGCGGTGATTGCCTTTGGTAAACGGATTTTCTTGCTACTCGCGGCGCGTATTTTGGTGCGCGACATCGTTTCAGATCCGTTCCTGCGGCTGCTTGGCAAATACGTCTTGGTGCCGATTGCCGCGCTCAATGCCGTTGGCCTTTATGAGCCAATGATCGCCTTCCTTGGGGAAACCTCGGTCGGTATTGGCAACATCAGTTTTTCGGCGCTCGCGATAGTGCGTGGGCTGGTGGCAGGCGGCATTTTGTTTTGGCTCGGGCGCTGGTCCAACGACCAATCCGCCGCCTTTATCGGGCAAAACAAGGACATGCGCCCGGCCACACGCACTCTCGCTATCAAGACTGCTGAGATTGTCATTTTCGGCACGGCGTTCTTGCTATTGATGAACATCATGGGGATTTCCCTGACCTCCCTTGCTGTGCTTGGTGGGGCCATTGGTGTTGGTCTTGGGTTCGGCCTACAGCGGATCGCGTCCAACTTTATTTCCGGCGTGATCCTGCTTCTTGAGGGGCAAGCCACCGTGGGTGACTACGTTGAGCTTGATGGCGGCGAGGCGGGTACGATCGTCAAGATGACGGCGCGCGCGGCGATCCTTGAGACCTTTGACGGCAAATGGATCGTCGTTCCCAACGAGGACTTCATCACAACGCGGGTTGTGAATTATTCCGACAGCGGCAGCGCCAAACGGTACGAAGCGCCGTTTTCCGTGTCCTATGACACCGACATCAACAAAGTGCCGCCGATCATTGAAGCCGCGGTTGCCAAACTTGATTTTGTATTGACCGATCCCGATGGCCCCGACTGTGAGCTTGCCGGATTTGGCGATAGTGGCATTGATTTCCAGCTTGAATTCTGGGTGAACGGCATTGATGACGGGAAGAATAAATACACGTCACATGTGCTCTTTGCGATCTGGAATGCGCTTAAAGACAACAATATCGAAATCCCATATCCGCACCGCATTGTGGAATTCAAAGGACAATTCCCCAAATGACGGACGCACTTGTGATCGGAGCCGGTCCTGCTGGTTTGGCGGCGGCTGAGATCATGGCAGAGGCGGGGCTTTCGGTCTGCATTGCCGAACAAATGCCAAGCGCAGGGCGCAAGTTCTTGATGGCGGGAAAGTCCGGGCTGAACCTCACCAAAAGCGAAAGCATCGAAGCGTTCTTGGCGGCATGTGTTGATCTTGCACCGAGCGTTGAGGCCGCCGTGCGCGCCTATGGCCCCAAAGAGGTAACGGCTTGGGCCGAAGGTCTTGGGCAAGAGATGTTTATCGGCTCCACAGGGCGGGTTTTTCCCCGTGTCATGAAGGCATCGCCCCTTCTGCGCGCGTGGCTTTTGCGCCTTGATAAGCTTGGCGTCACGCTCAACACGCGCTGGCATTGGACGGGATGGGGCGCGAATGGGGAGGCCTTGTTCGAAACACCAAATGGGGCGCAAAGCATATCCGCTAAAGTCGTTGTACTGGCGCTGGGCGGGGCAAGTTGGCCGCGTCTTGGCGCAACCGGAGACTGGTTCGATATGCTGTCTCAGGTGACGCCGTTTAAGCCGGCCAATATGGGATTTGAGGTCGATTGGTCGCCCCATATGACCCCGCATTTCGGCACGCCCATCAAAGGGGCACGGCTATTGGCGGGTGGGCTTTCGTCGCGCGGAGAATTCGTCATTTCCGCGCGCGGGATTGAAGGCGGCGGTATTTATGAGGTCTCGCGCGCGATGCGGGAGGGGGCGCCGCTTACCGTTGATCTGCGTCCGGATGTGTCGCTCGATGCGCTGCGCAAGTCGCTCAGCGCCTCGCGCGGCAAAACCAGCCTGTCAAACCATCTGCGCAAACGCGCCAAAATGATCCCGGCACAAATCGCGTTGTTGAACGAGTTTGGTCGTCCCTTGCCACATGACCTTGCGCCTTTGATCAAAGCGCTGCCGATTGCTCACAAGGGTCCGCGCCCGATTGAGGAAGCGATTTCCACGGCGGGCGGCCTGCGTCTTGATGCGCTGGATGAAAACTTGATGTTTCACACGCGCCCCGGCTTGTTTGCGGCGGGTGAAATGCTGGATTGGGAAGCCCCGACCGGCGGATACCTGATCACCACCTGCCTTGCGACAGGGGTGCAGGCGGGCCGCGCGGCGGTGGATTATGCCTTGGCCAACTCCGACATCCGCATGTAAGCAGGTCGTTCGCGGATGCGTTTTGAGTAGGCCAGCAAGCGGTCGTCCTCAATCGGGAACTTCGCACCAAACGCCCAGCCCAAACAATGCACAGCTATGATATCGGCAATCGTCATTGTGTCGCCCATCAGATAAGGCCCCTCTCCGAGCCGCTGGCCCAATACCTTTGTGGCGCGGCCAAATTCCCACTTGAGCGATGGGGCGATGTCCGGCACCCGCTTGTCTTCAGGCAGGAGGAATTTGTGCCGTGTCGCGGTCCAAAGTGTGCCGTCGATTTCGTCCACCAGATAGTGCAAAATACTGTCTTGTTTGGCCCGCTCAATGGTGCCAGCCGGGAAGGTAAACTTACCGTGGCGATCCGCGAGGAACTGCAAAATCGCAGCAGAGTCGGTGATGATTTCACCATCCACCTCAAGCGCGGGCAAACGCCCCGAAGGGTTCGCCGCGCGGGCTTCTGGGGAATGGGGCATGACCTTGACCCAATCATATTCAAGCCCCAGCTCCTCAAGCATCCAAAGAACGCGGGACGCGCGCGTGCTGGCTTTGCCAATGAGTGTATACATTTGAAATCCTCCCTTTCCCTTATCAGGCGCAGGACAGGAGGTGGACGCAAGCATGACGTGAGGTCGTTTAGCCGCGCGCGCGGGCTAGATAGGCCAGCTTGATAAGCGCGCGTTCCATCAGCGCCATTTGTGGCGCCTTGGATGCCGAACGCAGCGTAAGGTCCGTTTCCACGATCAGATGAAGGGCATTTTCCAGCTTGTTTGCGCCCCAGCCCTTTGCCTGTCGGATCATCCGGTCGCGCGCCTTAAAGTGCACAGGTGGGCGCGCCCGCGCAATCCCGCGCGCCGGGCCTTCAGGATCAGAGGCCGCCAAATGCAGCGTGCGAAAATGGCGGGTGGTGGCGATGCACAACCCCACAGGCTGTACCCCCTGCGCCTCGAGCCGATTGAGCAGCGGGCCAAGGTCCGCTGCGCGGCCTTCGGCGGCAGCATGAAGCACATCATCCATTTCCGCCTCGGTAGATGTGGGCGCCATCGCAAGAATATCGGCGGGCGAAAGCGGTGTCGTGTCGTTCAGTTTATAGAGCGCGAGCTTCTCGATGGTTTGGCGAAAGTCACCGGGGTCCAGCGCGCTAGACAACGCCACCAAATCGGTCATCGCCTCACTGTCAATGTTGCCAAGCCCGGCTTTGCTCAGCTCGGATTCAATCTCGGCCCGCGTTGGAGGTTCGTCATAAATCCCAATGGCATAGGCGTTTGGGTGTTTCTCAAAGTACTTGCGCAGCGCGCCTGTAGGTTTGAGCGCGCCTCCGGTGACGACAACCGTTGCATCGCCCATCGCCCAATCCTCAAGCGCTGGGGTGATGGTCTTGGCAAGCGCGTCTGTCGCATCCTCCACAAAGGCCACGCGCGGGCCGGGGAAAAACCCCTGTGCCTTGATTGCATCTGACAGCAGCGCGCCATCTTTGCGCAATTCACTACCGGGGATGCGCGTCAGGCGCATTTCCTCATCGCCCGTGGGACCAACAAGGTTGGCAATCAGCTCTTGGCGTTTGAGCGCAACGCGCATCGCGTCCGGCCCAAAGATGAGCACCGCCGCCTTGCCCGTGTCGGGCTTGGCGAAAAAGCGGTTTGCTTCGGCGGGTTTGAGCTTCATCGTTTGGGTCCAGTCGCAGTCTACATGACCACGTTAACGATGCGACCCGGCACAACAATGACCTTTTTCGGGGCGGCGCCATCCAGCACTTTTTGTACGCCCGGTGTCGCCAGCGCCATCGCCTCAACCTCGTCCTTGGCCATATCCTTTGGCACCTTGATCTCATCGCGCCGCTTGCCGTTCACTTGAATTGGCAATGTGACAGTGTCCTCAACCAGCATCTTTGGGTCAGCTTCGGGCCAAGCGGCTTCTGCGACCAGCCCTTCTCCGCCCATCATTGCCCAGATGTCCTCAGCGATATGTGGTGTGATGGGTGCCATAAGCTGCGCCATTGTTTTCATCGCGAAGCGGCGCGCCTCATGGCCGGCCTTGGATTTGGCAACGGTGTTGGTGAAGCCGTATAACTTTGCAATTGCAGCGTTGAACGCGAATGTCGAAACGCCTTCGGTCACGTCCACAATTGCTTTATGGGTCGCACGGATCAGGTCGTCGTCGCCTTGGCCCTCCGCCGCCGCCCCTGCGATGTCGCAGGCCACACGGTACACGCGCGACAGGTGTTTTGCGGCGGCTTCCGCGCCCGAAGCTGTCCATTCAACATCGCGTTCGGGCGGGCTGTCCGACATCACAAACCAGCGCGCCGTGTCCGCGCCGTATTGCTGAATGATCGCCACCGGATCGACCACGTTGTTCTTGGATTTGGACATCTTGGCCGAGGGAATGATTTCCACCTCATCGCCGCCGTCTTTGAGGAACCCTTTGCCGTCCCGCAACTCTACGTCCTCAGGGTAATGATACACGGGCCGGCCATCCGCACCTTTGGTTTGGAAAATCGCGTGCGTCACCATGCCTTGCGTGAACAAAGCGTTGAACGGCTCTCTGGATTTGTCGGGCAGATGCCCTGTGATGTTCATCGCGCGGGCAAAGAAACGCGAGTAAAGCAGGTGCAAAATCGCGTGCTCAATCCCGCCGATGTATTGATCGACGTTCATCCAATAGTTCGCCTCGTCCAAATCGGTAGGCGTGGTGGCGTTTGGCGCTGTGAAGCGGGCAAAATACCACGAGCTATCGACAAAGGTATCCATCGTGTCGGTTTCGCGTTTGGCCGGTTTGCCGCAGCTTGGGCAGGCACAGTCGCGCCATGTTGGATGCCGATCAAGCGGATTGCCCGGCACGTCAAAGTTGACATCATCGGGCAGGGTGACTGGCAAATTCTCTTTCTTTTCCGGCACCACCCCGCAGGCGTCACAATGGACAACTGGGATCGGACAGCCCCAATAGCGCTGCCGCGACACACCCCAGTCGCGCAACCGATACTTGGACACCCCTTCGCCCAGACCTTTGGCTTCGCAATAGGTGATCGCAGCTTCGACCGCCGCTTCCCCTGTCTGTACCTCCTCGCCCGCAAATCCGCGCAGATAGCGCACAGGGTCGGACTTCATCGGCGCATAGGCCTCAGTCAGCGGCGCGTCCTGCGCCCCCTCGGCCACAAACACGGGGACAATTGGCAGGTCATATTTGGTGGCAAACTCGAAATCACGCTGGTCATGCGCCGGGCAGCCAAAAATAGCGCCTGTGCCATAGTCCATCAAAATGAAGTTGGCGATGTAGACCGGCAAAACCCAATTGTCGTCGGAAGGGTGCTTCACCGTCAGCCCGGTGTTCATCCCCTTTTTCTCGGCAGTTTCAATCTCCGCCGCCGTGGTGCCCCCTTTGCGACACTCAGCGCAGAAAGCCGCAATCTCCGGGTTCGTCGTCTCAAGCTCCTTTGCGAGCGGGTGATCAGGCGAAATCCCAACAAAGCTCGCACCAAGCAAGGTATCAGGCCGGGTTGTATAGACCTCAATCGCCGCACCGCCATCGGTGCGTTCAAACCCAAACTGAAGCCCGCGCGATTTTCCGATCCAATTGGCCTGCATCAAGCGCACTTTTTCCGGCCAATCCTTGAGCGTGTCCAAGGCGTCGAGCAATTCTTCGGAATACTCCGAGATCTTGAAGAACCACTGAGTCAGCTCGCGCCGCACCACCTCCGCGCCCGACCGCCAGCCCTTGCCGTCAATCACCTGTTCATTGGCCAGCACTGTCATGTCGACAGGGTCCCAGTTCACCACGGCGTTTTTGCGGTAAACCAGCCCTTTTTCGAGAAAATCAATGAACATGGATTGTTGCTGGCCGTAATATTCCGGGTCGCAGGTCGCGAACATCCGGCTCCAATCAAGGCCAAAGCCAAGCGGCTTCATTTGCTCAACCATCGTGTCGATATTGCCGTATGTCCAGGTTTTCGGGTGCCCCCCGGAGGCCATCGCCGCGTTTTCCGCAGGCATCCCAAATGCATCAAACCCCATCGGATGAAGCACAGCATGACCTGTCGCCAGCTTGTATCGCGCGATCACATCGCCAATCGTGTAGTTGCGCACATGGCCGATATGGATGCGTCCCGAAGGGTAGGGGAACATCTCAAGCACATAGTACTTTGGCTTGGTTTCATCGCGCTTTGCGGTGAAGGTACCGGCCTCTTCCCAAGCCTTTTGCCACTTGGGTTCGATTACACTTGCATCATAGTTGGACATGATATGGGTCCTTAAAAGTCAAAACGCCGGGCGGTGCGGCCCGGCGCTTTTGTTAAAGCGTTGTCTGTGTTGGGTCCAGCGTGGTTATAGCTTGCGATCTTGAATGCGTAGTTGGCGCGCCCGATCAAGAATGGCGTTCTCCAGCTCGAACTGGGTTTCGGCCGAGACCGGTCCACCGCGCGATTTCAGCGCCACATTCAAAGACCGCGCATCCAATGCCGGATCGCGTACAAATACAGTCGCCTGATAGGCGCGCCCACCACCGGGCGGTGTGCCGTAATCAAAGACGATAACGCCGGTAAACGGGTCCGCTGCTTTCACGGGCATGAAGGACAAAACGTCCAAGGCCGCGTTCCACAAGTACTTATTGACCTCAACTGTGGTGTTGGGATCGTCGCGATTGGCGAACAAATCCCAAATCGTAGATTCCCGCGGGGGGCGGTTTGCGCGCTCTGGGCGTGGCGTGGTGCCCGGCGTTGCCGCCTGCGCCTGACGTTGGTTGCCACCAAAGAGGCCGCTCAGCCCGCCACTACAGCCTGATGTTGCCAAAAGTCCGGCAATAAGGAGTGCTTTTGCAGTTGTTTGCCCGTAGCGCATGGAAAACCCCGTCCCGTCAATTTCCCCTTAAGTACCCAAGCCCCCCTGTGCGGGCAAGCGTTTTCCCTAAATCTAGGCGGTGATGTGCGTAGAAGGGGTATATAAGGACTGAGGGCACTGGATTCGGGGGGTGTTGCGGCGCGGGCAGAAATGGACTGTGGCACCTTTGCACCATCCCGTAGGACAAATTTAACCGGGCGTTTGCTTCGCTTGCAATGAAACCGGGAAAGAGCGAGGAAACAGCATACCCAATTCGGATTCCCCTGAATTGGGGCGCACCTTTAGAAAATCACGAGGGAAACCGAAATGAAAAAGATTCTTCTTGCTTCGACCATGCTGGTCGGCACCGCTGGCTTCGCAGCCGCTGATGTGTCCTTCTCCGGCTCCGCTGGCGTTGGCGTAACATACAACCTCACAACAACAACACTTTTGCCAGAAGCGTACACAACGCTCACAGCAAAAATGTCGACAACAACCGACGGTGGCCTCGAAACAGGCGCATACTTCACCCTCTCCGGTGCTGGTCGCAATGTTGAAAAAGACCCTAACGACAACGAGTTTGGTACATACAACTCTTGGGGTGGCGGCGCTTGGATCGGTTCTTCGACCGTTTACCTTGCAGGTTCCTGGGGTAAAGTTACTGTTGCATACGACACAAACGCTGACAGCAACAGCACAACTCCTGGCGACTGGGACATCACAACAACTTACACCAACACTTGGGGCAACTTCGGCCTCGAAGCATACGGCGTAATCACTGGCCCAGGCTCCACAGCTACAACTGGCGGCGACCTTGGCCTCAAAGTCTCCTATGACTTCGGCAACTACGGCGTATACCTCGGTGTTGGCTACGACAACTCCGACGCAGACGGCAACAAAGTTGACATCCTTGCTGGTGCAAACGCATCCATCTCCGGCTTCACAGCATCCGCTGACCTGAAGTACGACCTGGGTTCGGCTACACCACTCGAGTGGACTGTTAAAGCTGGCTACGCAACTGGCCCATACTCCGTATCCGCATGGATCGACGAAGACATCGACTACGGTCTTGAAGCTGGTTACGACCTCGGTGGCGGCGTTGGCATCAACGCAGGTTACGCACGTTCGTCCGGTGCAGACTCTGCTGCGTCCTCGATCGTCTACGCTGGCGTGAAAATGAGCTTCTAATCCTAACGGATTTGAACGGGAAAGAGCGGGCCTTGTGCCCGCTCTTTTCTTTTGTGGCGACCTGTGTTTTTCAATGCGAAAGAACTTAGGATACCGCCATGCCTCTTACAGACATCACCGACCGCTTGACCGCCGAAGTTGCCCGCCTTGGCCGCGCCCCGGATGCCGTTTCGCTCATCGCCGTGTCGAAGGTTCAGCCGCTGGAACGGGTGATCGCCGTGTTGGAGCAAGGCCATCGGCGGTTTGGCGAAAACAAAGTCCAAGAAGCCGCCGGAAAATGGCCCGCTCTGCGCGACAGTTATCCCGGCATTGAGCTTCACCTAATCGGCCCGCTCCAAACCAACAAAGCCCGTCAGGCGATGGAGCTGTTTGATGTGATCGAAACGCTGGATCGACCAAAACTCGCCAAAACACTCGCAAGACTTGCCGCCGAGCTTGGCCATTGCCCGCGTTTGTTTGTGCAGGTGAACACGGGCGAAGAAGAGCAAAAGGCCGGTGTCTTGCCTGCCGATGTGGATGCCTTCTTGGCGGAGTGCCGTGATCTTGGGCTGACCATTGAGGGGCTAATGTGTATTCCGCCAGCCGATGAGGAACCCTCCCTCCATTTCGCCCTGCTCGCCAAGATAGCCGCGCGCAACGCCCTCTCTGAGCTGTCTATGGGCATGTCGTCCGATTTTGAAACAGCCATCGCCCAAGGCGCGACTTATGTGCGTGTCGGCTCGGCCATTTTTGGCGACCGGGTGCCGGGCTAGCTCTTCACTACAATGCGGCTGCGCAGCGACCAACGCGCCATAATCCAGCGCAGATGATCCGGGCGAAAGGCGAGGCAGCCCGCCGTGGGCCTGCGCGGGGCGCGCCAACAATGCACAAAGATCGCAGATCCCTCTCCCGGCGTGGCATTCGGCCAGTTCCAATCGCTGATGAGCACAATATCATACAGCCGATCCGCGCGCGCCATACGTTCGTGAGAGGCCGAAAACGGAGTGCGGACATCGTGGTTGTAGGCTTCGTGATCCGGCGCATCACACCACAAATCGCCCGGCCCAATTCTGCGCAAATGACGCCCAAACCGAGGTCGCGAAACGCGATCCGCACGGTATCCACCGCCCATGAGTCGCCAGATGCCGACCGGGGTTGCACCGTCTCCTTCACGCTTTTGCGTGGTCATCCCGCCTTTGCCAATTGACACCGGAAACCGCCGCCCCAAAAACTGCGCGCCCCATTTCGTGACAACCATGTCGCCCCGGCGCGGCGTCACAAAAGATGCCCTGACTTGGCCGCCTTGGTCGCGAGATAGGCTTTGTTATGCGCGCTTTGCCCCACCTTGATCGGCACCCGCTGCGAAACCGTAATCCCCTGCGCTTCCATCATGGCGATTTTTGCGGGGTTATTCGTCATCAGGCGCACAGCTCCAAACCCCAATTCGCGCAGGATCGACGCCCCAAGCCGAAAGTCCCGCTCATCATCCTCAAACCCCAAGCGATGATTGGCTTCTACTGTGTCAAACCCTTGATCCTGCAAGGAATAAGCGCGCATCTTATTGGCCAGACCAATCCCGCGCCCCTCTTGGTTCAGGTACAAAAGCACCCCGGACCCCTCGGTGCCAATCGCGCTCAAAGCAGCGTGCAACTGTGGCCCGCAATCGCATTTCAGGCTCCCCAACACATCCCCGGTAAAACAGGCGGAATGAAGTCGCGATAAGACAGGTTTCGCGCGATCTGGCCGGCCGATTTCCACAGCATAATGTTCCTCACCGCCGTCCTCCGGGCGAAACACATGAACGCGCCCCGCTTTGGAAACTTCAAGCGGCACCCGCGCCGCGATAATCCCATTCAGCGCGCCTGAGCTTTCAATCGCAGAAAGCCCGCTCACCACCAGTCGCGTAAGCCCAAATTGCGCCGCCAGTGCTGCGCCTTGCGCCACCTCAACCATCACAGCGGCAGGCAAAAGCATCGCGGATTTCGCCAGCATGATCGCCGCGCGCGCCGTGGCTTCATCGCCATCGCGTTTCGTCAAAAATGGCCCGCGCATCGGGCTGTTCAAATCATCCGCCGGATCCGCCAAGGATTGCACCCACTCAGCTCCGGCATCCATCGGCAAGCGCACCCGCGCGACATGATCGGAATAGGCGCGCGCCTTTAGGGTTTGCGCGCGGCGTGGCGTGATCGCCACCAAAACGTCGCCCAGTCCGCGCAAATCCGCAAGCCGGGCCTCGCTCATCGTCTCAGCCGAGCCGACCAAGGCCGCATGGCCTCCAACCTCAAGCACCACTACAAGCCCCATGCGCAAATCAGCGCGGGCGCGCGCGGCCAACTCGGGTATTGTGGGCAATAAGGTCATGATGGTCCTTTCCGTCGCTCCTAAATAGGGCTTCGGGCGCGAAAGTGAAACATTTACCGCACATATGACACGACCGCGTGAGCGGATTGCAGCATTTGTTGTCAGGGGCGTGATGCGACTCCATCTGTTCTTCAAGCAACACGGAGAAGGACCATGCAAAAGAACATTCTACTTGTGGATGATGACGAAGACCTACGCGAAGCCTTGGCTGAACAGCTTGTGATGACCGAGGATTTCGAGGTGTTCGAAGCGGCGAATGGCGCCGAAGCCATGGTGAAAGCGAAGGAAAACCTCTACGACATCGTGATTTTGGACGTGGGCCTGCCCGACACGGATGGGCGCGAGCTGTGCAAACTGATGCGCAAAACGGGCGTCAAATGTCCGATTGTGATGCTCACAGGGCACGACAGCGATGCAGATACCATCCTTGGTCTGGACGCAGGCGCGAATGATTACGTGACCAAACCGTTCAAGTTTCCGGTTCTCTTGGCCCGTATCCGCGCGCAATTGCGCCAACACGAACAATCCGAGGACGCCGTGTTCCAGCTTGGGCCGTATACGTTCAAACCGGCGATGAAAATGCTCGTCACCGAAGATGACAAGAAGGTGCGCCTCACGGAGAAGGAAACAAATATCCTCAAGTTCCTGTATCGCGCCGAGGACGGCATTGTCGCGCGCGACACGCTGTTGCATGAGGTTTGGGGCTATAACGCGGGTGTCACCACGCACACGCTTGAAACCCACATTTACCGTCTGCGTCAAAAGATCGAGCCAGACCCCTCCAACGTAAGCTTGCTTGTCACGGAAAGCGGCGGATATCGGCTTGTGGCGTAACGGCCACAGTGGGGGCGGCCTGCCTTATTGTTGCCCTGATCTTGAGTTATAAAGGATTCAACGGCGCATTGTTGCGCCACCGACTTCAATCTCTCCCCTTGTCGTGTCGGGGTAATGGCACGGCATCCTCCCTGTTGGACTGACCCGGCTTTTGGCCGGGTCTTTTTTTGGGCGTTGACCCGCGCGCAGGCGGCACTAGTGTCGCGCCACGCCATATCGGGAGCACAGCATGACATTCACCCTCGCCACCTGGAACATCAATTCCGTTCGCCTGCGCCAGCAACTCGTCGCCAAACTGCTGGCCGATGAGGCGCCAGATGTTCTGTGCCTTCAGGAATGCAAAAGCCCGGTCGAAAAAATCCCTCTCGATGTGTTTGAAGCGCGCGGATACAGCCACATGGTTGCGCGCGGGCAGAAAGGCTACAACGGCGTTGCGATCCTGTCCAAACTTCCAATCGAGGATGCGGGCGGTGAGGATTTCGCGGGTTTGAACCATGCGCGACACGTTGCCGGACGGCTCGAAAACGGCGTGACCATCCATAATTTCTATGTGCCCGCCGGGGGCGACAAACCCGACCGTGATGTGAACGAGAAGTTCGGTCAAAAACTCGACTACCTCACCGAAATGCGCGATTGGTTCCACAAAGATGCGCCGCAAAAGTCCATCCTTGTTGGCGATCTCAATATTGCGCCGCGCGAAGATGACGTTTGGGATCATAAGAAACTGCTCAAAATCGTGTCGCACACTCCGATCGAGGTGGAGCATTTGGCCGAAGTTCAAGAGGCCGGAAACTGGGTCGATGTGACCCGACAAGACATCCCAGAGGGCTTGTTGTATAGCTGGTGGTCGTATCGCGCTCGTGATTGGAGCGCCGCCGACAAAGGCCGCCGGCTTGATCATATCTGGGCCACACAGGACATCTCATGCGCCGCCCACGGCAGCCGCATTTTGCGCGATGTACGCGGGTGGGAGCAACCGTCAGATCATGCCCCAGTGTTCGCCACCTTCGATCTCTAAGTCAGTGTCGGACAGGGGTGGAACCCACGCCTCCAAAGCCCCATATTGGGAGCAACCAAGCAATTAGGAGCCAGTCATGTTGGAATTGGGCCAAGGCGCGACCGCCGCCCCCGAAGCGAGCGAGTTCGTAAAGGATGTCAGCGAAGCAACCTTCATTGAGGACGTTGTAGAAGCCTCAAAAGAAGGCCCGGTGATCGTCGATTTCTGGGCACCTTGGTGTGGCCCCTGCAAAACGCTCGGCCCTGCGCTTGAAGAGGCCGTGAACGCCATGGGTGGCAAGGTGCGCATGGTGAAAATCAATGTGGACGAAAACCAACAAGTCGCTGCGCAGCTTCAGGTGCAATCGATTCCGACCGTTTACGCCTTCCACGACGGTCAGCCAGTTGATGGGTTTCAAGGCGCGCTTCCCCCTTCGCAAGTCAAAGAATTCGTGATGAAAACCGCCGAGTTAGCTGGCGACGGTGGGCTGGCAGACGCGGTTGTGGTGGCTGAGGAAATGCTGGACGCTGGTGAAATAGAAGACGCCGCGCAAACCTTCGCGGCGATTTTGGAAGAAGACCAAACGCTGGCCGCCGCCTATGCGGGACTTGCGCGGTGTCATCTGGCGCAGGGCAATGCGGACGAGGCCGAAGCCGTAGTGAACGGTGTGCCTGCCGAGATATCTTCCGCCCCGGAAATCGAAGCCATTCACGCCCAGATTGAGCTTGCTCGCCAAGCTGAAAATGCGGGTCCGGTGGACGAGTTTCGCGCCGCCATTGAGGCCAACCCAGATGATCACCAAGCGCGGTTCGATCTGGCGCAGGCGCTTCATGCTGCGGGGGATGCTGAGGCGGCCGTGACTGAGTTGTTGGAGTTGTTTCGCCGGGATCGCGACTGGAATGAAGGCGCGGCAAAGGCGCAGCTTTTCACGATTTTTGATGCGCTGGCGCCCAATGACCCGGTGGTTCTTAAGGGGCGGCGAAAACTCAGCTCGCTCATCCTCGTCTGAAATGATCCGGCGCAACGATCTTCCTGCGGTGATGCTGCTTTTTCCGCTATCAGGCGCGCTTTTGCTGCCGCGCGGGCGTTTGCCGCTCAACATTTTCGAGCCGCGTTACTTGGCCCTGTTTGATGATGCTCTCAAAACGCCGGAACGGTTGATTGGGATGATCCAGCCGATGGATGAAGCGGGCGAGCGTCTGCACACAATTGGTTGTGCTGGGCGGATTACGTCCTTCACCGAAACCGAGGACCGCCGCTATATGGTCCAACTTACAGGCGTCAGCCGGTTCCGTATCACGGGCATGGTTGAGGGGTTTGAGCCGTACAAGCGTGCGGATGTTAGTTGGGATGGGTTCGAGCGCGATCTTGGATCGTCGGAAGGCGATGTTGCTTTTGATCGCCCGGCGTTTTTGGCCCTTCTTGCGCGCTATTTTGATACAGCCGAGCTGCAAACCGATTGGGACAGTTTGCAAGAGGCGGAGGAGGAGTTGTTGATCAACTCATTGTCGATGCTCTGCCCGCTTCCTGCGGAGGACAAGCAAGCGCTCCTTGAGGCGCCATCGCTGCAAACACGGCGCGAAACCTTGGTGACATTGATGGAATTTGCCCTGGCCTCCGGGCCGGGCGGAGAACAAGGACATATGCAATGAGGCCAGACTCAGAAACCGAGATGCCCCAAACAACAGAGGCCGCGTTTGATCGTCACATGATCGAAGCGCTCGTGTGCCCCCTCACGCAAACCCGCCTGTCGTATGATGCGGACCGTCAGGAGTTGGTGTCAAAGGCGGCAAAGCTTGCCTTCCCTATCCGCGGCGGTATTCCGATCATGTTGACAGATGAAGCGCGAAAGATCGACGCCTAGAACCCGCGCCGCATCGCTTCAGATGTGATCGAGAAAATCTGATCCTTCATCGCAGCGCCTTTTGTCAATTCGCCCAAAATGACTGTGGTTTTTTGCCCCGTGTTGTCAGTGATAATCCATTGGCGCAGCTCGGTCGGCGCGCCGGTGAACATCATTTGAATATTGCCATATTCCGGGTGTTTGGGGTCTTGCGCGGTGACTGTTGTGGCGGTGCCGTCGAAGTTGTGGCCCACAACCATACCGTTTTGCGACAGGTTGGTGTTGCTCGCCAAAATCAGGTTGAGCGGCGTTCGGGCGAGCGGATATTGCTCTGGCCCGGTGTTGGACTTTTCGTCAAAAATCGCGAGTTGTCCCGCCGAAGCGAGCACCAGCGTTTTCTCCGGTGGTTTATATTCAAACCGCGCACGTCCGGGGCGCTTGATATAAATCGTCCCGGTGGAAATCGTCCCATCCGCATTGATCTGCGTGAACTCTGCTTTTGCCGTCGAAAGCCGGTTCAAATAATTGGAAATCGCGCCAAGCGACAATTTGTCGGCGGCGGTGGAGGGGAGGGCCGTGGTCATCACCAAGGCCGCTGCAATCAAAACACGCATCATTTTCATATCTACCTACCTAATGATTCCGCCGCGAAATTCCATCCCGCGACGGCTTACATTGCGCTGTTTTCGCTGTGATAGGCGATAACGTGCCGCTGATAGGTGATGCGCTTACTGCTCGGGGATCAGAATTTCGCGTTTTCCGACGTGGTTGGCGGGTGATACAAGCTGTTCGTCTTCCATTTGTTCCACTAGACGCGCTGCTTTGTTGTAGCCGATGCCAAGTTTGCGCTGGATATATGACGTCGAACATTTGCGATCCTTGATCACAATGGCCACCGCTTGATCATAAAGCGCATCCTCGCCGCCGGTGTTGCCTCCGGTGTTCAGCCCCAGCACCGCGTCGATGTTTTCCGCCTTGGCGTCATCCGGTCCCTCGACCACACCACCCACATACTCCGGTGGGCCGTAGGATTTGAGGTAGGACACGATTTCCTCGACTTCCTCATCCGAGACAAACGGCCCATGTACCCGCGTAATGCGTGCGCCACCGGCCATATAGAGCATGTCCCCCATGCCCAAGAGCTGCTCAGCACCTTGCTCGCCCAGAATTGTCCGGCTGTCGATCTTGCCAGTCACCTGGAAGGAAATCCGGGTTGGGAAGTTGGCTTTAATTGTCCCGGTAATCACGTCCACGGAGGGGCGTTGGGTTGCCATGATGATGTGAATCCCAGAGGCCCGCGCCATCTGTGCAAGGCGCTGAATACACGCCTCAATTTCTTTACCGGCGACCATCATGAGGTCAGCCATCTCATCCACAATCACGACGATATAAGGCATTTTTTCCGGCGCGAATTCTTCGGTCTCAAACACCGGCTCGCCTGTATCGTCATCAAAACCGGTCTGGACAGTGCGGCTAAACATCTCGTTTTTCGACAGCGCATCCGCCACGCGACCATTGTAACCATCAATGTTGCGCACGCCCATTTTGGACATCTTGCGATAGCGCTCTTCCATTTCGCCAACGACCCATTTGAGCGCCACAACCGCCTTTTTCGGGTCCGTCACAACGGGCGAAAGCAGGTGCGGAATGCCGTCATACACCGACAGCTCCAACATCTTTGGATCGATCATAATCATCCGGCACTCATCCGGCGTCAGCCGATACAAAAGCGACAGGATCATCGTGTTGATCGCCACCGATTTCCCGGAGCCAGTTGTCCCGGCGATCAGCAGGTGAGGCATCTTGGCGAGGTTCGCAACAATGCTATCGCCGCCAATGTCTTTCCCAAGCGCCAGCGGCAGCTTCATGTTGCTATCGCCAAAATCGCGCGCCGACAGGATTTCGCGCAGCACCACCATTTCGCGGTTTTCATTCGGCAGCTCAATCCCAATCACCGATCGACCCGGCACAGTAGAGACACGTGCGGAAAGCGCAGACATAGAGCGCGCGATATCATCCGCCAGCCCAATCACTCGGCTCGCTTTGAGGCCGGGCGCGGGTTCAAGCTCATACATCGTCACGACTGGGCCGGGGCGCACCGAGACAATTTCCCCCTTCACGCCATAATCATCCAGCACGTTTTCCAGCATCCGCGCATTTTCTTCCAAGGCTTCATCCGACAAAACATGCCGCTCAATTGTTTGCGGGTTGGACAGCAAAGAGAGGGGCGGAAGCTCGTATTCCATGTCCGTCTTGTCTTCAAAAGCAAGCGAAGGCTGGGCTTCAGCCTTGGCCCGAACAGACGGTTGAACCGCCTTTTTGACAGGATGTTGAACGACTTTCTTGGGGTCGGGCATTGGCGGCACTGAGGCGCGTTGTGGCTGGTTCATGCGCGCCGCAACGGGGGCGGCTTCCGGCTCATGATCAAAGTGGCTTTCCTCGATTTCAGGCGTATGAACCGGCGTTGGCTCAAGCGCCGGAGCTGGCGCGAACCCGGCCATATTGGCCTCGAAATCAGGCTCCATATCTGGCCCAAAGTCAGGCTCCCAAAGAGGGTCTTCCTCGCTTGAA
Source organism: Maritimibacter sp. (assembly GCA_050633625.1). Taxonomy (GTDB): domain Bacteria; phylum Pseudomonadota; class Alphaproteobacteria; order Rhodobacterales; family Rhodobacteraceae; genus JBOEGW01. The sequence goes on along the minus strand of JBOEGW010000011.1, from coordinate 191,297 downwards.
ACCGGCTGAGCCGGGGCGCGCATCGTGGAGTCCAGCGTCATCGGGCGCATCGTGGGCGCTTCTGGCTCTGGCTGCACAAAAACATTGACCTCTTCAGCGACCGCATCGGCGGCTTCCATTGGTTCGGGCATCGGCGTTGCGCCCGCACGCATGACAGGCGGCTCTGAGCGCATTTGTGGCCGCATGTTTGGATCCATCGAAATCGGCTGCGGCTGTGAGAAGCGCGCGCGCGCCGCAGCATTTGCGATACGTTCGGAGGTGGTGTTTGGGGCCTCATGCGTAATCGGCATCCCGGTTTGAGCAGAGCGATTGCGTAAGGCGTTCGCGATTTTCGCGCTGATCCGGTCGCCTTCCGGCGCGTCGATTTCTGTCATGTCCGGTTCGGGCTGCGCCGTCATTTGCGGCTCTGCCTGGCGTTTTCCAAGGCCCGGCACCAGCGCAAAAAGCCCGCCACGTTTTGGGGTGTCTTGGATCGGTTCTTGCATGTGAGGGGCATCAACAGGGGTGCTTTGAGGTGCAGTGAGGGGCGCTTTAGGAGCACTTGGCGCCGCCGGAATAGCGCTTGCTTGCAAACCATGCTCAACTGTTGGCTCGGCGCGAATAACCCGGCTTGTTTGCAGCGGGGGCGGCGGCGAAAAGGTTTCTTCTTCATGCGTGTCAACAAGCGCATCCTGCGCCACATCATGAACCTCAGGCGCATAGGTATTGGCACTATGAGCTTCCAGATCATGCGCCGTCCATGCGGAGTCTTCCGCGCGTTTTTCGGATTGGCGTTCTTGGAAGTTGCGCGCCGCGCCCGCCGCCGAAGCCGCCGCCGTCACCGCGCCACGTTTCGCGCCTTTTGCCGCCTGAACCGCACCCATTTGCGCCACTTTGCGCAGCGCCGCGTAACTAAATACCACGCCAACGCTCATGATTTTCACAACCCGCGTCATTTCATCATTGGTGAACCCGGTGGCAAATGCCAAAAGCGCCAACATTGAAATCCCCGACAAAACCGCCATCAGTTTCAGGGCAAATCCAGCCGATGTTGGCGACACATTGAGCACAAACCCAAGCATCGTATCGCCAAACAATCCGCCAAGCCCAAAGGAATGTGTCCAGAAGGCAGGCGGCACCAAAGTTGAGGCATAAATCGAAGCCAAGGCTACGGCGATGGGCGCAAAAACCGCGCGCGGCCAAATGCGGTCATCCCCGCGATGCAGCACAAACCGGATGCCCCAAATCAACAGCGCCGCCGCAATCGCCCAAGCGCCACGCCCAAGAATAATGGCGAGAGGGGAGGCAATCGCGGCACCTGTGCGCCCAAGCATGTTTTGCGCGGGGCCTTCGGTGGCGGACATCCAGCCGGGGTCTTCTGGCGAATACGAGCCAACAATCATCGCCGTCAACACAGCCAGAAGGATCAGCCCAAGGCCGATGAGTTCCTTCCCGCGGCGTTCAATCATCGCCTGCGTTGTTTCGTCAAAGATCGGATCTCGGTCCCGAACCTGATAAGCCATGCTTCACCTCATCCTCAGTCATACAGGCAATCGCGCAGCCGTATCAGCGCGCGTTGCACATCTTGTTTTTGGGCCACCAAGGCCACGCGTATAAATGTCTTTCCGGGGTTCCCCGCGTCCGTGTCCCGCGCCAAATAGGCCCCCGGAAGCACCCGAACGCCGGTTTGCGTCCACAGTTTCATCGCAGCGACTTCGCTGTCCTCCACCGGCAACCACAAGAAAAACCCAGCTTGCGGCGATAGGTATCCGTTCAAACCCGCAAAGACCTCATCGGCCAGATCGTATTTTTCGCGGTAGAGATCGCGCGAGGCATCCACATGCGCCTCATCAGCCCAGACAGCCGCAGAAACGGCCTGAATTGGGCCAGGGAGCGGTGCGCCAGCATAGGCCCGAAGCCGCTTTATGCGCGCCATGCTGTCAGGGCCACCGGCCACAAAGCCAGAGCGCAACCCCGGCAGATTTGATCGTTTTGAAAGCGAATGAAACACAACAACGCGTTCCGGGTCCGCTCCGCCCATCATCGCAACTTCCAGCGCACCGGGTGGCGGATCATGGCGATAGACTTCGCTGTAACACTCGTCCGCAAAAATGCGAAAATCATATTTCTCCGCCAGTGCAATCAGTGTTGCCCAGTAATCCCGATCCGCAACCGCGCCTTGCGGATTGGACGGCGAGCACACATAGACCGCCGCCGTGCGCGTCAGAATATCGGCAGGCAAGCTGGCAAAGTCTGGCATAAACCCGGTTTCTGCCGTGGCATTCACAAAGACAGGTTCCGCGCCAATGGCCGCCGCCGCAACCGCATACACTTGATAAAACGGGTTAGGGATCAGCACGACAGGGCGATGCCCACGCACCGTTTCCGGCAACAGCGCAATGGCCGCATTGAACAAGCCTTCGCGCGACCCATTCAGCGGCATCACCTGAGTGTCCGCATCAACCGTCACGCCGTAGCGCCGCTTGACCCAATCCGAAATCGCCCCGCGTAGCTCAGGTGTCCCGTCATTCAAAGGATAGTTGGCAAACCCTGCGACATTTTCCGCCAACATCGGCGCGACGAAATCAGGCACCGCATGTTTCGGCTCGCCAATCGTCATATGCACGACTTCCCCGCCCGGTGCATGCGCATCGAGAAGGCTCCGCAAACGCGGAAATGCATATTCTGGCAAGTCGGAAAACCGCTCTGGGAACGTCATCATCGCCTGTTACTGCCTCAAAGTTCGGGATCATTCATGCCCCGATTTGTCCACAGCCTAGCGAGGTTTGCGCGGCGGGTCCAGAAAAAGCCCGCGAAATGAGCGAGATATGCGCCAAATCTGTGGCTTTTGGGTCAGACCTCCTCGCGCCGCACGCCTCCAAGCGCGGCCTCAACCCCAGCCCCTAGACGCAACAGCCGTTCTTCGCTCAGTGGCTCCCCCATCAAAGTGATCCCCGCCGAGGGCACCCCGGTCGGCAAGGTCAAGGCGGCGCAACCCAGCAAATTTCCGATCCGTGTGTTACGCAGCGCCAAGAGGTTTTCGCTGACATAATAGTCGTGATCATCCAGCAAACGCGCCATATTCGGCGGGGCAATCGGAGAGGTTGGCAAGAGCACAGCGTCAAAGCCCGCAATCTGCCCATAGACCTTTGCACGCAGCGCCTCCAACCGTTGCCAAGCAGCGACGAAATCCGCGCCGCTAAAGTGCGCACCTGCGCGAAACCTTTTCAAAATTTCGGGGAACATCGCATCGGGCGCAGCCTCGATCTGATCGCGCCATGTCGCATAGGCCTCCGTCGTGAAGGTGATCGCCGCAAATTCAAACGCGTCGTCCACAGCCTTCAAACTCTGTGTCTCAACCTCAGCACCCGCGTCTTGAATGCATCCGAGCGCTTGTTCAAACCCGGCCTTCGGTCCGTCGCGCAGATCGCGCAATCCTTCCTCCAAGACCAAAAATCGCGTGCCCCCAAGGTGCGCGCCGCGCAGGTCGGGCGCCGTTGACCCTTCCAACGCACTGAGCAAAAGCGCCGCATCTTCAACATTTCGCGTGAGGGGGCCAACCGTATCAAAGCGCGCCACCAGCGGCACAACGCCCTTGAGCGAAAGCCGTTTTGAGGTTGTTTTCAGGCCGACAAGATCGTTCCAAGCTGCGGGGATGCGCACCGAACCACCAGTGTCCGAGCCAATCCCCGCAGCCGCCAACCCAAAGGCCACCGAGGCCGCCGCCCCCGAGGACGATCCGCCAGACACGGCATCCAAATCATGCACACAAGGTGGGGTTTGCGTGATCGGATTCAGCCCCAACCCGGAAAACGCCAACTCCGACATATGCGTTTTCCCGAGGCACACCAGCCCAGAGCGCGTTGCCTGTGCCAACACCTCTGCGTCTGTGTCGGGAATGCGCCCTTTGAGCAACGCCGAACCTGCTTCGGTCGCCACACCTGCCGTGTCAAACAGGTCTTTCCAACTGATCGGAACACCATCAAGCGGGCTAAGGCGTTGCCCGGACGCCGCACGTTTTTTTGCGGCCAGCGCCTCCTCTAAGGCGCGCTCTTTGGTGGCGCGCGCATAAATGCGGGGCGTCAAGTCATGCGCCTCCATCGCCTCTAAGTAGGTCTCGCAAAGAATGACCGGATCAATCTCGCCCTGCGCAATCGCGCGTCCCAGATCGCCCGCTGTCCTCCAAAGCCAATCCGCCGCCATAACGCCCTCCGTTTTGCCGCAGGCTAGCGGGGCGCTTCACCATGGACAATCCCCGTCGACAGGTTCAAAAAAGTGACCATGACATGTGACACAGATATCCTGATTGTCGGCGGCGGGTTGAATGGTCCGGCTTTGGCACTTGCGCTGGGCGATGCTGGCTTTGATGTCACAGTCATTGACGCGCAAAAACGTGGCGCGCGGGGGGCTGAAGACTTTGATGGTCGCGGTTATGCCTTGGCGTTGGCGTCGCAACGATTGCTGTCAGCGATTGGCGTTTGGGACGGGTTGCGCCCACACGCACAGCCGCTTTTGGAAATCAAGATTTCCGATGGCAAACCGGGGCAGGGTCCGGGTCCATTTGTGCTGGAATTCGATCACGCCGAAATCGACGAAGGCCCGATGGGATATATGGTTGAGGATCGGTTCTTGTCGCGCGGGTTGCTTTCGGCTGTTGAGGCCCATCCACGCGTAACCTTGCTTGACGGGGAATATGTCCAAGATCAGAGCGTCGATTTGGCCTCGGTCAGTGTGACATTGACCTGCGGTAAATCCCTCACTGCGCGCATGATCATCGGCTGTGATGGGCGCAGCTCGGGAACAGCGCAGCGCGCTGGCATCAAACGCCAAGGTCACGACTACGGACAAACGGCGCTGGTCTGTGCGATTGAGCACGCACTGCCTCACAACGGCACAGCTCATCAGTTCTTCATGCCGTCCGGCCCCCTTGCGATCTTGCCACTTCCGGGGGATCAATCTTCGATCGTCTGGACCGAAACACATGCTGAGGCGGCGCGTATTCATGCCTTGAAGGACGATGCCTATCTCGCCCATTTGCGCCCCCGGTTTGGGGATTTCTTGGGGGATATTTCCCTTGCGGGTCGGCGTTTCACCTATCCGCTCGGACTGACTGTGGCTGAAAGTTTTGTCGGTGCACGGCTCGCACTTGTGGGCGATGCGGCGCATGGGATGCACCCGATTGCAGGGCAGGGGTTGAACGCCGGGTTCAAGGATGTTGGGGCTTTGGCTGAGGTGCTGACTTTGGCGCGCAGGCGCGGCGAAGATTACGCCCGCGAAGATGTGCTTGAGCGCTACCAACAATGGCGCCGGTTTGATGTTGCCGCCATGGTTGCCGCCACAGAAGTCACCAACCGTTTGTTTTCAAACGATAACCCAGTGCTTCGCGGGCTGCGTGATATCGGCCTTGGCGCGGTCAACGCCATGCCAAACCTTCGACGCGGCATTATCCGCGAAGCCGCCGGGCTGACCGGCGATTTGCCCAAATTGCTGCAAGGGCGTCAGATTTAGCAGTTAGCGTTTCCGGCAGGCGCGCAATTGTTCATCGTACAAAACCGCTCGCGCGCCGACTTGATCAGCAATGCGCATAAGCCAAGATTTACGCTTGTGTGATCCGCGCAAATACCCGGTACGCCCTTCGTGATAGGCCAAATACTGGTTGCGCGCATCGCCGCGCGCGATCCCGGTCGCCTCTTCGGTTTGGGTCATATACCAGCCCATAAAATCCGTGGCCGCGCGAATGTCATGGCGGCGCGCGCTCCGTTTACCTTGGTCTTGCTGATACTCTTTCCACGTTCCATCGAGCGCCTGCGCATAGCCGTAAGCGGAACTCTGGCGGCCCATCGGAATGACCCCCAGCACATATTTCACCGGCGTGCGATTGTTGCCAATGAACTTGGATTCCTGATAAATAATCGCCATCTGCACAGGCACCGGAATGCCCCACTTTTTCTCAGTGTTGCGCATCGCGCGGAGGTATTTCGGACGCTCGCGTACAATAGAACACGCGTCGTCAAGCTGCTTGGGTGCGGAATAATTCCCACCACAAGACGCCAATATCAGCAACATTATAGTCGCGTGGAGAACTCTGCTCATCGCCCCTCGCCTTTTTATTTTTTTGCACCCTACCTCAAAACAAAGCGATTTGAAATGGGGTTAAACGAGGAACGCAAGCGTCAGCGGAATGGTCGCAACGGCCGTCAATGTCGAGGTGACAACAAGGCCCGCGACCGCATTTGAATCCGCGCCATATTTTTCCGCCAACAAATAGGAGGTGACAGCGACAGGCGTGGAGAGTTGCAACACAAGCACTGCAAAAGGCACGGGCGACAAACCAAACGCAACGCCGACCGCCCAACCGATACTCACGGTCAGCGCGGTTTTGAGCAATGACATCCAAACCGCGCGTCCAAGGCCCGAAGATTTCAGGCGCGCCACCGCAACCCCCAATGTAATCAGCATGAGCGGGATTGCGAGCTGGCCAATCAGCTCCAAGGTGTTTGTCATGAAGCGCGGCGTCTCCCAACCTTGCCACAGGAACAAAGCGCCCAAGAGCGTTGCTCCAACCAACGGTTCTTTGGCAACTTTCATCAAGGAGCCACCGCCCGCCACGATCCAGATCCCGAAGGTGAACGACCAAATCGCCATGACGGCAAACACCACAACGGCGTATCCAAGCCCCTCATCGCCAAAGGCGAAAAGCGCCAGTGGCAGGCCGAGGTTTCCGGTGTTGCCGAAGATCAGCGGCGCGAGGTAGGTGCGAATGTCCAGTTTGCCTAGCTTGACCGCCAAGAACGCGAGAATCGTAATCGCGCCATAGCCAGCCACCGAGGCGAGCGACAGGGTTGTGAGCGCTTGCGGGTCGATTTCGGTCTTCATGAGGGCCGTAAAGATGAGCGCCGGAACACTGAGAGTCATTGCCAGTTTCGTGACAAACTCGATTCGGTATTCATAGCCGAGCTTGACCCAAATGAAGCCGATGGAGGCCAGGAAAAACACCGGCGCCACGATCTCAAGCACTGTTAGGACTAGGTTCACAGTCTGTTTCCTGCTTTTTTGGCCGCCCTTTATGGACAGGTCCGTGTCCAAGCCTTAGTAGTGGTCTAGGGACTGTTTAACCATGCTAAAAACACACGCGAAATATCACTTGGGCCAAATCGTGCGCCATAGGAAACACCCGTTTCGCGGTGTGGTCTTTGATGTGGATGCGATGTTTGCGAACACTGACGAATGGTATGAAGCCATTCCCGAAGACAGCCGCCCATCAAAGGATCAGCCTTTTTATCATTTGTTGGCGGAGAACGATCAGAGCTTTTACGTCGCTTATGTGTCCGAGCAAAACCTCGTGGCGGATTATTCCGGAGAGCCGGTCGATCACCCCGATCTTCCTGATTTGTTTGGGGATTTCGAGGATGGGTTGTACCCGCTGCATTTCCAACTGAACTAAATTCAGTCACCGCGAGACAAGCGGCGCTTCATCAAAAATGTCGGGAAAGTGAACCTCGGTGCCACGCACTGGGTGGGGGCTGTTACACGTGACACCGAGGGAAGCCTATGCAGCTACCCTCCCTATGTCTCTCTGTATTCTGTCCATGATTGGGAACCAATTGGGCGTTTTCGGGGCAATTGACCTCAGCTTGGTTAATCGCCCGGACCTTTGGCACGGGTTTAGCACGAATCTAGGACAAAGAACGACGACTTACCGTGAAGTGCAGAAGGTTCTCTGTCTTGCTGCGCGTGTATGTAAGATTTTCGGCCAAACTATGGATCAAGAACCAGCCAAACCCGCCTTCTGGTAACGCATCCATTTCAACGTCGAGGTCATGTTCTTTTGCGTCTGGCAAATTCAATCCCGGCATTGCAACACCACAATCACGGGTTTCAATAAGGATTCTTTCGCGCTCAATCCCAAGCTCAACAGTGATCATGCCGTCCTGTGTCCCGGCATAGGCATGTTCCACGATATTATTGAGCACCTCAGCAATCAAAATCTCCGCGACTCCAATGTCATCGGGATCAACCTGTTCACGTCTCAGGCGCAGCGTAATGTCCTTAAGGGCCTCGCGCACCGATAATTCGCGCGCGCAAACCGATAGCCCCGCCACAGTCCGAGCTTTTGATGCGGCGGGCGCGTCGGTCATTGCGGTCTCCTGACTATCCAGCATTCGCCAATCTCGCCAGCGCCGCTTCCACTGATGCATGGATCGAGAAAACGCCATCCATCCGCGTCAGGCGAAACACTTTGGCCACGGTCGGCGTCAGCCCGGCCAGCTCCAAGTTTTTCTCCGGCCCGGCCTGCTTCATCGCCGCAACCACAGCTCCAAGCCCCGAACTGTCGAGAAAATCGACTTTGCTCAGGTCGAGCACGACTCGATCGGGCCCAGCCTCCGTTAACTCGCGCATATTGTCTTTGAACTGAATTGCGCCAGCCGCATCAATGCGTGACTCGGCTACAGAAATGACACGTGTGCCATCCACATCATTGAACGTCAGGTCCATTCGGTTTCTCCTATGAGAGTTTGTAGTGTTGAGGTTAGGCTGAAGGCGTTACCAATTGGTAATCGTTGATCAAAAATCTTGGGAGGACGGCATGAAAGATGTTGTGATAGCGGGGATCGCCCGCACGCCTATGGGTGGGTTTCAGGGCGCATTTGCCGAGATTGACGCCGCCACTTTGGGCGGCACCGCGATCCGCGCCGCGCTTCAGGACGCAAAGGCCAATCCCGAACAGGTTCAAGAGCTGCTCATGGGGTGCGTCTTGCCAGCAGGCCAAGGTCAAGCGCCCGCACGCCAAGCCGGATTCGCCGCCGGGCTAAGCGAAAGCGTTCCGGCCACGACCCTCAACAAAATGTGCGGCTCTGGCATGAAAGCGGCGATGATCGCCTATGATCAGCTCGCCCTTGGCACAACCGACATCATGGTTGCAGGGGGCATGGAAAGCATGACAGGCGCGCCCTATTTGTTGCCCAAAATGCGCAACGGCGCGCGCATCGGTCACGGTGAGGTGATGGACCATATGTTCCTCGATGGGCTAGAGGACGCCTATGACAAAGGCCGGCTTATGGGCAGTTTTGCCGAAGACTGTGCCGAGGCCTTTCAATTCACCCGCCAAGCGCAAGACGAATACGCGCTGCAATCGCTCGCCTTTTCCCTTGAGGCACAATTCGCCGGGGCCTTTGCTGATGAAATCGCCCCAGTCACCCTGAGCACGCGACAAGGTGAGGTCGTCATCAGCGAAGATGAACAGCCCGCCAAGGCCAAGCCCGCCAAAATCCCACTCCTCAAGCCCGCCTTTCGCGAGGGCGGCACTGTAACGGCGGCCAATTCGTCGTCGATTTCCGATGGCGCAGCGGCGCTTGTGATGGCATCGCGCGGGGCAGCAGAAGCAGGTGGGTTGACCATCCGCGCGCGGGTGCTTGGCCATGCGAGCCACGCTCAGGCCCCAAGCCAGTTTCCCACAGCGCCAGTGCCCGCCGCGCAAAAGCTGCTCGCGCGGCTTGGCTGGTCCAAGGATGACGTTGATCTATGGGAGGTGAACGAGGCCTTCGCCGTGGTGCCCATGGCCTTCATGCGGGAAATGGATGTGCCGCGCGAAAAGGTGAACGTGAATGGCGGTGCTTGCGCGCTGGGCCATCCGATTGGGGCATCGGGTGCGCGCATCATCGTGACCTTGCTCAATGCGCTTGAGAACCGGGGCCTGAACCGTGGTATTGCCGCGATTTGTATCGGTGGCGGCGAGGGCACCGCGATCGCGATTGAGCGGGTGTAGCGCCGCGATAGAAAGGGAGTGACATGGGGAAACTCGGACTCATCTGGGGGCTGATAAAGGTCGTCGCGCCTGTACCTGTGGCCAAGCTGGCTTATGCCGGGCGCCGCCGCATTGTGGCCGGGCGCCTGATGGACGCCAAGGCCCAAGCGGTCAGCGATCTGGTGGCCAAAATCCGGGGCGTGGATGTCATGCCAACCCTATCCCAAAGCCGCGCGCAGCTTGACGCCATGGCGGCGAAGTTTGATCTTCCTTGCCCTGCAAGCGTGACCCGCAAAGATGTGACGCTAGAAGGCGCATTTGGTCCACGCCCTGCGCGACTTTATGTTCCAAACGGGAAAGACCCAGAAGCTCCGCAACCGACTTTGCTGTACCTGCATGGTGGCGGTTGGGTGCAAGGCAGCATTGCCTCGCATGACGGGCTGTGTGGCAAGCTGTCGGAGGTGTCGGGCCTGCGGATCATATCCTATGATTACGTCCTCGCGCCCGAACATAAATTCCCCGACCTCAACGCAGATGTTCTCGCGGCCTACCGCAGCCTTTTGGCCGGTGCTTTTGGTGTCACCGGCGAGTCGTTAAGCCTGGGCGGGGATAGCGCCGGGGCCAACTTGACCGCCGCCTTGTTGCATGACCTACAAGACGCAGGCGAAGCCCTGCCCAAAGCGCAATTGCTCATCTACCCTTCCGTGGATGCGCGGCTCACAAGTCAATCAAACCAAGACCTTGCCACGCAGCCCTTACTGCCGCGCGCCCGGATCGACTGGTTTCTGGAGCACTACCTTCCTGAGGGCCAAGACCGGCTTTCCCCCCGCCTGTCGCCCTTGTTCTCGCCCCATCTCGCGGGCCAGCCGCCCGCCTATGTGATTGGCGGCGGTCATGATCCGCTTTGGGACGATGCACTCGCCTATGCAAATGCGCTTGAGGCGGCGGGCGTTCGCGTGACGCGGGATCTCTATTTGGGGCAGGTACATGCCTTCTTGTCCCTGCGCAAAGTCTTGCCCGATGGCGTCAAAGCGACCGAGAAAGCTGGCGCATGGCTGCGCGAGGTTCACGCCTCATGAGCCGCCATCACGGATCATGCCTATGTGGCGCTGTCACATATGAAGCCCGCGGGGACTTGCGGCCAAGCATTGCCTGCCACTGTACGCAATGTCGCAAAACCTCCGGCCACTACTGGTCCGCCACCCAAGTCCCTGACAGTGATCTGATCATCACGGAGCAGGGGGCGCTGACGTGGTTTCGATCCTCCCCGACAGCGCAACGTGGGTTTTGCAATCGCTGTGGCGCATCATTGTTTTGGCGCAAAGACGGTGAAGGGGCGACCTCCATCGGATCCGGCACGCTTGACGGGGCAAGCGGGCTTCACACGGCCAAACATATCCATGTTGAGGACAAGGGCGATTACTACACACTCCCAGAATCCGAGCGCTAGGGCTTGTCGCTGCGCGCGCGCCCTGCCACATGTCCGTCCATGAGTAGCGATTATCATCCACCAGACACACCGCTGGACATTCTCCACCATGACCATGAGCTGTTGTTGGTGAACAAACCGGCGGGGCTATTGTCCGTGCCGGGCAAAGGCGACCATCTCGCGGATTGCTTGCTCGCGCGCATTCAGGCGGTGTTTCCTGAAGCCCTGCTTGTGCACCGGCTTGATCGCGACACCTCCGGGGTTATGGTCTTCGCCGTCACGGCGCACGCCCAGCGCCACCTCGGCCTGCAATTCGAAAAACGTCAAACCAAAAAGACCTATATCGCCCGCGTTTGGGGGCAGGTCGAAGGCGATCACGGAACGATTGATTTGCCGCTCATTGTCGATTGGGAAAATCGCCCCCGCCAGCATGTGAATTTTGAAACCGGCAAACAGGCCATCACCGACTGGAAGGTCGCCAAGCGCAACGACAAAGAAACGCGGATGCGCCTCATGCCAAAAACCGGCCGTTCGCATCAGCTGCGAGTCCATATGTTGGCGCTTGGGCATCCCATTCTTGGCGACCCTTTTTATGCCAGCGGTGAGGCACAAGATTACCCCCGGATGATGTTGCACGCGGAAAGCTTGCGCCTGCGTCACCCAGACGGCGGTAAGCACCACACATTCAAAGCAAAATGCCCATTTTAGCACCTGTCCTTTTGGGCATGGTTGTAGCTGTCAAAATCCCCTAGAGTGCCTGTATTGATTAAGTGTGAGTTGGGGATGCAACCTACTCCTATAGATGAGATGATTGAGTTCGTTTTGGAGGAACTCGTCACTGGGGATGACGCCCGCAGGCGCGCCTTGGTCCGAAAGATCTGTGCCGAATGGCCCTCGGTGCCCGCGCTTTCAATCTGTTTCGCAATCACTTCCGCCGCTTCACTCATCGAGGACAACCTTGGGCGCAACGGTGTGGACGCCGCGCTTGGGCCAATGGTCTACAAAATGACGGCCCTGTTGGCAGCGGATATTTATGCGCTCGAAAGCATGGGGCAGGCGCCCGCCAAAGCCCGCGATCTTTTGCATTTTTGGCGTCGCGTTGATCCGTATTTCCTTGAGCTATGATGCTCAAACCATGCGGATCACATCTTTATCAATCGACAGCATATACCCCCGGCGGGCGATGGTTTTGACCATGAGTTCGGACATCAACTGATTGCCCAGCGCATCGCGCAGCCGTTTGATCCGGGTGGCGCCAGCGGCTTCGTCACAATCCGCCGCCATCCGCCCGGACACAACCGCTTCCAACTCCGCCCCGCTCAACACTTCCTCATCCATGCGCGCCTCGGCCAAAACACAGAGGGTTTCAATCGCGGCTTCCGTCAGGCTGAATTCCATATTGTTGAGGTAAACGGCGCGTTCCTCTCGGCTGATGATCAGAGAGTTGATCTGTATCCCGGCCCTGTCGATCTCGTCCATCTTGCGACTCATCGCCAAGACCATGACCAGAAACATCAACGCCGCCACCAAAAGCGCCGCTGCCATCACCAGCAGCACAAAAATGATCGTCCGGTAGCTCGCAAGCGCTTCGGAAAACGCGGTTCCAGATTGCGCCATGACCTCAAGAAGCTTGATATGCGACTCGGTGGTGAGCGCCTCATTCTCAACGAAAATCCGCTCAACCCGGTCATTAAAGGCATTGGCGTCGGGCAGCGCGCGAAACAAAAACAAGGCCGATAAGCCAAGGATCAGCACAATTCCTACCGTGCCAAGCGCGACGATGCGCCCGCTGCTCATGCGCGCGTCAGTAACGAAGGAAGTACGCACCGGCACTGTCTTTTCTTTCTGCAAGTCCATCATCTCCAAACAGCGATACAATCGACAATAACGCCCAGCCTGCGCCACCAAGGCGCGCTTCAACGGCTTTGGCGGCGGCGGCTTTCGATCCACAGGCCGCATCCGGCAATTGAATAACACCATAATGCAGTTTCAATGGGTTGTCCTGTTTGGCCTTATAATCCGCGTAGCAATCAGCATGGGCGGCAAAGGGCAACAGGGCCAACAGGAGGGCGGGGAGGAGGGTGCGCTGTTTCATGCACCAACCAAAGCCACGCGGCGCGTTGATATTCAATAACAAGCGATAGGTCGCGGGCTGATAGGCGATAGCAAGCCGGTGATATTGGTTAGCGCAACAGGGGTGGGCCACGGTGGGGTCATCACAGCGCGGCACTCTCGCCACGCTCCCTTCAAAAGGATATCACACATGAAACGCACTCTTAAATCCGCTCTCGCTCTTGGCCTTGCAGCAACCTTGTCGTTTTCCCCCGTTGCCGCCGCGCCCGCCTATGCAGGGGATCGCGATCAAGCCATTGTCGCGGGCACTCTTGGGCTGTTGTTGCTTGGAACACTTGCGCATGCTGCAGGTTCCGCAAACGGGCATGTTTCCGTGACCACCCAGCCAAGGCGCAACGTACACGCGCCAAACACGCCGCCAAATCGGCCGCGCAGCGAGCCGCGTCCCCATAAGCCAACGGTGGTTGTACCCTCCAAAGGCCCAAACCGCCCGCGCCATGGCACATATGGCAAGCCCGTGTTGCCCCGTGCCTGCGCGATCAATGCACGAAGCGGCACCTATATGGCAAAAGCCTGCCTTGAGCGCAGCGGTGTCTCCACCCGCCGGATGCCGCAGTCATGCGAAGTGCGCCTTGTGACGCGGACCGGGGATCGGGCGCGCCTCGGGTTTAGTACCCGGTGTTTGGCGCGTGCCGGATATAAAGTTGCAGGTGGTCGTTCGTCGCACCGCTAGGGGCTTGCGGGTCGGTAAAACGTCTTGATCCGAACCGATCCCGCAAGGGGCGGGTTGCGATATGCGCCCGCCCTCTTTTTTGTTGCAGCACGCGCCGCAATGCGCGACCAACCCCTATGACAGATGCACCAGACTATACGCTTGAACGCGCCGCCATCGCGCGCGGCTTTTCCCTGATCGCTGGCGTGGACGAGGTGGGGCGCGGCCCGCTCGCCGGGCCTGTGACCGCCGCCGCGGTGATCCTTGACCCAAACAACATCCCGCCCGGTCTGAACGACAGCAAGAAACTTTCCGCCAAAAAACGTGAAGCCCTGTTTGATCCCATCATGAACAGCGCACAGGTCAGTATTGCCCATGCCAGCGTCGAGGAAATCGACGCGCTGAACATTCTCTATGCCTCCCACCTTGCGATGGAGCGCGCTGTTGCCGGGCTGGGCACAGCACCGGATCACCTGCTGATTGACGGAAACATGATCCCAAAAGGGCTGACGATTTCCAGCGAAGCGGTGGTCAAAGGCGATAGCAAATCACTCTCCATTTCGGCGGCATCTATCGTGGCCAAAATCACTCGCGATCGGATCATGGTGGATTTAGCGCAACAGCACCCCGGTTATGGATGGGCGCAAAACGCCGGATATCCATCAAAAAGCCACATTTCAGCACTGCAAAATCTGGGTGTCACCCCACATCATAGGCGGTCCTTCAAACCTGTCCACAAGATGTTGTATCAAGACTAAATCGTAACCCCCTGATTCAATAAAGAATTTGACGGCGAATCACGTTTGAATCACACTTATCCACAAGCAGTAGCGGTTTGGCGGCTCACTCAATCGGGTCGATCATCACCGCACCAACGAGCACGAAAATGTGCCGGGGATAGAGGCAAACGGATGACAAAAAAAGCGACAGGCGCAGCCCTTGAGTTGCCGCTCAATCAGATTCTCGATGGCGATTGCATTGAGGTTATGAACAGCCTTCCAGAAGGTTCGGTGGACCTCATTTTCGCGGACCCACCCTACAACCTCCAACTCAAAGGCGATCTTCACCGCCCGGACAACTCCAAAGTGGACGCGGTTGACGATCACTGGGACCAGTTTGACAGCTTCAAAGTCTATGACAAATTCACCCATGAATGGCTCGCCGCCGCGCGCCGCCTGCTCAAGCCAAACGGCGCGATCTGGGTCATTGGCTCCTATCACAATGTCTTTCGCATGGGCGCTGAATTGCAAAATCAGGGCTTCTGGATTCTCAACGATGTGGTGTGGCGCAAGTCCAATCCAATGCCCAATTTTCGCGGTAAACGATTGACCAACGCCCATGAAACGCTGATCTGGGCGTCTAAGTCCGAAGAGGCCAAACCAACCTTCAACTATGAGGCCCTCAAGGCGCTCAATGAAGGCGTGCAAATGCGCTCTGACTGGGTGCTCCCGATTTGCACAGGCCACGAGCGCCTTAAGGATGATAACGGCGACAAAGCCCATCCAACGCAAAAGCCCGAAAGCTTGCTGCACCGCGTTTTGGTCGGGACAACAAATCCGGGCGATGTGATCTTGGATCCTTTCTTTGGCACCGGCACCACCGGCGCAGTCGCCAAAATGTTGGGCCGAGACTTCATCGGTATTGAGCGCGAAGAAGCCTACCGCGAGGTGGCGACCAAGCGTATTTCCAAAATCCGCAAATTCGACAAAGAGGCCCTTTCGGTCTCCACCTCCAAGCGCGCTGAGCCGCGCGTTCCCTTCGGTCAATTGGTTGAGCGCGGCATGTTGCGCCCCGGTGAATCCCTCGTTAGCCCGCGCGGCAAAATCGCCAAAGTGCGCGCTGACGGCACGTTGATTTCTGATGATGTCAAAGGATCAATCCATCAGGTTGGCGCGGCGCTCGAAAGTGCGCCGTCCTGCAATGGCTGGACCTATTGGCACTACAAACGCGAAGGCAAAACCGTCTCAATCGACGTGCTGCGCCAACAAATTCGCGCGGAAATGAACTAGCCAATCCAAGAATTCGTGGGGTGACCCACGCACGATGTACCGCCTGTGCCTGTGGCTTGACCACGGCACCACTTTAGCCCCGCCCTTGTGGCGGGGTTTTTTTTGTTTGCGATTGAACCGAACGGTTTGCGGCTTACACTCTTTCTCATGAACATTTTGATTTATGCCATCGGCACCCGCGGAGACACCCAGCCCTATGTTGCTTTGGGGCGTGAGTTGCGCGCGCGCGGCCACGAGGTGACAATCGCCGCCTCCAAGGGCTTTGCCGGAATGATTGAGGGCGCTGGGCTGCATCACGCGGCTCTCCCCGCTGACTTCCATGAGCTGCTGCAAGAGCCCGAATTTCAAGCCGCGTTTTCTTCCATCAAAGGGCGGCTCAAAGCATTTTCAACGATGTCAGACATCATGAATGCACAGCTCCAAGCGGTTTGGGACATCGCGCATGAGCTGCGCCCGGATGTCATCGGAGCGCATCTCAAATCCGGTATCGCGCCCTATGTTGGTCGTGCCCTCAATGTGCCTGTGGTGCCGATCTTCTTACAGCCCGGAATGATGCCCACCACGCTCTATCCAAACTTCATAATGGCGAGCAAACCGCTTGGAAACACAGGCAATCTTCTGTCTCACAAACTCATTCACAAAGTCATGTTGATGGGCACCGGGAAGATGGTGAACCGTTGGGTGAAGGCGAGCGGTGCCGAAATTGGTCCGAAAATGCACATTCTGGAAGGGGTGAATGCGCAGGGTCTTCGCATTCATGCGTACTCGTCAACAATCACCCCTCGTGATCCAAGCTGGCCCGATAGTGAGGCGCAGCCGGGATATTTGTTCTCTGAGCCTGAGGCCTACACCCCGCCTCCCGCGCTCAGCGCATTTTTGGAGGCAGGCGAAACGCCGATTTATGTCGGCTTTGGCTCAATGCCGGGGATGGACCACGCTCGCACCACCGCCGCCCTCAAAGGCGCCCTCGCGCAGACGGGCCTGCGCGCGGTTCTGGCGACAGGATGGGGTGGCATTGAAGCTGGAGATTTCGGCGGTCAGGTCCATGTGCTGGACGCCGCGCCGCACACCTGGCTGTTTCCGCGCATGGCGGGCGTCGTGCATCACGGTGGCTCAGGCACCACGCACGAAGCCCTTCGGTGGGGGCGTCCTTCGATGGTGTGTCCGTTCTTTGCGGATCAGCCGTTTTTTGGGGCTTTGGTCGCCCGGCTCGGCGTGGCCGCGCAACCAGTCAAACAAAAGAACCTCACAGCCGAGTCTCTCGCGCGGGGCATTTCAGCTATGTTAGAGCCTGATATTGCCCGCCGCGCCGCCGCTCTTGGCGAAGAAATCCGCGCCGAAAAAGGCTGTGCCGGAGCCGCTGACCTTTTGGAACGTGTTGTCGCTTAACGCACCACAGGCAGCGGATGCTCGCCGCGTTTATACGGCCCCCAATCTGAAATTTCCGGGTAATAATCGGCGCGCCATTTGCGCACACGCGGGTTCATCATGCGGCGCCAAAGAGGCGGCACCATCGCGGCCATCCCCATGATTGGGTAGCCATAAGGCAGCAATGGCGCTGTGTCTTCGTTATAGGTTTGAAGCAGCGGAAACCGCCGCGCCGGCTTCGTGTGATGATCCGAGTGACGTTGCAGATTGATGAGCAACCAACTCGA
Source organism: Maritimibacter sp. (assembly GCA_050633625.1). Lineage (GTDB taxonomy): Bacteria > Pseudomonadota > Alphaproteobacteria > Rhodobacterales > Rhodobacteraceae > JBOEGW01. The sequence continues at coordinate 173,695 of JBOEGW010000011.1, read as the reverse complement.
TGCCTTCTGATCCGCGTTCCAACTGTGATGCGGGCGCACAGGTTCATATTTCCCATCCCCAAGGTATTTGCGCGTCAGCCCATAGTGCTCCACGTAATTCGTGAGTTCCAGCTGCCAAATCGCGACAATCGCCTGAACGATAAACAATCCAAGACCGGCCCACCCCCCGACGATCAACGCCAGCAAAAGCGCGCTCACCTGCAATGACCAATAGCGCCAAAACGGGTTCGCCCCATCCAAAGGTGCCAGGTCTCGCCGTTCCAAAAACGCCGTTTCCGCGTGCCATGCTGAGAGTGGTGCTTCGCGCAAAACGCGCCAGAAATAGCGGTGAAACCCCTCGTTATAGCGCGCGGTGACCGCATCACGCCGGGTGCCAACCCAAGGATGATGGACCCGCAAATGTTCCGTGCGAAAATGGCTGTAGAGCACGCTCGCCAGCAAGAGATCCGCAAGCCAGCGCTCAAACCGATCCGATTGGTGCATCAATTCATGGGCATAGACGATGCCAACCGTGCCAGAGGCAACACCAACGCCAATCATCACCCCGATCATTTCCCATCCGGCCAAATGCGTGCTGCGCGTGACATAGAAAAGCGTGCCATAAATCAAGGCAATCTGGATCGGTAGCCAAATCCAGGTGATCAGCTTGTACCAAAACAAACCAGCCTCTGGCGTGTCCAAATCGGGGTTATCGTGGTTGGCGCCAAGCAGGGCGTCCAGCGCTGAAAATGCCCACCAGGTTCCGGCAATCGGCAAAATCATCGCAACGCCACCGAGACGCGCGGAGAGAATCACCAAGGGGACAATCGCGAGCGACAACCAAAATGGCAGCGCATGGCGAAAGCGAATGACTTCTGAAACTGGAACCATCATGGACCTCACATCGTTGTCGCGACCATAGGACGGTGCGACGCGCGGCTCAATGTTTGGCTGTGCTTTGGGTCATTCCAGCACGCTTTTCGCCAGATCAAAGGCCTTGCGCATCACAGTAGGCAAGTTGCTGGGGCGCAGGTTTTCCACAAATTGAGCCTTATTCGTGCCTGTTTTGGGCAAATTCTCACAAACCATCACCTCAAGGATCAGGTGAAAATGGGTGAAGGTATGGCGCACGTCACCGGGCACCAAGCGCCACTGTCCTTCAAGGGGCGGCGTCGGGTCTTGCGGCGTTTCATGCCAAGTATTGCCCGGCCAGCCCAACATGCCTCCCAATAGTCCCTTTTCCGGCCGAGTTTCCATCAACCAAGCCCCATCTTTGCGCCGCCCAACATAGACAGTCCCGCGTCTTGTGGGTTTGGGCTTCTTGGGTTCGCGGCGTGGCAAACTGGCCTCAATCCCCAGCGCGTGCCCCGCGCAGTCCTTTCGCAACGGACAAAGGCCACAGGCCGGGCTTTTGGGCGTGCAAATCGTCGCACCCAAATCCATTACAGCTTGCGCATAATCCCCGGGTCGTTTGTCTGGCGTCAGCGTCTCCGCATGCTGCCGTAATTTGTCTTTTCCCGCTGGAATAGGGTCTGTTTCGGCAAAAACTCGCGCCATGACCCGCTCCACGTTTCCGTCCACAACAGTTTCGACGCGATCAAAGGCAATCGAGGCGATTGCCGCGCTGGTGTAAGGCCCAATCCCCGGCAGCTTTTGCAGCTCCAAAGCGGTATCGGGAAACACACCACCCAACTCATTGCTCACCATCCGCGCACATTTGAGCAGATTGCGCGCGCGTGCGTAGTATCCAAGCCCGGCCCACTCCCCCATGACCGCCGCATCCTGCGCACCGGCCAAGTCCTGAACCCTTGGCCAAAGCGACAGGAATCGGGTGAAATAGTCTCTAACAGCAGCCACAGTCGTCTGCTGCAACATCACCTCGGACAACCACACAGCATAGGGATCAGGCCGCACGCCCTTCGCGCGATCTGCCGGTGAGGTGCGCCACGGCATATCGCGGGCGTTCGCGTCATACCACGCCAGAAGCGCCTCACTCATCACCTGTTTCTCACGCATGTTTTATCTGCCCCCTCCGGCAATAGGCATGGCGCCCTTGCCACCGCCCCTCTATTATCGCGCCACAGTGAGGTGATGGAAGTGGCCAAAACAAAACAGACTCCTAAGCGCAGGATGCGCGGGTTCGAGCGAACATCCTCTTTGCTCACCCAGCGGATTCGAGAAGCCGGTGAAAGCCGGGGCTTCGCTGTGACGCGTCTGATCACCCATTGGGAAGACATCGTAGGCGAGGCCACAGCCCGCATTTGTCGCCCCACCGAGGTGTCCTACAAGCGGAGCGGATTTGGCGCGACACTCACCTTGCTGACAACAGGCGCGCAGGCGCCGATGCTGGAAATGCAGAAAGAAAAACTGCGTGAAAAGGTCAATACCGTCTATGGGTATTCCGCCATTTCGCACATTCGCATCACCCAAACCGCGCCGACAGGGTTTGCCGAGGGCCAGGCTGAATTTCGCGCCAAACCCAAAGCCGCCGCACCCCAGATCGACCCCGAAATCATCGCGCGGGCACGCTCCACCACCAAAACTGTAGGCGACGAAGACCTGCGTTTCCAACTCGAACGGCTCGCAGAAAACGTATATGCCCGCCAAAAATCAAACGAAACGACGACCAAAAAATGAGGCTTTCCATGACCAAAATTGCCACCATCGCGCTGGGCGCGGCCATTGTTATCGGCGCTGGCGCGTTCCTCGCGACGCAAAACCGCGCTCCCTCCATGAGTCCGCTCGCGCCTGCATTGGCTCAGGACGCGGACGCCGATGTAGAGCTGGCGCCGGACATGGTGCTGGGCGCTGAGGATGCGCCAATCGAATTGATCGAATACGCGTCCTTCACCTGCCCTCATTGTGCAAATTTCCATGACACAGTGTTTGGACAGCTCAAAACCGACTATATCGACACCGGCAAAGTGCGTTTCGTGCATCGCGAAGTGTTCTTTGATCGCTTCGGTCTCTGGGCTGGCTTGGTCGCGCGCTGCGGCGGCGAAATGCGTTACTTCGGAATCACGGATATGGTCTATTCCACCCAAAAAGAGTGGATCGGTGATGGCCAACCAGAAACCATTTTGGACAACCTCAAAGGTATCGGCAAAAAAGCCGGCATGTCTGAGGAGGAGCTGACGGTTTGCCTAGAGGACAAGGATCTCGCGGCCTCCATGATTGCGGCGTACCAAACCAACGCAAGCGCAGATGAAGTGACTGGCACACCAACCTTGATCATCAACGGCGAGAAATATTCAAACATGTCCTATGAGGACCTCAAGGACGTGCTCGACGGTTTGCTTTAAGCCGAAAACAAAGCTTCAAGCCTGTCATCGACCATGTGCCAGTCTTGAAGCTCAAGCCGAACAGGCACTGTCAACACATGACGTAGAAAGGCGCGGGGCAATCGCACCGCGTCTTTTTCTGTTGTCACAAGCTGTGCGCCGCGCAGCCGCGCCTCATGTTCGAGCCGCACGAGCATGGCATCTGTCAGCTCTTGATGGCTGGCGAGACCTTGCGATCGGATCAGGTTTGCCTTGAGCGCGTGCAAGGTCGCGAAAAAGCGTTCCGGTACGCCAATCGAGGTGAACGCCAAAACGTCCAAACCTTCCCAATCCATCCCCGTTTCAAGCGGCACGAGTGTGCCGGTGGCATGGGGGATGCGCGGGGTCCAACGCGATAGAAAGCGTTTTTGGGCAGGAAGAGAGCCTATTGTGACAAGAACATCCGCCTGCGCCTGCCCGCTCAACATATCCCGTTTGAGTGGGCCAAAAGGGCGCGCGAACCCGTTGCCAAACCCGTGCACAGCGTCCTCAACGAGCAGGGCAAAATCCGCCTTCACAGCCCCATCAGGCAGGCCACCCTCAATCACAATAACTTGCGCCCCCGCCTCCTGCGCGGCCAGCGCGCCCGCCGCCAAATCCCGCGAAATCCAGGTTGGGGCGAAGGCCGCCATCAACAAAGGCTGTGCGCCAACTTCGCTTGCCAGATCGTTGCGCGCGTCAATCAAACGCGACGCACTATCGGCCTGAGTGACGATGTGAACAGCGTGGTTTTTGGCGATCAAGCGTTGTGCAACGGCAATCACCATGGGCGTTTTCCCGGTGCCGCCCCGGCGCAAGCTGCCCACCGCGATCACCGGAATATCCAGCGCGATCTGGGCGGGAGGTTTGGGCGCAAAAGCCCGAGCGATCCAAGCGCGTACGCTCATCACAGGTCCTTTCGATCGAGGCCATCAAGGACAAGCTCCACCACCCGATCCGTGGCTTGCGCACCGTTGGTCGTCACCTCCCAAGCCGCCGCCGCCATTTCGGCTGCTTTGTCCGGCGCAAGCAGGTATTCGACAGCGTGGGCAAGGCTGCTGGTGTCACTCACAGTCCGTGCGGCCCCCGCGTCTCGCAGCCGCTCGTAGCTTTGGCGCCAAGCACCAAGATTTGGCCCATAGAGCACAGCCGATCCGAGCGCAGCCGCCTCAAACGGGCTTCGCAACTGGCCCTTTGCCAAGGTGCCGCCCATGAAGCACACTGGCGCCAGTCGATACCACAGCCCTTGTTCATCAGGCAAATCCGCGACGTAGATTTCCATCTCGATTTCCGGCTCATCATCGGCGGAGCGCAACCCGACCTGCCATCCCTGCGCCTCCAGATGTTTCGCAACGTCCGGACCCGCCTCAAGTGGCTCTGGAACAAGCACCAACAGAAGCCGGTGAGAGCGGCGAATGGCGCGCTGATGAGCGCCAGAAACCATCTCTAACTCACCTTGATTGACAGCCATCGCCGCCCAAACAGGCCGGGCTTCCAACAGTTCGGCAATCATGTCGCGTTCGGCTTGGCTGCAAGGGAGCGGCGCTGTGCTTTCCTGCAAAAACCCAGTTTGTTCAATGCGTTCATCAAGGACGCCGAGCGCCTTTAAGCCAGTCATCGCGGTATTGTCGCCGGCCAAAACATGGGAAAATCCACGCAACAAATCGCGCCGCAATCCCGGAATCCACTTGATCCCAGGCCGCTCAGGGACGCGTGCGTCGATCAAAATAGTCTCTATTTCGCCCTGAAACGTCTCTTGTAGCAAAAGAGGGTTGAGGCGATTTTCGGACCAAATGCAAAAATCAGGGGTCCAATGCGCGAGAAATTTGGTTGGCGCTTTGCCTTCATCATAGGGCGCATATTGGACGATCACATCGGACGGCAGTCGTTCATGGAGCGGGTGTTCCGGGTCATATTCGGAGGTGGTGATCAGCACTTCAACATCGTCACGCTCCTCGCGCAGCCGATCAATCAAGTCCGGTATCCCAACTGCCTCGCTTTCATGCCCGACATGAATCCAAACCAACGGTCCATCCGGGCGTGGCTCGGTGGGTTTGCCAAGTCGTTCCTCGCCGCGTTCAGGGTCTTCCTGACCGGCCTCGATCGCCCGCGCCAACATTGCCTCAGCGCGAATTTTCCCGCGCAAACGACGCGACGCAATCTCAAAGGGAAGGCGGGGGCGGCTCATCCTATTCAGTCTCTAATCCTGCACAGTCGCGTCATATCCAGCGTCGTTGATCGCGCCGATCACGGTGTTGTGATCCAGCACAGTCTCCACCTCAATTTGTCGCGCCCCCATATCAAAACGGACCGCTGCACCTTCATCGAGATCCAAGACAGCATCCTCAATTTTGGCTTTGCAATGGTCACACGTCATATCCGGGATCAAAATTCGCATGGTCGCCCTCATGGTTGTTCTCTCTGAGCTAGGAGCGCGCGCCGATCAGGTCAACACAAATTCACAGGGTCACGCCGCCACGCCAAGGCTTGACCTTCCCGCGCCACGGGCCTCTATCTAGCCGACGAAGGAGCAAAGTATGGCCGAGGTGACATTTCAAGTCGACGGAATGAGCTGCGCTGCCTGTGTTGGGCGCGTGGAAAAGGCGCTCGATGCCCTCCCCTTCGTGACCAAATCCTCCGTCAATTTGGCAGGCGAAAAGGCAGCGTTCCAAATCAATCAAGCGCCCCAAGGTATTGAGGCCGCCCAAGCGCTCGCGCAGGCCGGATACCCTGTCGTTACTGACCAAATCGAAGTGCAGTTTGAGGCGCTGCCCGATGCCGGTGCCGCCGCCCAAATCGAACGGGTCTTGCGCGCGCTGACGGGCGTTTTGGACTTGCGCCTGAACCTCACGACCGAGCGCGCCACCATAACCTTTGCCGCCGGTGCCATCGCCGTCTCTGACATCACAAAGGCGCTCACCACAACGGGGTACGGCGCCGAACTTATAACCGGCGCACACCTCGATCTGGACGCCCGCAAAGCCAAAGCCGCGCGCGATCTTGGCCGCCTCACGTTGTTATCTGCTGTCTTGACCCTGCCAATTTTTGCCGCCGAAATGGGCGGCCATTTGGTGCCACGGTTTCACCATTGGCTGAACGCGGTCATCGGCCTTGAACAGCTTCATATTGCCGAGTTCGCGCTCACGCTTTTGATCCTTCTTGTGCCGGGGCGACGGTTCTTCTCAAAGGGCCTTCCCCAGCTTTTTCGCGGCACACCGGATATGAACTCACTCGTTTCGGTCGGCACATTGGCCGCGTTCTTCTATTCAACACTGGCTGTGTTCACGCCGCATATTTTCCCACCCAACACGGCAAACGTCTATTTCGAAAGCGCCGCCGTCATCATCACTCTCCTCTTGTTTGGCCGCTTCATGGAAGCCCGCGCAAAGGGGCGCACCGGGGAAGCAATTCGCGCGCTCACGGCGCTGGCCCCTGCTACGGCGATTGTCGAGCGTGACGGGCGGCAAGTTGACCTGCCCCTCGACCAAATCCGCATAGGGGATGTTATCGTCGTGCGCCCCGGCACCTCGATTGCGGTGGATGCAGAGGTGATTGAGGGCACAAGTTTCGTCAATGAGGCGATGATCACCGGCGAGGCCGTGCCGCTCGAAAAATCCAAGGGTGACGAGGTGATCGCCGGGACGCTCAATGGGGAAGGGGCGTTGCGTGCCCGTGCCTTGCGTGTTGGTGCCGACACGATGCTGGCGCAGATCATCCGCCTCGTCGATCAGGCGCAAAGTGACAAGCTCCCTATTCAGTCGTTGGTCGATAAAATCACCGCCGTTTTCGTGCCGGTGGTGATGGGCATTGCGCTCCTTACGGTGGCAGTTTGGTTGATGTTTGGTCCCGAGCCGGCTTTGCCCTTTGCGCTTGTGGCGGGGGTTGCGGTGCTGATCATTGCATGTCCCTGCGCGATGGGTCTGGCAACGCCGACCTCGATCATGGTTGGCACTGGGCGCGCGGCTGAAATGGGGGTCTTGTTCCGTCAAGGCGCGGCGCTTCAATCCCTCGCCAGCGTCAAAACCATCGCCTTTGACAAGACCGGAACCCTGACCAAAGGTGCGCCGACCTTGACCGATTTTGAGGTCTTGGACGGGCGCGATGCGGATACGATCCTGGCTATTGTGGCAGGCGTTGAAAGCCAAAGTGAACACCCGATTGCCCGCGCCGTGGTGGACGAAGCTTTGAGAAGGGGCCTCACTTTGCCAAGCCCGTCCAACCTGCGAGCTGTTGCTGGATTTGGGGTCAAAGCCGAGGTGAATGGGGCGGAGATTTTGGTTGGCGCGGCGCGCATGATGGCGCGCGAAGACCTGCCTCTTGGCGCGTTCCAAGCAAAGGCCGAGTCCTTTGCGAAGGCGGGGAAAACGCCGGTTTTCGTGGCGATTGAAGGCGTTGTCAGCGCGGTGTTCGCTGTGCAAGACCCCATCAAGTTCAATGCGCCCGGCGCGATCAAGGCGCTTCACAGGCATGGCGTGAAAACCGTGATGCTGACCGGAGACACGCGCGAAACGGCGCTCGCGATTGCGACGGCTTTGGGAATCGAGGACGTGCGGGCCGAGCTTTTGCCGCGCGCGAAAATCAAAGCGATTGAAGCGCTTCAAGCCGAGGAGGGGCATGTCGCGTTTGTCGGGGACGGGATCAATGATGCGCCCGCTTTGGCGGGGGCGGATGTCGGAATCGCCATTGGTACAGGCACCGATGTTGCGATTGGGGCCGCGGATGTTGTTTTGGTCTCGGGCGATATTTCCGGGGTTGTGACGGCGATTGGTCTCTCTCAGGCAACCTTGCGCAACATAAGGCAAAATCTGTTCTGGGCGTTCGCCTACAACATAGTGCTGATCCCGGTTGCGGCGGGTCTGTTCTATCCTGTGGCCGGGGTCTTGTTGTCCCCGATGCTGGGGGCGTTCGCCATGGCGATGTCGTCGGTCTTCGTGCTGAGCAACGCGCTTCGATTGCGCTATGTTTCGGTTTAGACCGAGGAGAAACAGCCGATTGCATCGCCGTGGACGTTGATGTCGAGCGGGCCAAACTTGCTTTCGACTGCGAGAGAAAACAGCTCGATCCAAGGCAGGTAGATCACCCTGTAGGCGCCGTTGCTTCGGGTGACGGCATAGGCAAAGTCGCTCACGCCGCCGGGCAAGTTCACCTCAATCAATGTCGGGTCAATCAGGGCCGCCTGAAAATCGGCCAATAAGGCCGCGTTCCAATCGCTGATTTTGTGGCGATGGGTGGCCGGATCGAAGGCCTTGATTTCATCGGCCAGTTTGGCGCGGATCGTTTCGATTTCGGCTGGGTTTTCCATTCGTTTATTCTGACGTAAGGCAGTAGGTTCAGTAAACCGCAGTTTTCGCGGATTAAAAATTTTGGCGTGGAATAGGATGATCATGCGATTTCTGACCTCTCTTTTTGGGGCGAAACAAAAGCCCGATGAGGGGGTGTTTGAGGCCCCTATCGCGCCGGATGCGCCGTTTGTGGCGATAGGCGACATACATGGTTGCGCCACGGCTTTGGCGGATGTTTTGACGCGCATAGACGCGGTGCATCCGGACGTGCCGGTGGTCTGTGTGGGGGATTATGTGGATCGTGGCGAAAAGTCCCGCGAGGTTCTGGCGCAGCTTATGGAGCTGAGTACGGCGCGCGGTGCGGATTTCGTGTGCTTGTTGGGTAATCACGAGAAAATGCTGTTGGATTTCTTGGGGGATCCTGCCGGAAAAGGCCCGCGTTGGCTGCGTTTTGGTGGTTTGCAAACGCTTGCGAGTTTTGGGGTTCGCTATGGGGGCACTTCGGGATTGGTGGATGCGGCAAACGGGCTTGTCGAGGCAATGGGACCAGACATGATCGCTTGGCTGCGTGATCGGCCGCTTATGTGGCAGAGCGGCAATGTTGCTGTGGTTCATGCGGGGGCGGACCCGCGCGCGCCCTTGGCGGATCAATCGGCGCGCACCTTGATTTGGGGGCATCCGGATTTTGAGGCAGTGGCGCGCGAGGACGGGGTTTGGATCGTGCATGGTCATACGATTGTGGACGCGGCCAAAGCTTCGCAGGGGCGCATCGCGATTGATACCGGCGCCTATGCAACAGGTCGTTTAACGGCGGCTCATATTGCGCCGGGTGGCGTGTCGTTTATTGAGGTTTCGTGAGAATTCGCTGATGACCGCTTGAACATGGTCGATCTGTTTGGCATCCACGTTTGTATTGTTCGCGCCAGGAAAAGGATCCGCGCTATGTCCACTTATGCCCTTACGGTGACTTGCCCTTCAACGCGCGGCATTGTCGCGGCGATTGCGAATTTTCTGGCTGACAGCGGTTGCAACATCACGGACTCCGCGCAGTTTGACAGCCCGCAAACCGGGCAGTTTTTCATGCGGGTGAGTTTCGTGTCGCAAGAAGGGATTTCGCAAGAGGCGCTTGAGGAAAAATTCAACGCCGTGGCGGCCGATTTTTCGATGGATTTCGCGTTTCATGACGAGGCCGAGAAAATGAAAGTCGTGATCATGGTCAGCCGGTTTGGCCATTGTTTGAACGACCTTTTGTATCGCTGGCGGATTGGCGCTTTGCCGATTGATATTGTCGCGGTTGTGTCCAACCACATGGATTATCAGAAGGTCGTCGTGAACCATGATATCCCGTTTCACTGCATTCCAGTGACCAAGGAAAACAAACCCGAAGCCGAAGCGCAGATCATGAAAGTGGTTGCTGATACTGGCGCGGAATTGATCGTTCTGGCCCGGTATATGCAAATCCTCTCGGATGAGATGTGTCAAAAAATGTCGGGACGGATCATCAATATTCACCATTCCTTCCTGCCGTCTTTCAAAGGCGCGAACCCGTACAAACAGGCGTTTGAGCGGGGCGTGAAACTGATCGGCGCAACGGCTCATTATGTGACGGCGGATTTGGACGAGGGACCGATTATTGAGCAGGATATCGTGCGCATTACCCACGCGCAAAGCCCAGCGGATTACGTGTCGTTGGGGCGTGATGTTGAGGCGCAGGTTTTCGCGCGCGCGATCCATGCTCATATTCACCACCGGGTATTTTTGAACGGCAACAAGACTGTTGTCTTCCCGGCAAGTCCGGGCGGATATGCGTCTGAGCGAATGGGCTAGGTGACGTCGGTACAAGAGTTCACAGCTGTGAACTCTTGTGTGTTTTCAATGAGTTAATACAAGGCTCGCCCCGTTAACTTTAGTGATACTGACGCGCGTTTGACGGCTGTTTTCTGGGATCGCACGGCGCGAAGTTGGATTGGAGATGGATCATGCGTAACGCTCTCATTTTTGCTGTTTTCTTCTGGTCGCTGATATCGGCTCTCCCCGCAAAGGCCGATACGATTTGCACGTTGGTGGCTGATGCGCAAACAGGGGCGGTGTTGCTTGAGGAGGGCGATTGCGGCGCTCGGGTCACGCCAGCCTCAACCTTCAAGGTGCCATTAGCCGTTATGGGCTATGACGCCGGAATTTTGGTGGATGAAAGCCGCCCGGTGATGGCCTATCGCGCGAATGATCCAGACTGGGGCGGCGCCAATTGGACAAGGGACACCGATCCGGTGAATTGGTTGCGGTATTCGGTCCTGTGGTACTCTCAACGGATCACCCATGTGATGGGGCAAAGCGCGCTGACACAATACGCGCGGGACTTCCATTACGGAAACGCCGACTTTTCCGGAGATCCGGGCTTTGACAATGGGCTTGAGCGCGCTTGGATTGCATCGTCGCTGTTGGTTTCTCCGCGCGAACAAGTCGCCTTTCTGCGCGCTCTGGTCAACGATGCGCTGCCAGTGTCGCCCGAAGCGATGCGGACCACCCGCGCTATTATGGAAGACCGGGAGGTCGGCGATTGGACACTCTTCGGCAAGACCGGAGCGGCCTATCCGCGAAGGGCGGATCGCTCTTTTGACTATGCGCGCGGTTGGGGGTGGTTCGTTGGATGGGCCAGAAACGGCGACAGGACGCTGGTGTTCGCTCGATTGACGCAAGCGCAGGAACGAACAGATGGATCGCCCGGAAACCTGACACGAGACGCGCTGCTTCTGGAATGGGCCGATTTGGTCAACTGACAGTGGCGCGTTCGGAATTTGAAGTCAGCGAAACAGAAGATGAGGGCTGAGCGGGCTATTGATAAGATGTCTGGCACCGGGCGGGAACGCTGAGTAAGCTATGTTTGGACAATTGGCCCCATTTCCAAGCCTTGGCGACAACTGGAGCCTATCGTCCATCTGAGATGTCGATGACTTCTTTAGCCCAGAAAAGCTTGGGGTTTTCGAAGTCTTGAACCTGTTGGAGAATTCCCAAGCGGACCAGTTGCTCTACGTTTTTCTTTGCCGATTGGTAGCTCGTGCCACATATTTTTGATGCATCGGTGATTGAAATCACTGGCCGCTCAAACAGGTGATCTGCAATCGACAAAGCTGAAACCGATTTCGATTTCTCGTGAAGAAGACCACGATAGCGTTCCTGGAGTGCATTCAGGCGGCCAATCGTCGTTGTGGTCTCAATGCAGGATTCCTTGATCGCCGTAAGAAAGAAGCGCAACCAGCGTTCCCAGTCCCCTTCGGAGGATACTGCAAACATGGCATCGATGTACTCATCTTTGTTGGCATCGATGAATGGGCTGACATACAGCAAGGGACTGTTGAGCAACCCTTGGCTAAGGAGTTGAAGTGTTATCAGCATACGACCAACGCGCCCGTTTCCATCACCGAATGGGTGGATTGTTTCGAACTGGTAGTGGCTGAGCCCTGTTGCGATCAAAGGAGGGAGCGGTGCTGTGTCGGCGTTCATGAATGCTTCGAGGTCATTCATACAGTCTTGGGCTTCCACTGGTGGAGGGGGCACAAATCTTGCCCTTTGAATCTGTAATGCCCCAATCCAGTTTTGATGGATTTTGTATTCTCCGGGGCGTTTGTTGCTGCCTCTAACCTTTGTCGCCTGTTCCAAGAGAACCGCATGCATTCCGCGAATGACGCGGTGGGAAATCGGTAGCGTCTTGATTTGGTCGATGGCAAAGTCGATGGCCCGAATGTAGTTGTGAACTTCGCGGGCCGAGTCATTTGTTGATGTCTCATCCAAGGCTTCGACCAGGGCTAGATCGTCTGCTGTCGAAAAGGTTCCTTCCATGGCGGATGATCTCAGCGCCTCGTTTCTTTGGAGTGGACGAATGACCATATATGGGTTGGTAATCGTGCTGCCAATCTCGCTCAGCCCCCCCAGTGCGGCTGACGCTTCACCGAATTCATTGATGATGTTTCCAAGCTCTATGCCCGGAGGTAATTGGTTCGGGACGAACGCTTGCATTCCCTCAATCGTCGGTACCAATGTTCCGCTATCTGTGTTGGCAAACAGTGATGCATCCATGTGTTGTCTTTCGTTCAATGCGGGACTCTGCTATTGAACCTTTTAGCGTATAAGGTTCAATAAGTGGAGTCGCTATTGAACTTTACCCACACAGTTTGGCCACTACATGCCGGTGTCGAGCGATGTAGAGACCGATATCAAGGCGAAATCCCTACATATGGGTGACAGTGGGTCGGCGGTACTGCACATAGTATGCTACGGTTCCCACTGCCTGTAATTTCAGGTTGAGACTGTAGCCGAAAGGCTGTGGAGTTAATCGGATTTCGAGACGGAAAGGATGATCATCGCGCTCGACGCTTTCTGTCCTAAGAGAAATGTGAGGGTCATGCTGGCCTGAAAGATAGTCTCCAAAGCATGAGGGAACGCCTTCCCGCACAGGGGAATGAGACCAATCCCAGAACACAAGTGTCCCACTTTCCCCAGACAGCCCCAAAAGTGGGGCGCTTTTGGAGTTAACTATCTAATTTGATGGGGAAATTTAAAGCGTTTGGTGCCCAGGAGAGGACTCGAACCTCCACATCGTTGCCAATACTAGCACCTGAAGCTAGCGCGTCTACCAATTCCGCCACCTGGGCAGGTGTCGTGAAGGCGGGACTTAAAGGGGGTTGGGGGGCGTGTCAACGGGATTCGGGGTTGGTTTGCCAAGCTTTCCATTGAGCCTTGTGAATGAGGGCGTGGAGGTCTATTTACGGGGCAAGAAGTGTGAAGGAGATCGGCATGTCGAAACTCGTAACCATTTATGGTGGGTCTGGCTTTGTGGGGCGCTATATTGCGCGTCGGATGGCGCAGGCGGGGTGGCGTGTGCGGGTTGCGGTGCGCCGCCCGAATGAAGCGCTTTATGTGCGCCCCTATGGGACGGTTGGCCAAGTTGAGCCTGTGTTGTGCAACATTCGCGATGACGCTTCGGTGGCGGCGGCGATGTTGGGTGCGGATGCTGTTGTGAACTGTGTTGGCACGTTTGAGAAGGGCGGCAAGAACAACTTTGAGGCGGTGCAGCACGAGGGTGCGCAGCGCGTTGCTCGGCTGGCGGCGGCTGAGGGTGTTGAACGGCTCGTGCATCTGTCAGCGATTGGTGCGGATGTGGAGGGCGAGAGCCTGTATGCGCAAACCAAAGGGCGGGGCGAGGAAGGTATTCTTGAGCATTTCCCTGGTGCCGTGATTTTGCGCCCCTCGGTGATTTTCGGCACGGAGGACGGGTTCTTCAACCGTTTTGCTGGGATGTCGCGCTTTGGTCCGGTGTTGCCGATTGTAGGTGGCGGGACCAAGTTTCAACCTGTGTATGTGGATGACGTCGCTGCGGCGGCTGAGAAGGCTGTTTTGGGCGAGGCCGAAGCGGGCATGTATGAGCTGGGTGGGCCAGATGTGGACACGCTTCGCGGGCTGATCGGGGCCATGCTTGAGGTTATTCAGCGGCGTCGGCTTGTGATCAATATTCCGTCTTTTGTGGCCGGGATTATGGGTACGAGCTTTGATATTATGCAGGCGATGACGGGTGGATTGCTGCGTGCGCCTTTGACCAAGGATCAGGTTGTGAGCTTGAAATCCGACAGTGTTGTGAATGAAGGTGCGCGCGGATTGGCGGACCTTGGGATTGAGCCAACGGCGCTGCGCGCGGTGATCCCTGAATACCTGTGGCGGTTCCGCACGCAGGGCCAATACAACGACATTACAGCTTCCGCGAAAAACCTGAAAACCTAGATCACGCCGGAATAGGCGAGGGTTAACAGGACGATGCCGAGGAGAACGCGGTAGATCACGTAGGGCGTGAAGCTTACGGATCTCAGAAGGCGCATCATCAATGTGAGGGCGCCGAGGGCTGAGAGGAAGGCGAAGACCGCGGCGATTGCGCCATTTTTGAGTGCTGTGGTGTCGGCCTCTGCTGCCACGCCCAATGTCAGGAACAAACCGGACGCGAAGATGGTCGGGATGGACATCAGCATCGCGATTTTCGCGCCGTCTTCGCGGGTGTAGCCCAAGGCGCGTGCGCCGGAGATGGTTGCGCCAGAGCGCGAGGTGCCGGGGATCAGGGCGATGGCTTGCCACAGGCCCATGATGACGGCGTCTCGCAGGGACCAATCGGAGGCGGCCTTTTCGGTTTTGCCTTTTTGGTCGCTCCAGTAGAGCACGAGGCCGAAGATCAACATCGTCCAGCCGATCACTTTGACGGAACGCATGGTTTCGTCCAGCCCTGTCAGGTTGAGACCGAGGCCAAGCAGGATGACGGGGATTGTTGCGATGAGCAGCAGGAAGGCGAGCTTCGATCCCGGTGTGTCGATGCGCCCGGTGAGCATGCGCGGGATGCCCGCGAGGCCGATGCGCACGTCTTTCCAGAAATACAGAATTACAGCACCGAGCGTGCCCATATGCACGGCAACGTCGATGAATTGCCCTTGGTCTTGTTGGCCTGTGAGATTCGGCAGGAGAATCAGGTGACCCGAGGAGGACACCGGGAGAAACTCGGTAAGCCCCTGAATGATTGCGACAATAAAGAGATAGAAGAGGGACATGCTGCGCCATTGGGTTGTCAAAACTTGCCGCAGGCTAACCAATTGGAATCAGGAGGAAAGCACAAATTTATGACATACGTATTGACCTAAATTTCAAATTCCTGTCGTGTTTCGCACGCCACGAATGGCAGCTTCCTAAAAATAGGTCAGCACAATTGCCTTTTCTTTCCTGTAAAGATCGTTATGAAAACGGGCAAAGACGCGCGATAAACGGAGGGTTTCATGGCCAAACAGCCAATGCTAAAATTTGTAGCGATTGACCGCGACATGCCCGAAAAGCGTGGTGCCGAGACGCGCCGCGAAGATTTCGATGAGATTTATCAGGAATATGCAGCGGCGAAAGCCGAGGAGCAGGCGAGCCGGTGCAGCCAATGTGGCGTGCCGTATTGCCAGTCCCATTGCCCGCTTCACAACAATATTCCCGATTGGTTGCGCATGACGGCAACGGGCCGTTTGGAAGAAGCCTATCAGATCAGTCAGGAGACCAATACCTTTCCTGAAATCTGTGGTCGCATCTGCCCGCAAGATCGGTTGTGCGAAGGCAACTGTGTGATTGAACAATCCGGTCATGGCACTGTGACCATCGGGTCTGTTGAGAAATATATTACCGATACTGCTTGGGAGAAAGGGTGGGTGAAGCCTGCTACGCCTTCCCAGGAACGCAGCGAGAGCGTTGGCATCATCGGGGCTGGTCCTGGGGGTTTGGCGGCGGCGGATCGGCTGCGCCGGGCCGGGGTTCAGGTCACGGTTTATGATCGGTATGACCGCGCTGGAGGTTTGCTGACCTACGGTATTCCGGGCTTTAAGCTGGAAAAAGACATTGTGATGCGGCGCATCGAGCAGCTTGAGCAATCGGGCGTGAAATTTGTGATGAATTGCGCGGTGGGGGAAGACCTGACGTTCCAAGCCATTCGCGGCCAACATGATGCTGTGATCATCGCTACTGGCGTTTACAAGACCCGCGATTTGCAGGGTCCGGGCGCAGGGGCGAGCGGCATTGTGAATGCGATTGATTACCTGACCGCCTCCAACAAGGCGAGTTTTGGCGATGAGGTTGCAGCGCACAAAGACGGCTCCCTTTGGGCTGAGGGCAAGAAGGTTGTGGTTATTGGCGGTGGCGACACGGCGATGGATTGTGTGCGCACGGCCATTCGGCAGGGCGCAACTAGCGTGAAATGTCTGTATCGACGTGACCGTGCCAATATGCCCGGCTCGCAGCGCGAAACACAAAACGCCGAAGAAGAAGGTGTGGAATTCGTGTGGATGGCTGCGCCCAAGGGCTTTGCGGGCGATCCGGTGACGGGCGTGATGGTGCAACGGATGCGCCTTGGTCAGCCCGACGCATCGGGCCGCCAATCGCCGGAGCCGATTGAAGGCGCGGAATATGTTGAGGATGCAGATTTGGTGATCAAAGCGCTTGGCTTTGAGCCGGAAGATTTGCCAACGCTTTGGGGCGAGCCGGAGCTTCCGGTGACCCGTTGGGGCACTGTGAAAGCGGACTTCAACACAGGGGCAACGGCCTTGCCGGATGTTTATGCGATTGGCGATATCGTGCGCGGTGCGAGCCTTGTGGTTTGGGCGATCAAGGATGGTCGTGACACGGCCGATGCGATGATTAATGCCTTCAACGCGCAAAAATCAGGGGTGGCGGCGGAGTAATCTGCCCCCTCTTTTTCACCACGTCAGCCCCCGTTTTCGCCGCGAGGCGATGGATGCCAGCAAAAGGAGAGCCAGTATGAACCGCCTGTTTTCAGCCCTGTTTTGTGCTGCGACTGTCTTTCCTTTGGCAGCGCATGCTGCGGATTTTCAGGCGCCCAAAGGCTGCGAGACCTTCTTGACTGTGCAATCAAGACAATGTGCTGTGAGCAACCTTTATCGGTGTGACAAAGCGACGGATGGGAGCTTTTGGGAAGTCGTTTATTCGGGCAATGGGCTTGAGTCTATTGTTGAGTATGACGGCGATTACCAATGGATGAACGCCTATTACGCTTGGGACAATGCGAATGAAATCTTCAAGGCCCCGGCGGAGGATCGGATTTCGCGCCGGGATTTGATGCACGAGGGGATTGATACCTTTCGCTTTGACATGCACCGAACGGCGCCAGGCGAGGATCGCGTGATTACGATTGTTGGCGCGGATCAATTGACGGATCGGACAACGGTGATTGACGATGTTGCGCTTGAAGCTGTGTCGACACAGTTGCGTATACTGAGTGCGGACGGCGAAGTGGAATATCACGCGCGCGGGGTTCAATTTTTGTCCCGCGAGTATGAGTTGTTTTTCCTCGGCACGGAAGAGGTGTTTGAGGCAGATGGGAGCGCGACTGTTTATGACAGCAGCCCCGTCGAATTCATCAACCCCGGTGAGCCGGGATTTGGCAGCACGCTGCCGTATTTTGAATGCGAAGAGCAAAAGGCGGGGCTGGTCCCCGTAGCACCCGACTTGGGACAGAAGGAGATCTTTCATGACCAAATATGACGACAACTGGATGGCCGAAGAAACGGCGCGCCGCGCGTGGATGGCTGAGAACAGCCTGTACCGTGAGGAAGAAGAGCATGCGTCTTGTGGCGTGGGCCTTGTTGTGTCGATTGACGGGAAGAAAAGCCGCAAGGTTGTGGAAGCTGGGATTGATGCGCTCAAGGCGATTTGGCACCGGGGTGCGGTGGATGCGGATGGGAAGACCGGCGATGGTGCTGGTATTCATGTCCAAATTCCGGTTCCGTTTTTCTACGACCAAGTGCGCCGTACGGGCCATGAGCCACGTTCGAACGAGCTGATTGCGGTGGGCCAGGTGTTCTTGCCGCGCACCGATTTTGGCGCGCAGGAAACCTGCCGGACGATCGTTGAAACTGAAGTTCTCAAGATGGGCTACTATATCTACGGCTGGCGCCATGTGCCGGTTGATGTGTCTTGTCTTGGGGACAAGGCGAACGCCACGCGCCCGGAGATTGAGCAAATCCTGATTTCCAACGCGAAAGGCGTGGACGAGGAAACTTTTGAGCGGGAATTGTACATCATTCGCCGCCGGATCGAAAAAGCGAGCGCTGCGGCAGGCGTGCGGGAATTGTATTTGGCGTCTCTGTCGTGCCGTTCGATCATTTACAAAGGGATGATGCTGGCGGAGCAGGTTGCGGTGTTTTACCCGGACTTGCAGGACGAGCGGTTTGAGAGCGCTTTTGCGATCTATCATCAACGCTATTCCACCAACACCTTCCCTCAGTGGTGGCTCGCGCAGCCATTCCGTATGTTGGCGCATAACGGCGAAATCAACACGCTCAAGGGCAACTTGAATTGGATGAAGAGCCACGAAATTCGCATGGCGAGTTCGGTGTTTGGCGATTACGCCGAAGACATTAAGCCGATTGTACCGGGCGGGTCGTCGGATTCTGCGGCGCTGGATGCTGTGTTTGAGGTTTTGGTGCGCGCTGGGCGTTCGGCGCCAATGGCGAAAACGCTGATGGTGCCTGAAAGCTGGTCCAAGCAAGCGACCGAGCTGCCGCAAGCTTGGATCGACATGTATAACTACGCGAATTCCACGATGGAGCCTTGGGATGGTCCGGCGGCTTTGGCCATGACGGATGGCCGGTGGGTCTGTGCCGGGCTTGATCGCAACGGTCTGCGCCCGATGCGCTATGTTGTGACCGGGGATGGGCTTGTGATTGCTGGTTCAGAAGCGGGCATGGTGCCGCCAGATGAGGCGACTGTCGTTGAGAAAGGCGCGCTTGGGCCGGGGCAGATTTTGGCCGTGGATATGAAAGAAGGTGCGCTTTATCACGACACCGAAATCAAGGACAAGCTGTCTGCGTCCCAGCCATTTGGCGAGTGGGTCGGCAAGATTAATGACATTGAAGGCGAGCTTTCGACGGTTGAGGAGCAGGCAATTCACAGCGGTGAAGACCTGCGCAAACGCCAGATCGCGGCCGGGTATTCCCTTGAGGAGCTAGAGCAAATTCTGGCGCCAATGGCGGAGGATGCGAAGGAGGTTCTGGCCTCTATGGGCGATGACACGCCTTCTGCTGTGCTGTCCAACCAGTACCGCCCGCTGAGCCATTTCTTCCGTCAGAACTTTAGCCAAGTGACCAATCCTCCGATTGATAGTTTGCGTGAATTCCGGGTGATGAGCCTGAAAACGCGGTTTGGAAACCTGAAAAACGTGCTGGATGAAAACGGCTCGCAAACTCAGATTTTGGTGCTTGATAGCCCGTTTGTTGGCAATGCGCAGTTCGACAAACTGGTTGAAAATTTTAACGCGCCGATGGTGGAAATTGATTGTACCTTTGCTGCGGGTGCCGGCAATCAAGCGTTGCGGGACGGGCTTGCGCGCATTCGTGCGGAAGCGGAGGAAGCCGTGCGTTCGGGTGCTGGACACATCGTTTTGTCCGATATGGGGCAAGGCGAGGCCAAGGTTGCGATGCCGATGATTTTGGCGACGAGCGCTGTGCACTCATGGCTGACGCGCCAAGGGTTGCGGACGTTTACATCGCTCAATGTGCGCTCTGCTGAATGTATTGATCCGCATTATTTTGCTGTCTTGATTGGTTGCGGTGCGACGGTTGTGAACGCCTATTTGGCCGAGGACAGTCTTGCCGATCGGATTGAGCGCGGACTGTTGGAAGGGTCATTGACCGAAGCGATTCACAACTATCGGGAAGCTGTCGGTGCCGGTCTGTTGAAGATCATGGCGAAAATGGGGATTTCGGTGATTTCCTCGTATCGTGGCGCGCTGAACTTTGAAGCGGTTGGTCTGAGCCGGGCGATGGTGAACGAGTATTTCCCTGGCATGACAAGCCGGATTTCGGGGATTGGTGTTGGGGGTATCCAAACCAAGGCCGAAGAAATCCATGCGAAAGGTTGGGCTGCGAAAACCGATATTCTGCCAATTGGCGGGTTCTACAAGGCGCGCAAAGGCGGCGAAACTCATGCGTGGTCGGCGCAAACGATGCACCTTATGCAATCGGCCTGTGATCGGGCGTCTTATGAGATGTGGAAGCAGTATTCTGCCCGTATGCAGGCGAATCCGCCGATCAATCTGCGGGATATGTTGGCGATCAAACCGCTTGGCGAACCGATCCCAATTGACGAGGTGGAAAGCATCACCTCGATCCGCAAACGGTTTGTGACGCCGGGCATGTCGCTGGGGGCGCTGTCGCCTGAGGCGCATAAAACGCTCAATGTGGCGATGAACCGGATTGGCGCGAAATCGGATTCGGGGGAAGGCGGCGAAGATCCGGCGCACTTCGTTCCAGAAGCCAATGGTGACAATCCTTCTGCGAAGATTAAGCAGGTTGCTTCGGGGCGTTTTGGCGTTACGGCGGAGTATTTGAACCAATGTGAAGAGTTGGAAATCAAGGTCGCTCAGGGTGCGAAGCCGGGCGAAGGTGGTCAGTTGCCGGGGATGAAAGTCACCGATTTGATCGCGCGCTTGCGCCATTCGACCAAGGGTGTGACGCTGATTTCGCCTCCGCCTCACCACGATATTTACTCGATCGAAGACCTTGCGCAGTTGATCTATGACCTGAAGCAGATCAATCCGCGCTGTAAGGTGACTGTGAAACTGGTGGCTTCGTCTGGGGTCGGCACTATCGCAGCCGGTGTAGCGAAAGCGAAGGCGGATATCATTCTGATTTCTGGCCACAACGGGGGCACGGGCGCTTCGCCTGCGACGTCGATCAAGTTTGCCGGTTTGCCATGGGAAATGGGTCTTACGGAAGCGCATCAGGTCTTGGCGATGAACAACCTGCGTTCGCGCGTGACGCTGCGCACGGATGGTGGTCTTCGCACCGGGCGTGATATTGTGATGGCGGCGATGATGGGCGCTGAGGAGTACGGGATTGGCACCGCGGCGTTGATCGCGATGGGCTGTATCATGGTGCGTCAGTGCCAGTCGAACACCTGCCCGGTTGGCGTGTGTACACAAGACGAAGCGCTGCGCGATAAGTTCACCGGAAACGCCGATAAGGTTGTGAACCTGATCACCTTCTATGCGCAAGAAGTGCGCGAAATCCTCGCTCGGATTGGGGCGCGCTCGATTGATGATGTGATTGGCCGGGCCGATCTTTTGTCGCAGGTGAGCCGGGGTGCGGCGCATCTGGACGACCTTGATCTGAACCCACTTTTGATCAGTGTCGATGGTGCGGATAAGGTGGTTTATGATCGGGACCGCGAGCGCAATGTTGTGCCTGATACATTGGATGCGGATATCGTGAAGGACGCTGCGCGCTTCTTTAATGAGGGCGAGAAAATGCAGCTGCAATATGCTGTGCGCAACACGGACCGGACAATCGGGACGCGGGCGTCGAGCCATATCGTGCAGAACTTCGGTATGCGCAACAACCTGCAACACGATCATTTGACTGTGAAATTGTCCGGGTCTGCGGGGCAATCGCTTGGTGCTTTTGCCGCGCCGGGGCTTAAGATTGAAGTGGCTGGCGACGCGAATGACTATGTTGGCAAGGGCTTGTCCGGGGGGATGATTTCGGTGCGCCCACCGATGCATTCGCCGCTGGTGGCCTCGGAGAACACGATCATCGGCAACACGGTCTTGTACGGTGCGACGGATGGGTATTTGTTCGCGGCGGGGCGCGCGGGCGAACGCTTTGCGGTGCGCAACTCAGGCGCGAAGGTGGTGATTGAGGGCTGTGGCTCGAACGGTTGTGAGTATATGACCGGCGGCACGGCTGTGATCCTTGGCTCCATCGGGGCCAACTTTGGCGCAGGGATGACCGGCGGCATGGCGTATTTGTATGATCCTGACGCCATTGCTGAGGATTATATGAACCTCGAAACTTTGGTGACTTGCGCGGTGACCGTGCCGCATTGGGAAGCTGAATTGAAGGGTCTGATCGAGCGCCACGCGGAGGAAACGCACTCGCTTAAGGCGCGCGAAATCCTGTTGAATTGGGACGTTGAGAAAGACAACTTCTTGCAGGTGTGCCCGATTGAGATGTTGGTTCATATCCCGGCTCCTCTGTCGATTGAGGAAGATGCGATCCCCGCTGAATAAGCGCGCATTTTAATGGAAAAAAGGAGGGCGTTCCGGTTTGGAGCGCCCTTTCTTGTTGCTTTGCAGGGAAATGCTTCGCACTCTGGAGGCGGGATATAGAGACTTGGGGAAACTGGGGAATGACAATGATGCAAAGAATTTTGGGACTGGTGCTTGGCGTGCTGATGATGCCGGGTGCGGCGCTGGCCGGGCAATGCGGATATGAGCTGTGCTGGGGCGCGGTTGCTGTCGGCAATAACGGGGCGTGGGGCACTGCCTATGGTCAGTACAGTGAGAGTGCGGCCGTCAACAGGGCGCAAAGCGGATGCCAAGGCAATTGCAACATTGTGCGCGCCTTTTACAATTCTTGCGCCGCGATTGCGATGGCGGACAATGGGGGCTGGGGCTGGGCTACGGAGAAAAACCGTGAACTCGCTGAAAGCTCCGCTATGAATTATTGCATGGATTACGGGCGGAACTGCCGCGTGAAAGTTTGGTCCTGTTCCCCGTAGCAGACGCGGCTTTTTCTTGACCCGGCGCGCGCAGCTAGGGACAAGGGGACATGGCGCGGGCAAGAAAAGACAACGACATCGACATTGAGGACGAGGCACGGCCCGGGGTTTTCCGGCGCCTGCGCCTTTGGGTCAGGCGATGGGTGCGCCGGATCGTGTTTTGGGGGTGTGTTGCTGTGCTTCTTGTGGTGGCGCTGTTCTCGGTGATCCGCCCGCCTCAGACGCTCTATATGCTCACCGAAAAATCCCGGCTTGGGACGATCAAATACGAGTGGGTCGATATGGACGAGATTGCGCCAGTTATGGCGCGTTCCGTGGTGGCGGCGGAGGATGCGAACTTCTGTGGTCACTGGGGCTTTGATATGTCAGCGATCCGTCAAGTGATTGAGGAAGGGGAGACGCGCGGGGCCTCGACCTTGACGCAGCAAACCGTGAAGAATGTGTTTTTGTGGCCTGCACGCTCCTGGGTGCGCAAGGCGATGGAGGCGGGGATCACCCCGGTTGTGGAGCTGATTTGGCCCAAACGGCGGATTGTTGAGGTCTATTTGAACATCGCGGAATTTGATGAAGGCGTGTTTGGGGTGAAGGCGGCGAGCCAGCATTATTTCGGTGTCAGCCCTGCTCAGTTGTCACCTACGCAGGCCAGCCGATTGGCGGCGATCCTACCAAATCCGAAAAACCGCTCAGCGATCAACCCGGGGCAGTTTGTTGTGCGACGGTCGGCAAGTATTCGCGATGGGGCGGCGTTGATCCACCAAGATGGGCGCGCTGCGTGTTTCGAGGATTGAAAACATGGTGATTTCACGCCATTACGGGCGAAACTCATGAGCATTATCCTATGATCCGCCTTTATCACGTTCCGCTTTCCCCGTTTTGCCGCAAGGTGCGGTTGTCGCTTGGTGAGAAACGCCTTGAGGTTGAGCTTGTGGAGGAGCGCTATTGGGAAAAGAGCGTTGAATTCATGCGGCGCAATCCGGCGGGGAAGGTGCCGATTTTGCGCATGGAAGGCCGGGTGTTGACCGAAAGCGCGGCGATTTGTGAGTTCATTGAAGATCTGCACCCTGAGCCGCAACTGATGCCGAGTGATCCGGATGGGCGATTTGAAGTGCGCCGTTTGGTGACTTGGTTTGATGATAAGTTCCACACTGAAGTCACGTCAAACTTGCTTTATGAAAGGGTCAATAAGAAGGTCATGGGGCAAGGATACCCGGAAAGTTCCAAGATCAAGGCAGGGGCGAAAGCGATCAAGTATCACCTCGATTATATGGGGTGGTTGCTCGATCAGCGGCGGTGGCTGGCGGGCGAAGTGTTGAGTCTGGCGGATTTTGCGGCGGCGGCACATTTGTCGAGTTTGGATTACATGTCGGACGTGGATTGGAACCGGAATAACAACGTGCGCGAATGGTACGCCAAGATCAAATCGCGCCCGGCGTTTCGCTCACTCTTGGCGGATCAAGTGCCGGGGTTCTTGCCGGCCTCGCATTATTCGGACCTTGATTTTTGAGCGGCGCGCTCAAGGAAAGACTGATTTCATTTGCCGTTGAGGCTGGGTTTGCGCAGGTGGGCATTTGTCGCCCGGATGCGGCGCCCGAAATTGCACAACGATTAGAGGCGTTTGTTGCGCAGGGGTGCCATGGCGATATGCGCTGGATGGGTGAGCGTATGCAGTGGCGGGGGGCGCCGGATGCGCTTTGGCCTGCGGCAAAATCGGTGATCATGTTGGCCGAGCCTTACACGCCCGCGCATGATCCGATGGCGGTGATTGGGCAGGCGGATAAGGGCGCGATCAGCGTCTATGCGCAAAACCGCGATTATCATGACATCGTGAAAAAGCGGCTTAAACGGGTTGGCCGTTGGCTGATTGAACAGGCGGGTGCGGACACGGAAATCAAGGTGTTTGTGGATACGGCCCCGGTGATGGAGAAGCCATTGGCGGCGGCGGCGGGGCTTGGGTGGCAGGGCAAACATACGAATTTGCTCTCGCGCGAATTGGGGAATTGGTTTTTTCTGGGGGCGATTTTTACGACTGTGGATTTGGCACCGGATGCGCCGGGGGTAGAGACCTGTGGCTCTTGCCGGGCTTGCCTTGACGCCTGCCCGACGAATGCGTTTCCGGCGCCGTTTCAACTGGATGCGCGGCTGTGCATTTCATACCTGACGATTGAACACAAAGGCCCGGTGGATGAAGCGTTGCGCCCGGCGCTGGGCAACCGGATTTATGGATGCGACGATTGTTTGGCGGCCTGTCCATGGAACAAGTTTGCCGCCGAGGCGCAAGAGGCACGGTATTTGGCGCGCGATGATTTGGCGGCACCTGAGTTGGCGGCATTGGCGGATTTGGATGAGGCGGCGTTTCGGGCGAAATTTGCCGGATCGCCCGTGAAACGGGTTGGTCGCGCGCGGTTTTTGCGCAATGTCGCCTATGCGATGGGGAATTCTGGCGACGCGCGATATCGCGAGGCTTTGCAACGTCTTGCGGGTGAGGAGGATGCGGTGCTGGCCGAGGCGGCAACTTGGGCGCTGACGCGGATCGGCTGATCAGAACGGCCACCATCCTTTTGCTCTTGGATAGAGTTCGGCCTGTCGTTCGGTTGTATGGAGCGCATCGACGGCGGCGGTGATGCCATCGCCAGCGCGCGAGGTCGGATAGGGGCCAATGCGCGATTTCCCGACAACATAGGTGATCCGGGTGTGTTTGGCGTTCTTGCGCAGGACGACTTGCACCTCAACACCGCGCGCTTCGAAGGATTTGTAGATGATGGAGGCCAGCTCAATGGTGGTGAAGCCGCCTGATTCATCGTCGTTCCAATCCAACAGGGCGGTGATTCCGGGCGTTTCCCCGTCATTTCCATCAAAACTACGCAGGGTTTCTTTGGTGACACCGAGCGGTTTGAACCGGGGGTCGTGGGTGATTTCGTAATAGGTGAGCGAAAAGATCGTGGGCAGCGCGATTGCGCCAACCACCGCGACCATATAGGCAATGCTGCGTTTTTGGAATGCCATGGGGCCTCCTAGTCCGGGGTCAGACTAGGAGGAAATGGTTTAAGTCGCGTTACGCGCGGACCAGCTTTTCGTAGCTTTCCGAGATGTCACGGGTGAGCGCGCCGACTTCAAAGGTATAGTCACCGATTTGGCCAACGGGCGTGACTTCGGCGGCGGAGCCTGTGAGCCAGCATTGCTCGAAGCCTTCGAGTTCACCGGGTTCAATGTGACGTTCAATGACTGTGATGCCTTTGTCTTTGAGCATCTGGATAACGGTTTGTCGGGTCAGGCCGTTGAGGAAGCTATCGGCAAGCGGTGTGTGGACTTCGCCGTCCTTGACGAAGAACACGTTTGCGCCGGTCGCTTCGGCCACATAGCCACGGTAATCCATGAACAGGGCGTCCGAACAGCCTTTGGCTTCGGCGGCATGTTTGGACATTGTGCAGATCATATACAGGCCCGCGGCTTTGGCGGCTGTTGGGATGGTTTTGGGCGATGGGCGTTGCCATTTGGAGATGTCGAGCTTGGCACCTTTGAATTTGGCGTCGCCGTAATAGCTGCCCCATTCCCAAGCGGCCACTGCCATGCGCACTGGGTTGTTTGCGGAGCTGACGCCCATATCTGGGCCAGCGCCGCGAAAGGCGACAACGCGCACATAGGCATCCGACAGATTGTTGGCGGCCATGGTGTCGTATTTGGCTTTTTCGATTTGCTCGATGGTGTAGGGGATCGACATGTCGAGCAGGTTGCCGGAATTCAAAAGGCGCGCTGAGTGCTTTTCCGAGAGGAAGATTTTGCCGCCATAGGCGCGTTCGCCCTCAAAGACAGAGGAGGCATAATGCATGGCGTGGGTCAGGATATGGACCTGCGCATCGCGCCAGTCGACGAGCGTGCCGTCCATCCAAATTTTGCCGTCGCGGTTATCGTATGACTCTGACATCTGTCCTCCTTGCGCTGTGCGCTTTGCAAAAGTTGCGTTTCATAGGCTTGTTTTGGTCATATGTTACGCAAAACTTGGGATTCGCTACCACTCACCCCTTGGAAAGTCAACAAGACTGACATAAAATTGGATCTGTTACAGGGATTGTGATCGAGGAGGATCAGATGGCGGAACATCGAGGACCAGCGGGGCCATCGCTTCTTTTTCTCACGGATGAACAGTTGCGTAAGGGGATCGAGGCGATGTTTTTCGCCTATCGAGGCTTCACTGCGGACCCGGACCGGATCCTGGAAAACTACAGTTACGGACGGGCCCACCATCGGGCGATCCATTTTATTCATCGCTCGCGGGGCACCACTGTTAACAATCTGTTGTCGATCCTTGGGGTGACGAAACAGTCGTTGAACCGGGTGCTGCGCGCGCTGATTGACGATGGGCTTGTGGAAAGCCGCGTGGGAAAGCGCGACAAACGCGAGCGGCACTTGTATTTGACCGAACGGGGTGTTGCGCTGGAAAAGGAGCTGTCGGAGGTGCAGCGCGAGCGGATGCGCCTTGCGTATCGCGAGGCGGGACCGGAGGCGGTGCAGGGGTTTCGACAAGTGCTTGAGGCGATGATGGACGTGGATATGCGCAAGCACTTTAACAGCTTCAAGGATCCCGACGCATGAGCGGGGATTCACATGTTTTGTTGGTTGATGCGGATGCGAACAAGCGGGTGTTGTTGCGCAAATTCCTGGCACGCAAAGGGTTCATGGTGACGGGTGCGCGTGATGTGGACCATGCGAAACGGCTGTTGGCGGGCTTGGATTTTGATCTGATCGTGACAGAAGACGGTGCGGGGCGCGCTGATTTGGCTGGGATGACGACGGGCGTTGTTCTGACATTGGTGCGCGCGGGCTGTGAGGTTGATGGCGCGAGTTTGCAGATCCCGTTTGAGCCGGATGTGTTGTTGGACCGGATGAACGTAATTCTGGATCGGGTGGTCGCACCGGTCGCGGATGCGCCCAAGGCGTTGCGGTTTGGCGGATTGGTTTATGACTTGGAACGCGGGGATTTGATGCGCGCGGGGGAACGGGTCAAGCTGACGGCAACTGAGGGGGTGTTGATGCGGGTGCTGGCGGCGCGCGTGGGGGCGCCGGTGACACGGGCTGAGCTTTGTGATGCGGTGGGGGGCGATGCGCCGCCCACGGCGCGCGCCGTTGATGTGCAGATGACGCGGCTGCGGCGCAAGTTGGAGGTTGATCCGAAGGTGCCACGCATTTTGCAAACAGTGCGGGGCACTGGCTATATGTTGGCGGCGCAGCGCGATTAAGCGGCGAAATATGTGCCGGTCATGACAGGGCTGTCTTTGCGCCACAACCTCTTGGCGAGTGACTGGCCACGGGGCTTGGCGCCGGGTCTTTTTTGACAGCGCCCCCTTGGCATATGCGCCACAAAAGCGGATGGTCTACGGATGACAACAGAGCTTTACACCCACCCCGCCTGCCTTGATCACGTTATGCCGCCGGGCCACCCGGAACAGGTTGCGCGGCTTGAGTTCGTCGCGCGCGCTTTGGCGGCGCCAGCATTTGACGGGCTTGTGCGCATTGATGCGCCGCTCGGAACGCAGGAGATGGTGCGGCTTGCCCATCCGAAGGTGCATTTTGAGCGGATCAGAGAGGCCAGCCCCAAGGAGGGGTTTGTGCAGATTGATGGGGATACCTCGATGTCGCCGGGCAGTTTTGAGGCGGCGATGCGCGCGGTTGGCGCGGTTACGGCGGCGGTGGATCGGGTCATGAGCGGGGCAGCGCAAAACGCCTTTGTGGCGTGCCGTCCGCCAGGACACCACGCGGAGAAAGCAACGCCAATGGGGTTTTGTTTGTTTTCAAATGCCGCGATTGCGGCGTTGTGGGCGGCGCAAGAACACGGGTTGATGCGCGTTGCGGTATTGGATTTTGATGTGCACCACGGCAATGGCACGCAAGATGTTTTGTGGAATGAGAGCCGGGTGCGCTTTGCCTCGACGCATCAAATGCCGCTGTATCCGGGGACCGGAAGCGCGCATGAGGTTGGTGCGTTTCAACAGATCATGAACGTGCCCTTGCCCGATGGAAGCGGCAGCGCTGCGATGCGCGCGGCTTGGGGCGAGCGGATTTTGCCGTGGGTGCGCGCATTTTCGCCGGACCTTGTCATCGTTTCAGCAGGGTTTGATGCGCATATTCATGACCCATTGGCGGGGCTGGACTGGAAAACCGAGGATTTTGGCTGGTTGACGCGCGAGATTTGCGATTTGGCCGCGGAATGCTGCGAAGGCCGGGTGGTGTCGACGCTTGAGGGCGGGTATGATTTGGAGGCTCTCGGCGAAAGCGTGGCGGAGCACGTAGGGACTTTGATGGAGTGTGGGGCATGAGCGATAAACCCGTAGACGAGATGAGCTTTGAGGACGCGATGGGCGCATTGGAACAGGTCGTGTCTCAGCTTGAGCGCGGCGATGTGGCGCTTGAGGAGTCCATCAAGCTTTATGAGCGCGGCGCGGCGCTCAAGGCGCGATGTGACGTCAAACTAAAAGAGGCCGAGGAAAAAGTTGCAGCGATTGCGCTTGATCGCGATGGCACCCCAACGGGTACAACCCCGGTTGAGGGGCAGTAAATGTTCCTGGAGCAACTTGCGAGAGACAACGCGATTGCGCGCGCCTGTTTGGCTGCGGCATTGCCCAAACACGGGCCGATGCGCGCGCCGATGGACTATGCGGTGAATGGCGGCAAAGGGTTGCGCGGGTTTCTGGTGATTGAAAGCGCGCGGGTTTTGGGCGTGCCGGAAAGCATTTCGCAATATGGGGCGGCGGCGATTGAAGCGATGCACGCCTGTTCATTGGTGCATGATGATTTGCCCTGTATGGACGATGATGATTTGCGCCGGGGCCAGCCCACAGTTCACAAGAAATTTGACGAGGCGACTGCGGTTCTGGTGGGCGATGCGCTGCAATCCTTGGCGTTTGAGCTGGTGACGGACCCCAGAGCTGGATCGGGCGAGGTGCGTGCGGAAATGGCGCGCAGCCTTGCAGTTGGGGCTGGTGGTCTGGGGATGGTCTTGGGGCAAGCGCTCGATATTGCGGCGGAAACAGCCGAAACGCCGCTGACGATTGATGAGATTATCTACCTCCAAGAGGGCAAAACCGGTGCGCTCATTGAGTGGTCAGCGATGGCCGGTGCGCGGCTTGCTGGGGCGGAGACAGCGCCGCTCCAAGCCTATGGCAAGAACCTCGGTCTCGCGTTTCAGATTTTCGATGATATTTTGGACGTGGAAGGGGATGCGGCCACGGTTGGTAAGGCCGTTGGCAAGGATCAAAACGCCGGAAAAGCGACTTTTGTTTCCCTTTTGGGACTTGAAGGCGCAAAAACCCGCGCACAGGAGCTTGTCACATTGGCGTGCGACGCGGTTTCGGGCTATGGAGACAAGGCAGAAACCTTGCGTGACGCCGCGCGTTTCGTTATTGCGCGCGACAACTAACGGATTGGAACACCAAATGGCTGAACGCCCGGCAACGCCCATTCTCGACCGCGTGACCTCCCCGGCCGATATGAAGGGGCTCAGCGATGGCGAGTTGACTCAACTGGCGGATGAATTGCGCGCGGAAACGATCAGCGCGGTTTCGGAAACCGGTGGACACCTGGGCGCGGGCTTGGGTGTGGTGGAGTTGACTGTGGCCATTCATGCGGTGTTTGATACGCCCAAGGATAAGCTTGTGTGGGATGTGGGCCATCAGGTGTATCCGCATAAAATCCTCACTGGGCGGCGCGATCGTATTCGCACTTTGCGCACCCGAGATGGGCTATCTGGTTTTACCAAACGCAGCGAAAGCCCATATGATCCATTTGGCGCGGGGCACAGTTCGACGTCGATTTCTGCCGCGCTTGGGTTTTCGATGGCGCGCGAGCTGGGCGGTGCGCCCGAAACGGGCGTTGGCGATGGTATTGCGGTGATTGGCGATGGGGCCATGAGCGCGGGCATGGCGTTTGAGGCGTTGAACAATGCTGGCCATTTGGGCAAGCGGATGATCGTTATTCTCAATGACAATGACATGTCTATTGCGCCGCCGGTGGGCGCGCTGTCGTCATATTTGAGCCGTTTGTATGAGGCGGAGCCTTTTCAGGAATTGAAAGCGGCGGCCAAAGGGGCGGTGAGTTTGTTGCCACCTCCATTTCAGGAGGGTGCACGCCGGGCGAAGGAAATGCTCAAGTCGATGACCGTTGGCGGGACTTTGTTTGAGGAGCTTGGCTTCTCTTATATCGGGCCGATTGATGGGCATGATATGGAGCAGCTTTTGTCGGTGTTGCGCACTGTTAATGAGCGCGCGACTGGCCCTGTTTTGATCCATGCGATCACCAAGAAGGGCAAGGGCTATGCGCCGGCGGAAACGGCGGATGACAAGGGCCATGCGACTGCGAAGTTTGATGTGGCGAGCGGCAAGCAGTTTAAGGCGAAATCAAATGCGCCCTCTTATACGTCGGTGTTTGGCAAGACGCTTGTGGCGCTGGCACAACGTGACAAAAAGGTTTGTGCGGTGACGGCGGCGATGCCCGATGGGACCGGACTTGGGTTGATGGCAGAACGCTACCCGGACCGGGTGTTTGACGTTGGTATTGCAGAGCAGCATGGCGTGACCTTCGCGGCTGGTTTGGCGGCGGGGGGCATGAAGCCCTATTGCGCGATGTATTCGACGTTTTTGCAGCGCGGGTATGATCAGGTGGTGCATGATGTTGCGGTTCAGCGGTTGCCTGTGCGCTTCATGATTGATCGCGCTGGGCTTGTGGGCGCGGATGGCGCGACCCATGCTGGATCTTTCGATATTGCGTTTTTGTCGAACCTGCCGGACATGGTGATTATGGCGCCGTCCGATGAGGCGGAATTGATGTCGATGGTCGCCACGGCGCATTCGATTGATGATCGTCCGAGCGCTGTGCGCTATCCGCGCGGCGAGGGTGTGGGATGTGAGCTGCCTGAAACGCTTGAACCGCTGCCGATTGGCAAAGGGCGCATTTTGCGCGAAGGCAGCAAGGTTGCGCTTCTGTCCCTTGGAACGCGCCTTGGCGAGACCATGAAGGCGGCAGAGGCGCTTGAGGCGCGTGGCATTGCGCCAACGGTGGCCGACGCCCGTTTTGCCAAGCCTCTGGACGCCGAGATGATCCTCAAGCTTGCGGCGGAACATGAGGTCTTGATTACCTTGGAAGAGGGGGCTGTGGGCGGCTTTGGCAGCCATGTGGCGCAGTTGCTCGCGGAGAACGGCGTGTTTGATGCGGGGCTGAAATTCCGGTCGATGTGTCTGCCTGATACGTTCATTGATCATGGCTCGCCCGCGCAGATGTATGCGGATGCGAAGCTGATGGCGGATGACATTGAAGAAAAGGTGCTGGAGGCGCTGGGTGTGTCCAAAATCGGGGCGAAACGCGCCTAAATTACCGGAAGCTGCGGTAAACTGATTCTTTGGCGCAACAGTTCCGCAAGATTGGCGGCATTTTACCTTATATATACTGGACTTTTCCCCTTCTGTTCCTCAGGGTTTGTCTCCGTAGGTAATTCTCCTAGGGGGTACACAAAATGAAAAAGATTGCACTGGGCCTCGCCCTGACTTTGGTCGCCACTGCTGCAACTGCTGGCGCACTTTCCGATCCAATTATTGAGCAAGACATCATCGTTCAAACGGCGGCAAACTCGTCGATTGATCACTCGGTTTTGCCGCCGCTGATCTTCCTGATCTTTGCGGGTCTTGCGATCGCGTTCTTCTGATTTCATCGTCAGAGCGGATTTGGATTTGGGCGCTTTTGGGCGCCCTTTTCTGTTTTAGGGGTCTGCGTTCAACAAGGCGGCAAGCCCTTCGATATAGGTCGGGTAGCGCAGCGATACGCCGAGTTCGGTCTTGATGCGATCATTGCGCACGCGCTTGCTTTCGGCATAGAAACTGCGCGCCATTTGGGTCATCTCGGCGGTGGCGAAATCCTCTGCCGGGGGCAGGGGCAAGCCGAGCAAACCGGCGGCATGGGCGATCACGTCTTCGGGGGGTGCGGCGAGGTCATCGCAGACATTGTAGATCGCGCCGGGATTTGGTGCGTTGATGGAAGCTTGCAGGACCGTGGCGATGTCCTCGCGATGAATGCGCGAAAACACTTGGTTTGGTTTCACAATTCTGCGGGCGGAGCCGCTGCGCACTTTGGCAAAGGGGCCGCGACCGGGACCGTAGATGCCAGCGAGGCGAAAAATGTGGAGCGGCAGGTCTGTGCGCGCCGCAAGGTCTTGCCATTGGCGCTCAGCTAGGACGCGCTGTTTGCCGCGTTTTGTTGTTGGGGTTAGGGGCGTCTGTTCATCGACCCAGCCGCCTTGATGGTCGCCGTAGACGCCGGTTGTTGATAGGTAACCGACCCATTTGAGCTGACCTGCGCGGGCTGCGATTTCCGGGCCTAGGGCCGCCAACACCGGGTCGCCGCCCTCATTGGGGGAGATTGAGAGCAACAGGTGGGTCGCGGCCTGAAGGGCGGGGCGCATATCGGTGCCGGGCCAAAGGAGCGGCGTGATACCTGACGCAGCCAGTGCCTCCGCTTTATCCGCCGTGCGGGTGGTCCCCAACACCTGCCAGCCCTGTGGAATGAGCTGATCGGAGAGCGCATGCGCGGAAAATCCGTGCCCAAAAGAAAGAAGTGTGCCTGTCATTGGCACATTTTGCGAAGTTGCGCGCTGGGCGCAAGCGGTTTGGCTTGCAGATTTGGCCAAATGGTCCAGAATTGGGGGATGAAAACGAATATCCCAAAATCCTGGCCCGAAGTTGCACCGCAGTTGATCGCGGTGGCCACCGGGCGCGCTGACGCCGACCTTGTGATCCGAGGGGGGCGTGTTGTGAATGTGCATACGCGCGAAGTGCTGGAGGGCTGGGAGGTCGCGATTTCGGAGGGGCGGTTTGCCTATGTCGGGCCGGATGCGGGGCATTGTATTGGCACGGCGACCAAGGTTGTTGATGCGACCGGGCAATTTGTGATTCCGGGTTTGTGCGATGCGCATATGCATATCGAAAGCGGTATGTTGACCCCGGCGGAGTTTGCTCGCGCTGTGATTCCGCATGGCACGACGAGCATGTTCACCGATCCGCATGAGATTGCCAATGTCATGGGGCTTGAGGGCGTGCGATTGATGCATGACGAAGGATTGATGCAGCCGGTGAACATCTACACGCAGATGCCATCTTGTGCGCCTTCAGCACCGGGATTGGAAACTACGGGACATGAGATTTCGCCTGAAGATGTGGCGGAGGCGATGGATTGGCCGGGGATTATCGGGCTTGGGGAAATGATGAATTTTCCCGGTGTGATCAACGCCGATCCGAAGATGTTGGCGGAAATCGCCGCGACGCAAAACGCTGGGAAAACGGTGGGCGGGCATTACGCCAGCCCCGACCTTGGACCGGCGTTTAGCGGTTATGTCGCGGGCGGGCCTGCGGATGATCATGAGGGCACCTGTGAGGCCGATGCGATTGCGCGGGTGCGCCAAGGGATGCGCTCAATGATGCGGCTTGGCTCTGCGTGGTATGATGTGGAGAGTCAGATCACGGCGGTCACGGAAAAAGGGTTGGATCCTCGTAGCTTCATTTTGTGCACCGACGATTGTCACTCGGGGACGCTGGTGCAAGACGGGCATATGAACCGGGTGGTGCGCCACGCGATTGCTTGCGGGTGTGATCCGGTTGTGGCGCTGCAAATGGCGACGATCAACACGGCAACGCATTTTGGGCTTGAGCGTGAGCTTGGATCAATCGCGCCGGGGCGGCGGGCTGATGTGATTTTGACCTCTGACCTCACGACCCTTCCGATTGAGGCGGTTTATGCGCGCGGGGTTTTGGTGGCGCAAGATGGTGAGATCAAGGTGGACTGCCCTCACTTGGAGTGGCCAGAGCGCGCGCGCAACACTGTGCATTTGGGCAAGGATTTGCAGGCGGCAGATTTTGAAATCGCGGCGCCGGAGGGGGCCAATCAGGTCAAGGCGAAGGTCATTGGCGTTGTTGAAAACCAAGCCCCAACGCAGGCTTTGGTGCGGACATTGAGTGTGATAGATGGGTTGGTTCTGCCCGATGAAGCGCAGGATGTGGCGCAGATTGCCTTGGTGGAACGGCATCAAGGGACGGGCGCTGTGACCAACGGATTTGTCTCTGGGTTTGGCTACAAGGGGCGCATGGCGATGGCGTCAACGGTGGCGCATGATAGTCACCATATGATCGTGGTTGGCACCTCGCGCGAAGACATGGCGTTGGCGGCGATGCGGCTTGGCGAGGTTGGTGGCGGTGTGACGGTGTATCAGGATGGGCGTGAGTTGGCGCTTGTTGAACTGCCAATTGCGGGATTGATGTCGGATGACCATGCGCAGAATGTCGCGCAGAAAGCCGCGAAAATGGTCGAAGCAATGGCCGCCACAGGATGCACGCTCAACAACGCCTATATGCAACATTCCTTGCTTGCGCTTGTGGTGATCCCGGCGCTTCGGATTTCTGATCTGGGGCTTGTAGATGTGACCAAATTTGAACTGACTGATCTCTTCGAGGAGACATAATGGCTGCTGCAGATTTTACCTTGCCCGTGGTGACACCGCCTGAGCGCGACACCGAAATGTTCACCGAGGCAGAGGCCGCCGTAGACCGTTTGATCGCGCTTCATGACGAGGCTTGTGACTTTCTGACGGAGCATTTTTCGAACGCGGCGGGGATGACGGAGCAGCCCATCTCTCGGTTCCGGGCGTTTTATCCTGAGATTCGGCTGCGCACGACGAGCCACGCACAGACCGACAGTCGGTTGTCGTTTGGGCATGTGCCGGGGCCGGGAAATTATTCGACGACCGTGACCGCGCCGAGGTTGTTTCGACACTATCTGACGCAGCAAATCAAACTGTTGATCGAGAACCATGGTGTGCCGATTTCGATTGGGGCTTCTGCGACACCGATCCCTGTGCATTTCGCGGTTGCGGGGCGCACGGACATAACTGTGCCTCAGGAAGGGGCGATGGCGTTTCCTTTGCGCGATGTGTTTGATGTGCCGGATTTGACGACCACCCATGATGATATTGTGAATGGGCTTGGCTATGTGCATGAGGACGGCTCGCAACCGCTGGCACCGTTCACCGCGCAACGTATTGATTATTCGCTGGCGCGCTTGTCGCATTATACGGCCACGGAGGCTGGGCATTTTCAAAACCACGTATTGTTCACGAACTACCAGTTTTACGTTGAAGAATTTGAAGCCTATGCCCGCAAAATGTTGGGCGAGGCTGCGAGCGGTTATGTTGCCTTTGTTGGGCCGGGAAATGCGACGATCAACACTGCTGATGGCGAGATGATGCGGCCGATGAAATTGCCGCAAATGCCAGCTTATCACCTCAAGCGTGCGGATGGTTCGGGCATTACTTTGGTCAACATCGGGGTTGGGCCATCGAATGCGAAAACGGCCACCGATCACATTGCGGTTTTGCGCCCTCATGCTTGGTTGATGGTTGGGCATTGTGCAGGGCTGCGCAACTCGCAAAGTCTTGGGGATTTTGTACTGGCGCATGCGTATTTGCGCGAAGACAAAGTGTTGGATGATGACTTGCCGATCTGGGTGCCGATCCCGCCGCTTGCGGAAATCCAGATCGCGTTGGAGCGTGCTGTTGCGGATGTGACCGAGCTTGAGGGGTATGAGCTTAAGCGGATCATGCGCACGGGCACGGTTGCGAGTTTGGACAACCGGAATTGGGAGCTGCGCGAGGCATCGGGACCGGTTCAGCGGCTTAGCCAATCGCGGGCGGTGGCGCTTGATATGGAAAGCGCGACGATTGCGGCGAACGGATTTCGCTTCCGTGTGCCCTATGGAACCTTGTTGTGCGTCTCGGACAAACCTCTCCATGGTGAATTGAAGCTGCCGGGCATGGCGAGCGACTTTTACACAACCCAAGTGAGCCGCCACCTGCTCATAGGAATAAGGGCGATGGAGCGTTTGCGGGAGATGCCGCTTGAGCGAATTCACAGCCGGAAATTGCGATCTTTCGATGAAACAGCATTTCTCTAGGCCAAAAATTGCAGAAAACCGCCGAAAAGCCCTATTTTCCTGTGGAAAACGCACACAAATTGTTGTGCCCTACCGCAACATTCCGTTAAATGCCCGCAATGAAGCCCCAAGTTGTGGGATATTTTGAGGAGTACATACATGTCGAAACCAATGACCAAGACCCAGCTCGTTGCTGCGCTTTCCGAAGAAATGGGTTCGGACAAGAAGTCCGCATCTGGCGCACTGGATGCGATCATTGCGATCATCACCAAAGAAGTAGCTGGCGGCGGTGCTGTGACTCTTCCTGGCGTTGGCAAAATCTACTGCCGTGAGCGCCCTGAGCGTATGGTTCGCAACCCTGCGACCGGCGAGCAAATCAAGAAAGACGCTGACAAAGTTGTCAAAATGACAATTGCAAAAGCGCTCAAGGATGCCGTCAACGGCTAATCCTTCCGGCCTATGGCCGACATGAGTTTAAGAGAGGGTCGCCAAAATGGCGGCCCTTTTCTTTTGGCCGAGCTATTTGGGCAGCCCACTCAGGCCGCGTCACACAGGCGGCTCACCTCGCGCCAAACGGTCGATCATTTTGGCGGTTCGATTGACGCGGGTTTCGGGCTTTTTGGCGCTGTGGAGTTGGTGGTACATCGCGTAAAGAGCACTGCGGCTCAGGGTGTCAAATTTGGCACGCGCTTTTGGTGATTTATCGAGGGCATCGAGGAAGTCTTTGGGTATTTCAAAATCGGCTCCTCCAGCATAGGCGGCGTCCCAGCGACCATCGGCTTTGGCGGCTCGGACATGTGCCATTCCGCTGGGCTGCATCCGGCCTTGTGAGATCAGTTTTTCGACGTGGTCGACATTCCGTTTTGACCATGCGGATTTGGCGCGCCGTGGTGTCAGACGTTGCAAATAGGCGCTCTCATCGAGCGATTTTTTTTGCCCATCAATCCAGCCCCAACAGAGCGCCTCTATCACGCAGTCGTTCCAATCCAGCGAGGGAACGCCGCTGCCCTTTTTGTATATTTTCAACCAGAGCACTTCGGCGGTGTCGTGGTGTTTTTCCAACCAAGCCGCGAAGGCAGCGCTGTCGGGAAAGGAGAGGGCGTCTTGGGGGAGCATCGGCGGGCCTGTGATTGGATGTGAGGAGTATGGGGCGCGCGGCGAGGTGGTGCAATCGTCTTCGCGCTTGCGCCGCCACGCTTGTACGCTAGGCTCGCCTTCTGGCGCTCAGGCGGGGCGGCCCAAAGGAGAGCACATGGATATTCGCGCAATCATGATGGGGCTGGCATTTGCCGTGATGTGGTCGTCGGCGTTTACGTCGGCGCGCATCATTGTGGTGGATGCGCCGCCTTTGACATCCTTGGCGATCCGTTTCGTGATTTCGGGGGCGCTGGGGATCGGTTTGGCGGCTTTGATGGGACAGAAGATTCAACTGACACGCGGACAGTGGATGTCGGTTGTGATTTTTGGCGTCTGTCAAAACGCAATCTATCTGGGGCTAAACTTCGTGGCGATGCAGTGGGTCGAAGCGGGGTTTGCCTCGATTATCGCCTCCACCATGCCTCTCATTGTTGGCCTTTTTGGCTGGGCGATCTTTCGCGACAAGTTGCCTCCGCTCGCAACGCTTGGGCTGGTTGTTGGCTTTGCCGGGGTGGCGCTCATCATGGGGTCGCGGATTTCGGGCGGCGTGGATCTTGTTGGCCTTGGGCTTTGCGTCATTGCGGCGATCGCTTTGGCGGTTGCGACCCTTTCTGTGCGCAGCGCGTCAGGGGGCGGCAATCTATTGATGGTGGTAGGATTGCAGATGCTTGTGGGCGCGGCGGTCTTGGCGCCCTTTGCCATTTTGTTAGAACCGTTTGAGGTCAATTGGACGCCAAAACTGATGATTGCTTTTGCCTATACAACCCTCGTGCCGGGATTGGCGGCGACCTATGTTTGGTTTGCATTGGTGGCGCGCATCGGGGCAATCCGTGCGGCCACCTTTCATTTTCTTAACCCGTTTTTCGGGGTCGCGATTGCGGCTGTCTTGTTGGGCGAGAGTTTGGGGCTGCTTGATATTGCGGGCGTCGCGATTGTGACGCTTGGGATTCTCGCGGTGCAGCTGTCCAAACAAAAGCCCGGTTAGAGCGCCGTTTCCTGTTCAAATTCCATCGCCCATGTCATCGAGGGGCGGGACTTTATCCGCTCTACCCACGCCCGGACTTTGGCGTCATTGGGCGCCCAATCGGGGAACCAGAAATAGGGGGATGGGACGAGCAAATCTGCGGCGCTGAACGACTCGCCCAGTAGAAAGTCTCGACCATCCGCGAAAACCTCAATCAGGCGGGCTTCGACCTCTGGCACACCGCGAAAAGTGGCGGACATGACGGGATGTTCAATCCCAGCGGCCGCAAGGTTGTAGACGGGTTCTGCGACATCGCCATACCAGAACAGCCACATGAGATAGGCGCCGCGATCTGCGTCTGTGACCTTTGGGCCAATGCCTTTATCGGCAAACATATCTGTCAGATAGAGCATGATCGCGCCACTTTCGGTGATCACCGTGTCACCATCGAGG
The DNA here is from genome assembly GCA_050633625.1 of Maritimibacter sp. Taxonomy (GTDB): domain Bacteria; phylum Pseudomonadota; class Alphaproteobacteria; order Rhodobacterales; family Rhodobacteraceae; genus JBOEGW01. The sequence continues at coordinate 134,549 of JBOEGW010000011.1, read as the reverse complement.
AGGACGGGCACCTTTTTCTCAGGGTGTGGGTTTTGCGGGTCTGGACCGCCGCTGCCATCGCTGCGCGTGATCGTCACAGGGGTGAGTTTGAGGTGGTCGCGCAGGCCAAGTTCGTGGACGAGGGCGAGCAGGCGGGTGGAGCGGCTTTGGGGCGAGTAGAAAAGAGTGAGCATTTTTTGTCCATTCATGATGCTTGATCTGCGCAGTATCGGTGGGTCATACTGACAAAAACTGTCAGGAGGAAACATGTCGCGGGCTGATCGGTTGTTTCGAATGTTGGATGCGCTGCGCCGGTTGCCTGCGCCGGTGACGGCGGCGCGATTGGCGCAGGACTTGGAGGTGTCGCTGCGCACTGTGTACCGCGATATTGAGGGGTTGCGCGCGGCGGGAGCGCTGATTGATGGGGCGGCGGGCTATGGGTATAGCCTCACGGAAGATCCGGCTGTTCCGCCGCAGATGTTTGAGCGGATTGAGCTGGAAGCGCTCGTGCTTGGGCTTGGCATGTTGCGCTGGCAGGGCGACCCGGAGATGGCTGCGGCGGCGGAGGCTGCATTGGGAAAGCTCACCGCAAGCCTGCCCGAGCGCAAAGCAGAAGAAGCGCGTCATGTTGTGGCCTTGTCCTATCGGTTTGATCCTGCCCCTGAGGTTCCGGCTTTTCTGGCACTGGTGAGGCAAGCCAGTTGGGACGAACGGGCGGTGACAATCGCCTATCGGGACCGAAATGGGGTGGCGAGCCAGCGCAAGGTTTGGCCATTGGCGATCTATTACATGGACAACGGTCCGTGGTTGATGGCGTGGTGTTGTTTGCGAAACGGATTTCGGCGGTTTCAGTTTTTTCGGATAGGGGAAGCGCGCCTTGAGAGCGAGAGTTTCCGGCCGCGCCGGGTGCAATTGTTGCGGGAGATGCATGCGGCGTATCAGATGCGTTGAAACATTGGCTCACGGCTTTGTCGAGTGACAGTGAGCGTGTCAGGAGGCATCCATGAGGTATGACAATTTTGCTCGCTTATGGCGCGGGGCTTCTCACGCTGATTAATCCTTGTGTGCTGCCGGTCTTGCCGATCGTTTTGGCGACGGCTCTCAATGCGCATCGGTTGGGTCCGGTGGCCTTGGCGGCGGGGATGAGCCTGTCTTTTGTGGCGCTTGGAATGTTGGTTTCGACGGTGGGATATGCCGTTGGATTGGATGAAGATGTGGTCGCCAAGACCGGCGCGGCGTTGATGGTGGTCTTTGGATTGGTGCTGTTGGTGCCGGGATTGAACGCTTTGTTCACGCGCGCGACCTCGGGGTTGGCGGCGCGAGCGGACGGCGGGCTGGACGGGGTGAACCGCTCCGGCTTGTGGGGTCAGTTTGCGGGCGGGCTGTTGCTTGGTGCGGTGTGGAGCCCCTGTATTGGGCCGACCTTGGGCGCGGCGATTTCCTTTGCGGCGCAGGGGGAGAACCTTGGTGTGGCTTTTATCACCATGTTGGGGTTTGCGGCGGGCGTGTCGACGTTGATTTTGGCGATTGGTTACGGGCTGCGCGCGACGAAACTGCGCTCATTGGCGCGGGTGTCGCGGCCTGTTTTGGGGATCGCATTTTTGCTGGTTGGATTGCTTATTCTGACTGGATTTACCCATGTTTTAGAAGGCTGGCTGTTGTCGATTATGCCCGGCTGGCTCCTTGATCTTAGTGTTTCCATCTAACGGAGGATGATATGAAAAGACGTGAATTTTTGGCTGCGGGGGCTGCTTTGGCGGTGTTGCCGACTGGGGCTTTGGCGAAATTTGTGACCTATACGCCGGGTGCGCTTAACAAGGCGTTGGATGCGGGAGAAACCGTCATCTTGGATTTCTATGCGCCGTGGTGCGGCACATGTGTTGTGCAGCATAAGGTGATTGACCGCCTGAAGGGTGAGAACCCAGCGTATGATGCGAAGATCACCTTTATTCAGGTCGATTGGGACACCTACAAAAAGCAAGATATCACGCAGTCTTTGCAGATCCCACGGCGCTCGACTTTGGTGGCGGTTGGCCCGGATCGACGTGAGTTGGGGCGGATTGTTGCGGCGACCGGGTATGAGGATATCAAGGCATTGCTTGATACGGCATTGGCGGCCTCTGCGTAGCGCTTGGGGGCTCTGCCCCCAAACCCCCGCGGTATTGGGAAACCAAAGAAGGGGCGCTAGCTCAACATCAATAGCGCGATGTTGAGGGTGAGGAAAGCGCCGACTGTGGACATGAGGAGGGCGATGGAGGCGACGCCTTCTTGGCCTTCTTCTTGTGCGAACACGATGTAGGTGCCGAAGATTGGCATGGCGGCGGATAGGATCAGGGCGGTGCGCAAGTCGCCTGTGACGCCAGCGCCAAGGGCGGTGAGCGCGACAAGGCCGAGCAGGGTCAATGCTGGGTGGAGCAGCAGTTTTGCGAGGGTGATTTGAAAGGCGAGTGCGCGTTTGCCTTTGGTGGACAGCCCGGCGAGGGATCCGCCGATGACGATCAGGGATATGGCGGCGGCGGAGGCGGCCAATATGTCAAAGACGCGCATCATCGGGGCGGGCATCTGGACATCGAGAAGCGAGGCGAGAAGGCCGAGCAAAAGCCCGATCACGAAGGGGCGTTTGAACACGCCGAAAACGCCTTTGCGCACGCGCACGAGAGGGTGGTGTTGCCCGGCGCGCATCATTTCCATGAGGGCCAAGAGCAAGGGGATGAGGATGACATTTTCCACAAGCATGTTCATTGCCAGCACCAGCCCCGCGAGGTCTGGTAGCAGGATTAACAAAAGTGGGTAGCCAACAAACCCGGAGTTTGGGCAGGTGGTGCCCATGATCGCGATGCCGCGTTTTTCTCTGTCGGTGCGCGCGTAAAACCACAAGACGGCGGCGGTTGTGGTGAGCAGGCCACCGATCATATAGGCGGCCATATAGGGCAGGTTGAAAATCTCGCCCACCGGACGCGCAGAGGCGGCTTTGAACAAGAGTGCTGGGAGGGCGACATTTGTGACATAGATGCCGAAAATGCGCATGTCGGCGGGTTTGAACACCCCGCGAAGCACCAGCAGGTAGCCGATCAACACAAGTGCGAAAATCGGAAAAGTGATGCCAAGAACGGTGAGCATCTCAGCCTATTTTGCCGCGCGGGCCAGCCCCAACTTGACCCCGGTGCAAGAGCAAATGATCCAGCATCACGCAAGCGGCCATGGCCTCGCCCACGGGCACAGCACGAATTCCGACGCAGGGATCATGGCGGCCTTTGGTGATGATTTCGGCGGGCGCGCCAGACTTTGTGATGGTTTTGCGCGGCGTCAGGATCGAGGAGGTGGGTTTGACGGAGAACCGCACCACGACGTCTTGACCTGTCGAGATGCCACCGAGGATACCACCGGCGTGGTTAGAGCTGAATTCCGGCCCGTTTGGACCCATCGAAATTTCATCGGCGTTTTCTTCGCCCGTGAGTTCGGCGGCCGCCATGCCTTCACCGATCTCGACGCCTTTTACAGCGTTTATCGACATCATTGCGGCGGCCAAATCTGTGTCGAGTTTGGCGTAAATCGGCGCACCAAGACCGGCAGGGGCGCCGCGCACCACGACTTCGATCACCGCGCCAACGGAGCTGCCGGATTTGCGCAGATCATCAAGGTATGACGCCCATGTTTGGGCGGCGGCGGCATCGGGAGTCCAGAACGGGTTTTTCTCGATCTGCTCCCAGTCGATGGCATTGCGGTCAATCGCGTGCACGCCCATTCGGGTCATGTAGCCCTTAATTTCGATGCGGGGCGCGAGCAGTTTCAGGGCTTCGCGCGCCACCCCACCAGCCGCAACGCGGGCTGCGGTTTCGCGTGCAGAAGATCGTCCTCCGCCGCGCGGATCGCGGATGCCGTATTTTTGCCAATAGGTAATGTCGGCGTGGCCGGGGCGGAATTTTTCAGCGATGTCGCCGTAGTCCTTGGAACGTTGATCGGTGTTTTCGATCATCAGCTGAATGGGCGTACCTGTGGTTTCACCTTCATAGACACCTGAGAGGATTTTGACCTCATCTGCTTCACGACGTTGAGTCGTGTATTTGTTTTGGCCGGGTTTGCGTTTGTCGAGCCAATGCTGGATCATGTCGGCTGAGAGCTTCACGCCGGGAGGGCAACCATCCACGGTTGCGCCTAAAGCAGGCCCGTGACTTTCGCCCCAGGTTGTTACACGAAAAAGATGGCCAAAGCTGTTCATCGACATGGAAACGCTCCTTTGTTCCCCGTCTAGGCGTTTCGCCTTGCAGGGGCAAGAGACTGCGCTTAGGTTCTGGCTCACCTCGGGGTGCTTTGGAGAGCCAAAGCTGAGATGCAAATGCGGACCCGTTGAACCTGAACCGGCTAACACCGGCGGAGGGAAGGTATTCGTCTTTGTACGATCTCCTCGACCTTCGCCCATCGTTTGAATGGAGCGATCTATGAAATATTTTCCGATGATTATCGCGGGCCTTTTGGCGGCGACCCCAAGTGCGGCAGAAACTTTGACTGTCTATGCGCCTGACTATTTTGGTTCGGAGTGGGGTCCTGGCCCGGCGATCAAAGAGGCGTTTGAAGCGCAGTGTGAGTGCGAGATTGAGTATGTGACAGGTGATTTGCTGCCCCGGCTTTTGCTGGAGGGGGAGCGGACCAAGGCGGATGTTGCGATTGGGTTTAACAGCGACATGACCTTGAAAGCGCGTGAGACAGGATTGTTTGCGCCGCATGGCGTTGATTTGTCGCCGCTGACTTTGCCGATCGACTGGGAGGATGACACGTTTTTGCCGTTCAACTGGGGTTATACGGCGTTTGTGTATGACAACACCAAGATCACGAATCCCCCGGCGTCTTTTGCGGAATTGATGAACACGCAGGAGGACTGGAAAATCGCGATCCAAGATCCGCGAACGTCGATTTCTGGGTTGGCGTTGGTGCTCTGGGCGGATCAGGTTTTTGGGGAGGCAGCGGGCGAGGCATGGGCCAAGTTTGCGCCCCATATCACCACCGTCACCAAAGGCTGGTCCGAGGCTTATGGGTTGTTTACGGATGGCGAAGTGGACATGGTTTTGTCCTATACGACATCGCCTGCCTATCACATTATTGCCGAGGAAGACGAAACAAAATCGGCGGCATTGTTTGAGGAAGGGCATTATTTCATGGTTGAATTGGCGGCAAAACTGGCGGGCACTGACCAGCCGGAATTGGCCGATCAATTCATGGCGTTCGTGTTGTCGAACGAATTCCAATCCCTGATTGCAACGGCGAATTGGTCTTATCCGGCTGCCTTGCCGATGGATCAGTGGCCGGATGCCTTTGCCAAGTTGAACTACCCTGAGAAGGCGCTGTTTCTCGATGAGGTCGAGGCAGATGCGCGGCGCGAGGGTGCGATTGCGGCATGGCAAACAGGGCTATCTCAATAAGCAAATTGATGGGCTGGGCTGCGGCGATTTTGGTCGCTGTGGCCCTGTTTGGCACGCTTGGCGCTGTGATGTGGCGCGCCGAGCCGGGGGGCGGATTGTCTGCGTTTGATGGCGCGGCGATCCGGTTCACTTTGATGCAAGCGACGCTATCCGCGGGGCTTTCGGTGCTGTTCGCGGTGCCCGTGGCGCGGGCGTTGATGCGGCGGCGGTTTCTCGGGCGTTCGGCCTTGGTGACGCTTATGGGCGCGCCGTTTATTTTGCCGATTATCGTGGCCATTATTGGGTTGTTGTCCGTATTTGGCAGCCGAGGCTTGATCAGCAAGGCGCTTGCGATGATCGGGCTGGAGCCGGTTTCGATCTATGGGTTGCACGGCGTTATTTTGGCGCATGTTTTTTTCAACCTTCCGCTGGTGACGCGGCTGTTGATGCAAGGCTGGGCGGGTATTCCGGCGGAGCGGTTTCGGCTTGCGCAGTCGTTGGGGTTCCGATCAAGGGACACCTTTCGTCATATTGAAGCGCCGATGTTGCGCGAGGTTTTGCCGGGCGCGTTTTTGGTCGTGTTTTTGCTGTGTATGACAAGTTTTGCTGTGGCGTTGACTTTGGGCGGTGGGCCGAAGGCGACGACGGTTGAGCTGGCGATCTATGAGGCTTTTCGATTTGAATTTGACCTGACGCGCGCGGCCAGTTTGGCGACGATACAATTTGTCATGGGAGGCGCGTTGGCCTTGGTCGCTCTGAAGGTTACGATTCCCTCAGCGATGGGTGCGGGGCTTGATCGCAGCGTGGCGCTGCGGCCTCCTGCATCGCGAGCACTATGGGCGCAGGATGTCTTGGCGATTGGCGGGGCGGCGTTGTTTTTGTTGGTGCCGCTATTGATGGTCGCGCTGCGCGGTTTGCCGACAGTGATGAGCTTGCCGGATGTGGTTTGGGCTGCGGCGGCGCGCTCTATTGGGGTGGCGCTGTTGTCCACCTTGGTGGCCTTGGGCCTGGCACTTCCACTGGCGCGGGTTGCGCTACAGATGCGCCGGAGTTGGGTCGAGGGCTTGGGCACATTGACGATTGCGGCCTCGCCTTTGGTGATGGGGACGGGGCTGTTCATTTTGCTGTTTCCTTTCGTCGATCCGGGGCGCGTGGCGCTGCCTGTGACGGCCTTTGTGAACGCGATCATGTCCTTACCGTTTATCCTGCGCGCGCTAGTGCCTGCCTTGGCGCAGGTGGAGCGCGATTATGGGAGGCTGGCGGATCAAGTGGGGCTGGTGGGCGTTGCGCGGCTCAGAAGGCTATGGTTGCCGCGATTGCGCCGCCCGCTTGGGTTTGGTGCGGGGCTGACGGCGGCTTTGTCGATGGGGGATCTGGGTGTGATCGCGTTGTTTTCGCGCGGGGATCAGGCGACGTTGCCCTTGGAAATTTTTCGCCTTCGAACGGCATATCGCATGGAGGACGCGGCGGGGGCATCCCTGTTGTTGCTGGCGATTTCCTTGATGTTGTTCTGGGTTTTTGATCGAGGAGGGCGGATCAATGTTGACGCTTGAGGGGCTTCATGTGGGGCTTGGTGGGTTTGATCTACGCGCGGATTTTAGTGTTCCAAAGGGGGCGCAGGTGGCGGTGATTGGGCCGTCTGGCGCTGGGAAATCAACCTTGTTGGCGGCGATTGCGGGGTTTCAAGAGCTGCGCAAGGGACGGGTGACTTGGGAAGGCGCTGACCTGACAGACAAGGCTGCGGCGGATCGACCTGTGTCGATGATTTTTCAAGACAACAACCTCTTTCCGCATATGACGCTGTTTGAGAATGTTGGGTTAGGCGTGCGGCCAGATTTGCGACTGTCCTCAGGCGAGGTGGCGCGTGTTGAGGGGGCACTTGACGCGGTTGGATTGGCGGGGTTGGGAGCGCGCAAACCTGGCGCTGTGTCGGGTGGGCAGATGGCACGCGCAGGTTTGGCGCGGGCTTTGTTGCGGGCACGACCTCTTATGCTTCTTGATGAGCCGTTTGGCGCGTTGGGGCCAGCATTGCGCCAGGAGATGATCCAGCTTGTCAGCCGTTTGGCGCGCGAAAGTGGTGCCTCGCTGCTCATGGTGACCCACAACCCGGATGATGCTTTGGCGATCCAAGGTGAGGTGATTTTGGTGGCGGCAGGGGTTGCGCATGCGCCGGAACCTGCGGCGGAGATTTTCGCCAATCCGCCAGAAGCGTTGCGTGCCTATTTGGGCGAGTCGTGACACAAAAAAGGGCGCCCGGTTGAGCGCCCTTTCTTAAGAGGTGTGACCTGCAGTTACAGGTTGGCGTCTTTGCCGTATTTATGCGGTGCCCAAAGCTTCTTGTTTGTGAGGTACAAGAGCGATGTGAGGATGATCAGCATCACAACGGCGATGAAGCCGGCTTGTTTGCGGGCCATCAGTTTTGGCTCTGCAGTCCACATCAGGAAGGCTGCGACGTCTTCGGCCATATGGTGTGCCGAGTTGTCGTGACCGTCGTCATAGTCGACAAGCCCATCTTCGAGTTGTGGCGCCATGGAGACCCAGCCGCCGTCAAACACGGTGTTCCCATAGAGGTATTGGCCTGCGACTTCATTTTCTTCGCCGTTAAAGGACGTGAGGAAAGCCGCGATATACTCGGGGCCACCAATGCCTTTGATCAACTGGTTGATGCCAGTGCCCGCCGGACCGTGGAAGGCCGCGCGGGATTTTGCCATCAAGCTGAGGTCTGGACCCATACCTTCGCCTGACACGGCGGGGAAGTTGTCCGCAGGTGTGGCAGGCCGGAAGTCGTCAAGCTCCGCGTCAAAGATTTCGAAATTTTCAGCAGCGAAAGCGACAACTTCGTCCTCAGAGTAATGCGGGCCATCGGGCTCGGCCAGGCTGCGCAATGGCACGAATTTCAGACCGTGACAGGCCCGGCAAACATCCATGTACACTTTCAGGCCGCGTTGAAGTTGCGCTTGATCGTACTTCCCAAAGGGGCCTTCAAACGAGAACGCGATATCTTCGATGTGGCCTGTTGAGCCGCCGGCGGCAAATGCGCCACCAACGGAAAGCGACAGCGCGGTGATTGCGGTGAGGGTGAGCTTCTTGATCATTTTCTCGATCCTTTCTCTCACTCAGCCGAGCCAGAGGCGTTCGGGTAGTGGGCTTTAAAATCATCCTCAATCGTTGCCGGTGGGGTGGTCGGTTTTTCGAGCACACCAAGGAGCGGCAGGATGACGAGGAAATATGCGAACCAGTACGTGGCGCCGATTAGCGAAATCCAGTCGTGCGGGAAGTTCGTGTCACGTGCGCCGACCCACATCAGAACGATGAAGTCGATGGCAAGCAAGCGGAACCACCATTTGAACGCTGGGCGATATTGGCCGGAGCGCACCGAGGATGTGTCGGTCCAAGGAGCGAGTGCCATCACGAAGATCGCGCCAAACATGGCGAGCACGCCGAAGAACTTCGCGTCAACGATACCACCTGTGAGCCAGGATACGAGCTGAACGGCCCAGACATCTGCGGTGAAGGCCCGCAAGATCGCGTAGAATGGCAGGTAGTACCATTCAGGGACGATGTGAGCTGGTGTCGCCAGAGCGTTGGCTTCGATGTAGTTGTCTGGGTGGCCCAGATAGTTTGGCATATAGCCAACAACCGCAAAGAAGATCACCATAATGACGCCAAGCGCGAAAAGATCTTTCATCACAAAATATGGCCAGAATGGCAGCGTGTCTTTTTTGACTTCTTCCTTCGAGCCACGGCGAACCTCAACACCTGTTGGGTTGTTGTTCCCGGTGGTGTGGAAGGCCCAGATGTGCACAGCCACAAGAGCGGCGATCACGAAGGGCAAGAGGTAGTGCAGCGAGAAGAAACGGTTCAACGTCGCGTTGTCCACGGCAGGCCCGCCAAGGAGCCATGTTTGGAGGGCTTCGCCCACGAATGGGATCGCGCCAAACAGGCCGGTGATCACGGTCGCGCCCCAGAAGGACATTTGACCCCATGGCAAAACGTAGCCAAGGAAACCTGTGGCCATCATTGCGAGGTAGATCAGCATACCGATGATCCAAGTGACTTCGCGCGGCGCCTTATAGGAGCCGTAGAACAGGCCACGGAACATGTGGATGTAGACGGCGATGAAGAACAAGGACGCGCCGTTTGCGTGCATGTAGCGCAAGAAATGGCCGCCATTCACGTTGCGCATGATGTGTTCGATCGAGGCAAATGCCAGATCAACATGCGGCGTATAATGCATCACCAAGATGACGCCGGTCACGATTTGCAACACGAGGCAAAACGCCAGAACGATGCCCCAAATCCACCACCAGTTCAGGTTTTTTGGAGTTGGGATCATCAATGTGCCGTATGCGAGGCCAACGATGGGCAGGCGCTCGTCCAGCCATTTTTCAAAGCCGGATTTCGGCTCGTAATGGTCGTGGGGAATTCCAGACATGTATTATTCCTCCCTTAGCCGAGCTTGATTGTTGTGTCGTCGAGGAACTGGGCAACCGGAACCGGGAGGTTCTCAGGTGCTGGGCCTCGGCGGATGCGCCCTGCGGCGTCATAGTGCGAGCCGTGACAGGGGCAATACCACCCGTCATAATCGCCAGCGCCATTGCCGAGCGGCACACATCCAAGGTGTGTACACACGCCCATCATGACCAGCCATTTGCCGTCTTCATCAAGAGTACGGTTGGCGTCCACGGCGTCTGCATCCGAAGAAATATTGGCGTTGCGCGCGTTCGAGTCGGGCAGGGTTGCCGTATCATCTTTGCGGGCGTTCTCAATGTCGTCCGCTGTCCGATTGCGGATAAACACCGGCTTGCCGAGCCATTTAACGGTCAGCTGGCTGCCTTCGGCAACGTCCGAAACATCCACGCGGATGGAGGCGAGCGCCCGGACATCAGCGGAGGGGTTCATTTGATTGATGAGAGGCCAGACAGCGGCCCCTGCGGTAATTGCGGCGACACCGCCTGTAGCGTAATAAAGGAAATCCCGGCGGGTCCCTTCGTGATCGTCTGCGTGTGACACGAGAGCTTCTCCCTTTCTGGGCCGCTCTGGCGGCCTGCACGACTAGAGGCCGCAGTTGCCCGCAGCCCATTGCGCGGGTGTTTAACGCGCGATTTGGTGCCAGTCCAGCGGACATTCGCGCGCAGGGCGCGACAAATCATTGCATTTCGGGGTTTTGACCCCATGGACTTTGGTCGCAGGCACGCAAAAAGGCAAAAAACACACACCTCTCAGGTCTATGCCTAGCTTCCTTAAAAAACAGCGAAGGCCGGTGATTCTTACAGATTTTGCCCATGGTGTTGCAAAATGAGCAAAAAATTCTGGGCTAGCGGGGTGTGGTTGCGATCAGCGATGGGCGTTGGGAGAAAGCCGCGAACCAATCGTCAAGGACGCCGCGTCCTTTGCGCCATGCCCGCTCATCGTGACGAAAATCAAGGTAGCCAAGCGCGCAGCCCACAGCGATCTGGCCCGCATCTATTGGGCCGGCCAAGTGGCTCATCCAGCGGTCTTGCAGGGCATCCAGCGCATTCTCGACTTTGCCCCACTGCGCCTCGACCCAGCTATGGTCTTGTTTGTCGTCGGGGCGGCATTTGCCCTCATAGACCATCAAGACAGCGCTATCCATGATCGCGTCGCCGGTGGCTTCAAGCGTCAAGGTCTCCCAGATATGGGTGTCTGGATAGAGCGCCCCGCCGCTTTGGGCATCCAAGAACCGGGTGATGACCCTGCTATCATAGAGCGTGCAGCCATCGGGGCGAATGAGTGCGGGGATTTTTTTGACGGCGTGTGCGGCTGTCACTTCGGGGGCGCTATTGATCGGGGAGGTCACGACATCCACAAGCTCAACCATGTCTTCTTGCCCGGTTTCGATCAGACAAGCGCGGACTTTGCGAGCATAGGGCGAGGCGGGGGAGGTGAGGAGTTGCATCCCCATCTAGACCTTGCGAAAGCGGATGCGGGACAGGGTTGTTGCGTCGATTTCCAGACCCGGCCCGCCGGATTTCAGGCGGATCACCCGTTTCCAGCGGTGGGTGACATTGGCCTGATCGGCACCGCGGCGAAAGGTGATGCCCTCGTCGACATCATTGAGCGCGTCTTCGTGGCGTTGATCGCGCCGACCCGGCTCGATGGAACGCGCGAAGGTATATGTGGCGAGGGCGACTGTGCCGTAGCGCAGCGCAAAACCGGCGATTGGGGCGAGGGGAAGGGGCATGTTACTCTCCTTTACATGGGAAGCTTAGGAGTCTTGGTGCCGCCTGTCCACTTAATCCGAAATTTCCGGTCCGCCTGCGCGCATCATTGCCGCTAAATCCGCAAGCTCTTGCCCAAACCCCGTTTCGAGTGCGTTTGCGGCGCCCAGACGAGCGGCTTCAGCCTTTTCTTGACCAAGTTTGAAGGTTGGCTCCACCGTTTCAATCACGAGGCGCATCGGATGGATCACCCGCATCATGGCGTCGCGCTTTTTGGCGGGGAGTTTGTCCATCGACCAAGGCGCTTTGGGCAGGCGAGCTTCATAGATTTCGGTTTGGGTTTCCAGCACGGCGCGCAACTCATCAGAGGGGCGCAACTCCAGCCTGCCTTTCAATTGCACAGCGACGTAATTCCACGTCGAGACAAAATCGCCCGGTCCGTACCAATCGGGAGAGATATAACCGTCTGGGCCGATCACGCTCAGGAGCGCCGGTTGCGGCGATGTGAGGGCCTGTGCGATTGGGTTGCCGCGAAAAATGTGCATCTCAACGGCGGTGTTGTCGTCGTTCATCACAAATGGGGCCTGCATTGCCAATGGCCCGTCTGGGCCAGTCAGAAACAGGGTGCCAAAACTACGATGCCGCAGGAACGCATTGATCGTTTCGGGGCTGGCCTCGTGGTACTTCGGATGCTGATGCATGGTAATCCCTAAGCGATGAGTTGCGTGCCATCATGGTTGGTGATCGTTGTCATGATAATTTCGCCCTCGGAATGGTCCGCGTCAAAGCAGACTTCGGCGAAGTGCTCTGTACGGCCCATATTTGGGTTTTCCATCAACACTGCATGGGTCTTGCCAATCTGTGCGTCAAGGTGGCGGGTGCTGGCGCGCGCGCCAGCGGCACGAAGCCGCGCGGCGCGTTCTTTGATGGCTTTGCCGTTGACGGCTGGCATCCGCGCTGCCGGGGTGCCGATCCGCGCGGAGTAGGGAAAAACGTGCAACCAAGTGAGGTTGCAGTCGTCCACCAATTTGAGCGAGTTCTCGAAATGCGCCTCGGTTTCGGTGGGGAACCCAGCGATGATATCTGCGCCAAAGGTGATGCCGGGGCGCAACTTGCGGGCTTGTTCGGTGAAGGCGATAGCGTCATCGCGTAGATGCCGCCGTTTCATGCGTTTGAGGATCAGATCGTCGCCATGTTGCAAGGAAAGGTGAAGGTGCGGCATGAGGCGCGGTTCGGTGGCAATCGCCAGCATCAGATTATCATCCGCTTCGATACTGTCGATCGAGCTGATGCGCAGGCGCGGCAAATCAGGCACCAGTTTCAGGATCCTCATCACCAGATCGCCCAGTCGCGGGCTGCCCGGCAAATCACCGCCCCAAGAGGTGAGGTCGACGCCTGTCAGCACCACCTCGTTGTAACCGCGATCCACTAAGCGTTTGATCTGATCAATGATCACGCCAGCCGGTGAGGAGCGCGAATTGCCGCGGCCAAAGGGAATAATGCAGAATGTGCAACGGTGGTCACAGCCATTTTGCACTTGGACATAGGCGCGGCTGCGGGTTCCGAATCCGTCGATCAAATGCCCGGCGGTTTCGGTGACGGACATGATGTCATCGACCTGAACCTTTTCGGTGCGCTCCATCAGGCCCGCCCATGTCGTGGGGTTCATCTTTTCGGCGTTGCCCACCACAAGATCGACCTCATCCATGGCGGCGAAGGTTTCTGGCTCGGTTTGTGCGGCGCATCCCGTGACGATCACTTTGGCGTCTGGATTTTCGCGGCGCAATTTGCGGATTTCCTGGCGGGCTTTGCGCACGGCCTCGCCGGTGACGGCGCAGGTGTTGATGACCACGGCGTCATTTACGCCAGCCTGTTTGGCGAGCGCTTTCATGGCCTCGGTTTCATAGGCGTTGAGGCGGCATCCAAGTGTTGTGAAGATCGGTGCTTTGCTCATGTGGCAGATCCGATGACATCGGCCGTGAGGGTCGCGTCAAAGACATGCGCGGTGGGGCCGGTCATCCAGACACCATCCTTGCGCCAATCCAGACAGAGCCAGCCGCCATCGACCTCCATGCGTACGCGACGCTCGGACAGGTTGCGGGACGCGGCGGCGACCAGCGTAGCGCAAGCCCCGGAACCACAGGCCAGCGTGATCCCAGTGCCGCGTTCCCACACGCGCATGCGGATGTCGTCGCGCGCGCGCACTTGGGCGAACTCGACGTTTGTGCGCTCAGGAAACAACGGATCGGTTTCCACTTTTGGTCCGGCGCTTGGCACATCAACCGAAGTCACGTCATCAACAAAAAACACGGCGTGAGGGTTGCCCATTCCAACAGCGAAAGGCGCGCCCGGAAGGGGCAGGGCGGTTGTGTCAACATTTTGGGCCAGCGGAATGTCCTGCCAAGCGGTTTGTGGCTGCCCCATGTTCACCCAGACCTCGTCACCGCGCAGCTCTGCCAGAAGCACGCCACGGGCTGTGCGAATTGTGAGCGCGGTCTTGCCGGTTTGATCGAACATGTAGCGCGCCACGCAACGAGTCGCGTTACCGCAAGCGCCAGCGCGGCTTCCGTCGCTGTTCCAGAAATCGAGGTCAATATCGGCAGTGTCAGAGCTGCGAATCTCCGCGAGCTGGTCGAATCCCACCCCGCGATGCCGGTCGCCAATCGCGCGCGCCAATGCTTCGCTCATGACCGGCGCACGGTCGCGCGAATCAAGCAAAACAAAGTCGTTTCCAGCGCCGTGCCACTTCATAAAGGGCAGGTTCATATGTGAGTCTCTCCGCGTCATGAGCCGCATATACGCTTTGAAGAAACCTTTTGCTAGATTTCCCATATTTTTGGCTTGACCCGACAAGCCCACGCAATTAGTCACCGCCCACAGTGGGCCGTTAGCTCAGTTGGTAGAGCAACTGACTTTTAATCAGTAGGTCGATGGTTCGAACCCATCACGGCTCACCACTAGATTTCAATGGGTTAGCAGGGAACTGCTAGCCCATTTTTCGTTTGGGCAGAACGGCTAGTGTCTCGTCCGCACCAAAACGAGCCTGCGAGAGACCGGGCCAATGTGAAACCGGGCCAAAGTGAAACCGGGTTTGCATAAAGAGGGAAGCGACTAATCGGCGATACCCAGCAAAAGCTGCAGCATGGGTTTCAAATGCGCGATTCCGCGTGGCGACAGGTGGTTGTCGTCCACATAGAGAGGTGTGCCGTCTAATTCGTAGTGGCATTGAGTCGCGTCACACAACCAATCGGCGGGATCAACAATCGAAACATGCCCAGGAAAGGCTGCCACCGCGCGCTTCATGATATCGCCTTCTTCCTTCGAGGCTTCATTGTGCTGCGCTGCCGTCAGCCCCTTTGTCGCGAGCGGTTCCCCATTTAGGGCGGCCAAAGCACGCAGTTCGGGGGAATAGCTCTGGTCACGCGGGACGGTTTTTACCAAAGTGACGGGCAGGCCAGCCTCGACAAACTTGCGTAAATTTGCCTCTAGGCTTTGCGCTGAAATCTGTGAGCCTTGCCACAGCGAGATCGACACCACATGTTTCACCCCTGCAGCGCGCGCCTGATGGATGATCGTGTCCAGCAGCGCGTCTGAGCAGTATTTCGAAGCGCCAAATGTGCCGAGATCGCAGCTGCGCGTTGTGAGGTAAACGCTAAGGTCGGGCCGAGCTGCATATGTCGCGATCGGTTTTGCCAGAACGTCCGCATGGCTGTCGCCCAACAAGAGCGTGCCGGAATTGCTTGGGCCTTGAGTGAGCGGGCAAAACTCTGCGCTGGGGTGGCGCAATACGAACAATTTTCCGCAGCGTGTTGTGTGTGGAAGAGTCGTCGCCATGAGGTAGGGCCGCACCACAGCGGGGTATCTTTGGATTAGCCCATGAGTGGATAGGATCACGCCGGACACGGCAGCAATCATTGCGGACCCAGACAGAACCAAAATGCCAAGCTGTTTTGCTGTCGGCAAGAGGCGCCTGTGGCGAACTGGGCTTTCGACCAAAACATAGGTCGCAAAGGCAGCGCCAAAAGCGCCAAGCATCATGAGCGCTGCAAGGAAAGGCGGGGCTGCATGATCGTAGGCCAGAAAAAAGAGAGCCAAGGGCGGCCAGTGCCACAGATAAAACCCGTAAGAGACGCGACCTATGAAATTGAAAGGGGACCAATTCAATGCGCGTGGTGGCTTTCCTTTCTGATCAAGCAAGACCAAGGCAACGACCGTGGCGAAACAAGCGATATAGGCCTGGGGTCCAGGAAAAGTGCTGGCAGGGCCGAAAAAAAGACCCGTTGCAACAATGCTCAATGCGCAGAGGCACACAAGCGCATTGCCAACAGCGCTTCGACGAAACTGGAAGCGTTCAACAATGAGCCACGCGAGAACACCAAGCCCGAACTGCCATAGGCGCGTTGGGAGAAGGTAGAAAACTGTTTTCGGCGACCTCGGTTCTAGGCCAATTCCGATCACGACAGAGGCGGCGATCATCAGCATCACAACGGCAAGAACGCTGCGCGAAAACCGGCGGAAAAATAGAATGAGGATCGCCCAAAAGAAGTAGAATTGTTCTTCAACGGCCAAGCTCCAGGTGTGCAAGAGTGGCTTGGACAGCGCGTTTGACCAATAGTCGCCCTGCGCCCAGAACACAAAATTCTGCACATAAAACACTTGGCTGAGAAGGGAGGTCGCGAAACTCATGTTGGTTCTGGGCAAGCTGATGAAGGCGGTGGCAAGTGCTGTCATCAGCACAACAAGCAGAAGAGCAGGCGCGAGGCGGCGAAACCGTGCGTGATAGAATTGCGTGAGCGATTTATCGCGCGATATAAGCGCGTTCAGGTAAGAGCGACTGATGACGAACCCCGAAATGACGAAGAACACATCAACGCCAATGAACCCACCAGGCATCCAAGCGGGCACCGCATGAAAGGCCACAACCAGCAAGACCGCAATCGCGCGTAAGGCATCAATTTCGGGGATATAGGCGCTGTGCGCAGGTTTCATGACGTCATACCACTTATGAACGTTTAAGTTGAACACTTGGTTCGGTGGTGTCAACACACCGCCGCGGTGCAAATTGTGGGCCAAACGCATGGCCGGCAAATGGGGTTTTGACTTGGAAGGTACTGTTTGGGCTTGATAAATGTGATGTCGTTCAAGGCGGAGATGGGCGCAAATCTCCCCTGTGTTTTTGCGAGCAGCCTATTCGATTTTGACTGAATTCTCCGGTCGTGGCGTGCCATGTTTTCTAGGCTTTGCGGTCCGCATGTTGATGTGGCGATTTGTGATCCGGTTTCGTGTCGGTCGTGGAAACAAAAAACGCGCCCCGTGGGACGCGTTTAAATGTGGTGCTACTTCGAGCTTGTTAACGGCTCGACCGCGAATTCTGAACTGCGCCCATCTTGGCAGACAGGTCCTACAATTTCAAGTTGCAAACTTGAGAAAGGCGAAGAACACTCACCCTCATCAATTTTAGGGGGTATCATGAGACTTGGTTTGGATATTGGGACGAATTCGATTGGTTGGTGGTTGTACGAGACAGATGGTGCGGGAGCATCGTCGCGGATCAAGGGCGTGATTGATGGAGGCGTTCGAATTTTCGCCGATGGGCGTGACCCCAAGTCCAAGGCTTCTCTTGCTGTCGATCGACGTGCAGCGCGCGCTATGCGTCGCCGCCGGGACCGTTATTTGCGCCGCCGCACGACGTTGATGACATTGCTGGCCCGAACGGGCCTTATGCCTAGCGATCCTGATGAGGCCAAAATGTTGGAGGTTCTCGATCCCTATGCGCTGAGGGCAAGTGGGCTAGATGAAGCGTTGCCGCTCACCCACTTTGGGCGGGCGCTTTTCCACCTCAATCAGCGGCGTGGGTTTAAATCCAATCGCAAGACGGATCGCGGCGACAACGAGAGCGGCAAGATCAAGGACGCCACTGCGCGGCTCGATCTGGAAATGATGACCAATGGCGCGCGGACTTATGGCGAGTTTCTGCACATGCGCCGGTTGCGCGCAAGCGATCCACGCCATGTGCCGACCGTGCGCACGCGCCTTTCGGTCGCGGCGCGTGGCGGCATTGATGCGAAAGAAGAGGCTGGTTACGATTTTTATCCTGACCGTCGCCATTTGGAGGATGAGTTCCACGCGCTTTGGGGCGCGCAGGCTTTGCATCATGAAACGCTGACGGACGATCTGCGCGATCTGGTGTTCGAAAAAATCTTTTACCAGCGCCCCCTCAAAGAGCCGAAAGTTGGTCTTTGTCTTTTCACGGCTGAACAGCGTATCGCCAAAGCGCATCCTCTGACGCAAAGACGCGTTCTTTACGAAACGGTGAACCAATTGCGCGTGACGGCTGACGGTCGTGAGACGCGTCCGCTGGAGCTGGAAGAACGCGACAAAATTATTTTCGCGCTGGACAACAAAAGCCCGACCAAATCTGCGACTTCCATGAACCTGACATTAAAGGCGCTCGCGAAGCTGCTCAAGCTGCGGGACGGTGAGCGGTTCACCTTGGAAACGGGCGTTCGCGATAAAATTGCTTGTGATCCTGTGCGCGCTTGCATGGTTCATCCCGACCATTTTGGACCAAAGTGGTCGGCTATGGACTGGGAGGCGCAATGGGAGGTGATCTCTCGCGTGCGAAAGGTACAGAGCGAGGCCGAATTTTCTGAATTGACCGACTGGCTTACGCAGAAGCACGGTCTCGACGCGGAGCACGCAAGAAATGTGGGCAACACATCGAACAGGCTTCCCGAAGGCTATGGGCGCCTCGGATTGAGCGCCACGGTCCGCATTTTGGAACATTTGGAGGCGGAGGTCTGCACCTATGCCGAAGCTGCTGCGCTCTGTGGCTGGCACCATTCAAGCCAACGCACGGGAGAGTGCCTTGATGTTTTGCCTTACTACGGTGAGGTGCTCGATCGCCACGTCATTCCCGGCACCAATGACAAGGCCGATGACGAGATCACCCGATTTGGCCGGATCACAAATCCGGCTGTGCATATCGGGTTGAATCAATTGCGGCGCTTGGTGAACAAGATCATCGAGACACACGGCAAACCCGATCAGATTGTTGTCGAATTGGCGCGCGAATTGAAGCAGTCGGAGGCTCAGAAAAAGGAGACCGAAAAACGCATCCGAAGCACCACCGCCGATGCGATCCGGCGAAGCGAGCAGCTTGAGCAACTCGGACAGCCGAACACGGGTCATAATCGGATGTTGTTGCGTCTTTGGGAAGACCTTGGCCCCGCGATTGGGCCGAGATGCTGCCCTTACACGGGAAAGACGATCAGTGTTGCGATGGTATTTGACGGTTCTTGTGACGTGGATCACATCCTGCCCTATTCGCGCACGCTCGATAATGGCGTCGCCAACCGCACCCTCTGTCTGAAAGAGGCAAATCGGGAGAAGACCGACCGCACGCCTTGGGAAACCTGGGGTGCTACGGACAAATGGGAGGTTATCGAGGCCAATCTCAAGAACTTGCCAGAGAATAAACGCTGGCGTTTTGGTCCTGATGCTATGGAGCGGTTCGAGGGAGACAGTGACTTTCTAGACCGCGCTTTGGTGGACACGCAGTATTTGGCAAGGATCTCGCGCACCTATCTCGACACGCTTTTCACTGAGGGCGGGCATGTCTGGGTGGTGCCGGGGCGTATGACCGAAATGCTGCGCCGCCATTGGGGGCTGAACGCGCTGCTCAGCGACAAAGAGCGCGGTGCTGTGAAGGTCAAGAACCGGACTGATCATCGCCATCACGCAATTGATGCTGCCGTTGTTGGTGCAACGGATTATCGCCTCGTGCAGAAAATCAGCCGTGCAGCAGGACGAGGTGAACACGCCGGGCAATCCGCCGAGTTGATTGCCCGCGATACAGAGGAGCCGTGGGAGCATTTTCGCACCGACATTGCTAATCATCTCGACAAGATTGTCGTGAGCCATCGCGCTGACCATGGTCGTATAGATGTTGAAGGGCGCAAAACTGGGCGCGACAGCACGGCAGGGCAGCTGCACAATGATACGGCTTACGGGATTGTTGATGATCATACAGTCGTCAGCCGGACTCCGCTCTTGTCGCTCAAGCCCAGCGATATCGAAATTACGGAACGCGGCAAAAATATCCGCGACCCGCATCTCCAAAAAATGTTGCAGGTGGCGACCAAAGGCAAGGACGGCAAGGCGTTTGAGGAGGCGCTTTTGGAGTTTGCTTCAAAACCAGGCCCCTATCAGGGTTTGCGCCGCATTCGCCTCAAGGAGACCTTGCAAAAATCTGCGCGTGTCGAGATCGGTGAGACCAAAGGCAGCAGGCCGCTTAAGGCCTATAAGGGCGACAGCAACCAGCGCTATGAAATCTGGCGCATGCCGGGTGGCGAGATCGTCCATAACGTCGTTACAACCTTTGATGCTCACCAGGGACATGACAGCCGGCATCCTGCTGCAAAGAGAATCGCGCGCTTGCATAAGGGGGATACAGTGCGCGTCGATCAGAGCAAGTTTGGCGCTGTCACCGCAACGGTCGCCAAATTCAATGGGAAAGGCATGATCGAACTCGTTCCTCACAACGAAGCAAACGCGTCGGATCGATACCGGAAGAATAAGGAAGACCTATACATTCGACTAAGCGCCACGACGGCCGTTAAGGCGGGTTTGCGGCGCATATTTGTTGATGAAATCGGCCAAGTGCGCGACCCCGGTCCGCCCAAAATCTAAGCACTGTCGCGCGAATCGGGAAAATATGTCATGCTTCCAATCGTTTGGAGTATGAGTTTTGGATCGTGTTATAGACATCGCAACGGATGGCCGGCACCTGTCGCGGGAGCGGGGCTTCTTGAAAGTCACCGAGGATGGGGTTGAAGTTGGCCGCATACCTCTGGATGAGATCGCGGCCGTTATTGTTCACGCGCATGGGACCACGGTATCGGGATCCCTCTTGGCTGAGCTGGGCGATCGAGCAGTGCCTGTTGTCTTTTGTGCCTCTAACCACGCGCCACGATCCGTCCTTATGCCACTGGAAGGCCACCATGCCCAAGGCGGGCGCTTGCGTGCACAATGGCAGGCAAAAACGCCACTTATCAAACAAGCCTGGAAGCAGGTGGTGGTCTCCAAAATTACAATGCAAGCCGCCGCTCTGGAGGCCATCACAGCGCCTCATGCTCCGCTTGCCATGATGGCGCGCGCGGTCACCAGTGGCGATAGCGCGAACGTCGAGGCGCAGGCTGCCCGCTACTATTGGCCTCTGATGATGGGGAGCGACTTTCGCAGGGATCGCGATGCCCCTGACGTGAACGCGATTTTGAATTACGGATACACAGTTTTGCGCGCGGCAACCGCCCGGGCAATTGTCGCGGCAGGCCTTCACCCGACGATTGGTCTGCATCATTCCAACCGAGGGAACGCATTTGCCTTGGCGGATGATCTCATGGAGCCTTTTCGCCCTTTGGTGGATTGTGCTGCTCGTACGCTTGCTGACCGAAACGGACCGCAGGTCGACACCGAAGCCAAACAAACACTGGCCCGCCTCATCGCGCTTGACCTGCCGCTTAGGGAAGGACAAAGCCCAACTTCGGTCGCGCTCACGAAGCTGGCCACCTCTTTGGGACAGAGCTTCGAAAGCGGAAAGCTCTCCCTCGCGTTGCCACGCCCTCCCGATGCTCTCACCCTTGCAGGATTGGGCGCATGACTGTTCATTCCAGCCATTTGTCAGGATATAGGATCATGTGGATACTCGTGATGTTCGACCTGCCCACCGAGACCAAGCCGCAGCGCAAGGCCGCGACGACTTTTCGCAATTTCCTGCTGGATGAAGGGTTCGAGCGCAGTCAATTCTCGGTCTATGCACGCTTCGTTAATGGAAAAGAAGCGTTCCAGACTCGGGTCAATAGAATCGAGCGGAATCTACCCGAGAAAGGCGATATCCAAATCCTCAACTTCACCGACCGCCAATATCGTGATATCGTTCATTTTGCCGACCAAGGCCGAAGGGCCGCGCGAAAAAACCCGGAGCAACTTGTACTTTTTTGATGGAAATCCACTGGAAATATGAAGTTCAAAACCCCTCAAAACCTTGTGAAAACAAGGCCTTGAGGGAGTATCGAGTTTAACAGTTCAGAATTCGAGGTCCAGCCGCAACTCTGCTTAAGCACATCCGCTTTTGCGCAAAAGTTTAACAGTTCAGAATTCGAGGTCCAGCCGCAACTGCTGATGACATCAAAGAAACAAAGCAAGAAGTTTAACAGTTCAGAATTCGAGGTCCAGCCGCAACCGCCGAGATGGACGGGATGCAGGAGTCGGGAAGTTTAACAGTTCAGAATTCGAGGTCCAGCCGCAACGGATCCTTGTCGGCCTTCACCCTGACCGACAGTTTAACAGTTCAGAATTCGAGGTCCAGCCGCAACGGTTGATGCTGACATGTTGGACGGTGCTCAAGTTTAACAGTTCAGAATTCGAGGTCCAGCCGCAACCCGGCGCGCCTTTCAGTTCGCAACAGTAGAAGTTTAACAGTTCAGAATTCGAGGTCCAGCCGCAACAGCGGTGAGGAAATCCGGCTGGATGGGGTGGTTTAACAGTTCAGAATTCGAGGTCCAGCCGCAACTTAAACCAGAACGGATTTGCTTGCGCACTGGTTTAACAGTTCAGAATTCGAGGTCCAGCCGCAACCAAGAGGGCTTGGATTTCATCGAGCGTCATAGTTTAACAGTTCAGAATTCGAGGTTCAGCCGCAACAAGCGGATGACTTCCCACCGATGCCCGCGCAGTTTAACAGTTCTGAATTCGAGGTCCAGCCGCAACGGTGCTGGGATGGGGGTGTTGGTGACTAGCTATGGTCTTCGTTTGGCGCGCCCAAGATGTTGCCCAATGGGCTTGATAGGCTGCGGCGCGCGTCGAAATTGACTTCGTTTTCTAGGTGGAGAAGATGTTGGTCCAATAGTTGAATGGCGAGGTCTTCGCGGCGGGCCTCAATGGCCTCGACGATTTTCTCATGTTCGCCGGCGGCGCAAAGGGTCGCGCGATGAGACCCGTAACAGCCCAGAATGAGCGAGCTTCGCAAGGTCAGCTCCTCAAGGAATTGGGCCAAGACTTCGTTGTTTCCCAGGTCTGCGAGAATCAGATGGAAGCGCCGCGACAGGCGCAGCGCCTCTGCGCGACTCGCTTGCGCGGGGGCTGATGGCCCCAACACGGCGTTTTCCTCCGCAAGATGGGCGCGAAGACGGGCGAAATCCTCGGTTTTCGCATTTCGCACAACATTTTTGCAGATGCTGGCCTCAATTGCGCGGCGCGCTTGAAAGACTTGGCGCGATTCTCGCTCGCTCGGCGTGGCGACAAATGCCCCCTTATTGGCAATAAGATTGACCACGCCATAACCGGTGAGCATCGCCAGAGCGCGGCGTATCTGTGCGCGATTGCAGGAGAAAATGGCGGATAGATCGCTTTCGCCCAGTTTGGTTCCGGCGCGCAGCTTTTGGTCCGCGATGGCGTCGAGGACGTGATAAATGATCTTCATTTCAACCGAATTTTCCATTGGTCAAGTTTTAAGCTACGCGGCGTGTTTGGACAAGTTGCGTTGCCAAAAATAGACATCAAAGATTGTTAACAATAATTTTCCACTAATTTAGTTCACAAAACCGGGTAGTCTGGGAGCAATCCAATCGGAGCGACCATGAAACTCTGCATCATCAACCCAAATTCAACGCAAGCCATGACCAACAAGATCGTCGCAGCCGCCCAAGCTGTTGCGGCCCCTCATGTCGAGGTTCTGGGTCGTACGGCGCTGGGCGCGCCCGCCAGCATCGAAGGTCAATTCGATGAGATCATGTGTGCGCCTCACCTTTTGCGCGAAGTTGCTGAGGCGGAGCGCCAAGGGTGCGACGCTATCGTTGTTGCTTGTTTTGACGACCCGGCTATAGGCGCGTGCCGTGAAATCGCCAGTGGCCCGGTGATTGGGCTGTGTGAGGCGGGGATCAAGGCGGCCAGCATGATTTCGACATCGTTTTCGATCGTCACGACCTTGCCGCGGTCTGTTCCGCTGATCGAAGATTTGGTGCACGGCTATGGTTTGTCGCGCCAATGTCGAAACGTAAGATCGGTTAATCTGCCGGTCCTTGCGCTGGATGAGCCGGGCAGCAACGCGCGCGCCTTGTTACGCGACGAAATCCAGCGCGCCATCAAAGATGATGGGGCAGAGGCGGTGGTTTTGGGCTGCGCTGGCATGGCTGATCTGGCCGAAGCGCTGAGCAGGGAAACCGGTATTCCGGTGATTGATGGCGTTTCTGCCGCGACCAAATTCGCTGAAGCGCTGGTGGGCGCTGGGCTAACGACAAGCAAGATTGGCGCCTATGCCGCTCCACGACAAAAATGACAAAGACCAAACAGCCAATATCCAACGAGGGAACGCAAATGGCCGATTCAAAACATACTGAAGCCGATGACACTCTGGCTCCGACGAAGAAACGCATTATGGACCCGGTGTCCTATCTTTTCGCTTGGCTTGGCGGCTGTGTCTCGATTGGCACGTTTACCGTCGGTTCTGGGTTGGTGGGGACGTTGAACCTGGTGCAGGTTATCGTCGCAATTGCGATCGGTTGTCTGGTGATTGGGGTTGCCTTGGCGATCAATGGGCAGGCGGGGCATAAATACGGCATTCCGATGATGGTGCAGGCGCGTACCTCATTTGGATTTGCGGGCAACAAGCTGCCGGCGCTTGTGCGTTCGGTTCCGGCGATTGTGTGGTTCGGGTTTCAAAGTTGGGTTGGAGCGGGGGCGCTGAATTTGGTGTCCAGTACGATGCTTGGGTTTGACAGTATCATCTTTTATTTTGTCGCGTTTCAGGCGCTTCAGATTGGGCTGTCGATCTTTGGCTTTCACGGGATCAAATGGGTGGAGAACATTGGCTCTGTCTTCATCATCGGCGCATTGGCCTACATGTTTTTCTCGGTTCTTAACCGCTATGGAGACGAGATCAGCACCAATCTGATTGGGATTGAGGGCACATGGGGGGCGCCGTTCTGGGCGGCGACGATGTTGTTCATGGGGATCTACGCAACGATGATGTTGAACGTATCGGATTACTCGCGTGAGCTGCGCGAAAGCGTAGGGCCGTTCAAGCAGGTGGCGATCTATGCCAATTCGATCCTGCCCGCCACGCTGTTCATGGGGATGATCGGGATTATGGTGTCTTCAGCGACGGGTGTTGTCGATCCGATCCAAGTTTTTGCTTCTGCGGTCGATAATCCGGTGCTCTTGGTTGTGACGCTCTTGTTCATTGCCTTTGCGCAGCTCACGACGAACATCCTGAACAATGTTGTTCCACCAGCTTATGCCTTGATGGATACCTTCGGGCTGTCGTTTCGTAAGTCTGCGATTATTGTGGGGTTGTTGGCCTTTTGCGCGTTTCCTTGGGAGCTGGTTAAAGATGAGAGCGCGGCGGGGCTGAACCTTTTCATTCAGACCTATTCGGCCTTTCTAGGCCCGATCTTTGCTGTGATGGTTGTGGACTATTACATCATCCGTAAGCGGAAACTGGATATTGCTGCGCTTTATGATCCCAGTGGCCCTTACGCCGGGATCAACTGGGCGGGTGTGATTGCCTCTGCCTTTGGCGTGGTGTTCGCGCTGAGTTTCTCCAGTATCTCGTGGTATGCGAGCCTGATCCCGGCCGGGGCCTGTTACTACCTGTTGATGCAATACCTGCCAAGTTCTGCGCGGTTCTGTCCAAAAAAAGTGGGTTAACCTCCGAATGAGTAGGTTGGCATCTCGGCAACTTTGAGGTGTAAACACCTGCGGAGGGGTGGGTTCAAGATTGACGCTTCGGCAAGACGAGTACCTTCCATCCCTTGCGGCCTATGTTGATTTGGCCCAATAAAAAAGGCCGCGCTGGTATGGCGCGGCCTTTCTTGGTTTTCTCAGGGTTTTATTTACGCTTCTGGCCAGCCAGCTACGGACTTGACCTCAAGGAAATCCTCGATTCCCCAAACGCCGCCTTCGCGCCCGTTGCCGGATTGTTTCATGCCGCCAAAGGGAGCGCCTGCGCCGCGCGCTTGGCCGTTCATTTCGACCATACCGGACCGTAGGCCCAATGCCATGCGCTGGGCTGTGCCGCTGTCTTGGGTTTGGACATAGTTTGTCAGCCCGTACACTGTGTCATTGGCGAGTGCGAGCGCTTCGTCTTCTGTCTCAAAAGGAGTCATGCAGAGCACGGGGCCAAAGATCTCTTCGCGCCAAATTGTCATGTCCGGGGTCACATCCGCGAAGACTGTCGGTTTGACAAAGAAGCCCCGGTTCATGCCGTCCGGGCGACCTACGCCACCGGCAACGAGGCGCGCGCCTTCGTCGATGCCTTTTTGGATAAGCCCTTGGATTTTGTTCCACTGTGCTTCGTTCACGACCGGGCCGATGTGGCGGCCTTCTTCGTGGGCGTTGCCGACTTGCACTTTCGCGGCGGTTTCTGCGGCGGTTTGTACGGCTTCGTCATAGGCGCTGCGCTGGACCAACATGCGTGCCGGGGCGTTACAGCTTTGGCCGGTGTTGTTCATCATATGCATGACACCGCGTTTGACGGCTTTGTCATCGGCATCGGCAAACACGACGTTCGCGCCTTTGCCACCCAGTTCAAGATGGACACGTTTCAGCGTGTTGGCGGCGTTTTGGGAAATGGCGATCCCGGCGCGTGTTGAGCCGGTGAAGGACACCATGTCCACGTCTTTGTGGCCAGTGAGCGCCGTTCCAACGCCAGCACCGTCCCCGTTGATGAGGTTGAACACACCGGGAGGGAACCCCGCGTCGTGCACCGCTTCGGCAAAGACGATGGCATCAAGCGGGCTTTCCTCGGAGGGCTTGAGGATCATTGTGCACCCGGCGACCGCGGCGGCCACCACTTTGAGTGTCACTTGATTCATCGGCCAGTTCCAAGGCGTGATCAGCGCGGCAACGCCGACGGCCTCATAGACGATGCGGTCATTCGGGGCGCGCTCGTTGAGCGGGCGAATGAATTCGAAGTTTTTCGCAGCGCGGATGAAGTTTTTGATGTGAAAGGCACCAGCGCCAACCTGAGCCGTGCGGGCCAGTTCGATCGGGGCACCCATGGCGGAGGTCATGCCTTGGGCCAAGTCCTCAGCTTTTGCCATGTAGGTTTCGAGAAGCTTTTCGACCTTGGCGATACGCTCTTCGGCGGGCGTGGCCATCCAGCCGGGCAGGGCGGCTTTCGCGGCAGCCACGGCGGCATTCACGTCGGCTTCGCTTCCGAGCGAAATCACCGCGCAAGGCTCTTCGGTCGAAGGGTCGATGACGTTTAGGTCAGCGGCGGCAGCGGGTGCGACCCACTCACCGTTGATGTAGAAGTTGCGTTTGTCGAGCATAGTGTCCTCCCATAGGATTTGGCGACACTCTGACATTCACCTTGGGTAAGGACAAGTCTGGGATGCTGTTTGGGCCGTCACGTCATTCCTGAGCGGAAATATTTCTGCTGTGGGCCTTTTTATTGGCCGCGCAATGCGTATTTCATACTTGACGGACATGAAAACGAGGAGATCGACATGGGTTTGCGGATTAATCAGGAAGTACCGAATTTCACGGCGAAGACGGATCAGGGCGAGATCACGTTCCATGATTGGATTGGTGATAGCTACGCGATTTTGTTTTCCCATCCCAAGGATTTCACGCCGGTTTGCACGACTGAGTTTGGCGCTGTGGCGCAGTTGGCGGATGAGTGGGAAAAGCGAGGCACCAAGGTGATCGGACTGTCTGTGGACGGTGCGGACGAGCACCAGAAATGGAAGTCCGACATTGAGACTTTTGCCGGGGCCAAGGCTGGGTTCCCGATCATTGCGGACGAGGATTTGGCGGTGGCTAAAGCGTTCGACATGTTGGAGGCGGATGCGTATTTGCCGGATGGGCGTACGCCAAATGACACGGCGACTGTGCGGTCGGTGTTCATCATTGGGCCTGACAAGAAACTGCGGTTGTCGATGACCTATCCGATGTCGGTGGGTCGCAATTTTGCGGAAGTTTTGCGCGCTCTTGATGGGGTCATGAAGACCGATGGTGCGCCGCTTGCTACGCCTGCGAACTGGGTTCCGGGCGAAGATGTTGTGGTGGCTTTGTCGGTGTCACTTGAGGACGCGAAGGCGAAATTTGGCGATGTGGATGTGAAGCTGCCCTATTTGCGGATGGTGAAAGACCCGTCTTAAATTTACGCGGTTTGAAAGTTGAAAACCCCGCCTTCGGGCGGGGTTTTTCTGTTTTTAGAGTTTGCCTGCGGCGCAGGTATTTTTGAAACAAGGAAAGCCTAGGAGAGCTTTGCAGCTTTAAGGGCTTGGCTCAGGATTTTGCGGTCACCGATATGGTTTGCAAGGGTCAGGATAAGGCGCGCGTTGAGGGCATCGGAGGCGTCTTTGGTGAGGCCTTCATGAGCGCTTAGGAGTTCCGCATAGAAATCATCTGCGCCGTCGATGTTTGGGGTGAGGATGAGGTTGCTCATGGCTTATGTCTTTCCAATGGCGCGGCGCAGGGCCTTGCGCAGGGCGGTTTCATCATAGCTGGGCCAGCGCGCGGCGATGTGTTGATCGGGGCGGATCAGATAGATCGCGCAGGGTGCATCGCCAAGGTAGCGCGCTGTGATTTCGAGGGAGGCGGGGAGAGAGAGCGTCGTCACTGTGATGCCGGCCTCGGTGAGGGTTTTGGGGGCGTTTGTGTTGATGGCGAGAATTTGGAAGCCGGTGCAAAGCTGATCCAGCAAGAAACCTTTATCCAGCGGCGCATCCGGACAGGGTGCGCCGGGGCGACTGCGGGATGGGCCGTTCAGGGCGTCTGGGCTGTTGAGGGGTGACCCGTCGTAGGTGCAGGGCACCGATAGGCGGCCAGAATTCACGAAGGGGCGCGCGAAGGCGTGGTGTTCTGCGAGGTCCAGAACGGCATTGCGCAAAAGGCGCGACATTTCGGATTTTGGGGTGATGAAATCGGTCGACCTTGAGGAGTTCAGGATGTTTTCTTCGGCGCCATGCACGCGCTCAAAGTCGTAGCTGTGCAGCAATGTTTCGTCCGCTTGTCCGTTGATTACGAGGGCAAGTTTCCAGGCTAGGTTGTCGGTGTCTTGGAGGCCGGAGTTGGCTCCGCGTGCCCCGAAGGGCGACACTTGGTGTGCGCTGTCCCCGGCAAACAGGACGCGGCCATGGTGGAACCGTTCCATGCGCCGACATTGGAAGGTATAGATCGACACCCATTCCAGCTCGAATTTTGCATCTTCCCCGAGCATGGCTTTGAGGCGGGGAATGACGTTTTCTGGTTTTTTCTCCTCGGATTTGTCGATGTCCCAGCCGAGTTGCAGATCAATGCGCCACACGCCGTCGGGCTGTTTGTGTAGGAGTGCGGATTGGCCTTTGTTGAAGGGAGGATCGAACCAGAACCAGCGTTCTGTTGGGAAGTCGGCTTCCATGACCACATCCGCGATCAGGAAGTTGTCTTCAAATACACGGCCAACGAAATCGAGGTTCAACATGTGCCGAGTTGGCGACCCCGCGCCATCGCAGGCGATGAGCCAATCCGCCTCAAGGTTATAGGGGCCATCTGGGGTGCTGATTGTCAGGGAAACATGGTCGTCGTTCTGCGTCATGGCCTCCACTTTGGACATGCCGCGAATTTCGATGGGGGCGCCTGTGGCCGCGAGTGCAAGGGCGCGGTCTACGAGGTATTTTTCGAAGTAGTATTGTTGCAGGTTGATGAAGGCGGGGCGTTTATGGCCACTTTCCGGCAGCAGATTGAAGGCAAAGATCTGGCGTTCATCGAAAAAGACTTTGCCCAGCTCCCATTCCACGCCTTTGTCGACAATGGGCTGAGCGCAGCCAAGCCGGTCGAGAATTTCGAGGGGGCGTTTTGCAAAACAAATTGCGCGCGATCCAAATGATACCTTGTCGTTTTCATCGAGGACCACTGTGGGGATGCCTTGTTGCACGAGGTCGATGGCGGCCGCGAGGCCGACTGGACCCGCGCCGATGATCACCACGGGGCGGCGCACAGGTGTTGCGGCATCTTGATCCGGTGACCGCGCATAGGGGTACATCGGGACTTCGAATATCTTGTTCATCTGGGCCTCCTCCTGTCGCGGGAAGACCCTATGTGAGAACTGTTGCGTTTGCAACGAAAATGAAGGCGAGGTGAGGGCCGCTGGTATTGCGGCCCTCTTTAGAGGCCCAATTGGGTTATTCAGACTTGGCCATAATGCCCGCGAACTTCTCGGAAACGATCCCAAAGAGTGCGCCAATCACCATCGAGACAACCGTGCACAGGAGGGGATTGGCGAGGTCCATTTTGGCAATTTCCGCGCCGGACAAAAGCCCGTATCCAGCGATTGCCGCGTAGCCATATACGCCCGCCGGGATCACGCCAAGCGCCGGGACTTTCGCACCCAACACAAGCACAAACGCGGTGATAGCGACAACGATTGACGGCCACATCACGCCCGGCAAACCAAGATCAACCTTGAAGATCAGGAGCAAAGCGACAAAGCCGACAACCGCGCCCCAGATGTTGGCCATGACGGATTTTTTCAGTCCCTCCATGCCGCCGCCGCAATGGTAGAAACTGGCCCATGCGATGAAGGCAATCCAGATCTGGATCGCGCCGACTGTGAGGAATAAATAGGTGGAGACGCCACCAAGAAGGCCGATTGAAACGGCCAATGCGAGAATGATATCCATGTGTTCCCTCCCTGGGATTTTGCTTTTGCACGGTTTGGGCGCGGCTTTGTCATTGCGAAACTCACAAGCGTTTCGATCAGCCTTACGCTCAAAGGTGTGCGCAATTTTTAGGCGTGGAGGGTGGTTTCTCTCATAATTCTATCGTCTTAAGACAAAGGTCTTGCGACCTTAGTGTAGGAGCAATCGCTTACTTATTAAGCGGTGAGCCAAAAAAAACGGCGACTCGAAAGTCGCCGTTTCTTGAGGGTTTTTCGGGCCTTAGCCTTGCAGCGCTTCCCACATGTCGATGTCGCGTTGGGCGGTCCATACGCGCGGTGTGTCGATGCCGCGGGCCTCGTCATAGGCGCGCGCGACGTTGAACGGCAGGCAATGTTCATAGATTGCGTAATCGCTGAATTTGGGATCGCAGGCTTCGCGCACCGCGTCCCAAGCTTCTTTGAGGGTACCACCACGCGCCACGATCCGCGCGACTGGGGCGTAGGTGCTGTCGACGAAATCGCGGGTGCTCATGATGGCTTTGGCGACCATCTCTTCTCCGACCAAGGCGTCACCTCGTCCCGGTGCGATGGATTTTGGGCCAAAGGCCGCGATCGCATCCAGAGTGTTGCCCCAATCCGCAAAATGCCCATCTCCGCAATAACAGGCTGAGTGGTATTCAACGATATCGCCGGTGAACATCACCTCTTGGTCAGGCACCCAAATGACGGCATCGCCTGCCGTGTGCGCGCGGCCGAGTTTCATGATGTCGACCCGGCGTTTGCCGAGCATCACTGTCATTTTGTCGCTGAATGTTGTTGTTGGGCGTGTGAGGCCGGGGATTTCCTCGTGGCCTTCAAACAACCGGGGAAAACGGCCAAATTCACTGTCCCAATCTTCTTGTCCGCGTTCTTCCACCATAGCGGCAGCGGTGTCGGACATGATGATTTCGCGCGCACCATAAGCAGAGGCGCCAAGGACGCGTACGGCGTGATAATGGGTCAGGACCACATGGCTGATGGGCTTGTCGGTGACAGAGCGCACGCATTCAATCACCTTGCGCGCAAGACGCGGTGTTGCTTGCGCTTCGACGATCATCACACTGTCATCCCCGATGATGACGCCCGTGTTGGGATCACCCTGCGCGGTGAAGGCATAAAGCCCCTCACCGACTTGGGTGAAACTGATCGTTTTTTCGCTCATGTCGCCTTGTGAGGCAAACGCCTTGGCCATGTGGTCTCTCCGTTATTCGGCCTGCATGATCTCAAGGATCTTGGGCAGGGTTTCTTGTTGCATTGCGTTCATTTCCGGGGCGATGTTGGCCATGACGGTTTGCATCATCCCTTGGGTTTTTTGCATGACGGTGGCGCCGTGCTCGGACTTGTAGAAGGCGATCAGCGCTTCCAATTCCGGCTCGGTGAACAACGTGGTCATTGTGGCTTCCATTTCCGCCATCATTTTGGGCCGGATTGTCGCCATGCCCTCAGAGAGGACTTGCCCGATTTGGGTGACCTTTTCGGCAGGAATATCGGTGCCGGGGGGCACGCCAAGCAGGAAGTTCGCCGCCATGGCATCGGCGGAAAACATGTCGTCCACCATGGCTTGGTTCGAGGGGAGCTCAATATATTCACGCGCCAAAGCGGCGGTGTCGGCAAAGCTGGGTGCGGCGCAAATAAGCGCAGCGGCAAAAGTCATTGTAAATCGGCGCATTGGGTACTCCTTCATCAAATGCCCGCCCACCTTGCGGGAGGGGGGCCTGAGCTTCAACTTATCGTTTGAAGGGGTCATCCAGAGCGGGCAAGATTTCGCCGGAACAGGCCCCGAACCCAACGAGGTATCCATCGCCCTGGGCCGCGCCGTGCAGGGTCAGGACATCGCCATCCTCAAGGAAGGTCCGGGTCAATCCATCCGCCAACTCAAGCGGTTCCTTACCGCCCCATGACAGTTCCAAAAGCGAGCCGCGACTGTCTTTGGCCTCACCGGAAATCGTGCCCGAACCAAGAAGATCGCCAGAGTTCATTGGGCAGCCGGAGGTGGAATGATGACAAAGTTGTTGCGCCGCAGAGTAATACATCTGGCTATAGTTAGTTTTGGTGATGGTTTGCGCAGTGCCGCCCTTTGGGGAGAGTGATACCGAAAGGTCAATGTCAAACAACATCGGGCCGGGTTCCTTGAGGTAGTTAAGCAAGTCCCGCTCACGCTCTGGTGTGGAGGTCCGAAAGGGTTCAAGCGCCTCTTTGGTCACGATCCAAGGGCTGATCGTGGTGGCGGTGGCTTTGGCTTGGAACGGTCCAAGTGGCTGATATTCCCAGGCTTGGATGTCGCGCGCTGACCAGTCATTCATCAGCACGTAGCCAAAAATCATATCGTCCGCTTCTGCCACGCTCACCGGGCCATCAGAGGAGGTGCCAACAATGGCGCCCATCTCAAGCTCAAGGTCAAACCGTTTACAGGGCGCAAAGACTGGCAGTTCGGCGTCAGGCGCTTTGAGCTGCCCCCAAGGGCGGCGTACTGGCGTGCCGGAAACCACCACCGATGAGGCGCGGCCATTGTAGCCAATCGGAATTGAAAGCCAGTTCGGCGGAAGCGCGTTCTCAGCGCCCCGAAACATGGTGCCGACATTCACTGCATGGTGTTTCCCGGCATAAAAATCAGTGTATTCAGAAACCGCAATTGGGAGGTGCATTTCCGCGCTGCTCATCGGAACCGAATAGGTCGTCAGTTGGTCTTGGATGGCGTCATCTGCGCCTTCTGCCAACAACGCTGTGAGGGCGGCGCGGTACGCGGACCAAGCCTTTGGTCCAAGCTCCATGAAATCGTTCCAATAGGGCGCATCCAAAACATCTGCCGCTTTGTCGGCGCGCAAAATGCCAGCCTCTTCAAGCCCGCTGAGGTCAATGATCCGATCCCCAATCGCCACACCGCAATGCAACTCGCCATCGCCAACCGAAAACACGCCATAAGGCAGATTGTTCAGGGGAAACTCGCAATCTGGGACATTCGCAGTCTCTACCCAACTCTTCTTCAATGCCATGGTCTTGCCTTTCGTCGCGCGCGCGCCGCGCCTTTTCAGTGTTCCGGAAATATCCCGGGGGGTCTGGGGGGCAGCGCCCCCCGGCCTTGGATCTTGTTGGTATCACTTTTCTCCGGGGGTGCCGTCGAACTTTTTCTCAAGCCCATCCCAACACTCAATGTAGGTCTCTTGAAGCGGAGCTTTCGTGGCAGCAAAGCCAGTAAGATGCTGGGGGAAACGAGTCTCGAACATAAAGCTCATTGTGTTGTCGAGCTTTTCCGCCGCCAGATCAGCATTTGACGCACCTTCAAACGCAGGCCCATCAGGCCCATGGGGCAGCATCATATTGTGAAGACTAATGCCGCCGGGGATGAACCCTTGGGGCTTTGCATCATACTGTCCGTAAATATTTCCCATAAGCTCGGACATGATGTTTTTGTGGTACCACGGCGGGCGGAAGGTGTTCTCTGCGACCATCCAGCGTTCGCGGAACAACACGAAGTCAATGTTGGCGGTGCCTTCTTGGCCGGACGATGCTGTGAGGACCGTAAAGATGGACGGGTCTGGATGGTCAAACAAGATTGCACCAACAGGGGAATAGGTGCGCAAATCGTATTTCACAGGCGCGTAATTCCCATGCCAAGCCACCACATCAAGCGGGCTGTGACCAATCTTCGTTTCGTGGAATTGCCCACACCATTTTACCGTCACGGTAGACGCGACTTCACGGTCCTCAAAGGCGGCAACGGGCGTTTTGAAATCGCGGGGATTGGCCATACAGTTGGCGCCAATCGGTCCCCTTGAAGGGAGGTCGAACTTCTGACCGTAGTTTTCGCAAACGAACCCACGCGCCGGGCCTTCAACGACTTCAACCCGGAACACCATCCCACGCGGCAAGATCGCGATCTCCTTGGGTTCAAGATCGATGATCCCAAGTTCTGTGTGAAAGCGCAAAAGCCCTTCTTGTGGCACCACGAGAAGCTCACTGTCGGCGGAATAAAAGTAGTCATCCACCATGGAGGTATTGGCGAGGTAGACATGCGTTGCCATGCCGACTTGGGTGTTCACATCTCCAGCCGTTGTCATGGTGCGCATGCCGGTCACGAAGGTGAGCTCTGCGCTTGAGTGGGGCAGCGGATCCCAGCGATATTGACCAAGCGAAATGACCTCTGGGTCCACATGCGGTGCGCTGACCCAATAGGGCATGTCAATTTTTGCAAACCGACCTGTGTGCTTTACTGAGGGCCGGATGCGGTAACACCAGCTGCGCTCATTCTGGCCGCGCGGCGCGGTGAAGGCGGTGCCCGAAAGCTGTTCGGCGTAGAGGCCGTAGTTGCATTTCTGCGGGCTGTTTTGGCCTTGGGGGAGGGCGCCGGGCAAAGCTTCGGTTTCAAAGTCATTGCCAAAACCGGGCATATATCCCGGTGTGGTGCTTTCGGACTTGGCAATTGTGGTCGGCCGATCTTGGCTGGTCATTGGGAGTTCCTCATGCATACGCATAGCGCGCCGTGTTCGCCGGGGCAGGTTATTGTTGCATGTGCAACGAAGTCAAGGGCCAAGCCGGACCCCGTCAAGTCGGGGTTGGGTAAACTGTTAACCATTTCGCAAGAAAACCCCTGACAAACGCAGAGCTTAAGCCCACCTTAACCCCGGGGCGCTACACCTGTTGTTGGGTGAAATAAGAGGTGGTGTCATGAGCGGGCAAGGGAATGCGCCGGTCATTATCTACAAGAAGGTCAAGAAAGTAAGCGGCGACGGGCATCATGGTGGTGCTTGGAAAGTTGCTTACGCTGACTTCGTGACGGCCATGATGGCCTTCTTCTTGTTGATGTGGCTATTGAACGCAACAACAGAACAACAACGCAAAGGGATTTCGGACTACTTCGCGCCGACAATTCCGGTGAATCGAATTTCGGGGGGCGGTGACGGCGCGCTGGGCGGCGATAGTGTTTTCACAGAAGAAACTTTGGCGCAGTCTGGCACCGGCGGCATGCCGAGTCCCTCTGAGGCGGCATCGGATGCGGGGGATGAGGCGGGCAACGGCGCGGGCAAGGATGTCGCACATGCGGCAGAAGAAGCAGCGTTTGCCGAGCTTGAGGAAATGCTGACCGGGAAGGCTGGCGAAAGTATGGTGTCCGAGCTGACGGGGCGCCATATCGTGACCGAGCTGACTGACGAAGGGTTGATCATCGAGATTTTTGACACTGAGTCGGAACCGCTCTTCGAGCCGAACTCCGCGAAGCCTACAGCGTTGATGGAAGAAATTTCTGGCATGATGGCGCGGGTGTTTTCGTTGGTTCAAAACGGCGTCGCTGTGGAGGCGCATGTGCGGTCTCAGCCGGTTGTTGTAGCGCAAAATACGTCTTGGGAAGTCTCTGGGGAACGTGCAGATGCTGTGCGTAAGCTATTGTCGCAAAACGCCTTTCCTGCGGGTCGCGTGCAACGGGTTACGGGCCATGCTGACCGAAAACCGGCGGCGCGAAACCCGATGGCGATCCGCAATAACCGAGTTGAATTGATCTTATTGAGGAGTAAACGCTGACGAGGCCCGAAATAGGCATAATTTTAGATATTAGGCGGGTGTTAAGGGGCGGCCTGTATCTGTGATCCTGAATAGGGCTGCAGCAGAAAGGCGCACCATGACCATATCCTCTTCGCTGAGTGCAGGGGTTGCCGGATTGAATGCAAACGCGACGCGTTTGGCGACAATTTCCGACAACATCGCAAATTCGGGTACTTACGGGTACAAACGGGCCACCGCAGATTTTGAATCTTTGGTGATTGGCGGCATTGCGGGTGCCGGATCGTATTCCGCTGGGGGCGTGCGCGCCACGACCCAACGGTTGATCGATGAACACGGGCCGCTCATTTCGACGTCAAATCCGCTTGATATCGCCATTTCGGGGCGCGGCATGCTTCCGGTTACACAAGAGGCCTACTTGAATTCATCGGGTGAAGATCGACCGATGTTGACGACCACGACTGGCTCTTTTCGGACCGATGAAGAAGGGGTCTTGAAGACAGAAACCGGTCTTGTCTTGATGGGCTGGCCTGCGGATTCCGATGGTAAGGTTGGGACTTTCCCACGCGACACAGTGTCGGCACTGGAGCCTGTCGTTGTTCAGGTGAACCAACAAGCGGGCGATCCAACAACACGGCTAAATCTCGGTGTGAACCTTCCGGCTACGGATACTGAATTTGGCGCTGATGGTGATGATCTGCCGTTGTCGATCGAGTATTTTGGCAACCTTGGGACGTCTGAATCATTGAACGTGACCTTTACGCCGACCCTTCCGGCTTTGGCAACAGATCCAGCGACTAATATCTGGACAATGGTCATTACAGATTCAGCCTCTGTTGGCGCTGTGGTCGGTGAGTACACCTTGGAATTTGACGACAGCCGGGCGAATGGCGGCACATTGAAAGATGTGGCGGTGGTTTCAGGCGGTGCTTATGACGACACGACGGGTGTCATCGCCTTGACGGTTGCGGGTGGTCCGCTTGACTTGACTATTGGAGAATATGGAGACCCGAGCGGTCTAACCCAGTTGTCTGACAGTTTTGCCCCTGTTGCGATCACCAAGGATGGCTCGCCGGTTGGCAATTTGACATCTGTAGAAATCGACGTGAATGGCTATATCACAGCCACGTATGACACCGGATTTACACGCACGATTTATCAAGTGCCTCTGGTTGACGTGCCAAACCCGAATGGGCTGATTTCGCAATCGAACCAAACCTATCAAGTTTCGCCGCAATCTGGCTCCTTCTTTCTTTGGGATGCCGGTGATGGCCCTACGGGTGAGGTGATTGGGTTCACACGCGAAGGATCGACCACTGATGTTGCTGGCGAGTTGACCAACCTGATCCAGACGCAACGGGCATATTCGTCCAATGCCAAAGTGATTCAGACGGTGGATGAGATGCTGCAAGAAACCACGAATATCAAACGATAAGAGGAGCGGTGGGGGCCATAGGAGACTAGACCATGACCATTACGGGTTCTTTGTCCAACGCCCTTTCCGGGCTCACCGCGCAAGCGCGAGCCGCGCAGGTCGTGTCGTCCAATGTTGCAAACGCAAACACAGACGGATATGCGCGCCGGGAACTTGATCTCACCCCCCGCTACACAGGGGATGGAAGCCCGGCGGGTGTCAAGGTCGTTGGCGTTCGGCGCGAAGTCGATATGGTTGTGGTTCAAGATCGCCGTTTGGCTGATGCAACGGTCGGCTATGATGAAACGATCTCGCAGTTTTACACTCAGGTTGAACGCATCATCGGTACGCCCGATCAAGAGGGGTCGCTTTCAGCGCGCGTTGATAATCTGGAAACTGCGTTGATCGCCGCCGCGTCCCGTCCTGACAATGACAGCCGGCTTTCGGGGGTCTTGTCCGCGGCCACAGATATTACAACGCAACTCAACGACTCATCCCGCAAAATCCAAGAGCTGAGAATGGCGGCCGATCAACAGATCTCAGTTCAGGTGTCCCATCTCAACACGGGGCTTCAACGGGTCGAAGAGCTGAACTATCAAATCAAGGAAATGGTGGCGCGGGGTCAGGACTCGTCAACGCTCCTGGACATGCGTCAGGTCGCCGTTGATTCCATTTCGTCTATTGTTCCGTTGAAGCAACTGCCGCGCGAAAATGGAATGATTGCGCTGTATACGACCGGGGGCGCAATCTTGCTTGATGGGCGCGCCGCGGAAGTCGAGTTTCAATCGGTTGGCGTGATTGTTCCGGAAATGACGATTGATAGCGGTGGGCTTAAGGGGCTTGAGATCAACGGAAATGATGTCCGGGTGTCTGGCGATAATAGTCCGATCAAGGGCGGATCGTTGGCCGGTCTTTTTGCTGTTCGCGATGAGATTTCAACAAATGTTCAATCGCAACTAGACGCATTTGTCCGGGATTTGATTGAGCGGTTTCAAGACTCAAATGTCGACGATACTCGGGCGGTTGGGGATGCTGGTTTGTTCACCGATGCGGGCGCGGCTTTTGACCCATTGGACGAAACGGGGATCTCTTCTCGGATTTCGATCAACTCGGCCGTTGTCCCGTCCGAAGGCGGCGAAATTTGGCGCATTCGCGATGGTCTTGGGGCGCTCGTCCCGGGTGAAGTTGGCGAGTCCGGGCTGCTTCAAGAGCTGTCGTCTGCCTTGACAGATAGTCGCGTCGCATTGTCCGGCGATTTTCTGGGAACGGGGCGCAGTTCGAGCGGATTGGCGGGGGATCTTCTTTCCCTCGTGCATACGGCATCCTTGAATTCAGACAGTGCGCTTTCATTCTCGGTGTCTCAGCAACAAACACTGAAAACCCAGGAGTTGAGCGATGGTGTCGACACGGATCAGGAATTGCAAAAACTCCTCCTGATTGAACAGGCTTACGCGGCCAACGCGAAGGTGATCCAAACCGTTGGCGGGCTGATCGACAGATTGATGGAGTTGTGAACATGAGCAATTTGTCCATGGGAGATTTGGCCGCCAATTTTCAGATGCGCATCTATGCAAATCAGACCCGCTCAGAAATGATGCGGCTCGCGGCAGAGGTCACAACGGGTTTGAAATCCGATATTGGAAAAGAGGTTGCTGGCGATTTTACGGCATATTCAGGAATCGAACGCGGGCTTCGTGTGGTTGCCGCCTACAAGACGACAAACGTCGAAGTTGAGACCCTTTTTGGCGCGGCGCAGAGTGTGCTTAACAATGTTCAAGAGAAGGGGCAGAACATTACGTCGGCGCTTTTGACAGCTCAGAGCGCGGAAGACTTCACGCTCATGGACGCAACCGGGGAAAACGCGCGTCAACAATTTAGCGCTGTTGTCTCAAACCTAAACACTCAACTCTCCCATCGATCCATATTTTCGGGCGCTGCCACAGATCGCCCATCGCTGGCATCCGGGGCTGATATGCTTGATGAATTGGTCATAGCGACGGCGGGGCTGACCACGGCTTCCGATGTGTCGGATGCGGTCGATGCATGGTTTGACGATGTTGGCGGAGGCTTTGAAACGATGGGCTACCTTGGCTCGCAAAACCACCTTGGCCCGATGAGCATCGCGGACGATGAAACCGCCCAATTGGACATACGCGCAGATGATCCTGAAATCAGGGATTTCCTGAAAGGTTTTGCCAAAGCTGCGCTTGTGGGGCGTGACGTCTTGAGCGGCGATGTTGCTGAGACCGCTGAATTGATGGGAACTGCGGCGTCTGAACTGATCAACAATGATGGTGACATTACAGGGCTGCGCACCCGCATTGGCACAACTCAAGAACGCATCGAAACTGCGCAAGCGCGGATTGAAGCAGAGCGGTCCACTTATGAAATGGCCCGAAATGATCTGCTCGCGGCGGACCCCTACGAAACAGCGACAGCGCTGCAAGACGTCTATGCGCAAATGGAAGCGCTCTACACGATCACCGCCCGTCTCGCGGGCCTCAAGTTTACGGACTATATACGATGAACAGAATGTTCCGAATGTTGCTCTGCAGTTTTTTCACGTTCTTTTTGGCGGGGCCGGTTTGGTCCGAACAAATTCGCATCAAGGACTTGGTGGAATTCGACGGCGTGCGCGGCAACGACCTTGTGGGGTATGGTCTCGTTGTTGGCCTCAATGGGACGGGCGATGGTATTCGCAATGCGCCTTTTACCGAGGACATTATGTCCAACATTCTGGAACGTCTCGGGGTCAATATCACAGGCGAGCAATTCAGGCCGAAAAACGTTGCGGCGGTTTTTGTGACCGCGAGTTTGCCGCCTTTTGCCCGCGCGGGATCAACGATTGACGTGACTGTTTCGGCCATTGGCGATGCAAAAAGTCTGCTTGGGGGCACGCTAGTGATGACGCCCTTAAACGCCGCTGATGGTGACATTTATGCGGTGTCACAAGGCACGGTCATTGCGGGCGGTGCGTCTGCGGAAGGCGATGGAGGGGGCGTTGTTCAAGGTGTGCCTACATCTGGGGTTATTCCTTCGGGTGCACGCGTCGAACGCGAAATTGATTTTGATTTTACGAAGCTAAAGCAGATTCGCCTTGCTCTGAGATCTCCAGATTTCACGACGGCGGAACGCATTGAGCAGGCGATCAACAATCGGTTTGGGAAAACCGTTTCGCGTATGCTCGACAGTGGAACCGTGGTGTTCAACATTTCTTCAACGAATGCGATTTCGCCCGCACATGCGATCGGTGATGTGGAAAACCTGCCAGTTCAGCCTGAAGGAAAAGCGCGGGTCGTGGTTGATCAGCGATCGGGGACGATTGTGATGGGCGCGGATGTGCGAATTAGTCGTGTAGCTGTGTCACAAGGGAACCTGACGTTGCGTATCGAAGAAGATCCTCTTGTGGTTCAGCCAAGCCCCTTCAGCGAGGGGCAAGCCATTGTCGTGCCAAGGACAAATGCAGAAATCGTTGAAGAACCCGGCACGGGTCTTGCCGAAATTCCGGGGGGGACATCCTTGTCTGAAGTGATTGCCGGCCTCAATGCGCTTGGCGTGTCGCCACGCGACATGATTGACATCCTAAAAAGCATCAAGGCCGCCGGTGCGCTTCATGCAGAGTTCTTAGTGCGCTGACAAGTGAGCGTCATTGTTAGATCTGACAAGGCCTTTTCCGCAAGGCTGGAAGCTGATCATTGGGGCATATATTGGGACGCTGTTGAGGGGGCGCCTTAGAGCCTAAAAATAGCTTCTCACAAGTGCGCTTGAAATGAGTGTCCAACCATCGGCGACAACAAAAAAGGCGAGCTTAAAGGGAAGGGATACGATGGCAGGTGGGACCATCATCATACCCATGGACATCAAAATCGCGGCAACAACCAAATCAATGATCAAGAACGGCAGAAACACCAGAAAACCAATTTGAAAAGCGCGTTCGATTTCGGAGAGCAAGAAAGAAGGAACGAGGACGGACAGCGGGGTTTGATCAGAAACGATAGGGTCGATCCCTTCGCGCAGAGACGCGAGTTCTGCAAATGTGTGGGGATCAATTCGAGCTGACATAAACACTCGAAACGGCCCGAGAGCGGCTTGAAATGCAGGTTCAATTTCAAGGGCACCCGCAGAAAAAGGAGCGCCGCCAAGTTCCCACGCTTGAGTGAAGGTGGGCTCCATAACGAAGTATGTCAGGAACAACGCAAGCGAAATAATCATCATGTTTGGCGGGCTTTGTTGCAGCCCCAAGGCTTGGCGCAAAATCGACAAGACTGTCACGATAAATGGGAAGCACGTGATCATAATCGCGAGGCCGGGCACGATGCTGAGGAGCGTGATGAGTGCGATGAGTTGAATAGACCGGGTTGCAAGAGAGCCGTCGTTTTCTAGAGAAATAGAAACGTCTTGAGCCAACCCAGGCTCTGCAAAAAGCACCAAAATCGTGGTTAACAAAATAACGCAAAGGCCGCGATAGGATGAGGTGACTCTCATCATTACAGACCCGACTTTAGGTCAGCGACTTGCGTGAGGCGGACGGCGAGTTGGCCTTTTTGATCGCCTTCCATTTCTTCCAAGACGCCGTGCGCAATCAATTTGTCCCCAATGTACAGTTCAACCGGATCATCGACAGATTTGTCGAGTGGCAGAATCGCTTCAGGCTTCAGGCGCAATAGGTCGCGCACAAGGGGGCGCGCTTTTCCGACCGAAATTGTGATTTCGATGGGGACTTGAGTGAAGGGGTTGGAAGCCGATGTGTCATCTGGCGGGGAAGCAAAATCATCCATTCTGGAAAGCTTTCTCATTGAGTTCAAAAAGGGCATTGATGGAATCGCCAATGCGTTCGACGGCACCTGTGAGGTCGATTTGGCGTTCTGTGGTGCCGGAGCGTAGGTAGACCTGGCCATCCGCGAGGGACGGCTCTTCCACAAGATCGAAGGGGACGGAGCTGGACGCTTTGAGAAATGCTTCGATTTGAGGGCGGCTCGCCGGGCTAACAATGACTTGGATTGGGGTGTCAGCAGCTTCGGCCGCGAGCGGCATTAATTCTTCGACGATCGTTTGGCCCACGGTTTCGCTGACCAAACGCGGAAGGACTTTCTCCACAACACTTTTGAGGAGTGGTTCAAGGGCATGCATGACATGTGCGCGCGCTTCGTGAAACGTGAAGCCAAGATCTTGCAGGTTGCGCGCAAACTCCGCGCCTATTCGGCTTTGACCCTCAGTTTCGGCCTTGATGGCGTCGTCCCAGCCTTCTTTATACCCAGCTTCGTACCCCGATAGCCTCTCTGTCTCGAGCATCTCGGGGGAAACGAGCGGAGCGGCTGCGGGTGGAGCGCTGTCCTGCGCTGCCGGTTTGGGGGCCGGTCGAGTGGCGCTGAACTCTTCCAAAGTAAAGCGGGGTGGCATTATGCGTCCTCCGCTTCATCGTCTTCCATCCAGCCGCGCAAGATTTCGACGGTTTCAGCTTGCCGCTCCTCAATCAGCGAACGCAAACGGTCAACGGGGTCTGCGCTTGACGACCCGCCCAAGGCGGGGAGGCCGCTGTCGCCGCCAAAGTCGA
This sequence comes from Maritimibacter sp., assembly GCA_050633625.1. Taxonomy (GTDB): domain Bacteria; phylum Pseudomonadota; class Alphaproteobacteria; order Rhodobacterales; family Rhodobacteraceae; genus JBOEGW01. Next base: position 91,846 of record JBOEGW010000011.1, on the reverse strand, counting down.
AATCAGACACGACAGCCATTTCAGGCCCACCCGCGAAGTCCCCTTCGTCAATCTCCCCGGTGAGGGAAGGCAGGCCCGGCACAGAATTGTCGATGTCAGGTTCGGGCGCAGGCAGCGCTTCAGCTTCGATTTGCTGTGTCGACAGAATTGGCCGGACGACAAAAAGCCCCAGAACCAGAGTGACCAAGGCGAGAACAACGAGTTGTATCAGCGACATAAGGTCGATGTTCAGTCTCGCCAAAAGGCCCGGTGCAGCCTCGGTGCCAAGAGGTAGAAGTGGCTCAAATTCCATAGTTTTTATAGTGAGAGTGTCACCGCGCTCTTCGTCTAGGCCGGCGGCTGACGCGACAAGTTCGCGCAGGCCATCGAGTTCTTCTTGCGATCGTGGGCTCCATGTCGTCTCGCCGTTTTCGTCAACTGTCCGAATGCCATCGACCAAAACGGCCACTGACATTTTTCGGATCGAGCCGGGGGCGCGAAGAATTTCGCGTGTCGTTTCAGAGACTTCGTAATTGATGCGTTCGCGTGTTTCAGAGTTGTTGGACGAGGAGCTTCCATCGCCACCAGCGCCATCGCCGTCTGGCAAGTTGGAAGCGACTGTTACGCCGGAAGTTCGGGAATCGGTGGCGGCGTTCGTCGTTTCTTCGGTTTCTGTGGAAATGGCGACGCGGCCTTCTGGATCGAAGCGTCGCTCCAATATGGTTTCGCTTTCTTTTGCCGTGTCGATGGAAAGCTCAACGACTGCGTTCCCATAGCCAACGCGCGCTTCCAAAAGATGTTCGATGCTTCGTTTCAAGTCCTTCGCGCGATCCGTGCCACTCTCCGGTGACATCTCGGAGGCATCAGCGGCCAGTACAAGGCCACTGCGCGTGTCGATTACGGAAACATCCTCGGGCGATAAGCCTGGGACGGCGGAGGCGACGAGGTACTTGAGGGCCTTCGCGTGAGCGCTTGTCATATTGCTGTCCGAAGTCGAAACCGTGACAGAGGCTGTTGGGTTCTCGCGTTGGCGCAGCCCTTGGGGCGAAGGCGTTGCGATATGAACCCGCGCAGACTTAATGCCTGGCGATGACATGATTGTGCGACCTAGCTCACCTTCTTTTGCGCGCCAATAAGCGGCGTCGAACATTTGGGATGTGGTCCCGAATCCCGACAACCCATCCAGCAGTTCGTACCCTTTTGACGAGTTATTCGGCAGGCCCTCAGCGGCGAGCGTCATGCGCAATTCGTCGCGTCGCGGTGATTCGACGTAGATAGAACTGCCTTGGATTTCGTAGGTTACGTTTTCCTGTTCCAACGCCGCAACAATATCGCCGGATGTGCCAGGCTCTAACCCGGAATAGAGCAACGACATGGAAGGCTGCGCGGCCATGCGGGACAAGGTTAGAATGGCAATGAATACGAGAATTGTTGCCCCCAAAACAATTGTTTTGCGGCGTGTATCCAGTGCATTCCAGACCGATGTGATCTGCTCCAAGACGCGACTCCTTCTACGAGCGGGCTTCTGCCCCCGTCAGCCAACATCTTGAACCAATTCATCTTAACAATCGGTTAGCCCTCATCGGTCTATAAGCGATTCGAAAGATTTATTTTGAGGTCGCAATGGCGGACGAAGAAAAACCGGATGACGAAGGGGCGGAGGAGGCCCCTAAGAAGAAGGGCAAGAAGGGACTTGTTATTGGGTTTGTGCTTGCGCTGATCCTTGGCGGCGGTGGGTTTTTTGCTGTGTATTCAGGCATGATTCTGGAGGCCGCCGAAGAAGAGGTCGTTCAGGAAGAAGTTGAGGCGGATCCTCTTGAACCTGTTGCCTTCGTTCCGTTGGAGCCGCTCGTCGTGTCCTTGGGGCCGAATGCTCGACTGAAGTACCTGAAATTTCAGGCGCAACTTGAGGTAACACCTTCGCAAGAGGCTGACGTGGCCAAGCTTGTTCCCCGCGTGATGGATGTCCTGAACTCCTACCTGCGCGCGGTAGACGTCAAGGACTTAGAAGATCCTCTCGCCCTCATCAGCCTTCGCGCTCAAATGCTCAGGCGCATTCAACTTGTTACAGGTGAGGGTCGCGTGCGCGATTTGCTGATTATGGAATTTGTCTTGAATTGAATGAAGAGAGAGGGGGCCAGAATGGACCTGATCGTGAATATCGCAGCCGATGTGTTGTTGGGCTTGGGGGCTATTGGGGCGGCGTTGTATTGTCTTGTGCTTGCCCGCCGCCTGAAACGTTTCAACAATTTGGAAAACGGTGTTGGCGGGGCCGTTGCCGTATTGTCTGCACAAGTTGACGACATGACGCGCACGCTGGACCAAGCGCGCAAAGCGGCGGGGCATTCGTCCGACACTTTGACAGCTTTGACAGAGCGCGCAGAGGACGCGTCGCGAAAACTCGAATTGATGATGGCATCATTGCACGACCTGCCTGAGGCCCCGTCAAAAGAGAAGCCCACTCCACCAACAAGCGCCGCTGCGGCCCAAGAAGATGACGCGGAAAAGGCTCTGGACGACACTTGGCAAGACGCCGCGCAAGAAGAAGAGTCGGCAGCTATTCCATTGTTTTCTACGAAGCGTGCGGACGCGAAAGAGGCATCCTGATGAAAAAGAAAAATCCCGACAAAGCCGCTGTCCGCGACCCTTCGAAGGAAACGCGCAAGAAGCGGAAATCATCGCGAAGAAACGGGAGGGGTCTCCTTTGGCTGATCGCGGCGAGTTTGCTTTTCTCCGGAGTGCTGCGAATTGGGGCAAACGCGGGATCGGCCATTGCGCAAGGTCTTGGTGAAACTTCAGAAGAAGTTGCTGAGCAACCAACCGAAACGACGGATCGGGTCGAAGTCGAGGAAGTTATGGCGCTCTTGAAGCTGCGCGAAGAACGTGTGGCAACGCGTGAAAACCAATTGGCGGATAAGGAGCAAGCCCTGGAGGTGGCGCGCGCTAAAATTGAAGAAAACTTGGTAGCGCTTCGACAAGCGGAAAAAGATTTGGAGCGGATGATCGCGCTTTCCGCGACCGCAGCAGAAGACGATTTGGCCCGTTTGACAACCGTTTACGAAAATATGAAGCCAAAACAGGCGGCCGCGCTTTTCTCGCAAATGGCGCCAGAATTCGCGGCAGGTTTTCTGGGGCGTATGCGCGCGGATTCAGCAGCTGCTATCATGGCTGGGTTAGAGCCTCAGCAAGCCTACACAATTTCGGTGATGCTCGCAGGGCGAAATACGCAGGCTCCAACCGAATGATGCCCGTGATGAGTGAGGCCCCAACGGCTTGCTGCCTAACTGGAGCGACAGACGTTTTATTAACATCGTTGTGGCAGGATTGGTGACGCAAGTGCGCGCAAAGGAGACGTTGAAATGATCGGCATTGTCGGGATCGCGATGATTTTCGTGATGGTTTTTGGGGGCTATCTGGCTGCGGGCGGCAAGATGGGCATTATTCTAAAATCCCTCCCCTTTGAGTTCACAATGATTGGAGGCGCTGCTGCCGGTGCCTTCGTCATTTCGAACGATATGGCGTCCATCAAACACACGCTCAAAGATGTGGGGAAGGTGTTCAAGGGGCCAAAATGGGCGCCTGACGACTACCGGGACCTCTTGTGTCTTCTCTTTGAACTGATCCGACAGGCGCGCCAGAACGCTGTCGCTCTGGAAGAGCATATCGAGACCCCGGAAGAGAGTACGATTTTCTCCAAGTATCCCAAAATCTTGACCGACAAAGAGGGGATTAACCTGATTTGCGACACTCTGCGTTCAGCCTCAATGAATTATGACGACCCTCATCAAGTCGAAGAGGTGCTGGAAAAACGTATGGAAGCGAACCTGCATCACGCGCTCCATGGCAGTCATGCTTTGCAAACGGTTGCTGACGGGCTGCCAGCGCTGGGCATTGTGGCCGCTGTGCTTGGTGTGATCAAGACCATGGGGTCGATTGATCAGCCCCCTGAAGTGTTGGGGAAGCTGATCGGCGGGGCGCTGGTTGGTACCTTTTTGGGGGTGTTCCTCGCCTACGGCCTAATGGCCCCATTTTCATCAAAAGTGAAAACCGTCGTTGAGGAGGATGCGCATTTCTACCAGCTCATTCGCGAAGTGCTCGTCGCAAACTTGCATAACCATTCGACAAATATCTGCATCGAAGTCGGGCGTCAGAACACGCCGAGCCATATCAGACCAAGCTTCTCCGACCTCGAAGAGGCCCTCAAAGAGGTGAAAAAAGGCGCGGCATGACCAGAGTTTTCCTGGCAATTTGGCTTGCTTTTTTCTCCAGCGCTTTGCGCGCGGAGACTGTAACTGTCCAGTCAGGAGAGCACGAAGATTTCTCGCGTCTGGTGTTCTTAAGCTCCGAAATGCCTGATTGGGAATTGGGGAGGGTTGAAGGCGGATTCGAGTTGCGCTCCGGGCGCCCGGACATTGAGTTCGATCTTGGCCGCGTTTTCGATCTTATCCCGCGAGACCGTGTTCGCGAAATGATTAACCGTGAAAATGGGAGGGTCTTCTTGGACTCCTCATGCGCGTGCCATGTTGATGCGTTTGAGCTGTCGAGTGGGTTTGTGGTCGTCGACGTGAAGGATGGTCCAGCATCAGAGCGTGCGAAGGCATTTAACGCAAATTTTGAAGAGTCACAGCCCAAGCCGGACGAGCCTATTGACGCTGCTAGGCAAGTCCTCCCCGTGGTTCCAGCACGACCCGTTGCGAAGACCGCGCAAGGATTTCCGACTGTTTTTGGTCGTCCAACGGCGACAACTCCAATTGAAAAGTCGAGCGAAAACGCGGTGGAAACATCGGACAAAATGGACGTTTCCCGCGCGGAACCAGAGGCGGTTTCAGAGCTTGAACAAACCCTCCTTGAACAGATTTCACGGGCTGCCACCCAAGGCCTTTTGGAAGCGGATTTGCCCGATGTTCAAGAAAGTGTGGCTGAAGTTGATGACATTCGGACACCGGTTCCTGACGATGTTCCGATGGATGTTCCTGCCATGCAGAAGGAACCCGAAACTCATTTTGCCATTTCGACCGCAATAGATCGTGCGCGTCAAGACACATCAATTGCAACAAAGTCGACTGGTGATGGGCGAAAATGCTTACCTTCAAGATTTTTCGAAATCGAAGAATGGGGCGTTCCTTTAGAGGAAGGATCTGATGTGGGCGCTTTTCGCGCCGGCCTTATTTCGGAATATGACACCACCGATGCCGCCGGGGCCACTGCGTTGGTGCGCCACTATATTTACATTACGTTTGGCGCGGAGGCGCGGGCCTTGCTGCGATACTATCGGGACTTGATTGATAGGCCGGATGTTCTTGATGCAATGGCCCAAATCATGGATGATGGCTATGCGGAAAATGCGGAATTTTTCGTTGATCAAATGGCGTGTGAAGGGGCCGTCGCGCTTTGGGCAACCCTCGCACAACCTCAGCTTTTTAAGTACCAAGAAATCAACGCTGAAGCCGTTGTGTTTGAGTTTTTGAAACTCCCACCGCATTTGCGCCGTTTGTTGGGGCCTGGTCTTGTCAAAGATTTCCTTGCGATAGACGATCCGTCTTCCGCAAACGCTCTCAAGGCTTCGGTTGACCGCGTGTTGACAGATTTGGATGAGAACGCCGGGATGATGGAGGCGGAAGTCGCGCTGTCGGAAGGGGACCAAGAGGGCGCCGCTCGCAGCTTAGACGGTGTGATTGAGGTGGCGGATGCCCGCCTCCCTGAGGCGCTTTTGAGCCGGGCTGCGCTTATTGCTCAGACAGGGGAGGATGTTCCGGATGCGTTTACCTCGCTGCTTGAGAGTGTCGCCTATGAGAATAAGGGGAGCGAGACGGAATACGAGTTGCGGGCGGCAGCCATCATGATGCGCGTTTTGGAACAAGACACGTTGGCAGCGTTCGCGCGATACGATGCTTTGGTCAGTGAATTCGGTAGCGAGATGCCAAAAACCGGTGAACTGAGAGAAACCCTGTTCGCCGCATTGGCAGACAACACAAAAGACTACGATTTTTTGACAACGCTGATCGCGCGCATGCCGGATGCGATTTTGTTGTCACCAGATCAACGCAGGACTCAAGCGAGTCGTGCGTTGGATTTGGGGTTCCCGGAGTTGTCCAAACAGCTGTTGGCCAGCGCGAATGTGCCGCAAGAAGGAGAGCGCGTTGTGTTGGCCCAAGCGCTCTTGCAACAACGCCGTCCTGAGGTGGCGCTTGGGTATTTGGCCGGCCTGGACACGAAGCCGGCCCTTTCGCTCAAAGCAGAAGCTTTGCGTCAGATGGGTGATCATGTTTCGGCTGCATCAATCTTCGAGCAACTTGGCGAAACAGAACAGCAACTCGAAGAATCTTGGCGTGGCGGACAATGGGAGCCGGTTGCGGAGAAAGGCGAAGGAGTCACCCGTGCGGCCAGCCAAATGATGATCGGTGAGCAAACGGCGGAAACCGGGAGCGATGTCACGCCCTTGGCGGCGAATGAAGCGTTGGTCGCAAACAGCAAGGAAAACCGTCGGACCGTCGAGGCCTTGCTGGAGAAATACGACAGTGTAGATTCTTCGCCGCAATAAGGCTGCGGCTTACCATTTGTAAACCATGTCACCCTAATCTTGTTTCAATCCTTGCAAGAATTGCGGTGAGTCATGACGTCAAAAAAGCAACGAAAACCACGCGATCAGAGCGCCAAGTGGCTCTCTTTTTGGGTATTTGTCTTTTCCATTTTGAGCAGCTTTGCGGCGGCAAAGGATGCCTCAGTCGTTTGCGATCATGCGGCCGCCGTTGCAGCGAGTAGCCGCGGCGTCCCGATTTCGGTTCTGAAAGCGATTTCACTCACAGAAACCGGGCGTGCCTCAAACGGAGCTGTTCGGCCTTGGCCCTGGACCGTCAATATGGAGGGAAAGGGCGTTTGGTTTGAGCAAGAGGACGATGCGCGCGCCTATGTGTATCAGCACTACAAACGCGGCGCCCGAAGCTTTGACGTTGGTTGTTTCCAGTTGAATTACAAATGGCATCACAAGGAGTTTGACTCACTTGATGACATGTTTGATCCGATAAAAAACGCCGAATACGCGGCGGATTTCTTGAAGAGTTTATATACGGAATTGGGAAGCTGGGAAAAGGCGGCTGGTGCATATCATTCCCGCACGCCTGAACACGCCGTGCCCTATCAGCAGAATTTTTCGAATTTTCGGGAAAACCTTGTCGATGAAGATGACCGGCCGATTGTTCTTGCGGATTACGCGCTAGAACTTCGTCAACAAAACTCCGTGCAAACCGAAATCTCAGCGCAGCCGAGCGCGCGCACGCCACGCGTCAATTCCTTTCCTTTGTTGCAGCGCCAAAACGGGAGTTCTTCTCGGGGCTCGCTTGTCCCACTTGGGGGCTCAAAAGCGCGCGGTGATTTCATCGACTTCGGAGCGAGTTGACCGTGGAAAATGTCACCATCAGTCGGGTTTTCCGTCCCACGATCCTCCTGGCGATGGCCTTGATGGCAATCATCGTTATGATGATTTTGCCTGTCCCCGCTTGGGTGCTTGACGTCGGGTTGGCGGCATCATTTTCAATCGCCATTCTCATGTTTACCGTCACGCTGTTCATTGAACGGCCTCTCGATTTTTCGGCATTTCCCACGGTGTTGCTTGCCTCCCTCATGCTGCGCCTTTCCCTCAATGTTTCATCCACAAAACTGATCATTGGTAACGGTCATACGGGCACTGGCGCGGCCGGAAACGTGATTGAGGGATTCGCGAATTTCGTCATGTCGGGGAGCGTCTTCTTGGGGGTGGTCGTTTTTGGCGTGCTTATGATTGTAAATTTCGTGGTCATTACAAAAGGGGCTGCGCGCATGGCTGAAGTCGGCGCACGTTTTGCTCTTGATGGTATGCCGGGCAAGCAATTGGCGATCGACGCTGATATGGCCGCAGGCGCGATTGATCATGCTGAGGCAAAAGCGCGCCGTGAAAATGACCAAGCGGAGACCACGTTTTTTGGCTCTCTTGATGGTGCCTCGAAGTTTGTGAAAGGCGATGCTGTTGCGGGCCTGTTGATCACGCTTCTTAACATGCTCATGGGCCTTGGAATCGGCGTTGTGATGCACGATATGGATTTCGGCGTCGCCTTTGAGACTTACGCGATTTTGACTGTGGGTGATGGGCTGGTCAGTCAAATTCCGGCCGTTATCATTTCGATTGCAACGGCGCTATTGTTGGCTCGCGGTGGCGCGACCGGGTCCACCGACTTGGCGCTTTTTTCCCAACTGGGCCGTTACCCTGGCGCGTTGAGTACGGTCGCTGTTCTCATGGGATTGTTTGCCTTGGTGCCTGGATTGCCCTTCTTGCCATTCATCGCGGGCGCAATTGGTTTGGGGTTTGCGTCATGGCGGGGCCGGGTGCGGCTGGCTGCTGAAGCTGAGGCGGCTGTGCTTGAGACAGTTGATGACTCCGCGACAACGCCACGCGAGGAGCTCTTGGGCGATCTATTGGACCTCGATGATATTCATGTCGAGTTCGCGCCAGACCTTGTGACGATGGTCCTTGATCCCGCCACCGGATTGGACGCTCGCATTTCCAATATGCGCAATCATGTCGCCGGGGTTTTTGGTCTCATTTTACCTGAGATGCGGCTTACGGATGATCCGTCGCTTCCGCCCGGGACCTATATCATCAAAATTCAAGGCGTCGAGCAGGCTCGTGATCGGCTTTTGCCCAATCGCGCGCTGGCAATTATGACAGGTCCTGACATGCAGTTGCCTCCGGGCGAAGATGTTGAGGAGCCTGTCTACGGGGCGGCGGCACGTTGGATTGATCAAGATGCACAAGAAGAAGCGGCGCTCCTTGGGGGCACAGTTGTCTTGCCAACGGAAGTATTGGCAACTCACCTATTGGAAGTCATCAAACGGAATTTTGGACGGTTGTTGAGCCTGAAAGGTTTGCGTCGCCTGCTCGCGGAATTCACGAATTTGACAGATCCCGTGCGCGCCGAAGCGAACCAAAAATTGTTGGACGAATTGATACCGGAGAAGGTTCCGGTCGACGTTCTTTTGTCTGTCTTGCGGCTGTTGCTGGAAGAGCGTGTCTCGATCCGAAATCTACCGTTGATCATGGAGGCCATTGCGGAAGCGCGCCCGGTTTACAACGCGCCAGAGGGGATTTGCGAACATGTGCGGCAGAGGCTTGGGTTTCAACTCGTCGCGGAGTTCCGGCGCGAAGATGGGACGCTGCCGTTGTTGCAATTGTCGCCGGAATGGGAAGAGGCCTTCATGCGTTATCAAGTTGAAGGTGAACGCGGCGCAGGCGATGTCGCGCTCCCGCCTGACTCATTCAACAAACTCGCAAACGGCATTGCCGATCGCATTGCCGTGGCCGGTGAGCGCGGCATTTATCCGGCCATCGTCACCTCGTCTCGTCGTCGCCGGTTTTTGCGAACCGTCATGACTGCAAAGGGGTTGTCCAACCCGGTCCTATCCTTTGATGAGATTGGTGCCGATGCCCGACCTTCCCTTGTTGGTATGGTCGCCACATGATTGCGATTTTTGATCTCATTGATGCCGTTGGCCGCGATGGGTTTATCGCTTTTCTTGCTGTTTTTGTAAGGGTCGGCGGTGCCATCGCCTTGCTGCCTGCTTTTGGGGAACGCGCCATTCCCGAACGCATTAGGCTGGTTTTGGCTATAGCGTTTTCAATCCTCGTAGCGCCAATGGTGTTTCCAGTTATTCGCCCCCTCATTGAGGCAGAGACTGGACTGGGCTTTTTGGTTTTTGAAGTGATCGCGGGCCTCGCAATTGGAATTTCGGTGCGCCTTCTCATCATGGCCTTGCAGACCGCAGGCTCCATTGCAGCGCAATCGACATCACTGTCTCAGATTTTTGGTGGATCCGCCACCGATCCTCAACCCGCGATCGGTCACATCCTATTTGTTGGTGGCCTGTGTTTGGCTGTCATGATGGGCCTTCACGTAAAACTGCTAAGTGTTTTTGTCCTTTCATATGACGTCTTTGTTCCGGGCGGTTTTTTTGAAGCTGGGGTTTTTTCGGATTGGGGCATCTTGCAAATTGGCAAATCGTTTTCACTTGCGTTCTCGCTCGCGGCACCGTTCATGATCGCGTCTCTCATTTACAATGTGGCGCTTGGGGTGATCAATCGCGCCATGCCGCAACTCATGGTCGCGTTCGTTGGCGCGCCCGCGATCACAGCGGGTGGTCTGATTTTGCTTGCGATTATTGCGCCGCTCCTCTTTGAAACATGGAGGGCTGCGTTCTTGCCGGTCCTTGATGATCCCTTCGGAGCGCGATGATGGCGGAAGAGGAAGGCGGCGAAAAGGAACACGAACCAACCGAGAAAAAGCTGAATGACGCCCGCAAAAAAGGCGAAATTCCGCGCTCCACCGATCTCAACACAGCCACTGCATATTTCGGCATTTTGCTCCTTGGGGCGACCGTGGGCGGGGCATCGTTGAAGTCTTTTGGGGGCGTCCTTCAATCCTTGATTGCGAATTCTGATCAATTGTCACGGGATGTGTTCACCGGGGGAGGACAGGTGTTTGCCGCGTCAATTCTCCTTGATGTTGTTGGAAGCATGTTGCCCTGGTTTGCCGCTCCGATGGCGCTTGTCCTGATCATGATTATTGCGCAGCGGAGTTTTGTTGTCGCGCCAGAAAAGCTCGCACCAAAGATGAGCCGGATTTCGTTGCTTTCGAACGCAAAGAACAAGTTTGGACGATCTGGTCTTTTTGAATTCGCGAAAAGCACTTCAAAACTTGTCATTTATTCTGTGGTTTTAGGGGTCTTCTTGTGGTCGCGTTTGCCGGATGTCGTGCAAACCATCACATTGACGCCTGCTATGGCAACGCGCGTGCTTCTGGAGTTGAGCCTCGCGTTTTTCACCCTTGTTTTCGTCATTTCCATTACGATTGGTGGCATTGATTTTTTCTGGCAACGCCAAGAGCACCTTCGAAAGAACAGGATGTCGAGAAAGGAAGTGACGGACGAGGCGAAGCAAAACGAGGGCGATCCTCATATGAAGCAAAGTCGTCGGCAGCGGGGCTATGAGATCGCGATGAGCCAGATGATTGCGGCGGTACCGGATGCCGATGTTATTGTCGTGAACCCAACACATTATGCCGTTGCGTTGAAATGGAGTCGCTTGCCAGGAGAGGCGCCGGTTTGTGTGGCCAAAGGGGTGGATGAAATTGCGGCGCGAATCCGCGAAGTCGCGCAAGAAAACGCGGTCCCAATTCATAGTGACCCCCCAACAGCGCGCGCCATTCATGCCTCCGTTGAAGTCGGGAATGAAATCCGGCCCGAGCATTATGAAGCCATTGCGGTTGCTATACGTTTTGCGGAGCAGATCCGAGAGAAGGCCAAGCATGGATTTGGGACGAAAGCCGGCGGACGTTAGGAACATTTGAAATGTCTAAACAACTCAACGAACTCGCGCGCATTACGCAGATCGTTTTAGATGCTGAACTTGCGCAGATGCAGGGGCATTCACAAAAGGTGAACGCCTTGGAGGCGAAAATTGCCGCGCTAAAGCGGGAGCGAAATGCCCTGACCACTCAAACTCAAACTCAAGACGAAAGCGATACTGCCATGATCCTCGGTCTGGACCGAAAATGGCAGGCCTGGGCGCAGCTTGAACAAGCAAAATTGAACCGAGAACTGGCGGCTGCGACTGCACTTTTGGAAGCGCAGCGCGAGAAAACGCGCGTTGCGTTCGGGCGCGCTGAAGCCGTGAAAAACATGCAGGCGAAACAAGAGGCACAGTCCCAACAAAAGATGACGGCGCGCCATTATGCCTCATAGAGAACTATAAATCTTGGCGGGCGATGTCCGTAATGAGAACGTCTAACACGTTTTCACCGACCGTGGCGGAGGCCGCCTCCATGAGCGCCGTACGCAAGACGTTCATCTTGGGTCCAGCGGTGAATGCGCCGTCGAACCCGCCGGCATTGGCGTGGTCAAACATCACTTGCAAAAATATATCTCGCAACTTGGGTTCGCGTTGATAAATGGCTTGGCTCTGGCCAAGATTTACTTCGACGGATAAGGCCATAACCACAAGGGAAGCAACCGCGCCATTCTTGACGACAGGCACAACGAATTGATTGTTGATTTTGACGAAATCTGAGGTCGGCGCGCCTTCCTCCCCTTCCTCTTCGGGGTCTGCCGCGGCGGCGACTTTGACAGGCGCGCCGCTCCCGTCTCCGCAGGGATTTTCGGCGGTGGCCACCTCCGGGTCAGGACGCAGCGCAATGCCAGCACCAAGGCCCGCCCCGAGACCAATGAGCGCGAGGATGATGGGGAGAATTTTGCCCATTTGGGACTCCTAGAACGGTAGAAATACGTCAGCGACCTGTTGGCCGATGCGGGGTTGTTGCATGTCGGTGATCTGGCCTTTCCCGCCATAAGAAATCCGAGCTGACGCAATTTTGTCGTAGGCGATTTCATTTTGCCGGGAGATGTCTTCGGGTCGCACATATCCCGTCACCAGTAGTTCGCGCATTTCGAAATTGACGGCGACCTCTTGGCTCCCCTGAATTTGCAAAATGCCGTTGGGAAGAGTTCCAGTCACGGTTGCGGCCACGCGCAGGGTGAGTTTCTCGTTTCTCTTGATGCTTCCATCCCCAGCGCTTGCGGAAGAAGACGTCGTAGAGACTTTGGGGGGTGAAATCGGAAGGTTTTGAAACGTCTCCGTTTCCAAAATGCCGAAGAAGGTGCCGACCTCCATTTCTTCGCTGCCGGAGCGTCCGCGCTGAGAGCTATTAGAAAATTCCGCGCTATCATCAATTTCAATGACCACAGTGAGAATGTCGCCTGTCTTTTGCGCGCGGCGGTCGCCCAGAAGCGACTGTTGGCTCTTACTCCACAAAGACGCGCCGTCAATGTCGCGTGCATTTTTGATGTCGCGCGGAAGGGCGCCAATGTTCATCGCGCGCGCTTCCGCGCTCATCTCGACGGCCGTCAACGTAGGCTCCATGCCGATGTCGTTCACCCTGTCACAGCCTGCGAGCGCCCCAACCAGGAGAGCGAGGCCAGTCGGAAATTTCAATTTGAGCATGGTCAGTTGGTCCTTAGATTACTGTTCGTTGTGTTGTGTGATGCGCCCACGACGATTTGGCCGTCTTCGCGGACGAACCCGGTAATGATCTGACGCGATGAAAGGTTCATGATCCGAACGCGGTCTCCGATGCCGCCACGCGAGAGCGACCGCCCTTCTGCGGCGATTTGCAATGCGCCCGTGTGGAACAACACGGTGACAATTTGGTTGCGATCGACGATTGCGGGCGGGCCGACATCCTCGATCCGAATTGGGCGACCCGCGTAGAGCACGACGCGCGCTTCCTGACCGAGCACTTCTTCGAGCGCGATGTAGGATCCGGGGACATCGTCGGGAATGACTTTGACGTCTTGCGCGGTGATGATGGATTGGCTGCGCAAATTCCTCGCGGCGACGACTGTATCGGCATCGGCAGGCAGGGCGAGTAAGATCGCTAGACATGTTGCTGCTACTTTCATCACCTCACCTGTGTCGTTGCGCTGAGCATTTGGTCTGCGGCAGTGATGACCTTTGAGTTGAGTTCATACCCGCGCTGGGCTTCGATGAGTTCAGTGATTTCGCGCACCGCATCCACTGAGCTTTCTTCCAAGTAGCCTTGGCGAACCGTGCCTAATCCGTCGGTGCCGGGCACGCCAACGAGTGGTGGCCCGGAGGCTTCCGTTTCGAGGAAGTTGTTCGCACCAATGGCTTCTAGGCCTTTGTCGTTGGTAAATTGAGCCAAAGTGAACTGCCCCAAGAGTTGGGGCTGAACTTGGCCTTGAAAGCTCGCCCAAACCTCGCCATCGGCGTTGACTGTAATTGCTGTGGCTTCGGCGGGGACCGCCATATCCGGCACAACGGCATAACCATCGGACGTAACGACCTGCCCATCGCCATTTAGTTTCAGGCCACCATCACGGGTGTAGGCGGATTGGCCGGAGGGCAGGGTGATTTCAAAGTACCCACTGCCCTCAATCGCGATGTCGAGTTGGCCGTTTGTTTGTTGAAGCGCGCCTTGTTGAGTCATGACGGTAATTGACGTTGGGCGCACCCCGAGGCCGAGCTGAATACCTGTTGGAAGAACAGTGCCGTCAGAAGCGTTGATCGTGCCGGGGCGGGTCATTTGCTGGTAGTGCAGATCGGCAAACTCGGCGCGCCGCGCGCTATAGCCAGTTGTCGACATATTGGCGAGGTTTTGCGAAATCGTTTCGACTCGCATTTGCTGGGCCAACATTCCGGTGGCCGCGATTTTTAAGGCACGCATTTTATGTCCTTTCCCTTATGCGCCCAGAGCGCGAAGAACGCTGCGAATGCGCTCGTCTTCGCTTTCAAGGAACGATTGCCCCTGCTCATAAGCACGTTGAATTTCAATCATCCGGGTGATCTCAGCGACCGGGCTGACGTTGGAATTCTCGACGAAACCTTGCAAAATCGCGACGCCTTCAACCATCGGTTCGGCGCCTCCGGGCACCAGGAAACGTACGCCATCACGATGTGAAATGTCGTTGGTATCAATCGGCATATAAAGGCCGATCTGGGTGATCGGCTGGCCGTCCGCGGACAATGTGCCGTCCGAGGCTAGGGAGATCGTTTTGGCGTCTGGCGGCACGAAAACGGGCGCTCCGCCACCATCCAAAAGGCGCAAGCCATCTGGGGTGGAAAGCTCGCCGGCGGCATTTGGTGTGAAGGCGCCTGCGCGCGTCAAAAGCGGGCCTTCCGGGCTGTCGACCATGAAAAACCCTTCCCCCTCAATTGCGAAGTCGAAGGTGCCATTGGTTTGGGTGAGTGTGCCTTGGTCCATGCGGGTATCGCGCACTTTGGCGGTGGCCATGGACAAAGACGGATCACCCGGATCAAGCGCTTCGATGAACTCCGAAAATACCACGCCTTCGCGCCGGAAGCCTGTCGTGGACACATTGGCAATATTATTCGCAACGATCTGCATCTCTCGCAGCAGGCCGCTTTGGCGGGTCAACGTGGTGTATCCGGAATTGTCCATGTCAAATACTCACGATGAGGGGGATGATCGTGCTTTGGAAAAAGCTCACGAGTGTTGAGGACATGAAGCTCATGGAAACCCAAAACACCGCCAAGATTGCGCCAACTTTCGGCACAAATGTGAGTGTCATTTCTTGGATTGATGTGAGGGCTTGAAAGAGACCAATCGCGAGGCCGGTGACGAGGGCGACCGTTAGGATTGGCAGAGAAATCATCACAGCAATCCAGAGGCCTTCTCGTAAGGTATCAAAAAAGAGGATATCGTTGAGCATCAGACCGGCATCCTTAGGATTTCCTGGTAGGCTTCGACGACTTTGTTGCGCACGGTGACTGCGGTCTCCACGGCGAGTTCGGTTTGGGCCAGGGCTTGGACCAAAGCGTGTGGGTCTGCTTTGCCGGTCATGGCAGCAAGGGCCGTTTCTTCGCCGGACTTGATCGTGTTTGCGAGGTCTTGCGCGACCTTTCCAAACCCACCCGAATCCGGCTGAACAGCACCTTCTTTTGGTTGCAAGGCGGGGCGCGTATTGGCGTACCCTTGGGTGGCGAGCGAGGTTTTGAAGTCCATTCTGGAGTCTCCTATTTACGCAATAAATCAAGCAGGCCCTTGGACATTTGCCGGGCTTGGTCGAACATTTTGAGATTGGCTTCATAGCTGCGCTGCGCTTCGCGCGCGTCAGCAATTTCGATGACGAGATCGACGTTTGAGCTTTCATAATACCCTGTGTCGTCTGCCATGGGGTGGCTCGGGTCGAAGACCTTCGGAAGCTCGGTTCGGTCGAGGGAGACTTTGCCGGTTTCTACGGCGCCAGTTGTGCGCCCCATATCCAGGACTTCTTGAAAAGCGACCATTTTGCGCCGGTATCCGGGGGTATCGGCGTTGGCGATGTTTTCGGAGACATGGCGCAAACGGTTGGCTTGCGCTTCCATCCCGCTGGCGGCTGATTTCAATGATGTGGTCAAATCTGACATCTTCTTTTTCCCTTATCAGCCTGCGTTTATGGAAGACCGCATGAGGTTGAGCGCGCTTTTGTAAACGGCGAGCGCTCTGTCATGGTGGCTTTTGACTTCTGCGGAGGTCAGCATTTCGCTTTCAAGCGACACGTTGTTGCCGTTGGGCGAGGCTGCGTCTTTGCGGTAGGTTGCTTGGGTGGCGAATGAGACAGCGCTGCTTTCGCCCGACAAGAGATGCGCAGCGCGAGTCGCTTTTAGGCCGGCGCCTTGCGCGCTGTAACTTTCGGCAAAAGGGGCCAGATCGCGGGCGCGATAATCTGGGGTGTCAGCATTCGCGATATTCTGCGCGATTGCTGATTGGCGTGCGGCTGCATGGGTTGCGAGCCCTTGCGCCATGCGAAAGATTTCCAGTTTTTCGTACATCGGGGCTTCTCCCTCGATTGATGTCAACCAAGGCTTAACCGTGATTCCTTTAAAAACGGTTTCAATGGATAAAATGGTAGGGAGAAAATCGATGACACACGTTGGGTTTGATCATTTGAACGCCGAAGTGAAGGCCATCAAGGGCACGCGCAACATCGGTCGGGTTGCGAGCATTGGGCGTGGAACATTGGAGGTGACGGGAATGAGCACAGTTGCGGCGCAAGGCGACATGGTCGAAATCTCGATGCCGGGGGGAGGGGGTGTTCGCCGCGGTGAAGTCTTGGGGCTTGATTCGGAAAAGGCGACGGTTTTGTCGGATGGTGATATAGAGGGGCTGCAAATCGGAGCGGCCGTGGCCTTAATCGGCCATGATGACATTGCGCCGGACGAAAGTTGGATTGGTCGCGTGATCGACCCTTTTGGCAAGGCACTTGACGGGAGACCTATTTTTCGCGGCGCGCGCGGTCGAAATCTGCGTGGTGCACCCGTAAACCCGACAGCGCGCAGGGCGCTGGGAGATCGTCTGGAAACCGGATCTGCCGTGTTCAACACGCTCCTGCCGATTGTGCGCGGACAACGCATTGGGCTGTTTGCGGGATCAGGGGTTGGGAAATCGACCTTGATGGCCAAACTGGCGCGCGGCATTCACGCGGATGTCGTGGTGATCGCGCTGATTGGTGAACGCGGGCGGGAGGTGCGCGAATTTGTTGAGCGGGTGCTCGGAACGGAGGGCATGAAGCGGGCGGTGGTTGTCGCGGCGACCTCGGACACGTCACCTTTGGTCCGGCGCCGTTGTGCTTGGACAGCGATGGCGGTTGCCGAGCATTTCCGCGACATGGGACGGCATGTTTTGTTCATGGCGGATTCGGTCACACGATTTGCCGAGGCGCATCGTGAAATTGCACTGGCATCGGGAGAATCCGGGTCATTGCGGGGGTTTCCGCCTTCAACGTCGCACCTGATCACCTCTTTGTGTGAGCGGTCTGGGCCGGGGGCGGGGCGCGCTGGCGATATTACGGCAGTGTTTTCTGTTTTGGTCGCGGGGTCCGACATGGAAGAGCCGGTCGCGGATATTTTGAGGGGCGTCTTGGATGGTCATGTTGTGCTTGATCGCACGATTGCCGAGCGCGGTCGGTTTCCGGCGATTGATTTGTTGCGCTCCGTGTCCAGAGCCTTGCCAGGGGCGGCGACGGATGCAGAGAACACCCTTATTTCCGCTGCGCGCCAGAGGCTTGGGGCGTACGATCGCTCGGAGATGATGATACAGGCGGGGCTTTACACGAAAGGGACGGATGCGAATTTGGATGCCGCGATAGAAAGCTGGCCACAGCTTGATGCATTTTTGGCGGAAGATGAACGGGAGAATACGGCGGCGAGCTTTCGGCGCCTCGCGGCCTGTTTGAAAACCAGCGAAACGGAAGAAGACTGAAGCTAGATGGACTGAAGCAGCGTGAGGGCGATGGCCCCTGAGGATAGGGATGAGGTGCCTTCAGCGATTTGCGACCTCACCAAGAAGAGCCGATTCAGTTCTTCAAGTTTGTCAGGGTCCGCGAATTGCGATACTTCGCCCTCCCCGAAGATGGCTTGGGCCTTTTCGCGAAACACGCCGAGTTGCTTGTCGATGTCGAGGGCCGCGAAGGTGGCGGGCAGACCTAGCGCTGTCTCGAAGACCTCGCGTAACGGCTCGTTCCCCATGACAGAATACCATTGCCCATCCGGAGTGTTACCCCCTTCAATAATATCACCAAGATCACGTTCCAATCCGAGTGCGAGTCGCATTGTTGTGCTTTGTTCTCCAACCGCAATCTCGAACTGTCTCGTTTTGTAGTTCGCGAGAATATCGGTCGAAAAATCAGATAGTTGCGTATTTGGAGGGTCCAAATCAAAACCAAAAGCCTTGGACATTTCGAAGTAGCGTTTGTCCACCATGCGGTTGGAAAAACTCTCTTCATCCAAGGTCCCTTCGTCGAGAACTTTTTGAATAAAAGCTTTGTTCGGCAGGTCCTCATCAAGCCCGAAGGCACCCAGAGCAACCTTGAGCAGCCTATAGTCCTTCACGAGCTCCTCACCCGAGGTAATCTTTGAGATGTTTTCCTCGAAATACGCCGTGTCCCGCTCAATCAAAGGGGATTTTTCGAAAGCGTCTTGCTGGGCTTCTTGCGTGCGTTGCAAGAAGGCCCAACCAGAGGCGCCAGAAAAAGGTATGATCGGTTGAAACGTCATTTATTTTGGGTCGCTGCCAAAAGCCGTTCTTCGCGCGGAAGCAATGTGCGAAGTGCTTTGAGGGACTGGTAGAATTGCCCGTCCATCAAGGCGTCCGTTGCCGTCGAAAGCTGACTTCGGCTGTCTTGGTCTGTGAGCACTTGAGAAAGCTGTTCAATGCCGCGCAGGAGTTGGATTTTGGCTTCGTCGGCGTCGGCATCCCCGGACAAAACCAGTTGCGCGATATAGCAAACACGGCGCACAGGCGTGTTGACCTCCTCTGGATGAATCGCATCGCGCAGGCGCAAGATGTTTGCGTTTGGCGAAATGATTGAGAGGCGCGAGCGGCGGTCTCCGTTTTCGATGACCGCGCCGTTGATGAGGACCCGTTCCTTCGGGCCAAGTTTCAGGACCAAACCACTCATGCCGCGACCGCCTGTGCTCGCAATCCGCGCATGATCGCTGTGTTGATCTCGATGAGTGCTTCGGCGGTGTCTTCGCTGCGAAGCACTTTGCGTGTGTGTTGAGTTGTGAATTCCGCGAGATAGAAAATACGGGCGCGTAGATCTTCTGGAAGTCCGTTGCCGTTTTCGGCAACATCGGCCGCCAAAATCGTCCATAAGCGGCGATTTGTGTGCAGAGCTTCAGCGAGTTTTGTGAAGCCTGTAGCGCCAAGTCCCATCGCGATTTTGAGGTTCCGGGTCGCGCGTGCGAAAGCTTCGTATTCGACACTGCGCGGCGTTCTGATCGGGGCCTGGTTCGAGGCGTAGGCCGTTTTGGCCATATTGAGAGCGTTCACGGGAAATTCCTTCCGTTAACGGTTGAGATCAGGAGGTGAGGGGTGCGGAGCGCCGTTTTGGCGCCCCGCTATGTCATAGGTCTTAACGGAACAGCGACAGGACGTTCTGCGGCGCCTGGTTGGCGATCGAGAGCGCCTGTGTGCCGAGCTGTTGTTGCACCTGAAGTGCTTGCAGCTTGGCCGAGGCCGCTTCCATATCCGCATCCACGAGCGAGCCGATCCCGGTCTTGAGCGAGTCGGTCAACTTGCCAATGAAGTTGCTCTGCGTTTCGATCCGACCTTCAGCAGAACCAAAGGCAGCCGAGCTGTCGATGGAGGTGTTGATCATCGTCTCAATGTTACCCAGCGCGGCGCTGGCACCAGCGTCAGTTGTCACGTCGATATTGTCGAGGCCAAACATCCCGCCAGAAGCCGTGCCGCCGTCTTCGCCATTGACCGCGAGGGCCATTGTTGCTCCGGCAGTAGCATCAGAGCCATCATAATCGACTTGAACGGTCCATGCGCCAGACGTTTCGTTCTGGACAACCTTGGTCGACACACCAGTTTCATTCCCGCCGTCGATTGCGGTTTTCAAACCCTTGGCGATGTCTTCCATGGTTTCGCCTTTGCCAGCAATATAGTCGTAATTGCTGCCATTGACCGATACGCGATAGCTGTCACCTTCATTAACCTGCGCGGTTGTTGACATCGCGATGTCTTCGGCGCGGTATTTCAGGGTTGCGGTGCCAGAGCCAGCTGCGGCCACGGCGTCTTCACTGGAGTCACCGTTGTTGGTGACCGCAACTGTATTGGTCGCACCGGGATCGAAAGTGATGGCTGTGTCGTCGAACGAATTCGTGTTGGTCAGCGTCAGAACGCCAGAGCCATCAGAGACCGCGGAAATGCCGGTCAAACCCAAGGCGTTGATCGAGTCTGCAAGGCTGTCGATCGTGGTTCCGATATCGGTGTCCCAGGTTTCGGTGAGCGAAGTGCCGCCAACTGTGATGTCGATATCGTCTGTAGCCACACCAGCGAATGTCAGATCCAGGTCGCGTGCAGCGGCGCTTGAATCGATTGTTGCATTCCCAGTCAGAATGTCGATGTTGCCGCTCAGGTCGGTGCCGCCATTCCCGTAAACACCTGCATCGGTGGACAAATCTTGGCGTGCAACCGTGATGTTGGAGGCCGTTACGCCGCCAGCCGATGAACGATCGAGCGACGACAGAATGTTTACGTCTTCTGTGCCCTTGACCATGTTGAGACCGTTAAATTGTGCGGCGCCAACAACGGAGGAAATTTGATCGCGCAGAGCGGAAATGTCTGTTTGAATTTTCTCGCGGTCCACGTTTTCTTCCTGCGCGGCGACGATCTTGCCCTTCATTTGGGTCAGAAGGTCTGTCACCGTTTCGGACGCCTGACGCGCCACAGCAACTGTGGATTCCCCGAGCGAAAGGCTATCGGAGATGGCGTTGAAACCGTTCACGTCCGCTTCCATAACTTTGGAAATCGCCCATACGGCAGAGTTGTCCTTGGCGGAGCCAACCGACTTACCGGTCGAAATTTCGGCTTGTGTCGATTCCAGGTTCGAGTTGATGGATTTCAGAGTTTGCAGAGCGACCATCGCGCTCGAGTTTGTCAGAATGCTAGACATGTGTTCAATTCCTTTAGTCATGCGACGTATTTTTACGCCAGGTTAGAGGTCCGCCCGCTTTAGGCGGGTTCCAGAGTCTTTCTGACCTCTACGGACGGGATTTTCCGAACCGTGCCACCCCCTCAGGATGCATCTGCAATCTGAGCGTAAGTGCTAAAAGAACAGTGAACGTTTCGCTTTCGAATGTGTCGGATTTGAGACAAAACCGGGCTGATTTCCGGGCGTTAAGCGCGCTTGGTGAGGCTCTTGGGGGCTGGGCCAACGGATTGGCTCGTCCCATCGCGCCCGTATGTTTTTAGGGAGGAGGACGGGGTTTCGTCCGCATTTTGTAAGCGCTCGGTGGCTCGTTTGATGCCCCGCGCGGCAGAGGCGAGAAGCGTGTTATTTCGTTCCGCCATCGCGCGCAGACGCTCCAAATCTGCGCCATTCTCTGACTCATTCATGACACGAGAGAGCAATCGCGCCTTTTCTTTGGCGAGTCGCAATACCCCGGAAATGTCGCCGCCCATTATAAGGACTCGTTCCTTTTCCAGCAGGTCTTCTAATTCGCCGGTGGGGGCGCGCGTACTAAAGAGTGCCATTCTGTCTCTCCTTCAAGGCTTCGAAAATAGATTCGGCCAACCCGATCCCGCCAGCGCCAACCATGGCTTTGGCCTGTTCTTGGACCAAAAATGAACTGAATTGCTCTTCGCCAATGCCGCCGCCAAACGATTCGGATGGTTTGCCGAGGCCCGCGGACTTCAGCATTTCAGCGAGAAAGCTCGCTTCAAGATCTTTGGCGGCGTCCATCAATTTCGCATCATGCGCTAGGGGCGTGTTATTTTGTTGAACATGAGAGCGTTGGCCCGCCGGACTGATGGGTTGCGTGAGCGGTGGTGAAAATGTCGTCACGTGGATGTCTCCAATTCGAACAAGTTTTTTCAAGATGATCGATTTGGGTAAAGAAGTAGTAACCACCTTGAGGGCATGATGCGGGAATTCGGCGCAAGAACTCCCGGAAAGAGATATGCAGATACAAGAAATTGCGATCAAACCTGGTCCCCGCGATGACCTGGGTAAAAAAGCCAATCAACCGGCGGCGGAGGCTTCGAAAGACGATGAATTCGCGTTGGTCTTGAAGCGTGATCAAAAGGCGTCTGATCGAAACGATGGGACCGCTTCAGGGAAGAAGGCCTCTGAAGGCGTGAATGCGAGCGAGAAAAGTGTTTCGGCGGCGCGGGACAGGCAAGATGCATCCTCAGCGAGGCCAGTGACGCGCGAGTCAAATATACAGACTGATGCGCGAGACGCAGATCACGATACTGTAAGTGATGCGGACATTGAGTCCGGCGAAACACATGTCACGCCGGGTTTGGGCGCTGCGCAGATTGATGAAAACTTGACCGATATTCCGGCGCGCTTGCGGGCTGTTTTGGCCGATCAAAGCGAATTGGCCGGGGGCAATGCCGCGCAGGCGGGCGAAGAGGTTACGCCGGGCGCATTGACCAAAAGCCCGGAAAACGCAGTGCCAATTCAGAGTGGCCAAATGTCGGGAATATCGCGCGATCCTGAAAGCGTTTTGCGAAATCCTTCCAGTAAATCTGAAGCGGGGGGCAAGACGTCAGATGAACTGCCCTTAGATTTAGGTGAGGCCGATGGGCGCAACACCGGTGGATTAAGTGAGGTCGAAGAAGCGCCTGACGGAGAACTGCTGAAGGCTGCGGCGTTGTCGTTGAACGAACGAGGGGCAAATGTCGCGCAACATCAAGCCTTGGAGCGGTTGGGGCGTGGCATCTCCTTGCCTGTCAGCGCATCCGGTTTTACGGATAGCGCCCACCTCTCACAGGCGCAGAATGTAGATGGGTTTGCCTTGCCGACGGATGCGGTTGGTTCAGCTGGAGGCGCTTTGTTAGGAGAAGTTTCCGGCGAACCTCTGGGCGCGGCGAAGGAAAATCCGGGCCTTCTCAAGGCGGCTCAGGGATTGCACGATGAGATGTTTGGTGCTGACGGTGGGAAGCAGAAGACCCTCCTGATGCGCACCGCCGGTGATCCGCCTGAATCTTTGGAGCCTTCCGCTCTAACGGGAGCTGCGCAATCGCCGCCTTTGGAGCGAGATGTGAGCGTCGGGCCAGCTTTGATGGATCAGATGTCGGTCGAAGCAAAAACTGCGCAGCAGTCGACCCTTGTTTTGGACGCGCCAACGATTGAGGATATTCCGCTCATCGCGACCACCGGTGAGGCGCGGTCGGGCGAGCGGATGAGCGTTATTGCGCCTTCCGGATCACTCGCGCATTCCCCTGATATGGCGCGCCATGTGGCGGCGCAGATTGTTGATGTTGCAAGGGTTGCGGACGACGGCGTGATCGAAGTCATGTTGAAACCTGAAGAATTGGGCCGGTTGTCGCTCACGTTCAACAATGAAGGCGGCATGATGACAGTGTCTCTGTCCGCGGAGCGACCGGAAACGCTCGAATTATTGAAGCGCAACATTGATCAGCTTGATGCTGCGATGCAGCAGCTTGGCTATGGCGAGGTAACCTATGACTTCTCGCAAGGCGATCAGGACCAAAATGCAAGCTATGGTGTTGCGCAATCGTCGCCTGAAAGCAGCGGCGGGACAAGCGCCGACGGTGCGGTTTCCCAAGACATGTTGCCGTTAGACCAAAATTTGCGCGCCGCCAGTGGTGGCATGGATATCCGATTATAGGAGCTTTTGATGGACATTACTTCGGTCACCCCCTCAAATCAGGTCTTCGGCGGAACCTCGTTTTCGGACGAAGCCACGCAAGCGGAAGTCGAAAGCAAATCGTCGGCGGGCATGATTTCGTCTGACTTCGAAACTTTCCTGAAAATGTTGACGGCCCAGCTTGAAAACCAAGATCCTTTGAACCCGATTGAGAGCACGGATTATGCTGTCCAGCTCGCGACGTTCTCTGGGGTTGAGCAGCAGGTCCAAACCAATGATCTTTTGGCTGAGCTGAAAGATCAGATTGCGGCCCTTGGAGGCACGAGCAGCGCCGGGGGTATGGCAAATTTGGGGTCTTGGGTTGGACTAGAGGTGCGTGCGCCGTCGTCCGTGTATTTCGACCAATCCCCTGTCACCATCGCGCCGCAACCCAAGGATGGTGCATATTTGTCTGCCTTTGTCGTGCGCGATTCTTCCGGGGCGGAGGTGGAGCGCAGCTATGATGCTGTCACGGGTGCCCCAGTTGAATGGGACGGTGTGGATGCTTACGGAAATCCCTATTCGAGCGGGCTCTACTCTTTCCATATGGTTCATTACACCGAGTCAGGTGAGTCCACTGAGGAACAGGTGGAGGTCTACACAGAAATTGTGGAGGCTCGATTGGAAGGTGACACCACCATCCTTGTGCTCGAGAACGGAGATGAGATTACCTCCGATCAGGTGTCTATCCTGAGCACCGGGGGATAATGGTTTTGGTGAGCGCATTGGCCTTTGTGGCTGGCATTTTGTGAGAGCGCGGTCTATGCGGTTGGGCAAAATGGAGATGGCGCATCATGTATACGGTCACGGTCTTAACTTCCCCCCAAACGCCCTGCCTTGAGGCCGCTTTGGTCGAAAATCTACGCAATGCTTGGGGCGGCGGCGAAGCGATTTGGCTGGCGCCGGGCGAGGCCGCGGAATTTTCCATGGATCGCGTCCCGCAAAATCGCTGGGACGTCTGGGTGGATCTGCAACGCGAGGGCGTTGATTTGATCGTTCAGGCAACGCGAAACCGCCGCAAGAAAATGCTTCTTGCAGACATGGATAGTACGATGATCCAGCAAGAGTGCATTGATGAGCTGGCGATCGAGGCTGGCGTGGGAGAGCGGGTTGCAGGCATTACGGCCCGCGCCATGAATGGCGAGCTGGATTTTGAAGGGGCCTTGCGCGAACGTGTTGGCCTGCTCAAAGGTTTGGCGGCCAATGTGATCGACAAAGTTTTGGCCGAACGCATTACCTTCATGCCGGGCGGGGCGGCGTTATTGGCGACGATGCGCGCAAACGGGGCGTACACGGCGCTTGTATCGGGGGGGTTTACGGCCTTTACGGCCAAGGTCGCCGCCGAGCTTGGGTTTGACGAAAACCGTGCCAACACGCTCGACATTCAAGACGATGTGCTGACGGGCGAAGTGATCGCCCCAATACTCGGGCGCGCGGCCAAGGTTTCTGCGCTTGAAGACATCACAGCGCGCCTTGGTTTGCTGCATGAAGACGTGCTTGCCGTGGGCGATGGCGCAAATGATTTAGGGATGTTGTCTATTGCGGGCGCGGGTGTGGCGCTTCATGCTAAACCATCGGTGGCGGCCGAATGTGATATCCGCATTAATCATGGGGATTTGACTGCACTATTGTTCATCCAAGGCTACGCGAAATCTGAATTTGCGGCCTGAACACAGCTGCTTTGCGCCATCGTCTCACCCGAACGCGCGATTTTCCGCCAACGGGGCTTTTAACAATCGGCGATTTTACGTTAAGGTGCGGGCAGGACGTTGATAATGGGTCCAGAAATGCTGAGAACCACGCTAGATGGTGCCGGTATCTGGAGCCGAGAGGCAGGAGCAGCTGGAGGCTGTATTTGACATGAAATCAAACATTGCACGAGGTCTTACGATTGCAAGTTTGTCGCTCTTTGCGGCGACTGGCGCGTTTGCGCAGGAAAGCACCAACCGAGTTGCGGCCAACACGGATTGGAGCGTTTTTGCGGAAGGGAACGATTGCTGGAGCGTTTCGCTTCCCAAACAAACCGTAAATACAAAGAACGGATCACCCGTTTCGGTGAACCGTGGCGACATTTTGTTGTTCGTGACGTATCGCAAAGGCTCGAATGCCGGAGAAGTCTCCTTTACGGGCGGGTATCCATTCGCAAACGGCTCGAAAGTGACTTTGCAGGTTGGCGCGACCTCTTTTGATCTCTTCACCGAGAATGACTGGGCTTGGTCGGCGGGACCGGAAGCGGATGCTCAAATCATCGCTTCGATGAAGAAGGGCGCGAGCGCTTCTTTGGTTGGGCGGTCCTCGCGCGGAACCCGCACCGAAGACACATTTTCGCTGCTTGGGTTTACGGCTTCTGTGGATGACGCGGATAAACGCTGCAAATAAGGCAGATCACCAGCCACAAAGGAAACCCGCGTCATTGTGAGGCGGGTTTTTGCTTTCAAAGCGCGTGAATCCTTTTGAAACTGGGTGAGAATCCCCTATATGGGGCGCGAACCCCATTGGAGCGCGCATCATGACGGCGACATCGCCAATCACGCAGGACGTCCTTACGATTCCTCGCAAAGACTCTGACGCATCTGGCAAGGTGAACCTTGTCGGGCTGACTCGTGAACGGTTGCGCGAGGTGTTGATCGAGGCAGGAACGCCGGACAAACAAGCGAAAATGCGCAGTGGCCAAATTTGGCAGTGGATCTACCAAAAGGGTGTGCGCGACTTTGCGGATATGACGAATTTGTCCAAAGATTACCGCGCAATTTTGGCTGAGCACTTTGAGGTACGCGTTCCGGAGGTTGTCACGAAACAAGTCTCCGAGGACGGGACGCGCAAATATCTGGTTCGAATTGCGGGTGGTCACGAGGTCGAAATCGTTTACATCCCGGAAACGGATCGCGGAACTTTGTGTGTGAGTTCTCAGGTCGGCTGTACTCTCACTTGTTCGTTTTGCCATACAGGCACGCAAAAACTCGTGCGCAATCTAACTGCGGCGGAAGTGATCGGACAGGTCATGGTGGCGCGCGACGATTTGGGGGAGTGGCCTGAACCGGGGCGCACGCCAAATGTTGAATCGCGCTTGTTGTCGAACATCGTTCTGATGGGTATGGGCGAGCCGCTCTATAACTTCGATGCGGTGCGCGATGCGATGAACATTGCGATGGATCCAGAAGGGATTTCTTTGTCTCGTCGCCGGATCACATTGTCCACAAGTGGTGTTGTTCCTGAGATTGCGCGCGCGGGCGATGAGATTGGGTGTATGTTGGCGATCTCGTTTCACGCGACAACGGATGCAGTGCGCGATACATTGGTGCCAATCAACAAGCGCTGGAACATTGAGGCGCTACTGGACGCGCTGCGCAGCTATCCGAAGCTTTCGAATTCTGAGCGCATCACCTTTGAATATGTGATGCTGGATGGGGTGAATGACAGCGATGAGGATGCGCATCGCTTGGTCAAATTGATCGAAGGTATTCCCGCGAAAATCAACCTGATCCCGTTCAACGAATGGCCCGGCGCACCTTATAAACGGTCATCCAACAACCGAATTCGCGCGTTTTCTGAGATCATCTATCAGGCTGGCTATGCAAGCCCGGTGCGCAAACCGCGTGGCGAAGATATCATGGCGGCCTGTGGTCAGCTTAAGTCTGCCACAGAGCGGGCGCGAAAATCCAAAGCGGAAATCGCGCGCGAAGCTGGCCTTGGCTAGTCGAAGGTTCCGGTCACGCGCCCGAGGAGCATAAAGGCCCGCGCGGTTCGTGTGTTGGCGAGGCGGGCGATGTCCTCATCGGTTGCGGTTTCTTCAAATCCTGAAAACACCTGATCAAAGCGGCGTAGGAAGTGATGAACGGCATCGCGAAAAATGGGGTCGTGGCGCATCCGCCCCGCGGTCAACGCAAGCGAAGAACGGTCTCGAATGCCGCCAAGCGGCGCAATAGCGCGCCCACGTTCACCTTTGGCAAACTTGCGCCAGAATTCGGGGCGCGCGCGGTCCGGATTGAGGTCATCCATATAGATGCCGTCCTGGCTCATTAAGGTCAGAACATCCTGTGCGGCCTGCACCAATCCAGCGACCTTATGGTCCTTGAGCGCGCGGCGCAATGCTTCAAAACCAACTGTGTCCTCGGCGTCCTCAGGGAAATGAAGCGCTCGGATAAAGTCGTCCAAATCCAGCGGATCGTTTTCTTCACTGGGCGTACTAAGCTCCATCGCTGTTTGTACTTCGATGGGATCATTTCGCTTTGGTTTGGGCGCTGGGAGAGGCGCGCTTGCCATTTGGCGGCGCGTTGAAAAGGTCGCAAGCGCGGTCTCGGTTTCTTGTTGTGCGCGCTCAAGTTGGGCAAGTTTCGCGTCCACATCGGGCGAGCTATCCGGATGCGCGGCCTGGGTTTGTGTCAGATAATTATGACGCAGGCTGTCGATTGTGGACTGAAGCCGGGCGGTTTCTTCGCGCATGATCCGGGCGGACCGCGCGGCGGAAGTGGCGAGCCAAATTACGGCGACAGGCAGGAAAACCGCAAGCAAGGTCATCACGAGATTCAAGCCAGTTTGCCCCGAACTCGACTCGGTGTCGATGACGAGGAAAAAAATCGCGCAGGCCGCTAGCCAAAATCCAGACAAAGCCGCCGCGATTACTTCGGAAGGGTCCGTTGTGCGTTTGGCGCGGCGCCCGAAAACCCCCAAATCGGGTTGATCGGAGCTGTGTTGTTCTTGCGACATTCTAAAAATCCACCCGGTTGATCCGGTCTTTGTCAAATATACGCGATTTTGAGGATTTCGTAACTCTTCTCACCGCCGGGCGTGCGCACTTCCACGCTGTCGCCTTCTTCCTTGCCAATCAACGCACGGGCAAGGGGGGATTTGATGTTGAGTTTGCCTTTTTCCAAATCGGCTTCAGGCTCACCCACGATCTGATACACTTTTTCTTCGTCGGTATCCTCGTCCACCAAGGTCACTGTCGCGCTGAATTTGATCGTGCCAGACAGGCTTGCAGCATCGATCACCTCGGCCAGCCCCAAAATGCCTTCAAGCTCCTTGACGCGGCCCTCGATGAAGCTCTGTTTTTCACGCGCTGCGTGGTATTCGGCGTTCTCCGACAAATCCCCGTGCTCACGCGCTTCGGAGATGGCTTGGATCACGGCTGGCCGCTCGACCGATTTCAAGGTCTTGAGTTCGTCGTTGAGTGCGGTGTAGCCCGCGCGGGTGAGCAAAATCTTTTCCATGGGCGCCTGTATGTATAATGTTAACTCGTATTTTCGTCTCCAAGGGCTTCTTTAGCGGCGGAGCGAAGGTTTTGCTAAGGAAAAAGCAATCAGACGGCATTTGCAACGTGATTGTTGTTCTGTTTATGCGGCAATGCAGCGAAGTAACGCCGTGTCGTGATTGACCCATCCTTTCGTGACAGGTATCGAAGTCGAAACATTATTACGCAGGGGGTCAAGATGACCGAGATTGAACGCGAAGCAATGGACGTGGATGTGGTGATCGTGGGGGCTGGCCCTGCCGGTCTTTCGGCTGCGATCCGCCTGAAACAGCTTGACGAAGACCTGATGGTTGTCGTGCTTGAAAAAGGGTCTGAAGTCGGCGCGCATATTCTGTCGGGCGCGGTGCTTGATCCATCCGGCCTGGACGCGCTGATCCCTGATTGGAAAGAAAAAGGCGCGCCTGTCTCGGTTGAGGTCAAGAAAGACAACTTTTATTTCTTTGGCGAAGCCGGGCACATTCGTATTCCAAATTCGATCATGCCACCGCTGATGAACAACCACGGCAATTACATCGTTTCGATGGGGAATGTTTGTCGTTGGCTGGCCGAGCAGGCGGAGGCGATGGGCGTTGAAGTCTATCCGGGCATGGCCTGTTCTGAACTTGTGTATGATGAAAATGGCGCTGTTAAAGGTGTTGTCGCGGGCGAGTTTGGCAAAAACCCTGACGGCACGCCGGGCGACTCCTATGAGCCGGGTATGGTTCTCAACGGCAAATATGTGATTATTTCTGAGGGTGTGCGTGGATCGCTCGCCAAGGAAATTATCGCCAAATACGACCTCGCCAGTGACTCCGATGTGCCAAAATTCGGTATTGGCATGAAAGAGATCTGGGAAGTGAAGCCAGAGAACCACAATGAAGGTGAAGTTTCGCACTCATTTGGCTGGCCGCTTGGGTTCAAGCAAGGGGGCGGGTCGTTCCTGTATCACATTGATAACAATCAGGTTTATGTCGGATACATCGTCGATTTGAATTATAAGAACCCTTATTTGTCTCCCTACAATGAGTTCCAGCGCTTCAAGCATCATCCTCGTATTGCCAAAGTGCTGGAAGGGGGCAAACGGGTTGCTTACGGCGCGCGCGCAGTGACCAAGGGCGGCTATCAGTCGATCCCGGACACGGCCTTTCCGGGCGGTGTGATCGCCGGTTGCTCCGCGGGGCTTGTGAACTTGCCGCGCATCAAGGGCAACCACAACGCGATGCATTCGGGCCGCCAGGCTGCAGAAGCGGCCTATGAGGCGATTAAGGCGGGGCGTTCTGGCGATACCTTGAGCGAATATGATGCGGCGCTCAAAGCTGGTCCGGTGGGTCAAGACCTCAAGAAAGTGCGCAATGTTGCGCCGCTCAATGCGCGTTTCGGCCCCCTTGGCGGCACGGCGCTAGGCGGCTTTGACATGTGGTTTCAGACGATTTTCCGCTTCTCGCTGTTTGGGACGCTCAAGCACGGCAAAACCGACGCGCAATCGACGCAGCCAGCAAGTCAACATAAGCCAATCGACTATCCGAAGCCGGACGGCGTGTTGTCTTTTGATCGCCTCACAAACGTGAGCTTTGCGGCGACCAACCACGAGGAAAGCCAGCCATGCCACTTGCACCTTGCTGATCCAGAGGTGCCAATTCGCGACAACCTGCCAATGTTTGACGAGCCAGCGCAACGGTATTGTCCGGCCGGAGTTTATGAGGTGTTGGAGGGCGAGGACGGTAAGCCGAAGTTCCAAATCAACTTCCAAAACTGCGTCCATTGCAAGACATGCGATATCAAAGACCCGGCGCAGAATATCAATTGGACCGTCCCACAAGGCGGTGACGGGCCAAATTACCCGAACATGTGATCAACTTGGGGCGCGCTTAACAGCGTGCCCCGGATTGAACCGAACGAGCAGGGGCGCTAGGTATCTATTATCAGATACAAGAGAGGCTCCAGCAGTGCCCATTTTTCCAAAGACACTCCAACATTTTGGCCGATCCCTTGGGGTCGCCGTTTTGCTGTCCCTGACGGCTGCGCCTTCGCAGGCACAAGGGTTTGCCGGGCCGTATTTGGCGGCGCGGATCGCGGATGCGGAGGGCGATTTCGAGGCGCTTGTTGATTACGGCACGCGGGCTTTGATCGAGTTGCCCGATAATGTTGGGATCATGGAGGGGCTGCTCATTGCCTATATGGGGCTTGGGGACATTGAAGGTGGTGTGCCGATTGCGCGCCGACTTGATGGGCTGGATGACGGCAATGACATGGCGGCCTTGGTGCTCATGGCGGACGCGATGGAAGCCGGGAGATGGGCTGAAGTTGACAGCGCGCTTGAAAATGGCTTCTCGGTCGGCGGCTATTTGGACCCGCTGATCCAAGCCTGGTCTGCGATTGGCCAAGGCAAAATGTCGGATGCGATTTCGATCTTTGATACATTGACCAAGGATGACCAAGCCCGGCAAGCGGCGCTGTTCCAGAAAGCGATAGCCTTGGCCTATGTCGGCGATTTTGAGGGCGCGGCGTTTATTTTGGGCGGGGAGGTTGAACCCCTTAACCTCAATCGACCCGGTATTGTTGCCTATGCGCAAGTCCTGAGCCAACTTGAACGCAACGCGGACGCTCTTGAGATGATTGAGGCTACATTGCCAAATGTGGGGGACGAGGAGATTGAGACGCTCCGTTTGGAACTGGCGGCGGGAAAGCCAATTGGCTTTGATGCAGTGAAGCGTCCCCAAGACGCCTTGTCGGCTCTGTTTTTCGAGGTGGGGCAGGCGCTTGCTGCGGAGGGGCAACCTTCGTTTGTTTTGATCTATTCGCGGATTTCACAGCATTTGAACCGGCAAAACATCGGTGCGGTTTTGCTGACAGCTGCTTTGTTTGAGAATATGGGGCAGCATGACCTTGCAGTTGCGACCTATGACCAGGTGTCAGCGGGCGATCTGGCCTATCCTCAGGCGATGCTGGGCAAGGCCGAGGCGTTGCGCCGGGATGATTTGAATGAGGAAGCTGCAGAGGTCTTGCGTGCGCTCGCGCAAGACTTCCCCGACCTTGCGCCTGTGCATGTGGCGCTTGGGGATGCTATGCGGTTTGATGAGAAATATGAGGAGGCCGTTGCCGCTTATGATGCGGCATTGGCGCTTTTTGAGGAGCCAAGTGCACCGCAATGGGTCATCTATTTCGCACGGGCAATTTCATTGGAGCGGTTGGGCCAGTGGCCAAAGGCGGAAGCCGATTTTCGCATGGCGCTTGAGCTTGAGCCGGATCAGCCTGCGGTGCTGAACTACCTTGGGTATTCCTATGTTGAAAAAAGGGAAAACCTCGATGAAGCTCTTGAAATGATTGAAAAAGCTGTGGTCGCTCGCCCCGGAGATGCCTATATCACGGATAGTTTAGGCTGGGTTTTGTATCGTCTTGGGCGGTATGAGGAAGCTGTTGTCCATATGGAGCGTGCCGCCTCTTTGATGCCTGTTGATCCCGTGGTGAATGATCACTTGGGTGATGTGTATTACGCAGTTGGTCGCACCCTTGAGGCCCAATTTCAGTGGCGTCGTGCCTTGTCGTTCATCACCGAAGACACGGATGTTGAGGAGGTGAAACCTGATCGTATTCGTCGCAAGCTTGAGGTGGGTCTCGATGTTGTCTTGGATGAAGAAGGCGGCGACCCAATTCAGCGTGCCGCCGAATGAGCGCGATTGTGAAGACCTTTGCCCCAGCGAAGGTGAACTTAACTTTGCATGTCACGGGACAACGCGCTGATGGGTATCATTTGCTCGATAGTTTGGTGGTGTTCGCGGATGTGGGGGACCGTATCACTGTAGCGCCCGCGTCCGAGACGAAGCTGACGGTGGAGGGGCCGCGTGCGGCGGGTGTCCCTTCGGATGCCAGCAATCTTGTGATGAAGGCGGCAGCCCTGTTCGATGTGCCCGTTGCGCTCCATTTGTCAAAGCACTTGCCGGCGGCGGCAGGGATTGGCGGCGGGTCGTCCGATGCGGCCGCAACAGTGCTGGCGATGGCAGATTTGGTTGAGGATAACCGTTTGCCGAGCGGCGTTGGTGAGCTGGGTGCGGATGTGCGTGTGTGCCTGATGCGCCAAGCCGCGCGTATGCGCGGAATTGGCGAAGATGTTACCCCGATTGAAGGACTGCCCGCCTTGTTTGCGGTTCTGGCCAATCCAGGGATTGATCTGCCTACGCCCACTGTTTTTGCGGCCCTAGAGAACAAATCAAATGCGCCGATGCCTAAGTCATTTCCGAAGTGGAGAAATGCGGCGGCTTTGATTGACTGGTTGGCAGCGCAACGTAACGATTTGGAGGCGCCCGCGCGCGCGCTTGCGCCGGACATTGCCACAGTTTTGGCGGCGCTCAACGGACTGCCAGAGGCGAGACTTGCGCGCATGTCCGGGTCAGGTGCGACCTGTTTCGCCCTGTTTGACAGGATTGAGCACGCCGTGGCCGGGGCGGAACGGCTTGCCGCGGCGCACCCTGACTGGTGGGTGAGCGCAACGTCTTTGCGCTAAATTAGCTGATCCGTTCGACCACGAAGTCCGCGATATCGCTCAGCATGTCGCGAATTGGATCATCCGGGAACTTGGCAATCGAGGCTTTCGCAACATCCGCCCAGTGCAAAGCAACCGCGCGCGTCTCGTCAAGCGTGCCGTGCTTTTTCATGATCGCCAGAGCAGTTTGCAGGTCATCGTCTGTTTGATCGCCGGCTTCAATTGTGCGCGTCCAGAACGCGCGCTCTGCGTCATCCGCTTTGGCGATGGTCTTGATGATTGGCAGAGTCAATTTTCGTTCGCGAAAATCATCGCCCGTTCGTTTGCCAAGGGTTTCATCGCCAAAGAAATCCAGCACATCATCGGTCACTTGGAAGGCGATACCCAAAGCGTCACCGTAATCAAACAAAGCTTGTTCCAAGTCGTCGCTGACACCCGCCAAAATTCCCCCCGTTTGGGTCGCGGCAGAGAATAGCGCGGAGGTTTTGGCGCGGGCGACCTCAAAATATATGTCTTCCGAGGTTGATAGATTGCGCGCGGCCGTGAATTGCAGCACCTCACCTTCGGTGATGGTAAAAGCAGCATCGGCCAAAATGCGTAGAATTTGTAGCTTGTCGGTTTCGGTCATCAATTGAAAGGAGCGGGCGAAAAGGTAATCGCCGACCAGAATTGACGACTTATTGTCCCACATGAGGTTCGCAGTTGGGCGCCCGCGGCGTTGCTCGCTCTCGTCAACAACATCGTCGTGAAGCAGAGTCGCCGTATGGACGAATTCAACGGCGGTCGCGAGTTGAATGTGCTTGTCTCCCTCGTAGCCACAAAGGCGCGCGGAGGCGATTGTCAGCATGGGCCGCAATCGTTTGCCGCCCGCTTCCATCAAATGCGCTGTGACTTCCGGAATCCGAGGCGCGTTTTTGGAGGTGGTGCGCTCGCGAATCATCCGCTCCACGGCCTTGAGGTCATCGCTCAAATGTTCAGCAAGTCGCTCGTGAGGTTTGTTTGCCGCTTTGTCCAGCATTGTCATCGTCCCGTTTACCTTCGGCCTTGGTTTGGTGTCTTGCGCCCTCGACAAGCTGCGCGAAAAGGCCGTAACGTCCAAGTATGCTTGAGCTTCTTCGCACGAATGACCCGACCTTGATGGCCTTCGCAACCGCGCTGCTCGCGGGGGAAGATATAGACTGCTTTGCAATGGACGTCCACATGAGCGCGCTTGAGGGATCAATAGGAATTTTACCTCGTCGTCTTATGGTCCGATCTGATGACCTGCTGCGCGCGCGGCGGGCAATGATTGATAATGGCATCCAAGTGGAGGATTGAGCATGGGTTTCGCTCGTAACCATGTGACGGAAGATAAGTTCTTGGGAGGACAGCTAAATCTCCTACAACCCAGGGATGGGTATAGGGCTGGGGTGGACCCGGTTTTCCTCGCGGCAGCGATGACCGCGCATGAAGGCGAATCAGTGCTTGATTTGGGCTGCGGCGTAGGGGCTGCGGCGCTTTGTCTCGGAACGCGGGTTAAGGGGCTGCGACTTGTCGGCGTGGAACGGCAACCTGACTACGCGGATTTGGCGAAGATGAATGCCTTTGACAATGACATCGATATGGAGGTGTTTACGTCGGATCTGGAGGCGATGCCCCCTGAGGTGAAAGAAGAGAGTTTTGATCATGTGATCATGAACCCGCCTTACCATGTTGCTGAGCGGTCGATCAAATCTGACAATACGGGCAAAGCTCAGGCGCTTTTTGAGGAAACGCCGCTTGAGGCGTGGATTGATGCGGCGGCGCGCAGGCTCAAACCGCGCGGTTATTTGACGATGATTCAACGGGCGGACAGGCTACCGGAAATCCTTGGGGCGCTCGATGATCGGATGGGGTCCATTTTGGTCAAGCCTCTGTGCCCGCGCGAAGGGCGGGCGGCGGTTCTTGTACTTGTGCAGGCCCGAAAAGGCGGGCGCGGAGCGTTTCGATTGGCAACACCTCTGATCCTTCATGACGGGGCTGAGCATGTCGGGGATAAGGAAAGTTACCGGCGCGAAGTCTCGGCCATTTTGCGCGATGGCGCGCATTTACCACTTTGGTGATCGGCGTCCTGAGGCAGTTGATTTTAACATATTTTTAACGCTTCTGTTCGAGTCTGGGCGAAGGCGGCGCTCGGCAGATTGCCGCAATATGTTGCTCCCTTTTGTAAGGATTACGTGACACGACTCAAAAAACGTGCTGCTATTGGGGAGTATTTCAATCACTAAGGAGGACGCCATGACCATGACTTCGCGCTTGCAGGAACTCCGTCGGAAACACGCAGATCTTTCCGACCAAGTTGAAGTAGCACAGCGAAGCCCCGGAGTGCCGGATGCTGAGATTGTTGAGATGAAGAAGCAAAAACTGCGGTTGAAAGAAGAAATGTCCCGTATCGGGTCAGCCTAACCTTTCGCTAGGTCGGTGTTGGAAGTCTTGCCGCTTCTGGCGGCCAATGCGGCGCCACCCGCAATCAGGGCGGATGCCACAAAGAGCTTAACCGTTGGTTGCGCAATTCCAACGCCCACGAGAATGATCGTTGAAAGAACCGGGGCGGCATAGGATGCCGTTCCGAGAAGTTGAATGTCGCCTCTTTTGACACCTATATCCCAGGTGTAAAAAGCGAGCCCAACTGGGCCAATTCCAAGCCCGATAATGGCCCACCATCCCGTTGTGGTCTGGGGCCAGATTGTTTGTTCAAGGGCGAGATGGGCCAGCGCGGAGAGCGCAGCGGTCGCGATGCAAAACACGACGACGCTTGCCGTGGGCACGCGCCCTAAGCGGCGTGACAGGACAGAGTATCCAGCCCATGTCACCGCGCACATCAACGCCATTGCGTACCCCGGCCATACGTCCCAAGACAGTCCGCCGCCGTTGGGAGACAACAAGACCACGGCCCCGGAAAACCCAATAAACGCGCCCAAAACGTGACCGAAACGCAGGTGCTCACCGGGCAATAATCCCGAAAACAGGACGATCAGCAAAGGCCAGAGGTAGGCAATCAGCCCTGTTTCGGCGGGTGGGGCGGCGCGCAGCGCAGAAAAATACAGGAAGTGGTAGCCAAAAAGCCCAAGTGTTCCAAAAAGATAGACCTTGATAGGGACACGTCGCAGGTGATGAACCGTCCCGGTTGCCACCAACCATATGAAACCCACAAGTGCGCCAATCGCAAAACTCACGGCATTGAGCTGAAGCGGGGGCACGGGCGCACTCAGAACTGTGAACATCGCGAGGAGGGACCATAACAGAACCGCCGTAAATCCGATGAGGGTCGCTTTGTTTTTGCTCATGAAGTCTTCTGGCACAAAAAAGCCGGCCTCGAAAGGCCGGCAATTCATCGTTTTGACTGTCGTTAGACGAGGTATTGACCACCATTGGCTGTGATTGTCGAACCTGTGACAAACCCTGCGTCGTCCGATGCCAAGAATACAACGCAACGGGCGATTTCTTCCGGCTCGCCAAGGCGGCCAACAGGGATCGTCGCCACGATGGAATCGCGTACTTTTTCTGGAACGGCCATAACCATTTCTGTTGCGATGTAGCCGGGGCAAATCGCGTTCACTGTAATTCCGGCGCGCGCGCCTTCTTGGGCCAAGGCCTTGGTGAAGCCAAGGTCGCCCGCTTTGGCGGCAGAGTAGTTGGCTTGGGCGAACTGCCCTTTTTGACCGTTAATGGAAGAAATATTCACGATGCGTCCAAACTTGCGCTCACGCATGCCGTTCCAAAGGGGGTGGGTCATGTTGAAAACGCCGGACAGGTTTGTGTCCATCACGTCTTGCCAT
The DNA here is from genome assembly GCA_050633625.1 of Maritimibacter sp. Classification (GTDB taxonomy): domain Bacteria; phylum Pseudomonadota; class Alphaproteobacteria; order Rhodobacterales; family Rhodobacteraceae; genus JBOEGW01. Next base: position 54,650 of record JBOEGW010000011.1, on the reverse strand, counting down.
TGATCACGGGTCATTTTGTGGAATGGCGCATCGCGCGTGATCCCGGCGTTATTCACCAGAACGTCGATAGGACCAAGTTCAGCTTCGACTTTCGCGATACCTGCGGCACAAGCGTCATAGTCAGCAACGGACCATTTAAAAGTTGCGATGCCCGTTTCTTCGGTAAATTTTGCGGCGGCTTCGTCATTGCCCGCGTAGTTGGCGGCGACAGTGTAGCCTGCGTCTTTTAGGGCTTTGGAAATAGCCGCGCCGATCCCGCGCGTGCCTCCTGTGACGATTGCAACTTTTGCCATGGTGTCCTCCTCATTGGCGAATCTTCCTCTGGCAACTCTGTTACGCTTTTAGCGCCGTACGCGCAATAATATTGCGCAAGTTTTCTGCGCTTGCGAAAGAAAAAGGGGCGCCAAAATGGCACCCCTCTCGTCGTATTTGGCTTTATTTATGCGCGTTCAAGGCACATTGCCACGCCCATTCCGCCGCCGATGCAAAGCGTTGCGAGGCCCTTCTTGGCGTCGCGGCGTTTCATTTCAAACAACAAAGTGTTGAGGATGCGCGCGCCTGAGGCCCCAATTGGATGTCCGATCGCAATTGCGCCGCCATTCACGTTCACGATGTCCGGGTTCCAACCCATGTCTTTGTTGACAGCACAAGCCTGGGCCGCGAAGGCCTCGTTTGCTTCAACAAGGTCCAACTCGGAGGCGTCCCAACCCGCTTTTTCCAGAGCTTTGCGCGATGCATAAATCGGACCAACGCCCATGATCGACGGATCGAGACCGGCTGTCGCGTAGGAGGCAATGCGCGCAAGTGGCTCAAGACCCCGTTTTTCGGCTTCTTCAGCTGACATGAGCAAAACACCAGCGGCCCCATCATTGATGCCGGATGCATTTGCTGCGGTGACAGAACCTTCTTTGGTGAAGGCGGGGCGCAACTTTTGCATCACTTCAATCGACGCGCCGTGACGGATATATTCATCCTGGTCGACGATGGTTTCGCCTTTGCGCGTTTTGACTACAAATGGCACGATTTCGTCGGCGAATTTACCGGCTTTTTGAGCGGCTTCAGCTTTGTTTTGCGAAGCTACGGCGAATTCGTCTTGGGCTTCACGGGTGATTTGCCACTGATCTGCTACGTTCTCCGCTGTCTGGCCCATATGATAGCCGTTGAAGGCGTCCCAAAGGCCGTCCTTGATCATCGAGTCGATGAATTTCATGTCGCCCATTTTGTGGCCCGCACGCAGGTTCGCAACATGCGGGCTAAGGGACATGTTTTCTTGCCCCCCGGCGGCAACGATGTTTGCGTCGCCGAGTTGGATATGTTGTGCGGCGAGCGCAACGGCGCGCAGACCGGAGCCACAGACTTGGTTGAGGCTCCAAGCCGAGCTGGCTTCTGGAAAACCTGCGTTGATGTGGGCTTGGCGTGCGGGGTTTTGGCCTTGTCCAGCCGTCAAAACTTGACCGAGGATTGTTTCGTCAATGTCCGCTTTGTCGATGCCCGCGCGTTCTACCAAAGCGTTGAGCACGGTTGCGCCAAGCTCGTGAGCCGGGGTGTTTGCGAAGGCACCGCTGAAGCTGCCCACGGCGGTCCGTGCTGCAGATACGATAACGACATTGGTCATACTAAATCCTCTCTGATGGGTCTCGACGAAGCGTCGATTTGTTTATGCAGAGCGGCCATTTTGTCGTGTGAAAGTCGCACGATTCTCCTCCCGCCGCGTGCTGCGTTGCCCCAAGGGGTATGCTGCATTGCAGAACAAATCAACCCGGACGCAGCGGCCCGGGTCTTGTTCTCGCTAACACGCGCATTTGTAGAAAGCTCGTTTCGCCTATGCCGATCTTCGGATGTGATCACCCGTTTCGCGCCACCACGGGCGCACCGTTGGGGCACCAAAGAAGAAACCTTGCAAAAAGTCGCACCCGGCGTTGATGAGAAATTCTGCGTCTTCCAGAGTTTCCACGTTTTCGCCAACCGTCATCATGTCAAAATGGCCCGCCATTGAAAGCATGGCCTGGGTGATGACCTGATTGTCCGGGTTGTTTGCGATGTCCTTGATGAATTCGCCGTCTATTTTGAGGATGTCGAAGTAAAAGTCCTTGAGGTAACGAAAGGCAGTGTAGCCAGCGCCAAAATCATCAAGGGCGAAGGAAATCCCATGACTCTGCATTTCCTTCATAAACACTTGGACCAGTTCCGGCATGACAATGGCGGTGCGTTCTGTGATTTCGAGGATCAAGCGCTCGCCCGCCAAAGGGTCGCGTTCCAGCCCTTGTTTGAGGACTTGCATCCACCGCGCGTAACCGATGGAGCGCGCGGACATGTTGATCGACAATCGCAAAGACGGCTCTTCTGCGAGGGCTTCAAGGCCAAGCTGAAGCGCGAGCGTGTCGATCTGGCGGCCGATTTCTTTGCTTTCGACAACGTCGATGAAATCATTGGCCGGAATAATGCGACCTGTGTGGTCAAGAACGCGAATCAACCCTTCATGAAAGGCGACCTTGTCGGGCTGGGATGCGCGCACGATAGGTTGGTAGGCCAGCATGACTTGCTTTGTTTCAATCGCCCGGCGGACCATTGCCATCGTGTCACGATCCCGCTGCGCAACGGCGATCGTCAATGGGCTTGAGAGTTCGATGTCCGGATCGACCGGATCCATTTGGCTAGTGTTTTGCATGATTCCTCGTCCACCTAACTATCGTCATGTTTGCCCGAAACATGCTAAGAAGCCGTAAAAATCGGCATTTACAGTTAATTTTCAGGATTACGGGAGGGCACATGGGAGACCGATGTAGTTGGTGTGGGATCGATCCGCTTTATGTGGCGTACCATGACTTTGAATGGGGCGTGCCAGAGTTCGACGGGCGCATGCTTTGGGAAACACTCAACCTTGAAGCCTTTCAGGCGGGGCTATCGTGGTACACTATTCTCAAGAAACGCGAAGGGTTTCGCGAGGCTTTTGAGGGGTTTCATCCTGAGGTGATCGCAACTTGGGGCGAGCCGGAGGTAGAGCGGCTGTTGCAAGATCCCGGGATTGTGCGTCACCGCGGAAAAATTCAGGCGACGATTGGCAATGCGCGTGCCTATCTGCAGCTGGGCGGCGCTGAGGCGTTCTCGAAATGGGCGTGGGATCATGTGGACGGCACGCCAATCGATCATGTGCCAAACGTGCTGGACGATGTGCCGGGCAAGACGCCGCTCGCTGAACAAATGTCCAAAGAACTCAAAAAGTTAGGGTTCAAATTCTGCGGCCCGACGATAGTCTATGCGTGGATGCAGGCCGTTGGCATGGTGAACGATCACGTCTTGGATTGTGAAACAGGGCGTGCTTTGAGGCTGCTATCGACACGGAAATGATCCGGTATCTGGTCGTTCTGATCGAGCACCAAATCCGCCATCAAGCCGCCCACAGCGGGGGCAATCCCGAAACCGATTTTGAAGCCACCATTGGCCACAAAATGCCCGGAGCGTCCCGGCCATTCGCCCAACATCGGTGCGCGGGTCTTGGCGCGAGGGCGCAGGCCCGCCCATCGTTCGATCACCGGCGCATTTTGGAGCGCAGGGACCACCGCGCGTGCGCGCTCAATCACCTGATCGAGTTGCTCATCGGTGTCGGTCGCGTTCAAAAAATCGCGTTCCGAAGTCGATCCAATCGCAACAGTGCCATCCGCATGTGCGACGATGTGAACGCCGCCCGCATAGATCTGCGGTTTGGTCTTGGCGTCAAACCGCAACAAGGCCGCTTGGCCTTTCATCGCGCCGCCTACGGTCTGACCGATGTCTTGCGATAAATCCACAAGCCCAGCGGCGCCAGTGGCCCAAACAACCGGCCCCTGATCTCGCGCGTCTGTGGTGATTTCACCTCCAAGCGCAATGATGGCTGCGGCCAAAGCTGCGCAGGCGCGGCGGGGAAACATCCGCGCCGTCAAAGTGTCGTGGATGAAATATCCGGTTGGCGAAATCGGCGCCCAAGCGCCGGGTGACTTGATGACGTTCCAATGATACCGGCCCTGCCAAAGCGATTTGGCATTTTCCTCACGCTCCAGTGCAAATTTCAATGCATGCTCATCATCAATCGCCTGAAGCCGTCCGGTGCGCCCATAGCCTGAGGAGGTTCCTCCTATCGCTTCGACCGAGCGCCAGAAGGCTTCGGCTTTGTCCAGACTGTCGAATTGAAATGCTTTTTTCGCGATCCAGTTTTCGGGTGCATGTGGCGCAAGTGCGCCAACGATACCGCCAGAGGCCCCTCCGCCCGGCCCGTTTGGGTCGACCACGCGAACCTTCACGCCGCGTTGCGCCATTACGAACGCGATTGAAAGCCCAAAAGCCCCTGCGCCGCGTATTGTCACGTCTACCATTGCCAATCCCCACAGCCCTGCGCATTGTCGCGAAGTTGACCCCGTATTAGGCGATCAAATGACCCAGGACCAGAGAGTGAAATTGGAATGGCGAGATGGGGTGATCCCTGTTTCGATGCAATTTGATGATCCCTATTTCAGTTTGGACAATGGGCTTGCGGAAACGCGGCATGTGTTTTTGGCGGGCAATGATTTACCTGTGCGGTTTCGCGATGGGTTTCAGGTTGCAGAGCTTGGGTTTGGCACGGGGCTAAACATGTTGGCGACGCTGATTGCATGGCGCGCTTCGGGCGTGTCTGGCCGGATGAGGTTCACCTCATTTGAAGCCTTCCCATTGCCTGCACAGGACATCGAAAAAGCCCTCGTCGCCTTTCCTGAGGTCAACGAGGTGGCGGGTGATTTCTTGGGTGCTTGGGCGCAGGGCAAGGCTCGGTTTGATTTGGGTGATTTTGAGGTGGATGTGCGTATTGGGGATGCGCGCAGCACACTCAGCGCGTGGAATAGAGCGGCGGATGCGTGGTTCTTGGATGGGTTTTCGCCAGCAAAAAACCCCGAACTGTGGGAGAAACATGTCCTGCTTGAAGTTGGAAAACACACAGCACCCGGTGGCACGGTGGCCACATATACCGCCGCTGGAGATGTGCGCCGCGCCCTCACGGCGGCAGGTTTCACTGTTGAGCGCACGCCGGGGTTTGGCCGAAAGCGGCACATGACACGGGGGGTAAAATCATGAGTGCCGGCACCAATACGCGCGCCGGAATCATGCTCATGATTGCGTCCGTTTTTGTTTTTGCTGTGCAAGATGGCGTCTCGCGGTTTTTGGCGGATCAGTACAACGTCTATATGATCATCATGGTGCGGTACTGGTTTTTTGCCCTGTTCGTCATTGTGATTGCAGCGCGACAGGCGGGCGGGCTTCGAGCGGTGGCGACGACAAAGCAGCCGGTGTTGCAGAGTTTTCGCGCTGTGCTGTTGGTGGCAGAAATTTGTGTGACCGTGATCGCGTTTGTGAAGCTCGGTTTGATCGCGACCCATGCCATTTTCGCCGCCTATCCCTTGATGATTGCTGCCCTTTCGGGGCCTGTCCTTGGCGAACGGGTTGGCCCTTGGCGCTGGGCGGCGATTGGGGTCGGATTTTTGGGGATGTTGGTCATTTTGCGCCCCGGCCATGCAGTGTTCGCCCCGGAGGCGATGATCGCGGTCATCGCGGCTTTCATGTTCGCGCTGTATGGGCTTTTGACGCGATTTGCCGCGCGCAAGGATACGGCCGCCACCTCGTTCTTCTGGACGGGGACCGTGGGAGTTGTGGCGATTACGGCAGTAGGAGTGTGGTTCTGGGAACCCATGAGCGGGCCTGACTGGCGTTGGATGGTCATGCTATGTGTGACCGGCGCGCTGGGGCATTACTTATTGATTAAGTGCTACGAGGCAGCAGAAGCCAGCGCGGTGCAGCCTTTCGCCTATTTGCAACTTGTGTTCGTGACGATCCTTGCGGTTTTGTTCTTTGACGAAACGACGGACCTGCCGACGATGGTCGGGGCCGGGATCGTCGTGAGCGCTGGTTTGGTCGCTGCATGGCGCGAACGCCTTGCGAGACTTAGGGCTGTTTGAGGATCTTTGAGAGGGTCATTGGCTGAGGTTCACCGCTGCGTCTTGCGCGATATACGAGGAGGCTTTCGCTCACGCGCATCACGTAGTTTCGTGTTTCATCAAACGGGATATGTTCGACCCAATCCACCACATCGACGTTGGCGCTGCGCGGATCACCTCGATCGCGTTGCCAGCTGTTCGCGCGCCCCGGTCCGGCGTTATAGCCAACTGAAATCAACACAGGATTATTGCCATACCGCTCCATCAACCAGGCCAAATACTCCGAGCCAAGCCGGGTGTTGTAGCTCATATCGGTGAGCTTGGCGGCGCTGTATTCGACGCCCACGCGGCTTGCCATATCTTTGGCGGTGCCAGGCATCAGCTGCATCAATCCAGACGCCCCAACCCCTGACGACACGCTTGGGTCAAACTGGCTTTCACGCCGCGCAATCGACAGTTCTAACGCGCGCGGAACCGAGGGATTTCCGGCGCCGATTTCAGGCGTTGGGAAATATGCGGCTTCTAGCATCTTGTCATAGCGCACGGCATGTTTGCCGATCATATGCTCGACATGTGGGCTGCCTGCGTCCCGCGCCCAATCGGCAAGTGCCCCGGTTTCGGCCCGGTTCAAGCGTTCAGAAAGATGAACCGCGAAACGCTCGGCAAGGTAGCTGTTGTTCGCCGCCAGAGACAGGCGCGCGGCTTCCATGATGGGCAGGTTCCAAAAGGAAGCCGCTTTGTAATCTGGGAAGACTTCGCGCCCGGCGATACTGGGGGCCATCAGGATGCCAGCTTTCTCGGCGGCAAGTTGACCGTAGTAGCTTGTTTGATGCTCCGCGCCAAAAGCATAAGCGACGCGCGCGGCTTCGGTATTTCCAAGCGCTTCCTCGGCGCGGCCTTCCCAATAACCAGCGCGGCCAAGGCTGATCGGGGTATCAACAGAGGCGCGAAAACGCATGAAATGTTCGCGTGCGGTGGCGGCATCGTTGAGCTTTCGCAGCGCGATATAGCCGGCAAGCCATTCGGCATCTTCGCGGTATCGCCCTTCGCTGATTTGGTGTGAAGCCGCGAGCTGATAGGCGGTTTTGCTTTCGCCTTCGCGCATCATCCGACGCGCAAGATCAAGGCGGTGATACCCCCAGCGCGCCGGTTGACCTAGGCTGGCGGCGGATTTTGAGCGCTCCAAGATCAATTCTGCGGTGGACTCGAACAAGCCCTTGTTTGCGCGCCATAACATGCGCTCATAGGCCAGCCCTGGGTCAGATTTTAGGGCCGCTGGCACCTTATCAATCAGTGCATTCACCCCGTCTTCATTTTTGCGCAGCGCGATACGGGCGCGGGCCAGAAGTTGATGATCAAGGTCGACGCGCGCCATTTGCCGTTCGGCCTGTTTGGTCTCGCCAGCCCAAAGCAGCATGTCCAAGCGCTCCCAGTGATGCGCCTTTAGCGTCTTTGGCCAATCCTCCATGAAGGCGGCTTCTTCGGCGCTGGAAAGCGACAGGGTGGTCCAGCCCCGGCGCGCTTCTGCCATGGCCTCTTGTTTGGCCCCAGTTTGCCAGAGCGCGGCCGCCATGCGCAGGCTGCCCCATCCGGTTTGTGGCGTGTCATGGAGGAAAAAGTCGATGACCGCGGCGGGTGTTGGCTCGTCCGGAATGGATTTCTCAGATCGCTTGCGCAAAAGCGCTTCGCCCGGCCAATCGGGGCGACGATCCAAGAATGCGAGTGCTTCACCAAAGGTGCCTTGGCCTGCGCGCAGGCGGTTCCACTCAATAATGTCAGAGGGGACTGAGCCAGTTGGTCCTGCGGCTTGACGTGCTCCATCCCAATCACCAGATGCCATGAGCGCGAGGGCAGACCTCAAGCGCGCAACATCGTCCGCGTCTTGCGCGCGTGCAGAATGGCCCGCGAAGGCGAGGAAAACAGCCGCCCAAAGGGCAAAGGAAATGGTGGTCAGCGCGCGTCTCATGGCGCATAGGTAACAACGAGCAGGAATGGTTCAATACATATTCTTGGCATTTCGCGTGAACACGGCTAGTTTCCGCGCGGTTTAGCAGGGCGATTCAGCGCCCTCTCACGATGATAAACACGAAGAAAAGGAGCGTGTCATGCTACGAGGATCAATTCCTGCCCTGGTCACGCCGTTTAAAGACGGCGCAGTGGATGTTGATACGCTCAAGCGTTTGGTCGATTGGCACGTTGAGCAAGGCTCAAACGGGCTGGTGCCTGTTGGCACAACGGGCGAAAGCCCTACGTTGTCGCATGACGAACACGAAAGTGTTGTGCGCACTGTGGTGGAGGCTGCTGCGGGGCGCATCAAGGTGATTGCGGGTGCCGGGTCGAACAACACGGCAGAAGCCCTGCATTACATGCAGTTCGCCAAATCGGTGGGCGCGGATGCCGGGCTTGTGGTGACTCCCTATTACAACAAACCAACGCAACGGGGTTTGATCGCGCATTTTTCGGCTTTGGCCGAGGTTGGTTTGCCGATTGTCATTTACAATATTCCGGGCCGATCTGCCGTGGATATGTCTGTCGAGACAATGGCGGAACTTGCGAAACATCCGATGATCATCGCCGTCAAAGACGCGACTGGTGATTTGGCGCGGGTTTGTTGGCAGCGCGAGGCATGCGGTCCTGACTTTATTCAACTGTCCGGCGAAGACGCGACAGCGCACGGGTTTAACGCCCAAGGCGGGCAGGGCTGTATTTCGGTCACGGCCAATGTCGCGCCGCGTCTTTGTGCGGATTTGCAGGCGGCTTGTTTGGAGGGTGACTATGGTCAGGCGCTCAAAATTCAGGACAAATTGATGCCTTTGCATAAGGCCGTGTTTACCGAACCTGGCGTAGTGGGGGCAAAATACGCGATGTCTAAGCTTGGTGTGTTGCCGTCTACAGAGGTGCGCGGGCCGCTGACTGATCTATTGCCGGACACGGCGGCGATGATTGATGCTGCCTTGATTCATGCCGGGTTGCTGTGATCTCAAATGGCCAAACCTAAGGACAATCCAAACTACAAGGTCATTTCGGAAAACCGACGTGCGCGGCATGATTATGGCATCGAGGACGATCTTGAATGTGGGATTATTCTGCTGGGATCTGAGGTGAAATCCTTGCGCAAAGGCGGGGCGAATATTGCTGAAAGCTACGCGGCGGTTGAAGAGAGCGAGTTGTGGCTGGTGAACAGCTATATCGCGCCGTATGCGCAGGCGACGACCTGGGGCCACGAGGAGCGGCGGCGGCGCAAGCTCATGGTTTCCAAGAAAGAGCTGGCGCGGCTCTGGAATGCAACGCAGCGAAAGGGCATGACGCTTGTCCCTTTGGTTTTGTATTTCAACCATAAAGGCATTGCCAAAATGAAGATCGGCATCGCCAAGGGGAAGAAAAACCACGACAAACGTGCGGATTCTGCCAAAGCGGATTGGGGCCGCCAGCAAGCGCGGCTATTGCGCGACCGGGGCTAGGTCTGAGCGGGTGAGGGGGCTGTTTGCCCCCTCTGGCTGCGCCATTCACCCCCGAAGGTGTTTTTGAACCGAAGACATCAAAGACATCAGGTCAGGTGATCGGGGAGCGGATTCCCGTGGAGGAAGTCTTTCGCAATCATGGCGCGTTTGCCGGGACGCTGCGCGCGGGTGATTTCGACGGCACCATCGCCGCAAGCCACCACAAGTGGTGCGATCATCTGGCCGGGAGTGCCTGTGGCATTTGCCAGTTTGGAGGCGAGGAGTTTGACACGTTCGCCGTCAAATTCGCACCATGCGCCGGGGAAAGGGGACAGGCCTCGAATTTGGCGATCAATTTCTGTGGCGGGTTTGTGCCAGTTAATCCGCGCTTCTGCCTTGTCGATTTTATGCGCATAGGTCACGCCAAGTTCTGGTTGCGGGCTGGGCGTGAGGGTGTCGAGTGTGTTGAGCGCCTCAACGATGGCCGTTGAGCCAAGGGCGGAGAGCCGATCGTGCAACGCGGCTGTGGTTTCCTCGGCGCCAATGTCCAATCGGCGCTCAAAGAGGACCGGGCCAGTGTCAAGCCCGGCCTCCATCTGCATGATGCACACACCTGTTTCGCGATCGCCGGCCATGATTGCGCGGTGGATCGGCGCAGCGCCACGCCAGCGCGGCAACAATGACGCGTGGATGTTGAGGCAGCCACGCTTTGGTGCGTCCAGAACAGCTTGCGGCAGGATCAACCCATAGGCGACCACGACGGCAATGTCGGCGTTGAGGGCGGCGAATTCATCCTGTGCGTCATGGCTCTTGAGGGACGTAGGATGGCGCACCGGTAATCCCAGCGCGTCTGCGCGCGCGTGCACTGGGGTTGGACGGTCTTTTTTGCCGCGCCCAGCCGGGCGAGGCGGTTGGCAGTAGACGCAAACGATGTCGTGTCCTGCGTCTATGAGCGCATCTAGGACCGGTACGGAAAACTCCGGGCTGCCCATGAAAACCACCTTCATGCGCGCAACTTTCGAGCTTTGGCCACAAGCCTGTCTCGTTTGAGCTTTGAGAGGTGGTGGATGTAGAGTTTGCCATCAAGGTGGTCGATTTGGTGCTGCACAGATGTGGCCCATATGTCGATGAAATCGCGCTCTGTCATCTCGCCCGACTCATTGAGAAAACGCACTGTGACGGCGCGTGGGCGGCTGATCGGGGCGGAGACGCCTGGCAGGTTTGGGCTGGCTTCCTCGTGGTCGCGCAACTTGACGGAGGCATGGATGATTTCGGGGTTCGCCATGCGCACCACTTGGCCGCGGCTTTCGGAGGCATCAACGATCGCAAGGCGTTGCATGATGCCGAGCTGAACTGCCGCTAAACCAACGCCCGGCATGGCTTCCATGGCCTCCACCATTTCGTCCCAGATCGCTCGGGTGTCATCCGTGACGGCTTCAATGGGGGGCACTTTGGCCAAAAGCCGTTTGTCAGGCCACATGAGGAAGGGACGATGGGCCATCAGTCGCGCGCCCGTTCGCGTTTCAATTTCTGGCTTTTTCTAGTCATCATCTGCCGCTTCATGGGGCTAAGATAATCAATGAAAAGCTTGCCGTTGAGGTGGTCCACCTCATGTTGGACACAGGTGGCCCAAAGCCCATCGAATTCCTGTTGTTGCGCATTGCCATCCCGATCCATCCAGCGCACTTCGACGCCTTTTGGGCGGGTGACTTCGGCATATTGATCGGGGATCGACAGGCAGCCTTCTTCATAGACGCTTGTTTCGTCGGAGGCGGCGATGATTTCGGGGTTGAACATGACCAGGGGCTGGGGGGCTGCGTCCTCGTCTTTGACGCAATCCAGCACGATCAGACGCTCCAGAATGCCGATTTGAGGCGCGGCCAAACCGATGCCCGGCGCGTCATACATGGTTTCAAGCATATCGTCCGCCAATGCACGCAACGTGTCGGACAGGTCGGGCACGGGGGCACATAGCTTCTTGAGGCGCGGGTCGGGGTGGATCAGGATCGGTCGAATACTCATGCGCATCATTTAGGACAGGTGGCGCGCTTTCGCAATGTCCCCTTGCACCTCTCGATTTCCGGGCTAGCCTGCACAGAAACCCGAAGGAGCCTGCATGACATTCGACGCATTGATTGACCGCACCAACACCCATTCCCTGAAGTGGGACTCAATGGAGCCTCGCTATGGCGTGCCGCTTGAGGGCGGTATTCCGATGTGGGTGGCGGATATGGATTTTGCGGCCGCGCCTCCGATCCAAGCGGCGCTCGATAAAATGACGGCACATGGGATCTATGGCTATTACGGCGAGGACGAAAGCTACCGTTCTGCGATCTGTTGGTGGATGGAAAATAGGCATGGCTGGCGTGTTGACCCAGCGGCAATTTTTACCACGCATGGATTGGTCAATGGGACGGCGATGTGCGTGGATGCTTTCACGGAGCCTGGTGATGGGGTTGTGCTGTTCACACCAGTTTATCATGCCTTTGCGCGGGTGATTTCGGCGGCGGGGCGCGAGGTTGTGGAATGTGAGCTGAGCCTTGATCATGGACGCTATAAAATGGATTTTGACGTCTATGACGCGCAGATGACCGGGCGCGAGAAAATGCTCATTCTGTGCTCGCCGCATAATCCGGGTGGTCGGGTTTGGTCGCGCGATGAACTCGAAGGTGTTGCGGCGTTTGCGCGCCGCCATGACCTTGTGTTGGTGTCCGACGAAATCCATCACGACTTGGTTTTTGCGGGCGCAGAGCACATCCCAATGGCCCATATTGAGGGCATTGAGGAGCGTCTCGTGATGATGACGGCGACCACGAAGACCTTCAATATCGCCGGGACGCATTCAGGAAATGTGATCATTCATGATAGGGCGTTGCGCACGAAATTTGCCGCGCGGATGGCGGCGCTTGGACTTGGTCCCAATTCGTTTGGTTTGGTCATGGCGGAGGCAGCCTATAGCCCGGAGGGCGCCTTATGGGTCGATGAGCTTGTGCGCTATTTGGACGGCAACAGGCAACTGTTGGACGAGGGCCTAAACGCCATTCCGGGTGTGAAATCCATGAATATGGAAGCCACCTATTTGGCTTGGGTCGATTTTGAAGACACCGGGATGAGCCGGGAGGAATTTACAAACCGTGTGCAAGGCGAGGCAAAAATTGCTGTCAATCATGGGCCTACGTTTGGCAAAGGGGGTGAGAGCTTTTTGCGGTTCAATTTTGCCACTCAGAGATCCTATGTGGTTGAGGCGGTCGCGCGGCTGCAACGCGTGTTTGCCGATCTGCAATAAGGGCACATCTTTCGCAAATTCGCGTGAATGGCATAGATTTTACTTGTTTGAACACCCTTCAAATGAAACCTGAATGGCAACAAGGCGGGTTAACCGCCTGAGCATGAGGCGCGGCTAATTGGGGCATTTGGCAAGCAGATGAGACGTTTGTCTTCGGCATTTTCGGGGCTGCTTTTTGGCCTGTGTGTTCTGGCCTTGGCGCTTGTCATTTGGGGGCATGGTGGGCCGGGGCAGTTCTCTGGCCTTGCGCCAGCGCTCACACCAGAAAAGACCTCGCCAGAGGCGGTTACGCCTGTCGTGCCTGACGTCTTGGCGTTGGTTGTGCCAGAGGCGCTTGGCCCTTTGCCGCAGCGCCCTCGACCGCGCCCCGATTGGTATTTGATCGAGCCGGTGGATCGGGTTTTGGTCGAAAAGGGCGCGCGGCGGATGACGGTTTATCGCGAGGGCAAAGCTGTCAAAACCTACAGGATCGCTCTTGGGTTCGCGCCTATTGGCGACAAGGTTATTGAGGGTGATGGGCGCACGCCTGAAGGTGTGTTTCGCGTCAATCGTCGTAATCCGCAGTCGTCATTCCATTTGTCACTTGGGATCAATTATCCGCAACCTGATGACATTGCGCGGGCGCGGGCAGGCGGCTATAGCCCCGGCGGCGACATCATGATCCATGGCCAGCCGAATGGTCGCAAACTGCCGAACCCAATCCGGATGGATTGGACGGCGGGTTGTATCGCGGTCTCGAACGATGAGATCGAAGAGCTATGGCGCGTTGTGGCGCATGGGACTGAGGTTGAAATTCGGCCCTAGGCCTTTGCTGTGTGTTCCAAGAGGGCAATCGGCGTCTCTGTTGTTCGCGCATAATCAACCGGGGCTTTGTCGGCGGCTGCTGTGTGGCGTTTGAAGTCATAGCGCATCATGCGCCCTTCTTCATGTGAGGCCACCACCAAGCATTGGTATAAATGGTCAGCGCCTCGATATAGATCGACAAACCCACGCAAATGGGGCGCGTTTTCAAGGTCTAGCGCAAAGCCGTGTTCATGCATTTCCAGCACTGGATAGGTTTCGTATCCAACAACGACCCGCAGGCGCGTTTCCTTTTTCTTGCTTTGCTTGCGAGCGGCATCAAGCCCGTCCAAAATCTCTTTTGGCAAAAAAGTTGTCATGGTGTGCGCCTCCGATTCCCCAGACCTAGACTGTGCAGGATCGAGGTAACAATCAAGTTAACCATTGGTCGCAAACTGAAAAATATCGCTATGTGTTGTGATCTTCGACCAAATTGACACCTACGACAGGGCGCAAAACATGTGGCTTGGTCGGGTCGTAGAGCGCGCTGTCTTTGAAGTCGCGCACGCCGCCAAGTGCTGGGCCAACAAGGATCAAAGCGGTGCGGGTGATTTTTTCAGCGCGCACTTTCAAGCGAATGTCTGCAAGGGTGCCACGGATCAACATTTCATCTGGCCAGCCGACACGGTAGGCCACAACGACCGGACATTCAGCGCCATAATGGGGTGTCAGTACCCTTTCGATTTCACGCATGTTGCGCACCGCAAGGTGGATCGCCAATGTGGCTCCTGTGCGCGCGAAATTATCAAGGGTTTCGCCTTCGGGCATTGCTGTGGATTGCATCGACATCCGGGTCAGGACAATTGATTGCGCCACCTCTGGGATTGTCAATTCTTGGCCGAGTGCAGCGGCGGCGGCGGCGTAGGCTGGCACGCCTGGGATCACCTGATACGGGATGGAATCGGCGCGTAGGCGGCGGATTTGCTCCGCGATTGCACCGTATAAAGACGGATCACCTGAGTGCACGCGCGCGACGTCCTCTCCGCGCCCATGCGCAGCTTTGATTTCGGCATGGGTGTCGTCGAGCGTCATCGCGGCGGTGTCCATCACCTTGGCCCCATCGGGCGCGCCGGCAACGACTTCGGGCGGCACGAGTGATCCTGCGAACAGGCAGACCGGGCAGGCAGCGATCAGGCGTTGCGCTTTGAGGGTCAATAATTCCGGGTCGCCGGGGCCTGCGCCGATAAAGTATACAGTCATGATAAGTGGTCCTTCTGCGCGTCGATAAGGTGCCGGTTGCCGACCTCTTGTAAGTCACCGTCAATTCGGCGGGCATAGCCGCGCGGCGTGAACATTTTTGGGCCTTCGCCAAGCTCGGCAAGGCGGGAATTCGAACTCCCGACAAGTACAACCGTCAACATGTCCACCTCATCCACCTCAAGATCGGCAAGGCGGCGATAACGCAGGTTTTCCTCCGCACGGCCCAGGCTTGAAGCCAGCAAGACAGGGGTGTCCGCAGGGCGATGTTTGAGCAATATGTCGCGGGCCTCAGCAAGCAAGGTTCGGCGGGTCTTGGACACCGGGTTATAAAAGGCGATCACGAAGTCCCCTTCGGCAGCGGCGTTCAGGCGGCGAATGATGTCTTCGCGAGGGGTCAGAAGGTCTGACAAGGAAATCGTGCAAAAGTCGTGGCCAAGTGGGGCGCCCGCGCGCGCAGCCGCAGCTTGCAGCGCGGACACGCCCGGCGTGCCGATCACTTCAACCCGGCGCGCACCGTTACTGACGCCATGGTCTTCAGTCCCGCGAGACAGCAGCTCAAACACGAGTGCTCCCATGGCATAAATCCCCGCATCCCCGGAACAAATCAGTGCGACGTTCTTGCCTTTGGCGGCTTGTTCAAGCGCGTAACGGCAGCGGTCCTCCTCGCCACCGAGCGGGAAATCGGAGCGGGTTTTGCCGTGCGCGAGCGGGCCTAACAGGTCGATGTACAACCCATATCCCACGAGTTCTTCTGCGTCTTGGATCAGCCGGGACGCCTCGGGTGTGCGCCACGTGGATTGCCCCGGCCCAATGCCGACAATCGACAAACGCCCGCGCGCCCGCCCTTGTGGTGCTGTGATGGGGGCGGGCGCTTTGGCAAGGGCGCATGTGGTGTTGGCGGTCTTGCGTTTGGCAACCACCAAAACCGCCTCAGAGCCAGCACATGCGAGCGCCGCACCTTCCGAGACGCCGTGGCATCCGACTTCAGCGAACACCACATCTGATGGGGTTTCCAACCTGTGCGCTTCAGCCTCAAGCTCGGCGGCGGAGAATAATTTGAGTGGCACGCCAAGATCGCGCGCAAGGGCATTCATGGCGGGTTCATCGCCTTTGAGATCGAGGGTCGCGACCGCTGCAAGCGCGCCTTTGGCGATGCCTGCTTCTTTCAGGGTTTCTTCCACCCGTTCGGCCAATTCAGCGGCCTTTGCGCCGCGCGCACAGCCGACCCCAATCACGTATTTTTGTGGATGATAGATCAAGGCATGAGGGCCGCCTTGTTTGCTCGCCTCTGTCACGACGAGGGACACTTCCCCCGCATCATTACTGTCCAGATCAAATATATTTTCTCCCTCAACGCGCAGGTTTGCCCCCCCCAAAAGGGCGGCCATTGCGTCTTTGGCGTCCTCGGGATTGGCAAGGCGGTAGCCTGCGGGCGGCACATCAAGCGCGGCGCCAATTGCCAGATCGCCTGCCGTTGTCACGGCGGCGCTTGCCCCAAATTCATCGGCGATTTCGCGCGAAAAACGGTTCGCGCCGCGATGTCCGCCGAGCAGGGGGATCACAACAGAGCCATCGTCAGAGACGGACAGGACGGGCGGCTCGCTTCGCTTATCGACAAGCAATGGTGCAACCGCACGGATCAAAATGCCTGAGGCGCATACCCCAATGATCGGTGTGCCTGCGGCAAATAGATCGCGTATATGATCAAGGGCATTTGCGAAGGTAACATCCGCGCCGGATGTGCGATTTTCCCGGCCATGAAGCGGCGCGCCAAGCAGGCCCGCAATGCGGCGCGCTGTGGCTTCGCCAGAACGGTTCAGAGCGATTACAACGGGTTTTACAGCCACGGATCGGCTCCTTTTGAAACGAGTATCATTGAGAAGTACGGCGCAGATTTCGGCGCATCTTTGAGCGGCAGAATGCGTTCTTGGGTCAGGGTGGCGCGTTCGATATAGGTGGCGCGCTCAGTAAGATTGAGATGGTCTAGCACCGCGCGAATGCGGGGCAAATGTCTCCCAACTTTCATAATGGCGATGCTGTCGGCCTCCTCGATACGGGCGAACATCGCATCATCATCGAGCGGGCCAGGGATCACGGTGAGCACTTCGTTTCGTGCGGATAAAGGGGTTCTGGCACGCGCGGCGGCGGCGGTCACTGAGGTCACGCCGGGGATGATTTCCACATCGTACCGGGGGGCAAGCCGGGCGTTGAGATACATGAATGACCCGTAGAAAAGCGGATCCCCTTCGCAGAGCACAACGACATTTTTGTCAGCATCCAGCGCGGCGGCGATCCGTTTTGCACCAATGTCATAAGCGGCTTGAGCCGGTGCGCGAGCAGGGGTCATGGGCACCTCGATAATGATCTCGTCGCAGCCCGCCGGAATGTCATTTCCCGCGATCGAGCGGGCGAAACTTGGCGTGTTGGGCAAGGCTGGGTAGGCTATGACCTCTGCGTTTTGAATGGAGGTTATGGCTTTGCGCGTCATCAGGTCGGGATCACCCGGACCCAAGCCCACGCCAATCAAGGTTCCGGTCATCGTTTGATCAGGCTCCATTGGGTCACGGGCATTGAAGGGCGCCAGCCAAGGCGAGGGCCGATTTCAGTGGCGCGGCTGATATTGATTTGGACGAGTTCGCCGCCGTGGCGCTCAAAAAGGGTGAACAAGAGCGCTTGGCTATCAAGCGTGACGGCATTGGCCACCAATCGTCCGAGGGGCTTGAGGGCTTGATACGCCGTTTCAAATGTGTCGCGTGACAGGCCACCGCCAATGAAAACCGCATCTGGTGCTTCGAGGTCCGCGAGGGCTTTGGGGGCTTTCCCAGCCACAAGGTGCAAGCCGGGTGTGCCAAGACTTTGGGCGTTTTGCGCGGCCAGCGCGCGCCGGTCGGCACGTGCTTCAATCCCAATTGCGCGGGCATCCCGTGCGGCGCGCATCCATTCCACCGCGACCGCGCCACTACCTGTGCCGATGTCCCATAACAGAGCGCCGCGCATGGGCATGAGTTTCGCAAGGGTGGCGGCGCGCACATCGCGTTTGGTCATTGTCCCATCATTCGCAAATGCCGCATCGGGAAGGCCGGGCGTGCGCGGCAAAAGGGCGGCATCTGGCGCGGCAATGCACTCCAGAGCGAGGGTGTTAAAGGCAGGGACAGCATGGTTCCATGTGGCGGCTTTTCCCTCAAAGCGCGCCTCATCTGCACCCCCCATATGTGCCAGAACTGTAATGCGGCTCTCGCCGTATCCGCGGTCCGTCAAAAGGCGTGCAATCTCGGCAGGGGTTTCGGATCCTGTGGTCAGAATCAACAGCCTCGCGCTGGGTTGGATGAAGGGGATCATCTGTTCTGTTGGGCGGCCATGTACTGTGAGAGCGTCCAGATCGGCCATGGACCAGCCCATGCGCGCGCTTGCGAGTTGGAAGGCCGAAACATGCGGGTGATAGGTGATTTGATCGGGGTCGATTTCGCGCCCCAAACGCGCGCCAACGGAAAACCAAAGAGGATCACCCGTCGCCAATACAACAACCCGTTGCCCTTGCAGATCGCGCAGGGTCTCAAGAAGGGTATCAAAAGGAGAAGGCCACGCGATGCGTTTGGCACTGCTGGCTTTTGTCAGCTCGTGATGACGTGCGCCACCAATGATCACTTGCGCGTCATTGATCACGGCGCGACTGATGGGGTTAAGCCCTTCCAGCCCATCTTCTCCGATCCCAATGATATGAAGCCAAGGCGTTTTCATGCTGGTTTTTCCGGTAAGCCAGCGGCGAGTGCATTCACAGCGGCAGAGGCAATCGCGGAGCCGCCACGCCGACCCCGTAGCGCCACGAAATCACAAGCGCGCGGATTGCTCGCAAGCTCTGCTTTGCTCTCAGCGGCGCCGACAAATCCCACTGGAAACCCAAGGATGACAGCCGGTTTGGGCGCGCCTTGATCGAGCAATTCGAGCAGATGAAAGAGCGCCGTAGGAGCGTTTCCGATTGCGACAACAGCGCCTTCAAGATGCGGTTCCCAGAACTCAACAGCGGCAGCCGAGCGGGTGTTCCGGATGTCTTTGGCGTGTGCTGACACCCGGTCATCGTTCAAGGTCACGATGACTTCGTTGTTGGCAGGCAAGTAGCGCCGAATGATCCCTGCGCCTACCATTTCACAATCGCACAGGACTGGCGCGCCCGCAGCAAGCGCGGCTTGTCCAGCTTCAAAGGCCATAGGTGAAAACGCGAGGCGATCAGCGACTTCGACCATGCCACAAGCGTGGATTATGCGCGTGGCGAGTTTGGCCATGCCGGGGGTGAAGCGTTCAAGGCGGGCTTCTTTTTCAACCGTGGCAAAGCTTTGCGCATAGATGGCCATTGGGTCGCGTTCATAACGCAGAGGTGGGCGGCTCATTTTCGGCGCGCCGATTCAGGACCATGCGGGTGTTTGGCATGAGGGTATTGTGCGTGGTGGTGGTGATCGTGCCTATGATCGTGCCCGTGTTGGTGCCCGTGATCATGACTGTGATCATGGCTCTGTGCGTGGCCGTCGCCGTGATGATGGTGGTGGTGATGTGAGTCCGCCAAATGTAGGCGGCATTCGCCTGTGCAGAAAGTGTCGCAAAGCGCGCAGTCGGCCACGTTCGAGCCGGGCGCAGAGGCGCCTTGGCCTTCGACGTGGTGGTGATGACTTTCCTGCACCGCACCAACTTCGCTTTCAAATCCGAGAACCTCAACGCGGTACTTACACATCACGCAAGTGGGGGGCGGAACATCGGCAAATGCGGGGTGCGCTGCGCGGGAGTCGCGCGAAATATGAGCATGTTCACCATTGGCAAGCGACAGTACTTGCTCACGATAAGCGCAGGTGCCGCAGTTGGGAGGGGGCAGGTCCGCGAGCTGTTCCTTGATGCGTTCTGCGAAGGTTTCCAGCACCTTGGGGTGATCGTTCAGATAACCGGCTTTGACGAATTGAATATCTGGGTGCTGGGCGGCAACCTGATCGGTAAATCCATAAATGCGGTCGATCAAAATCCCAGTGAACAGGAAGTAAGGGAACACAACAATGCGTTTGTACCCGAGTTTGGCGGCGTGCGTCAGGGCGGGTTCAACAAGCGGGAATGTCACGCCGGAGTAGCCAATTTCGAGCCATCCAAACCCCATGCCTTCTTGCAACATCCGGGCAATTTTGGCGACATTGCCATTGGCATCCGGGTCGGAAGCGCCCCGCCCAATAACAACTAGGCAGGTGTCTTCAAGGGGCACATTCCCGTGGTTCTCATTGGCGGTGTCCACCGCTTCGCGGATGCGCTCTCCCGCGGCAATGATCATCTTTGGGTCCACCCCAAGCTCGCGCCCATAGCTGACCTCGATGTTATGCTCAGCGGCGTAAGCGTTCAAGACGGTGGGAATGTCGTTCTTGGAATGCATAGCGGCGAATAACATGCCCGGAACGGCGATGATTTTGTCAACACCGGCGTTGCGCAGATTGTCCAGTCCCACGCGGATCACAGGATTGGCGAACTCAAGGTATCCGTAGTCGGTCAGCCAACCGTCAGGCAGCATCGCTGGCAGCTTTTGCGCCAGCACCGCAAACTCATCCACGGCGGCCTGGCTACGCGAGCCATGGCCACAAATCATCACACCAATCTTAGCCATTCTAGGCCTCCTGCACGTCGCCGTCCGGCGATTCATCCGCCCTGTCTTCGTTGGCGTCTTCTTCATCATGGCCTTTGATGATGCCCCAGATCGCGACACCAATCGCAACGCCGATCGCAACGCCCGCGACAATGTGATCGTGACCAGCGGAGTCAATCAAATGGCCTGGATGCGCCAAGGCAAAACCGGGCGTTAGGAGCAGAAGTAGGGTGGTAAAGAATTTCATGTCTGGTCCTCTCGTCCATTCGTTTTGGGCACAGAGAGGGCGTTCACTTTGTGACGATGCTGCGCGGTGATCCCCGGTCTGGGTCGATCAATGCGCGGCCACCTCTCCGGCCCCTTGGGGCGTCGTCTGCGGATCGTATAGGGCAATTTTGCGCCCGTCACAATAACCGCACCCGCGACAACTGCGCCGGTGACGCGGCGGCGCTCGACAGGGCGAGGCTTCTTTCTGTGCGTGGGTGCACATGGGGGATGCGCATACAGGGGTTATGCGCGACGCTGTTGTGGGTTAGGTCTTTCCTAACAGATTGGAGGGCATTATGGGCCAGCTCGTAAACGGAACATGGGAAGACATTTGGTATGACACCAGCAAGACGGGCGGCAAATTTGTGCGCTCAACGGCTGGGTTTCGCAACTGGATCACGGCGGATGGCGCGCCGGGGCCGAGCGGTGAAGGCGGGTTCAAAGCCGAATCGGGGCGCTATCACCTCTACGTTTCGCTTGCCTGTCCTTGGGCGCATCGCACGCTGATTTTCCGCGCTCTCAAAGGTTTGGAAGATCACATTTCGATTTCGGTGGTGCACCCCGATATGCTCGATCAGGGCTGGACCTTTTCGGCCGATTTTGCAGGCGCGACAGGCGATACTTTGTTTGGGCTGGAGTATATGCACCAGATCTATACGAAGGTTGATCCGCAGATATCAGGCCGTGTGACAGTGCCCGTTTTGTACGACAAACAGCAAGATGTGATCGTGTCCAATGAAAGCTCCGAAATCATTCGAATGTTGAATTCCGCTTTTGACGGGATCACCGGAAACACCAATGATTATTGGCCGCAAGCGCAACGCGATGCGATCGAAGACATCAACGCGCGGGTGTATGATACGATCAACAACGGTGTTTATAAGGCGGGGTTCGCGACGACTCAGAAAGCTTATGATGAGGCGATCAAACCTTTGTTTGAGAGCTTGGATTGGCTGGAAGATCACCTTGGTCAAAACCGGTATTTGATGGGGGACAACGTGACCGAGGCGGATTGGCGACTGTTCACCACATTGGCGCGTTTTGATCCGGTGTATCACGGGCATTTCAAGTGCAACCGCAATCGCTTGGTCGATTTTGACAATCTTTGGGCCTATGCGCGGGAATTGTATCAGATGCCGGGTGTCGCGGCGACCTGCGTGCCTGAACATTACATTCGCCACTATCATTACAGCCACGATACGATCAATCCGAACAGGATTATTCCGATCGGGCCAGTGCTTGACTGGGACGCGCCGCACGGGCGGGGTTAATCGCTAAATCCCGGCTGATCCAACAGGTGACGGCCTTGGCGATCTTCGACCTCGATCACCCAAAGATCGGGGTCGAAACTGCGCTGCTGGCGGATGGTGTCATCGACGTCACGCTCATCGCCTTGCGCCAAAACGTCCCATCTGCGCGCATTTGTCATGAGATCAATGCGGCGTTGAAAGGCTGTCGCTTGTCCGTCGAGCGTTGCCAGTTTCACCAGAACAGCTCCGGCGGTTTCATCGCCTCGCGCAATCACATAAACGCTCATCCCCTCAGCCTGAAGGCGCGCCAAATAGGCGGATACCCAAAGTCCTGAGGCGAGCCTGCTCATGTATTCCCATCTTTAAAATCGAGACCCATTTCTGAGTAGCGCTCTTTTTCCTCAAGCCAGTTGGGTCGGACTTTGACCTGTAAGAAAAGGTGGATCTTGCGGTCCATGAATTCTTCAAGTTCGGCGCGTGCGGCTTGGCTCACGGCTTTGATGGTTTCGCCTTTTTTGCCCAGAATGATCCCCTTGTGACCATCGCGCATCACGTAGATGATTTGATCAACGCGCGCGGAGCCATCTTTGCGTTCTTCCCATTCTTCGGTTTCCACGGTCAGCTGATAAGGCAATTCTTGATGCAGGCGCAGGGTGAGCTTCTCGCGGGTCATTTCGGCGGCGATCATGCGCATGGGGAGGTCTGCGATCTGGTCTTCGGGATAAAGCCAAGGACCTTCGGGGACGCGCGCGGCAAGCCATTCGCGCAGTTGTTTGACGCCGTGGCCTTTCTCGGCAGAAATCATGAAGGTCTCGACGAAGGGATAGCGGTCGTTCATTTCTTGGGTCAGTTGGAGCAGGGTCTCTGATTGAACCTTGTCGATCTTATTGATCGCAAGCGCGATTGTGCGCCCTTCCCCGATATCGTCCAATCCCTTGAGAATGTTTTTGACCCCGGCTGTGATGCCTCGATGTGCTTCGATCAACAACACGATCACATCCGCATCCGCAGCCCCCCCCCATGCGGCGGCCACCATCGCACGGTCAAGGCGTCGTTTGGGTTGGAACAAACCGGGCGTATCCACAAACACAAGCTGGCTCTCGCCCTCAATCGCGACGCCCCGAATACGCGCGCGGGTGGTTTGCACCTTATGGGTCACGATCGAAACCTTGGCACCAACCATGTGGTTGGTCAGGGTCGATTTCCCTGCGTTGGGTTCCCCGATAAGGGCTACAAATCCGGCGCGTGTGGTCATGGCAAGCCTATTTTGTTTGGGGCGGTTGGCCCCAGATAGCCGATGCGGCCTGGTTTCACAATCCGTGCATGCATGATGGTTAGCGCAGGTTCGGCACATCACCCATACGATTTTCATGGGCGCTTTCCAGCCCCCAACGCAGCCCATTGCCAATCCGATCCGCCAGCGAGCAAATGCTTGCTGCTTTGGCCGGAGACAGCACGTCGCGGGCGGTCATATGAAACAGATCGAGCCAAGGTTCGAAATGCTCTGGTTTCACCTCACCGTTCTGAAAGTGCGCCTGCATTGGGCTGCCGCGATAGTCACGGTCCATCAAGATAGCATTGCGCCAGAACGACGCGATTTTCGCCTCGTGCTTTGCCCAGTTTGGATCATTCGGGGCGCCAATGGCGCGAATGAAAATGGGTCCGAGCGTGTCGTGAACGCGGATTCGGGCGTAAAATGCTGTCATGAGCCGGTCGATGTCCTCGCGGTCCATGTCGAAACGCTGAAGTGGATTTTGTTCTGTCATGCCTGATTTATGCGCCTGTTTTTGACGAATAGAAAGGTGGCGAATGACCTCAGGCTGGGGCCTTTTGATGCGAGCGAACGAGTGTGTAAATGCCACTGCCCACGATCATTGTACCACCGATCAAGGTGAGGGCATCTGGTCGTTCTTGAAAGGCGAAATAGGCGATTGTGAGCGCGATGATCAGACGCGAGTAGCGAAATGGTGCCACCACCGAGACTTCGCCGGAACGCATTGCGATGGTCAGTGAATTGTAAGCGATACTGCCGATTACCCCTGCCAAGATGACAGCGCCCCATGTGAGCAGGGCGGCTGGTTCTGGTGGGCGCGGATCAACAGCCCACATCAATAAGCCTGTGATGGTTGTCACCAGAAAGCCAAGTGTTCCGAGCTGTCGGCCAGACACATGCGGAGGGCTGGCGCGGGTGGCGAGGTCGCGCCCGGCAAAACCAAGCATCCCCAAAATCGGCAAAATGACCAAAGGGTCGAACAGGCCAGGGGCTGGGCGCAAGATCAAAAGCACTCCCGCAAACCCGATTGCCATAGCGATCCAGCGTCGCGGGCCAATGCGTTCGCCAAACAAAAACATTGCACCGAGGGACACAACGAGGGGCGTGGCTTGGAGGATGACCGAAGTGAGCGAGAGGGAGACGAATGCGAGCGAGAGGGTAAAGAACAACCGGCCGACAAGCTCGATGATGGAGCGGATCACCAAGCCTTTCGATAGAAATGCGCGTGGAAATACTGTTTCGCCCGCGCGGACCGATAACATGATGCAAATCGATAAGGCGGTGAGGCTGAACAGGGTAAAGGCGGGCCCGCGGGAGATTTCACCAAAGGCGTGCTTTAAGAGCGCGTCCTCAAATGAAAAGGCGCACATGGACAAAACCATGAAGAGTGCGCCGCGGACGTTCGCAGACATTAGCCGCCGATTCGATCAAGCAGCGCTTGGGCGGCGGCTTGTTCAGCGCTGCGTTTCGCTTTGGCAGTTGCTTTGGCGGTTTCACCATTGTCCAGCGCGGCTTGGATCGTGAATTCCGGCGCGTGGTCTGGCCCTTTGCGCGCAAGTTCTGTGTATTTCGGAGGAGGCATTTTGCGGGCTTGTGCCCATTCTTGCAAAGCTGTTTTTGCGTCCCGTGCATCATCCTCGACGAGATCAATGCGCGCGCCCCATATCCGAGTAATCAAATCGCGCGCCGCTTCGAATCCCCCATCAAGGTACACCGCCGCAATCACCGCTTCCATCGCGTCGCCCAACAGCGCTTGTTTGCGCCGTCCGCCTGACATCATTTCAGAGCGGCCTAATTTGAGGACAGCGCCCACGTCGAGTTCCCGTGCCACATCGGCACAGGCTTCTTTGCGCACCAGCGCGTTGAAGCGGGGCGCAAGTTGCCCTTCTGAGGCATCCGCATCGGCGCTGAGGAGCGCTTCGGCCATGACAAGGCCAAGCACGCGATCACCAAGGAACTCAAGCCGCTGATTGTCGGGGCGAGTGTCGGTGGAAATCGACCCATGGGTCAGCGCGCGAATGAGCAATTCAGGCCGTTTGAATGTGTAGCCCAATCGGTCAGAGAAGTCGTTTATGTCGCTCGAAACCTTCAATTTATTGCCTTGAAGAAACGGTCTTTGCGCCAGGTCCAGACATACAACAACCGTTTGCCCGCCGCCGAGAAGATGATCCGATCGGCACGACCCAAAAGGTATTCTTCCGAGACAAAGCCAACGCCGCCTGCGCTGCGCTCAACGCGGCTATCAAGAGAGTTGTCCCGGTTGTCGCCCATGAAAAAATAGTGCTTGGCGGGGACTGTGAAGACCTTTGTATTGTCTGAGCCGGAATTGAAGGCGTTCAAAACGCTATGTTGGACGCCGTTTGGCAGCGTTTCGATACTGCGTTCCTTGATGCATGTCGCGCCTTCGCCCACCGGGGCATTCGCGCAGATCGGTGTTGTGGCGAAACGTCCTTGCGGGGCTTTGACTTCCTCAAACGTGCCGTCAGGCACTTGTTCAGCCGCAGCGCCGTTGATGTACAAGACTCCGTCTTTCACTTGAATTTTGTCACCGGGCAGGCCGACCAGACGTTTGACGTAATCGGTTTTCAGAGTTGGATGACGGAACACCACAACATCGCCACGTTCAGGATCCGAAGCCAGGATACGGCCGGAAATTGGGCACATCGCGAAAGGGCAGGAATACTTGGAATACCCATAGGCCATCTTGTTCACGAACAAGAAATCCCCAATCAGCATAGTGTCTTTCATGGAACCTGTCGGAATCCAAAACGGTTGGAACAACAGCGTGCGAAAAAGTCCGGCGATGATCAGCGCCCAAAAGACCGTTTTGATGGTTTCGACGAACTCGTTATTCTTCTCAGCCATTGGGTATACCTTGTTTGGAATTGTAGGGGCGATATGGGCCGTCCAAAGGGGGGAGTCAAGTTTCGTAGGGGCCAAGCGGAGGCGTGCCTGTGGGGAGGGCTTCGATCATGACAATCGCCTGCGCCCAAGGGTGGTCGTCGGTCAGGGTGACGTGAATACGCGGCTCATGACCTTGGGGAACAAGCGTCTTGAGGCGGGCTTCCGCCCATCCGGTAAGTGTCATTGTTGGCTGGCCCGTCCGCATATTGCTCACGGCCATATCGCGCCAATTGATGCCCATGCGCAGCCCCGTGCCGAGCGCCTTGGAGCAGGCTTCCTTGGCCGCCCATCGTTTGGCCAATGTGCCCGCTTCGTCTTTGCGCCGCGCCGCTTTGGCAAGTTCGACTTCGGTGAAAACGCGATTGCGGAACCGATCCCCAAACCGATCCAGCACGCCTTGAATGCGCTCGATATTGGCGAGATCGGTGCCAATCCCGATGATCATGAAGCAGTCTTTTCGGCGCCGGCTCTTGCGCCCATTTGCAAGAACCAACGGTTCGCGGCGAGTTGGATTGCAAGGGCAAACAAGATGGCCCCAAGGATCAGGCCCATGCCGACTTGACTCAAGAATGCTTGGGTTGCGGGCAGAAGAAACAGCACAGCGCCAATGATCATGTTCACACCGATCACCATCATGCTTGCGATCCCCGCCGCGCGCCAGGCTTCTGCGTTGTCGAACTTGCGCCCGCTCGCCGCGCCTTGTTTCTGGCCTTCGATCATCGCGGCGGCGATGGTGGGCACGATGGCGGCGGCGCCTTTGAGATCAACGCCAATCAACATGGCGAGTCCCACGCTCAGAATGCCCATGGCGATCACGCCGATCACATAGATGCCAGCGTATCGCAGCGGATGGATGGTCATTGTTGTCCCCTCGTTAAACTCGCCGGGACTTTATGCGGAGCGGGCGGGCAAGGCAATGCGCGCTAGGGTTTTGCCGGGCGTGGACTTGGCAGGTCCGCGAGTTCGCGCGGGCTCATGCGGCTCACGTCTGGGTGGTCCAGCGGGTCAGGTGGCTGGAGCCGGCGAACAGGGAGAGGGCGCAGCAGGCGGGGGAGAAAATGGGTCATGGGATGATCCTTTAGGTTTGCTGTCATTATCTTCTCCACTGTCTCGATTAAAAATGGAGATTTCTGGATTTTTAGTTTAGAAAATCTATATGAAACTATCTGATTTGCCCCTCTCTGGCCTTCACGCCGCTGATTTTGTCTTTCGATACGGCTCGCTTGCCGCGGCTGGCGAGGCGCTAGGCATTACCTCCGGCGCAGTCTCCCAGCGGATCAAATCGCTCGAAATCGCGCTTGGTGCGCCGCTTTTTGTCGGGTCGCGCCGGGGCATGGTGCCAACTGATCTTGGCCGGGCGATGGAGGGGCGGCTGCGGGCTGGGTTCGCTCAGATCGAGGCAGCGGTGGCCGAAGCGCAGCGGGACCGCCGCACCTCGCTGGTGGTGAGTGCTGCGCCAATTTTTGCCGCGCGCTGGCTGGTGCGCCGTCTTCCCCGCTTCACTGCGCGCCACCCGGATATCAAGGTGCGGATCGAGGCGACTGTGGAGCTTGTTGACCCGAAAGTGAGCGACGTGGATCTTTGTCTTCGGATCGGCGCTGGGCCGTATGAAGATTTGCGCGCGGAAAAACTGTTCGCGCATCGCATCATGCCGGTCTGCGCGCCACAGTGGCAGAAGCAGCTCTTGGTGCCGGAGGATCTGCGGCATGTGCCGATCATTCGCGACACCCATGCGGCCTACAGCTGGGATGATTGGCTGGCGCCGCTTGGTCTGCGCACTATGACACTTGGGCCGGGGCCGGAGTTTTCGGATGGGAGCCTGTGCTTTGATGCGGCGATGAGCGGGGCAGGGGTGTTTTTGGCGTGGGAGACACTCGATCTTGAGGCGATGAAGGATGGACGGATGATTGCGCCGTTCGAGTTTCGTGCAAAAACTGGCCAGAATTACTGGCTGGTCAGCGCGAATGATCGCGCGCCAAGTCATGCGCAGAGGTATTTCACCCGTTGGATGAAGGAAGAGCTAGAGGCGGACGGAATTGAACTGAGCTAGGGGCAGGTCTGTCGGGCGTGGGTTTTTGATTTAATGGGGGCCAGCCCCCATACCCCCGAGGTATTTTTGAACCAAAGAAGGGGCGCGGGTACTGGCCCTAGTCTCGCCCTAGGTCCAAACGAGGCGTGATCTCGCCGGTGATTTGGTTCAGGGTAAAGCGCAGCAGGGCGCCATTGCTGAAATTTTCTTCGGGCAGGTAAATCTGCACGGGGATCGACACCATTAGCCCGGTGGCGGGATCATAGCCCGCGTCGATGTCTTCAAAATACGCGCCTGCAAAGCCCATGGTGCCGTCAAAGGAAATCACCTTGCATTGACGTTCGCCCAGTTCATTGAAGGGCGGGGAGAGGACCAAGACGTGATAAGCGCCCGCCGCTGGCTCGACCGTATCGAGCAGCGCGACGCGCACCGCGCCTTTGGAATAGGTTTTGCTGTGCTGCTCCCATGGCTCAACAAGGGCCGCGGTGCTGGCGCGCCAATCGCAATCCGACACCGTTTGCGCGACCGTGGAAGTCGCCATCACGGCAGTCACGGCGAGGAGGGCCAAGGACATTAAGGGATTCATGCGCGGATTTCATCCATCAAACGGCGCATTTCTTTGATCGCACCCTCAAGGCCGCGAAACACAGCTTCACCAATCAGAAAATGGCCAATGTTGAGTTCCATTACCTCTGGGAATGCGGCGACAGGCTTCACGATTTCATAGGTCAGGCCATGACCAGCGTGGACCTCAAGGCCAAGGGAATGAGCAAATGCTGCCATTTCGCGAAGGCGCTCAAGCTCGGCGTCGCGCTCGGCAATTTTGCCCTCATAGTGATAGTCGCAATAGGCCCCTGTATGGAGTTCGACCACCGCCGCGCCGATCCGGTTGGCGGCTTCGATCTGAGCACGGTCTGCGGCGATGAAGATCGATACGCGGCAGCCTGCTTCTGCCAAAGGCGCGATGAAATGAGCGAGACGATTTTCTTGTTTGGCGACCTCAAGCCCACCTTCAGTGGTCAGTTCTTGGCGCTTTTCGGGGACGAGACACACGGCATGGGGTTTGTGGCGCAATGCAATGGCTTGCATCTCATCGGTGGCCGCCATTTCAAAATTCAAAGGCACGCTTAGCGCATCGACCAGACGTTCAATGTCCTCATCACCTATGTGACGGCGGTCTTCTCGCAGATGCGCTGTGATCCCATCGGCACCAGCGGTTTCAGCTAGAATCGCGGCGCGGACCGGGTCTGGGTAGGCTGAGCCGCGCGCGTTTCGCACGGTGGCGACGTGATCAATATTCACGCCCAATCGCAGGGGGCCAAGGGGGTCCATCATGTGTCGTCCGTCGGTTCTTGAGCCGCAGCAGCCTGTGTGCGTTCGGCCATTCGTTTCTCGTAGCGTTTACGGATCATCTTGATCCTGCGCTTTTGATACGCTGTGATGACGGGGCGGGAAAGCCCATATGAGATGAGTGCGCAGCCAAAACCCGGCATGAGGCCGCCCACAAGGTAGGGCAAAAATACCCGATGATAAAACCGTGTGCTATCGCCCCAATGCGCTTCGCGCGCCGAGAACAGTGACAGGAAATTGCTCCAGAGATCGGAGGTGAAATGCGCGAAGGCCTCAAAGAACTGCGGTAGGTGCATGTCCATCGGCAGGCCCAAAATGCGCGAGCCTAGCCCAAGGCTGAGTTCTGCGATCAACGGAAACGTTATGGGATTGCCGACAAATGTCGCGAGGACCGCCGCCAGCCGATTGCCGCGAATGATGAAGGCCAGTAAGGCGGCGGTGACAAAGTGAAGGCCAAACAATGGTGTAAAGCACACAAACACCCCCGCTGCGATGCCGCGCGAAATACGATGCGCTGGGTCGGGCAGTCGGCGCACGCGATGAACAACGTAACGCGCGGCACGATACCACCCTCCACGGGGATAGAAAAACTCCAGTATGATACGGAGGTAGGAGCGCGGGTTTCGCTTGAACACCTAGCTGCTTTCCCCTTCCCTACGGCGCGCGGCTCAGATCTCGGTGCCGCTTGATTTCTGCTACGTTTGTTTCCGCCTCTAGCGCAAGCATGACGGCATGCAGATGTTCGATGTCGCGCAAATCAACGTCAATGGTCAGACGAAAGAAATCCGGTTTGCGATCAATAAAGTTAAGGTCTGAGATATTTGCCTTTTGTTCGCCGATCAATGTGCAAATTCGCCCCAGTACGCCCGCGTCATTGGCGATTGTGACTTCCAAGGTGATGGTGTGGATTGCGGGGTGCTTGCCTGAATGCCATTGCACGTCGATCCAGCGGTTGCCATCGTCCTCAACCTCTTCAAGGGCGAGACAATCAATCGTGTGAACAAACACGCCTTTGCCGGGGTAAGAAATACCGACAATGCGTTCGCCCGGCACGGGATGACAGCACCGTGCGAGCGTGAAGTGCTGGCCGGGTTGCAGGCCGATCACGGCGCGTTTGGCCTCAACTTCGCTCTCCACGGATGCGGTTTCGGGGTACAAGAGCGCCACGACATCGCGGGCGGCGATTTCTGCTGAGCCGAGGCGCGCAAGCAGGTCGTCGCGGTCTTCAAGAGAGAGGTGTTTGGCGGCGGTTGACAGCGCTTTGTCTGTGGCTTTGCGCCCGACATGCTCAAAAGTGACCCGTGCAAGCTCGCGGCCAAGCTTGATGAAGCGTTCACGGTCTTCCTCGCGCAGGCGACGGCGAATGGCGCTTTTGGCGCGGCCCGTGACGACGATATCAAGCCATGTGGATTGTGGCGACTGGCCTTCGGCTGTGATGATTTCGACCGACTGCCCGTTCTTGATCCTGGTCCAGAGCGGTACGCGAATACTGTCGATCTTTGCCCCCACGCAACTGTCGCCAATGCGGGTGTGGATTCCATAGGCGAAATCCAACGGCGTTGCGCCTTTGGGCAGCTTGACCACTTCGCCTTTCGGGGTGAAGCAAAACACCTTGTCGGTGTACATTTCGAGCTTCACATGCTCCAAAAACTCGTCGTGGTCTTCGGCGTTTTCAAATCGTTCTGAGAGCGATGTAATCCACTTTGCAGGGTCTACGGCGAAACGGTTTTCGGTGCGTACCCCGTCCTTATAGGCCCAGTGTGCAGCGACCCCCGCTTCCGCAACTTCGTGCATTTCCTGGGTGCGAATTTGCACTTCGACACGTTTGCCATCTCGTCCGGAAACTGTCGTGTGGATCGAGCGATACCCATTGGATTTTGGTTGGCTGATGTAGTCTTTGAACCGTCCGGGCACCGAGCGCCAGCGTTGATGCACGGCGCCCAGAACGCGATAGCAATCAGCTTCACTGGTGGTCACGATGCGAAACCCGTAAATGTCGGAAAGGCGCGAAAAGGTTTGGTCCTTCTCCTGCATTTTGCGCCAGATTGAGTAGGGTTTCTTGGCCCGGCCGATCACTTTGGCGTCAATATTCGCATCCCTCAGCTCGCTGCGAATGTCTTTGGTGATTTTCTCGATGATATCGCCGCTGTCTTGTTGCAGGCGCACAAAGCGGCGCATCAGGGAGGTGCGGGCGTCAGGGTTGAGCGCTTGGAAAGCGAGGTCTTCCAGCTCTTCGCGCATCCATTGCATCCCCATGCGCCCAGCGAGCGGGGCGAAGATATCCATGGTTTCGCGGCTTTTTTGCACCTGTTTCTCAGGGCGCATCGCACGGATCGTGCGCATGTTGTGCAATCTGTCCGCGAGTTTCACCAAAATGACGCGCAGGTCTTTGGACATGGCCATGAACAATTTGCGGAAATTCTCGGCCTGTTTGGTCTCTGAGGAAGTCAATTGCAGGTTTGTGAGTTTGGTCACGCCGTCCACAAGTTCCGCGACATCACGGCCAAAATGGTCTTCGATCTCGGCGAACGTGGAGCGCGTGTCTTCGATTGTGTCGTGCAACAGCGCTGTGATGATGGTTGCGTCATCAAGGCGTTGGTTTGCGAGGATGCCCGCGACAGCAACCGGATGGAAGAAATACTCCTCCCCGGAATGGCGATATTGCCCCGCGTGCATTTCGCGCCCATAGGCAAACGCATGGGCGATCAAATCTGTGTTTGATTTAGGGTTATAGCTGCGGACCTTGGCGATCAGCTCATCGAGTAACTCATCAAGAGTAAGATCGCTCATGCAAGCCCGCTGCCAGTTTGGGGTTAACCCTGCCCTTGAGCTTCCATGAGCGCACGAAGAAGTTTTTCGTCGTTCATGTCGTCTTCTTCGGGTTTGTCGGGTGTTTCAGCGCCCATGAGCAGAGCCATTTGATCGTCTTCTGGCTCATCAACTTCGATTTGGGTCTGATTCGATTCGATCATCCGCTCGCGCAGATCATCCGCCGTTTGGGTCTCATCAGCGATTTCGCGCAGGGAGACGACCGGGTTCTTGTCGTTGTCACGATCGACCGTAATCGGCGCGCCAGCAGCGATTTCGCGAGCACGATGGGCCGCAAGCATCACAAGGTCAAACCGGTTCGGGACTTTATCAACGCAATCTTCAACGGTGACGCGGGCCATGATCTCTCCACTTCAAGAATTCGCGAATGTGAGCGGCTTACTTATGGGGCCTTGGGGTTAAACACAAGGGTTTTGAGGGGGGAGACCCCCAGTGATTTGGCGGATGAGCGCAATATTGTGCGGATTTTGTCCCATTTTCGCTTAGGATGCCGCGTTTTTCAGCTCTTGCTGTGTTAAGATTCGCACAGCGGCCCTGTCGGATTTGGGCAAAGCATCGAGCATTTGAAGACAGGTCAGCCCGGTCAAAGGATGCTGCCATTCGGGCGCGATTTCGGCCATAGGCACCAGCACGAAAGCGCGATCCTGCACGCGGGGGTGCGGTAGGATAAGCGTTTCAGGACTCGCGGTTTTTTGATCTTCCAGAGGCAGATTTATCCATTTTTGCAGCGTAGACTGGTCAGGAAGGATTTTTTGGTCCATCGTGATCAAATCCAAGTCCAAAGTTCTGGGTGCCCAACGGGATGGACGGTCGCGATCAAGCTCTGCTTCGACGCGATGAAGGGTCGCCAGGACTTCGGTCGGATTTAAGCTCGTTTGGACGAGGATTAAGGCATTTACATAGTCGGGCCCCGCCCCGGCCGGAAAACAAGGAGAAAAATATAGAGAGCTCTTGGCGAGGATCGTTAAAGGAGCCGAACCGAGCAAATTGATTGATTTTTGAAGAGTTTGCAGAGGGCTGCCGTGTTTCGATGAGACGTTGCTACCCAATGCAATAAGGGCTTTTGACCCTAGGTTAACTGTATTTTGCACTTGTGGCATGGGTTTCGATCCCTATGTTCCGCGCACATTCGTCGGCACTCAATTATTTGCTTCTAACACTCACGGACTGTCCGGCGAACACAATTCGAAAGGACCTATTATGTTCTACAGAGACGAACGGCTGGCGCTGTTCATCGATGGCTCGAACCTTTATGCGGCTGCAAAAGCTCTTGGTTTTGACATTGATTACAAGCTCTTGCGCCAGGAATTCATGCGTCGCGGTAAGCTGCTGCGCGCATTCTACTACACAGCGTTGCTGGAAAACGACGATTATTCGCCGATCCGGCCTTTGGTGGATTGGCTGAACTATAACGGCTTCACCATGGTCACGAAGCCCGCCAAGGAATTTACCGATTCCATGGGGCGGCGCAAAGTGAAGGGCAATATGGATATCGAACTCGCAGTCGATGCCATGGAAATTGCGCCTCACGTTGACCACATTGTTATCTTCTCTGGTGACGGCGATTTCCGCCCGCTCATCGAGGGGCTTCAGCGCAAAGGTGTGCGCGTTTCGGTGGTTTCCACCATTCGCAGCCAGCCTCCGATGATTTCGGATGAGCTGCGTCGTCAAGCTGACAATTTCATTGAGCTTGAGGAGCTGAAGGATGTTGTCGGGCGCCCGGCGCGTGAACCACGCGAAGAAGTGGGCCAAGACGAAGAAGAATTCGACGCGTAAAAGCGCGCGTTTATTCTGAAATGAAAAGGCCCGGGAGCCACTCCCCGGGCCTTTTTGTTATGTTTGTGACAGCTAATCGGCTTTGCGAGTGTGAAGAACAGTCAACCCATAGCCTGTGAGCAGCAACGCAAGGCCGGAAAACAAAGTGCGAAGGGCGTTAAACCTCTGCCAGCGAGGCGAGTAATCGTTCCAGATCCTTTGCGCCGCGTCGATGTCCTCTGGAATGACCACGTCCAGCAAGGCGCGGTTCATCGGAACGTTGATCGAAGCGGTGAGGATGATGCCCCCAAACAGGTAAATCAGCGCGGCGATTAGGAATGTGCGCGCGGCGGATTTCGCCTCGGCCTTGCTTGCCAACCATGCCGTCAGGAAGAGCGCGATAGGCGTGCCAAAAAACGCAGGCGCGAAGACAGCGTTTCGCACACTGTCGTTCATGCCGTTCATGGCTGCAATTGCGATGCGCGGGTCAATGGCGTCGAGACCCCACATCGTTGAGCAGATCCAAGCATAGAAAAACCCAAAAATTCCGCCACTTAGGAGCAGCGAAAGTAGGGCCATCGGTCTGAGGAATGTATTCATTCTGAGTCTCCTTTCCATTTCCGTAACCTGATGTACGGTTGACTTGTCCGTATCCTTGGTTACGGTTGTGGTCAAGGGGAGATTTGTGATGCAGGAAAACAAGCGAGAGCAAAAAAAGGCGCTGATTGTCGCAGCCGCCTATGACCTCATCGAAACGCGTGGATATGCGGGCACCTCGATGTTGGCGATTGCGAAGGCTGCAAAAGCGTCCAATGAAACGCTTTACAATTGGTATGGTGACAAGGTCGGATTGTTCAGCGCTTTGGTGGCGCAAAATGCGAAGGACGTAGAAGCCGTGCTCCTTGCCGCGCAAACTCAGCGAGCGAATCCGGCGATGGCGCTGAGTGAGGTTGGCGCAGCGCTCTTGGATATGCTCCTTGGCGCGCGGGCAATCGCTCTCAATAGGGCGGCTGCGGCGGATGAAACCGGGACGCTGGGGGGCGCTCTTGCGCTGGAAGGGCGTGCGCGAATTGCTCCTTTGGTTCAGGACTTGATCGACTCCGCCGTAGCAGCCAAGGCACTCTCTGGGGATGCGCCTGAAATCGTTGAGACATTTTTCGCGTTGTTGATTGCCGATCAGCAGGTGCGCCGGGTCACGGGGGCAATGGCTGCGCCAACTCCAGCTGAAAATGCGGCGCGTGCGCGTCGCGCGGTCACCCAGCTTGAACGCCTGTTTCCCCCGAAGAAGTGAGTTTCACGCTCTGGACCTTGGTGCGTCAATTCAGTACCGAAGAGAAGAAGCAGGAGCGCACCATGACCAAACAGCCCTTGACCCTTTATCTCGCCGCCCCGCGCGGATTTTGTGCCGGCGTGGATCGTGCCATCAAGATCGTTGAGATGGCGATCGAAAAATGGGGAGCACCGATCTATGTGCGCCACGAGATCGTGCACAATAAATTCGTCGTCGACAGCCTACGCGAAAAGGGCGCGGTGTTTGTCGAGG
This sequence comes from Maritimibacter sp., assembly GCA_050633625.1. GTDB lineage: Bacteria > Pseudomonadota > Alphaproteobacteria > Rhodobacterales > Rhodobacteraceae > JBOEGW01. Next base: position 19,137 of record JBOEGW010000011.1, on the reverse strand, counting down.
AGCTGGAAGAATGTCCCGATGATCGTCCGGTGATCTTTTCGGCGCATGGGGTCGCGAAAGCGGTGCCAGCAGAGGCTCATCGGCGTGAAATGGTCTATGTGGACGCGACCTGCCCCTTGGTGTCCAAGGTTCATATCGAAGCAGAGCGCCATCACGCAAATGGGCTGCAAATGGTGATGATCGGTCACGAGGGGCACCCGGAAACCATTGGAACGATGGGGCAATTGCCCGAAGGTGAAGTCATTCTCGTCGAAACGGCCGCTGATGTCGCGACCATCACGCCGCGTGATCCGCAGCAATTGGCCTTCATCACTCAAACGACGCTCTCGGTGGATGACACCGTCGAAATCGTGGCCGCCCTGAAGGCGCGTTTCCCGGCGATCATCGGCCCTCACAAAGAAGACATTTGCTACGCGACCACCAACCGCCAAGAGGCTGTGAAAGCGATTGCTGACAAGGTCGATGCGCTCTTGGTGATCGGTGCGCCCAACAGTTCCAATTCGCGGCGATTGGTGGAGGTCGGCGCGTCTGCTGGATGCGCATATGCGCAGCTCGTGGGGCGAGCAAATGAGATCGACTGGCGCGCTATTGATGGGGCGAAAGCGGTGGGCGTCACGGCTGGCGCATCGGCACCTGAAGTGTTGATCAATGAGGTGATTGATGCGTTCAAAGAGCGCTTTGAAGTCACCGTTGAGATCGTCGAAACCGCACAGGAAAACGTCGAGTTCAAAGTGCCGCGCGTGCTGCGTGAACCGGCTTAACGACCTGCGATTATACGGAAAATAGACATGGTTGATTTGATTGCTCACACGGATGGGGCTTGTTCTGGCAATCCTGGACCGGGCGGTTGGGGCGTTCTGCTGCAAGCGAAAGACGGTGCGAAAATCGTCAAGGAACGCGCGCTTGAAGGCGGGGAAGCGGACACCACAAACAACCGGATGGAGCTTATGGCGGCCATTCAAGCGCTCGAAACCCTTGAGCGGCCATCAACGCTGACGATTGTGACCGATAGCGCCTATGTCAAAAATGGCGTGACGAGTTGGATTCACGGCTGGAAACGCAACGGGTGGCGCACGTCCAACAAGAAACCGGTGAAAAACGTGGAGTTGTGGCAACGGCTTGATGACGCGCAGGCGCGGCATGATGTGACTTGGAAGTGGATCAAAGGTCACGCTGGCCACGCAGAAAATGAACGGGCTGACGAGTTGGCGCGCGCAGGCATGGCCCCCTATAAATAGAGCCTATTTCAGGTAGGTTTGCCACGCCCAGATCAGGAAAACGGCACCCAATAGCGCGCCAACAAAACCAGCGGCAACGCCCAACAGCGCAATCAATATCCGCAACAATACCCCGCCGATCAGCGCGCCAAGGACTCCTATGGCAATTGTCGTAGGAACATTGGTGTTCAGGTGCATTATTCGGGTTGCCAGAAAACCGGCTGCGGCACCTATGATGAGGATCAAGATCACTGACATATCCCTTATATGGGGATGATTGTGCCGTGTTCCAAGCGACGGCTTGCGAATGGGCCTCAGGGGAGAGATAGTTCGCGCATGGAATGGCGAGATCAGGGCGCTTTGTTGTCCGTTCGAAAACATGGCGAAACCTCTGTTATTGTTGAGGTATTTACGGCCGATCATGGGCGGCATGCGGGCGTGGTGCGCGGGGGCACCTCGCGCAAAATTGCGCCGATGTTGCAGCCCGGTGCGCAGCTTGATCTGACGTGGCGCGCGCGGTTGCAGGACCATTTGGGGGTGTTTTCCGTTGAACCTGTGAAAAGCCGCGCTGCCGCCGTCATGAGTGATCGTTTGGCGCTCGCTGGATTGAATGCAATGACGGCCTTGTTGATGTTTGCCTTGCCGGAGCGCGAAGTGCATCCCCAGCTTTACGACAAAACAATATCGATGCTGGATCTGCTGGGGCAACCTGAGCCATGGCCTGTTGGCTATTTGCAGTGGGAAATCGCGCTGCTTGAGGCGCTCGGTTATGGGCTGGACTTGTCCGAATGCGCGGCAACCGGCACGAAGGACGACCTCATTTACGTTTCGCCAAGATCAGGGCGCGCCGTGTCGCGCGGTGGGGCGGGTGAATGGGCAGATCGCATGTTGCCCTTGCCGCCTGAGCTTCTTGGCCATGTCACCGAAGACCTTGCTGGGGTTGGGGACGGGCTAAAGACGACTGGGCATTTTCTGCTGACGAGTTTGGCCATGGCGCAAGGAAACACACCTATCCCGGATGCCCGCGCGCGTTTTGTGGATTTGATCAATCGACAGCGCGGCTGATCAGCTTTCCGACCCCGACGAAGCAAAGCCCGCCAAGGGCGAAGGTCACAGTTAGTCCAATGGAATTCATAGCGACTCCCGGCCAGCCCAGCGCCGATACATCAATGAATGGATAGGGGTATGTGCCGGTGAATTGCCCGCGGATGAGTGCGTAAAGCACGTACAGAAGCGGCCAAATCAGCGCGATCGGAGCGTGACGAAACTGTAACCCCGATTTCGGTGCAAGCGCCAACCACCACAGCGCGGTCAGGATCGGCGCTGCGGTGTGCAGGCTGAAATCCGTCCACCAATCCAGCCCGGTGAAGGCATACAGATGCGCGAGGAGCGTGTGATATACCACCCCGACGATTGCGATCCAAAGTGTCATGCTCATGAGCCAAGCCTGTGCCAGATAGGCGCGTTTGAGGCCCATGATTGTGAAGCTCACAGCGAGAATGAGATTGGTGAGGATCGTGAAATACATCCCCATCGTCCAGAGCGTGCGCACGAGGCTGTTGGCGTTTTCTGGTAAGGACAAAAACACCTGTGTGACGAGTGTCGCCCATATCATCAGGGCAAGGGCGGTGGTCAGGCTGCGCGAAAGTGTTGTCATGATGGAACCATTCCCCAAGACAGGGGGCACGCGCAAGCCTTTCACGACATTTTAAGCGTCACGCAGGGCCAGAATGGCCGCCATGAGCGTCGACATGGCATCCGCATTGTCTGCATCGTCCGCCGCTGAGAGGGTGCCCATGCCGATATACGCGCCGTAGATGATACGGGCGAAATCGGGGTTGGTGAGGTCCAATTCTCGCAACAGCCCGGAGAGATATTCCAGCCGTTTTTCATCAATCAGGCGTACGGACTGCGCAACCGTATGGTCAGATTGCGCCCAGGCGCGAATGGCTGGCTCGGCGGCCGCGCCCCCATAGGCTTCGGGGCTATCGGTTGCGAGTTCTCCCAACTTGTAGAGCCGTGCCGTCGGCGGGCCAAGGTCGTCAACTGCCGCTGTCACCGCCTCAAAGGCATGGGCCTGCCAATGCGCGATCATTTGCTTTTTGAAATCGGATACATCTTTGAAATGCCAGTAAAAGCTACCTTTTGTTGTGCCAAGAGCGCGCGCCAAAGGTTCGGCTTTCAGCGCGGTTGGTCCGGCATCCGTGAGCGCGCGAAACCCAGCTTGTATCCAGGATTCGACGGTTAAACGTGAGGTGTCTTTGGTCATTGGTTGCGGTCCATACGTATGCGTATTGACAAAGTAGCGAGCGCGGATAACATACGCAACCGTATAGTGGTGAATGAGGGGACAGCGACATGAGGTTCAGTATTGCGGGCGCGGCAGCTTTTTGTGCACTGACGACAGGCGTGCATGTGGTCGCGGGTGGGCCTGAGGTCAATGCTGTGGTGCAGGCCAGCGACTTAGCGCCGCCCCTTCGCGCCATCCTTGGTGTGATCTGGCACGCGGTCACGGTTGTGTTGCTCGTGGCGACTTTCATCCTCGCGGTTGCCTCGCGCAGACCCTTGCCAAGCGCAGAAGTCGCGATCGCGGCAATATTCTTGGGATGGGCTGTTTTGTTCGTGTTCTATGGCGTCACGATGCTCGGAACACTGCTGATTATGCCACAATGGATCGTGTTTCTTCTTATTCCCGCTTTGATCAGCGCGGGCTGGATATGGGAGCGTGAGGGATGAACATCATTGCCGGATCAATTCTGGTCATTCTGGCTGTGACTGGTGCAATTCATGCGCTTTGGGCGTTGCGCATTTGGTGGCCGATTGCCGACGAAGAGGCACTCGCCCGCGCGGTTGTTGGAGCAAAGGGCATAACACGGATGCCAAGTGCGATGATGACTTGGGTCGTTGTTGTGGCGATTGTGTTGGGCATTCTGTGGACCATGGCGTTATCCGGTTGGATTGCCCTGCCTCTTCCTGATTGGATGGTCACCGGGGGCGGTCTCTTGATGGCTGCTGTCTTATTGGTGCGCGGTATTGGCACCTATTTCGCCGGACTGTTTGGCATGAAGGCTGAGGAGCCGTTCTCGACGCTCAACGCCCGATACTACTCGCCGGTGATCATCTTGCTTGGGGTCGGAACACTTTTGACCGCTGTCATGTGAAAACGCCCGACCATAGGGCCGGACGCATCAAAAGTGGGTGGCTGCCGTGTCAGCCCAACAAACGGCGCGCGATCACTTGCGCTTGGATTTCTGCCGCGCCTTCAAAGATGTTCAGAATTCGGGCATCGCACAAAATACGGCTAATTTGGTATTCCAATGCGAAGCCATTGCCGCCGTGGATTTGCAGCGCATTATCGGCACAGGCCCAAGCCACGCGCGCGCCAAGCAGCTTGGCCATGCCCGCTTCAAGGTCGCAGCGCCGATCATGGTCCTTTTGCCAAGCCGAGAAATACGTCAGCTGGCGCGCAATCATGATCTCAACGGCCATCATCGCAAGTTTGCCAGCAACACGCGGGAAATTGATCAACTCTTTGCCGAACTGTTTGCGCTCCTCGCCGTATTGCATCCCGACCTCAAGAGCGGATTGCGCAACGCCAATAGCGCGCGCGGCGGTTTGAATACGGGCACTTTCAAAGGTTTGCATCAGCTGTTTGAAGCCTTGGCCTTCTTCTCCACCCAGCAAGTTCTCGCCTTTGACCTTAAAGCCATCAAACGCCAGCTCATATTCCTTCATGCCACGGTAGCCGAGCACTTCGATTTCGCCGCCTGTCATGCCTTCTGTCGGGAAGGGGTTTTCGTCCGTTCCGGCTTCTTTTTCAGCCAGGAACATAGACAAGCCGCGATAGTTGTCGGTCTCTGCATCTGTGCGCGCGAGGAGTGTCATGACATTTGTGCGCGCGGCGTGGGTGATCCATGTTTTATTGCCCGTAATGACGTAATCGTCACCGTCCTTTACGGCGCGTGTGCGCAGGGAGCCAAGGTCGGACCCGGTGTTTGGCTCGGTGAAAACAGCCGTTGGCAGTGTTTCAGCGGCGGCAATCTTGGGGAGCCAGTGTTGCTTTTGCGCGTCCGTGCCGCCGGCAAGGATCAGTTCTGCGGCGATCTCGGATCGTGTTCCGAGCGAGCCAACCCCGATGTAGCCGCGCGACAGCTCTTCGGAAACAACGACCATCGACGCTTTGGAGAGGCCGAAACCACCGAATTCTTCCGGAATCGTCAAGCCAAACACGCCCATTTCGCCAAGCTCGTCGATCACGGACATGGGGATCAACTCGTCTTTCAGGTGCCAATCATGCGCAAATGGCATCACTTTTTCATCGGCATAGCGGCGGAACTGGTCGCGGATCATTTCCAGCTCTTCATCCAGCCCAGACGCCCCGAAAGTGGCGTGCCCGGCGTTGCCGCGCATCAGCTCAACAAGGCGCATTCGCGCGCCCGTCGTATTGCCAGATTGCGTCAAGGTTTGTGCCGCGTCATTCATCAGCCCACGTTGATCGTCTTGAGTCAGGAACATGTCCTGTGGGCGAATGATCTCATTTTGCGACATCGGAATGCCGCCGTAGATCTGCCACAAGTACTCGCCAAATGCGATCTGGTGGATGAGCGCTTCCATTTCACCGAAATTGCCGTCTTTATCCAGCGTTTCAGCCCATTTTTGCATCTGGCGCAGGCTTTCCACGTAGGTTGCGAGCCAGGCAAGCCCATGCGCCGCGGATTGGTTTTCCTCAAGCTTGGCAGCGGAGACCTTATCGCCGTCGCTCACAGCATCGCGCACGCGTACACGGGCGGTTTCAAGCAGGGCCTCTGCGGGCGCAATCGTGGCGCCGGTGAGGGCAAGAAGGTCGTCGAGAAGCGGTTTGGTCATTGTGATGTCCTTGGTGCTGTCCGTGGGCATGGATTTACCTCTGAATCGGTCCCGTCTGTGATATGTATTTTGCAGGTGCAGCGCAATAAAAATTCGCAAGCGCAGCAATAATTGAACGAAAGTAACTCAATCGTTGTTGTTCCTCCTCTGGGTACCTACGGTTAAGCTAGGGGTTTGGATCAACAAGCAGGTGCGGCACTTTGGGCGAGGTTTTCTTAGGGGTCATTGGGCTTTCAACTGTTTCTCTGAGCATTGTTGTGGCCTGTATTGCGCTCTTTGCAGGATTCGTAAAAGGCGCTGTGGGGTTTGCTCTGCCCATGATCTTGATTTCCGGGTTAGGCTCAATCCTCGCGCCAGATGTGGCACTTGCAGCATTGTTGATCCCGATCCTCGCGGCGAACCTCATACAAAGTCTTTCGGACGGGGCGCGGGCGGCTCTGCAAACGCTGCGCCGGTTCTGGGTCTATATTCTGTGTTTGTTGGTGGTGTTGTCGATTTCGGCGCAGTTCGTCCCGCTGCTACGCGCCGAAGTCCTGTATGTGCTGATAGGTCTGCCGATCGTGAGCTATGCAGTGTCGCAAATTCTGGGTTGGCGGCTGACATTTGCGCCAGATGCGCGCGGCCCGGAGGCGGCGTTTGGATTGATCGCCGGATTGATGAGCGGATTGGCGGGGACTTGGGGGCCTCCGACTGTGATGTATTTCACAGCGATTGATCTGGATAAGCGCACAGCGATCCGGGCGCAGGGGGTGATTTATCTGATGGGGTCCGTGATGTTGACTTTTGCACATCTGAATTCGGGCATTCTGCGCAGCGAAACGGCCCCGCTCTCTGTCTTTGTGATGGTGATAGCGCTCTTTGGCTTGCGGCTTGGGACGCGGCTCAACAAACGTCTGCCGCAAGCGGCGTTTCGGCGTATGATGCTTTGGGTGCTGTTGATCGCCGGGGCGAACCTCATTCGGCGCGGGGTGATGGGCGCATGAAAAAGGCCGGAGCATTGCCCCGGCCTCTTTTTGATATCGTGCGATTTTGATGTTCGTGCAATCAGGCCCGAAAACCGGTGCCGAGTGTTCGGATCGCGTGTTTAGCCAATCGCAGCGGCTTTCACGTCATCATCAATATGTGCGAGGTATTGTTCGAAGTTTTCAGCGAACATCTTAACGAGCTTTTGCGCTTGCGCGTCATATGCGGCGTGATTGTCCCATGTGCGGCGTGGATCAAGCAGGACTTCAGCAACGCCATCAACAGCAACAGGCACTTCAAAACCAAAGTTCGGATCCTTGCGGAATTCCACATCGCCAAGCGAGCCGTCTAGCGCAGCAGTGAGCAATGCGCGGGTGGCGCGGATTGGCATCCGCGAGCCTTCGCCGTAAGCGCCGCCGGTCCAACCCGTATTGACCAACCAGCATGTCGAGCCGTGGCTGGCGATCTTTTCGCGCAAGAGATTGCCGTAGGCTTCGGGGCGGCGCGGCATGAACGGCGCGCCAAAACATGTGGAGAACGTCGGGATTGGTTCCACAACGCCAACTTCGGTGCCCGGTGTTTTGGACGTGAAGCCTGATAGGAAGTGGTACATCGCCTGTGCCGGTGTGAGGCGGGCGATGGGAGGCAGAACGCCAAAGGCATCACATGTGAGCATGATGATGTTCTTCGGGTGCCCGCCAAGCGCTGTTTCCGAGGCGTTGCCGATGTAGTGCAGCGGGTAAGCGCAGCGCATGTTGTCGGTCAGCGAATTGTCCTCAAAATCCAGTTCTTTGGTGTCTTTGTCCCAGACCATGTTTTCAATCACTGTCCCAAACATCGAACAGGTCGCATAGATTTCTGGCTCGGCCTCAGCAGAGAGGTTGATTGTTTTCGCGTAGCAACCGCCTTCAAAGTTGAAGGTGCCGCGATCCGACCAGCCGTGTTCATCGTCACCGATAAGAACGCGCGAAGGATCAGCAGATAGTGTGGTTTTCCCGGTGCCTGAGAGGCCAAAGAAGATCGCCGTGTCGACAGGATTGCCCGGTGCGTGGTTGGCCGAGCAGTGCATTGGCATGATGCCTTTTTCGGGCAACAAATAGTTCAGCAAAGTGAAAACGGATTTTTTGTTTTCGCCAGCGTATTCGGTGCCGCCGATCAGGATCAGCTTTTTCTCGAAGTTGAGCGCGATCACCGTTTCTGAACGGCAACCGTGCTTGGCTGGATCTGCTTTGAACGTGGGACAATTGATAATCGTGAACTCTGGCATGAATTCGTCAAGCTCGTCGCGCTCGGGGCGGCGCAACATTGTGCGGATGAACAGGCCGTGCCAGGCGAGTTCCGTCACAACGCGCACGTCCAACCGGTTCGCAGGGTCCGCGCCGCCGAACAAATCTTGGACGAAGTAATCGCCGCCCTTCATGTGCTCGATCATGTCCGCGTGCAGCAGGTCGAATTTCGCCGGGTCCATGGGCGGGTTGTTTTCCCACCAGATTGTGTCTTTGACGTTGTCAGTCTCAACAACGAACTTGTCTTTGGGGGAGCGGCCAGTGTGTTTGCCGGTCTCAACCAGCATTGTGCCGCCTTCACCAAGGTGGCCTTCGTTGCGCTTGAGGGCTTCCTCAATGAGCGCAGGCTCCATCAGGTTGTAATAGACATTGCCAAGCCCTGAAATGCCTTGATCTTCCAAGCGGTGCGCCGGGTTTACCCGTCCAGTGGTCATCTGATTTGCTCCTGTCACCGGCATTTCAGCCGATGGATTTTCGATGGTTCCTAAGGGCGCGCATCAGGCTAGGCCCGCGCTGGCGGGGTCTCCTCCCCACTTGGGTTCGCTATAACATGTCATTTTTGTAATGGAACAGGGGCAGCGCAGTAGATAGCGCTATCAAGGCGGCTGTTTGCGCAACCGCCCACGAAGGCTTGGGGCGCGTAAGGCGAAATTTACCATTTATGGTGCCAAATAGACGCACCTGATTTGCCGATTCGCACTTGGTTGTTGATTCTGAGGCGGGATTTAGATTCTATAGTGGAAAAAAATAGTGGCAAAAACGAGCAGCACAAGGAAACTTCCCACATGTCGAGGATTGCACTGGTTGACGACGATAGGAACATCCTAACGTCCGTTTCGATGACTCTCGAGGCAGAGGGTTTTGAAGTTGAAACATATAATGATGGCCAGCAGGCATTGGACGCTTTCAATAAGCGCCTGCCTGATATGGCTGTTTTTGACATCAAAATGCCGCGTATGGACGGCATGGACCTGCTTCAGCGGGTGCGGCAAAAAACGCAGATGCCTGTTATTTTTCTGACCTCCAAAGACGACGAGATCGACGAAGTGTTGGGTCTTCGTATGGGGGCGGATGACTATGTGAAGAAGCCATTTTCCCAACGTTTGTTGGTGGAACGCATCCGGGCGTTGTTGCGTCGGCAAGATGCGCTTGATGGCGTGGTGATCCCTGAAACCGAGGAAAATAAGGTTCTTGTGCGCGGTGAGCTGAGCATGGACCCTTTGCGTCATGCGGTGATGTGGAAGGGCAAAGATGTGTCGCTGACGGTGACTGAATTTTTGCTGTTGCAAGCCCTGGCGCAGCGTCCGGGTTTTGTCAAAAGCCGTGATCAACTGATGGATGTCGCCTACGATGATCAGGTTTATGTTGATGACCGCACAATCGACAGCCACATCAAACGCTTGCGCAAAAAGATGCGTTCGGTGGATGATGAGTTCTCAGCGATTGAGACGCTTTACGGCATCGGTTATCGTTACAACGAAGAATAACAACAGGTCACGGGGCCAAATTGGTGCGCGACACGCGGAATTCAGATGAGGGCACCGATGTGGTGATCGGCGAGGATTGGGTGAGCCCCCAATCCGAGAACGATGCCGATTGGCGCAAGAAACGTCGTCGCAGCGTGATTTCGGTGAACCGCTCGCCACTGGCACGCAAGATTGTCACGATCAATCTGCTTGGGTTGATCGTGCTTGTTGCTGGCATGTTGTATCTGAACCCGACGCGCGACAGTCTTGTGGCCCAACGCGAGCGTAGTTTGGTCATGTCGGCGGAGCTTCTGGCGGAAGTGTTCGAGGTGCAGCAAGCCACGCTGCGTGGACAGGTGAGCGAGGGCGCTCCTGAGGGCGCCAGCGAAGGCACCGCTGGGGATACTGGGACGAGTATTCCGGCTATTCTTCCTGACACAGCGACCCCGACAAGCGTGCCCACCACGGGGCTGACCGAGGAGATCGTTACAAAAATCCTGACTGAGACCCATGTGCGCGAAACCGCTGACATCATCATTTTTGATGGCCAAGGCGGCGTATTGGGAACCAATGAGGGCCTTGTCATAGCGGGCCACGACCCGGTGATTGGGCTTGAGGCTGAGGAACGCTCGACGATCATTACAGACTTCCTGAATACCATTTGGGAAGGCATTGCGGGCTTGATTGCGACACCAACGGGCGATGCGCAAACGCCGGTGGACACCGTTGATCTTGCGCGCGAGCTCTTGCCAGATGTGTTCCAAGGCACAGGGCGCATCAATAGCGGACAAGACCCGGCGGGCAATACGCGATTCACGGTTGTGACCCCGATCACTGTGCGCGGCGATATCATCGGCGCTGTCGCGATGACATCCGCTGGGGGCGAGTTGGACGCTTTGGTACGTTCAGAGCGTGAGCAAGTGTTGCAGATGTTTGTGATCGCCATTTTGGTGTCGATTGGCTTGAGTTTGGTATTGGCCTCAACGATCGCGAATCCACTTTCAGATCTTGCGGCGGCCGCCGAGATTGGGCGCGACAAGAACTCTTCCAAGGTCAATCCGGGCCGGGTGCGTATCCCCGATTTGTCAGGTCGTCCCGATGAAATTGGCCGTTTGTCCAAGGCGCTGCGCGGTATGGTGTCAGCGCTCTATGATCGCATTGATGCGAACGAACAATTCGCCGCCGATGTGGCGCATGAGATTAAGAACCCATTGGCAAGTTTGCGCTCGGCGGTCGGCACCTTGAGAGTTGCCAAGAAAGAAGAACAACGCGACCGGCTGTTGGATGTGATTGATCATGATGTGCGCCGCCTAGATCGGCTTGTGTCTGACATTTCTAATGCCTCTCGCCTCGATAGTGAGCTTGTGAAAGAAGAAGAAGAAACCTTCGATCTGCTCAAAATGTTGCGTAACTTGACCGAATACCTCGGCAACGAAGCCCAGCAAAAGGGCATTGATTTCATCACCGATCTGCCGCCCGATCCTATCGGTATTCAAGGGCTTGAAGCGCGTTTGGCGCAGGTGTTTGTCAATCTCATTACCAATGCGACGTCGTTTTGTGACGAGGGCGATGCAATCCGCGTCTGGGCGCGCCACCGCGACAATCGCGTTTTGGTCGTAGTTGAGGATACGGGACCGGGAATTCCTGAAGAAGCGCTTACCAAAATCTTTAATCGCTTTTACAGCGAGCGTCCCGAAGGCCAGTTCGGTAATAACTCCGGTCTTGGACTCGCGATTTCAAAGCAGATTGTCGAGGCTCATGGTGGCGTCATTTGGGCGGAAAACATCCGGCCAACCGATGCGGATATTACCTCTGAGCCGCTCGGTGCGCGCTTCGTGGTGGGCTTGCCGACCTAAAATGTTCCCTCAGATGGCGCGCGCAGGCTGGTTCGGAGATTTCTTATGATCGAAACCACCCTTCATGCGACCACAGTTGCGATCGGTGCGGCTGGTGTTGTCATTATTGGACCGTCTGGCGCTGGCAAATCTGCGCTGGCATTGGAGCTGATTAACCGTGGCGCGGTGCTGGTGAGTGATGATTTGACCCGGATGAGCAAAAGCCCCGAAACGGGGCTTGTCGCGCATGCGCCTGACCAGATGGCAGGGGTTATCGAAGCGCGGTTTGTTGGGCTGATCCGCACCCCGTTCCAGGCCGCTGCGCGGGTTCAGTTGGTGGTGGATCTTTCTCGTGACGAGCAGGACCGGCTTCCGCAAGCACATGAAATTGTGATCTTGGGTGAGGCGATCCCCTGTCTGTTGCGGGTTGACGGGCCGCATTTTGCGGCGTCCATTATGGCTTTGATCAAAGGTGGACGACAGGCATGAATGCGCGATCACGATCTGAAATGGCCTCGAATGTTGTGCTCGTCACCGGGCCTTCCGGGGCGGGGCGCACAACAGCTATCCGGGTGTTGGAGGACAATGGGTTTGAGGTGATCGACAACCTGCCCCTGAGTTTCATCCCCCGGCTCTTGTCCGGCGGGGCGCTGTCTCATCCAATCGCGCTGGGCGTCGATGTCCGCAACCGAGATTTCTCGACTCATGCGATGCTCGATCTGATTGATGGCGTTGAGAACACGGGCGATGCGCGCATTGAGCTGCTTTATCTGGATTGTGCGCCGGACGTCCTGGTGAACCGCTACTCAGAAACCCGCCGCCGTCATCCGCTTGCGCCAGCCGAAACGCCCTCGGCTGGGATCATGCGCGAAATCGAGCTTCTCGCCCCCATCAAGAGCCGAGCTGACGTTTTGGTCGACACCTCTGAGTTGACGGTGCATGAGCTTAAAGCCGAGCTTATGCGCTGGTACGCACCAGAATCAGGGGAGGCGCTTTCGGTCTCCGTACAAAGTTTTTCGTACAAACGCGGTATCCCACGCGGCATTGATTTGGTGTTTGATGTGCGCTTTTTGCGCAACCCACATTGGGAGCCAACGCTGCGCCCGTTGGATGGTCGAACGGGCGAGGTTGTTGACTTCGTGCGCGCTGATGATCGCTACCAACCCTTTGTGGATAAGACTTTTTCGCTCATTGAGTTCCTGTTGCCGGCCTATCGCGAAGAAGGCAAAAGCCACATCGGGATCGGCTTTGGCTGCACAGGCGGAAAACACAGGTCGGTTGCCTTGACGGAAACTCTTGCGAAGGCCCTTGCGGACAAGGGCTGGCAAGTGTCAATTAGGCACCGGGAACTGGAGCGGGCCGAGGGGGTCGCTTGAGCATCGGGAAACCACTGAGGATCTACGAGTGATCGGGATCGTGATTGTTGCACATGGAGGCTTGGCAGGTGAATACCTGTCTGCCGTTGAACACGTCGTCGGGAAAATGGACGGCGCTCGCGCTATTTCGATTGCCGCTGAGTGCGACCGAAACAAAAAGCGCGATGAAATCATGGCGGCGACTGATGCCGTTGATGATGGCGATGGGGTGATCGTTGTTGTCGACATGTTCGGTGGATCACCGTCCAATTTGTCACTTCCAGCGTGTTGTGCGGACAACCGGCGGATCCTGTACGGCGCCAACCTTCCTATGCTTGTAAAACTGGCGAAATCCCGCTCTGGGAGTGTCGAGGACGCGAGCCGAGCGGCGCTTGCGGCCGGACGGAAGTATATTGACTGTATTGAAGGTCAAAACGGCTGATTAGGAATTTTTATGAGCACTTCGGTAACGCAGAAATTGGAGATCACGAATGAAAAGGGGCTGCATGCGCGCGCCTCGGCCAAATTCGTGGATGTTGTTGAGCAGCACGACGCGCGTGCTCGTGTTTCTAAGGATGGTTTGGAGGCGGAAGGGGACAGCATTATGGGGTTATTGATGCTGGCGGCCTCTCGTGGCACAACCATAGAGGTAGAAACCTCTGGAGAACAAGCGGCTGAGTTGATGTCTGCGCTAGATGCATTGGTTGCTGACAAGTTCGGCGAAGGTATGTAAACGCCGCATGTTGGCGAAGGAATAAGGGGGGCAACCCGTTTGGATCAAAGTATCGGAAATACGGTGGCGCCAGCAACAGGCGCCAGTCAAAAGCGGCTTGAGCATCATTATGATCGCCGCAGCCTGACCTATGCCAGTACGTTCGATAACCGTTTCCAATCGAATTTTATTCGCGCAATGGAAATGATGACGGGAAAACTGTCGATTTTCCGTATGATCCGCAAATTTGAGCGCAGTGGCGCACCCACGGGATTGGATTTCTGGGGCGGTGCTTTGAGTGCGATGGGGATCAGCGTTCAGACCCCGCAAGAGCAGATCGACAACATTCCAAGCGAAGGGCCTGTTGTGATCGTCGCGAACCACACTCATGGGTTGGTCGATGGGATGGTGCTGGCGGAGCTAATGTCGCGTCGGCGGTCTGATTTCCAAATTTTGACCCGATCAGTTCTGACTGGTTTGGACGAGGTTGCATCAAGCTTCTTGATCCCTGTGCCGTTTCCACATGCGGCTGATGCACAAGAAAAAAGTGTTGAAATGCGGGCGCGTGCGATGGAGCGGCTCAAGTCCGGGGGCGCTATTTGTGTGTTCCCTTCTGGGGTTGTCGCGACCTCGGAAACTGCCTTTGGTGACCCTGTTGAGGCGGAATGGAATGTGTTTACCGCGCAGCTGATCAGGCGTTCGGGTGCCAAAGTTGTGCCCATTCGCTTCAAGGGGGGCAACTCGCGTTGGTACCACGTTGCCAATCGGGTTTCGGCGACCCTGCGTCAGGGGCTTTTGATCCATGAGATTGTGCATGCTTGCAACAAACCGCAGTCACCTGTCATTGGTGAAGTGATTGATGATGAGCGGATGGCACAACTGAAGAAAGACCCGCGCGGGTTCATCAAATGGTTGCGTGAGCATACGATTTCATTGGGTGATTGACCTGTCTTTCGGTTAGGTCGGCCAAAAAAGGACAAACGCGTTTAGGGTTTCATAACGAACGCGCATTAGCAGAGTTCCAAACGTCCAATTTGGAGCACTCCCATGCTGACCCAGATATCACCGCGTCATCTCAAAGTCTCTTTGGCCATACTTCTCGTGCCCGCCGTCCCGCTGATTGCGGCGCTCGTGTTGAGCGTTTGGCAGATTTGGGAACGCAATGCTCAGTTGCAAAGTTTGACGGTGATGCATGATCTGATTGCGCCAGTCGTGTATTTGAGCGACGCGGTGCATGAGCAGCAAAAGGAACGGGGGTCGTCCTCAATCGTTATCGGCAGCGGTGGGCGCGAATTCACAGCAGAATTGGCCAAACAACGATTGCGCACAAGCGAACGCCAGACGCTTCTTTTTGAGCTCTTAGAGCAGAACAATTTGGGCGATTATGATGCGGCGCTTGGCCGGCAAGTGACTGAGCTTCGGGAGCATGTTGCGCGACAAGCTGATCTGCGTGCGCGCGTGGATCGCCTTGAAATCGGTGCCGCGGAAGCGCTCGCTTATTATACGACTATGAACGCGCAGATGTTGGAGATCATCCACACGATTTCGAATTTGAATACGGATCACGAGGTGTCCGTTGCGATCAACGGGTTTTACAACTTTTTGCAAGGCAAAGAGCGGGCCGGCATAGAGCGGGCTGTTGGGAGCTTCGGGTTCACGCAGGGACGTTTCACCTTAGAGGGGCTGTTGAAACTCCAAGGTTTGATCGCGACACAAGATGCCTATTTCTCAAATTTTGTCGGTGAGGCCGCGCCCGCCTACGTGACGCAGTACGAAACTTTGGTTGCATCGGATGCTGCAAAGACGGTTGCGGCAATGCGAGACCTGGCCTTTACGCGAGGGCTGGCGGGCGACATTTCACAGTTCTCGGGGGGAGACTTTTTTGATGCGATGACCGTGAAAATCAATTTCCTGAAAGAAATAGAAGTCAGTCAAGGCATAGGCATTGAAGCCCTTATGGGGGATCACGTTGCGCTTGCGCGGGTGGCGAGAAATTCGATGATCGTCGTCACCGGGATTGGCGGCTTGTTGGTTCTGGCGGTCACGATCGCCGTTGCTGGCGCCATCCGTAGCGGATTTCTGGAAGTCCGAAATGTCGCGGGCGCTTTGGCATCGGGCGAATATGAGACGGTCTGGCCAGCGGCGCGCCGCAATGAGTTTGGGGAGATCATGTCAACGCTTGGCGTGTTGCGCGATCACAGCATTTCAAACCGGGATCGAGCGGCGCAAGACCTGAAAGACGCAGAGGCTTCAGCGAAAGCCGAGCGAGAGGCGCAAGAAGAGCAAGCGCGTGTCGCCGCGCGCCAAGCAAAAGAGGAACGTGAGGCAGGGGCGAAACGTGAAGCAGCGGCGGCGGCTGAGCGAGAGATCACCATGCAGATTGCGAAAATGGTGTCGTCCTGTGCACAGGGCGAATTCGATCAACGAATTTCCGTGGAAACATCGTCTAAATCACTGTCTGACATTTGTGATGGGATGAACCGGATTTGTGAAACGGTTGAGCAAGGTCTCGATGAAATCAATACAGCTATGGGCGCCATGGCGCGGGGTGATATGACGCACCGCATGACGCGCGATACTCAGGGGTCTTTCGCCCGAATTCAAGCGCGTATCAATGATACGACGGAGGCGCTCGCGGCAAGCTTTACAAGCGTTCAACACTCCAGCGAAACGATCGAAGGCTCGGCGCGAGAAATCGCAAGTGCCTCGCAAGATTTGGCAAGCCGCACCGAGCAAAGTGCGATGAAGTTAGAGCAGACGTCAAACGCGATTACGTCTCTATCGGCATCTGTCCAGTCGACGGCGAAAACTGCAAGAACGGCCAATGCAGAAGCCGCCGCGGCGATGGAAAAGGTCGAGGCGGGGGATAGATTGGTCGAGACTACGATTGGCGCGATCCGTGAAATTAAGGACAGTTCGACCGCGATTGGCACGGCCATTCAGTTGATCGATGACATTACATTTCAAACGAATCTGTTGGCGCTCAATGCCGGGGTTGAAGCGGCACGCGCCGGGTAAGCCGGGCGTGGATTTGCGGTGGTTGCCTCCGAGGTGCGCGATTTGGCGCAAAGGTCGGCGACGGCGGCGCGCGAAATTTCAGACCTGGTCAACCGAAGTGAGTCGCAAGTTGACCGGGGCGTGACCTTGATTGATCAGACTGGGGATGCGTTGAAGACCATCTCAATGGCTGTATCTGGTATTGTCGGTCAAATTGAAGACATCGCAGGCGCCGCTGAAGATCAATCCCGTGGAATTGCGGATATCAACGAAGCCACGTCTGCACTTGATCAAGTGACCCAACATAACGCCGCGATGTTTGAAGAGGCGAGCGCGAACAGCGCGGCCCTGCGCAGCGAAGCGGAGAACCTGGCTCGGATATTGGCTCAGTTCCAACTCACGGATCAAGGGGCGCAGGAAGGCCGCCTCGTAGCCTAATTTAGCGCGTCGGTACGGGGGGATCTTGCCGGTAGTCGTAAAACCCGCGTCCGGTTTTTCGACCGAGCCATCCGGCTTCGACGTATTTCGTCAGGAGTGGGCAGGGACGGTACTTTGTGTCCGCGAGGCCATCATGGAGCACATTCATAATCGCAAGGCATGTGTCCAGACCGATGAAATCCGCGAGTTCTAATGGGCCCATTGGGTGATTGGCCCCAAGCTTTAGGCTCTCATCAATTGAGCGCACCGACCCAACGCCTTCATACAAAGTGTAGACGGCTTCGTTGATCATGGGCATCAAAATTCGGTTCACGATAAACGCCGGAAAATCCTCGGCGCTGGCGGCCGTTTTGCCGAGCCGCTCAACCACGTCCAAACAGGCGTCATAGGTTTCTTTGTCCGTTGCAATGCCGCGGATCAACTCAACGAGTTGCATGACAGGCACCGGATTCATGAAGTGAAACCCCATGAATTTCTCGGGGCGATCCGTCCGTGACGCCAGCCTTGTGATGGAAATGGAGGAGGTGTTGGAGGTCAGAATCGTTTCTGGTTTGAGATGTGGCAACAAGTCTTCAAAAATCGCTTGTTTGATGGTCTCACGTTCTGTGGCGGCCTCTACGATCAAATCGCATTGGCCCAAATCCGCCAATTCAAGTGTCGTTGATATTCGTCCCATCGCGGCGTCTCGGTCACCCGAACTGATTTTGCCACGCGACACTTGCCGGTCCAAATTGTTGCCGATCGCATCGAGCGCGCTTTTCAATGCATCGTCACTAATATCGTTCAAAACGACAGTAAAATCCGCCAAAGCCATAACATGCGCAATTCCGTTGCCCATCTGCCCTGCACCGATCACGCCAACTCGCTCGATCCGCATAGTTTGTTCCTTCCGCCCTCGCTTCACTGACCATAGGCGGCGCAAAACCTGCCGTGCAAGCCTTTCCGACCAATTGGCCCAAAGCTGCGTTTGAACAGTTCAAATTGTTCGTATCGCTTAGTCATTTAGCAATATCTGTGCGCCATAAATGAAGGTGGGTGAAATGAAGGAGTGGGTGGAATGGCCTATGAAAACCAGGGCGTGGGTGCCCTTGATTATGTTCCGTGCCGGTACGGAGATTCCAAGCTGTTGTTCCGCGGGCCGAAGCGAAAGCTTTCCTCGCCATACATAACGATGGTGGGCGGAACTGAGACATACGGCAAATTTGTTGAAATGCCGTTTGCGGAAATGGTTGAAGCCGGGCTGGATATGCCTGTCGTGAACCTTGGCTGTGTGAATGCGGGTGTGGACGTGTTCTCTAACGAGCAGACTGTGGTCGACATCTGTTCAAAGTCTAGTGCGGTCGTGATCCAGGTCACCGGGGCGCAGAACATGTCCAATCGGTTCTACGCGGTGCATCCGCGGCGAAATGACAGGTTCTTGCGTGCGTCAAATTTGTTGAAGACAATCTATCGTGAAGTGGATTTCACAGAGTTCCATTTCACACGACATTTACTGACGGCAATGCGCGAAACATCGGCGGAAAAATTCGCGATGGTCGAGCAAGAATTGCGCGAAGCCTGGGTGGCCCGCATGAAGACACTCGTGTCGCGGATCAACGCAAAGGTGGTCCTTCTATGGATTGCCGATCATAGCGCGGACGAGAGCGAGACCTGTACGATTGATGGGTCAGATCCTCTGTTTGTTGACCGTGACATGTTGAATGCGGTTGAGCCATTTGTTGAGAGTATCGTTGAGGTCGTCGTGAACCCGGATGAGGTGCGCGAAGGTCGGGCGGGATTGGTCTATCCTGACCTTGAAGAACCGATGGTTCAGGGCATGTTGGGCACAATCGCACATGCGAAAGCGGCTGCCGCCCTTGATAGCGAATTGCGTAAGATACTGTAACGCTTGCCTCGCCAAAGCCACTCACGGACTGTGGCGAGATTGGGCCTGTCAGGGGATGGGCAGGTTCATTTGATGGGAAAGGCCCGCCTGGTTTGGCGCTGTCTCTTATACACATCT
>JBOEGW010000010.1:0-130129 GCA_050633625.1 Maritimibacter sp. | reverse complement strand
CTTCACGTTATAGTCGATCACGCGCTTCACAGGTACCAGCACCTTCATCAGCGTTTTCTCCTTTGATTATGGGCTAGGTGCCCGGCTTTTTTGTCGTGAGGGTGACGCCCGCATTGAACGCTTGGCTCACGGTTTTCTCGTGGATCAAAGCCTCTGAGAGAGGCATGGCGAAACCCTCGTTGATCAGGGCTTTGATTTGGCGCGTTGTGGCGCCGTCCCATTGGGCGATTGCAGCCGCCGTTTCGCGGGCTTTCGCGGCGAGCCTGTCATCGGGCACCACGTAGGAAACAAAGCCCAATTCACACGCTTCTTCTGCGCCCACTTTGCGCGCGGTCAGTGAAATTTCTTTCGCCCTTGAGGGGCCAATGCTGCGCGAAAGTCGTTGCGACAAACCCCATCCGGGCAGGAGGCCAATCTTGGCGTGGCTGTCGCAAAACCATGCGCTTTGCGCAGCGATCACAATGTCGCAACACAGGGTGATTTCAAATCCTCCCGTCACAGCAAGCCCATTGATCGCGGCAATAATCGGCGTCTTGAGCGCCGTAATCGCCCCGCCAATATCCGTGTCATCAACATTGTCTGAGACATTGCGCCCAGAGGCCGTCAGCTCTTTGACATCAAGCCCGGCGCAAAAGGCGCGGCCTGTGCCGGTGAGAATGATTGCACGCACATCAGCGCGCGCATCGACCTCTGCCAATGTTTCAACAAGCGCGCGCCGCAGCGCCCCATTCAGGGAGTTCAGCGCCCCTTCCCGGTTCAGGGTCAAGGTTGCAATCCCCTGCGAAACATCCAACAGCAACGGCGCACTCATGGTCACAGTCCTTTGGCGAAGGCTTCAGCGCTGGCAATAAAGCGCGGCGCTTGGGTCGCGTCCTCATAATAACTGTCAACACCAGCGCGGTGCTGATAATCGTAGAGGACAGCCAGTTTCCACGCGGCCATTGCTCCAAACCAGCCAAGCCCCGACGTGTCGCGCCCGGCGGCATTGGCATAGCGCGCGACCAGGTCGTCGCGGCTGGGGCCTGATCCTTGGAGAAACGCTGTTGAAAGCTCTTGGGTCGGGTTCAGCGCCTCGCCCGGCTCAGGATAACAACAAATCATATAGCCCAGATCAAGAAGCGGATCGCCAAGGGTGGCAAGCTCCCAATCCAAAATCGCTGCCAATTTGGGCGGGGAGTCCGGTTCCCAGATCACATTGCCAAGACGAAAATCATTATGAAGGATCGTCGCGCCGGTTTCCTCTGGGATGTTATCGTGCAGCCATTTGGCCATATCCGTGAGATAGGCCGGTGGGCTTTTCGCGAGAGACATCAGCCCTTCAAGACGCTTTAGGTGGCGGGCGTTGAAATTCTCCGGGCGGCCATAATCGCCAAGACCAACCGCTCGCCAATCGACAGCATGAAGCGCGGCGAGCGCATCGACCAAACCAAAGGCGAGATCGGGCACATCAGCGGCAGTAAAGGCGTCCGGCAACCTATCAGTGATCACATGGCCGGGTTTATGGGCCATGATATAGAATGGCACATCCAACACCTCGCCCGCCTGAGCCACGGCATGCACCTCTGGGGTGGGCACCGGAGCATCGCGCAGCGCAGTCAGAACCTTGGCCTCGCGCAACACGTCATTTGCCCCTTTCGGGATCGGCGGCGGCGGTGGGCGGCGCAGGACAGCATTGCCGCCTTTGATGCGGATCAGATAGGTCAGATTAGAGTGACCATCTCCAATCGGCGTTGGCCGCGGCGGACCATCGGCCAAACCATGCTGTTCCAAAAACCCGGTCAGGGCGGCGAGCGTCTTGTCGTCCCAAGTCCAGTTCATTTTGGCAGCGCATTCAGTTCAATCATGGCGTCGAGGTAGCTTTGTGGCCACTGGCATTCGAATTGCCCGGCGCCAGCCTGACCGTCGATTTCAGCGTGACAGGCGGCTTCCATAATCATCGTCGCATGGCGTCCGCCGGTGGGCAGTTTGACAATCCCGTAGCGCTCCATTGTGAGGTGGCATGTCCCGCCGCGAATATCTGTCAGCGTAACATCGACGCTGCGTTGGCGCATGTCATCGTCAAAGGTGGCACTTTGGGTGCAGGTCGCGATGGGCACAAGTTCCCCGTCGCGCACCACATATCCGCCAACGCCCCATTCGCCCTTCGCCTGCCAAATCCACGCGTTGACGATGCGGCTGGCGTCAGGGGTATAGGCCACCAACCATTTCCAGTGTTGTGGCGCTTGCCAATAGCGGGTGCCCCAGGAATGGTCGCGATGGCCGATCCGGTCGAGCGGGATCCGGTTGCCGTCATATTCGATAAACCCTTTGACCCAACCTGATTGTTCCAGCCGGTTTTTCGCGAACCACGACGGCAAGCCGTCAGGATTGGAGCGATAGGAGAAGGGCGCGTGAAAGCCCTCAAACGTATAGTCCAACTCGACCTTGTCGGATTTGTAGGAAATCCGCGCGGATTTTTGGTCGGCAGGCTGCTGAACGTGCAGGCCTTCGAGACGGAAATCGTCGAAATCCATGTCCTCCGGCACCGTGTCTTGCACTAGATCGAGCACCAAAGGCCGCTTGTCCGCACCCCAGAGGATCAGGTTAAATCCGGCGCGGCCATCGCCTGCAAGATAGAGGTAGCACTGAAAGCCCAGCCCCCGCTCTGGCATGATCA
Organism: Maritimibacter sp.; assembly: GCA_050633625.1. Taxonomy (GTDB): domain Bacteria; phylum Pseudomonadota; class Alphaproteobacteria; order Rhodobacterales; family Rhodobacteraceae; genus JBOEGW01. Next base: position 127,473 of record JBOEGW010000010.1, on the reverse strand, counting down.
CTTGCCAAAACAGCGAATCGCGCATTTTGCCGCCCGGCTCGGGGCGGTGGCGCAAATCGTCATTGGGTTGATAGCCGGGATCGGTTATCTCTGGGGCATTCTTGATCCAGTCGATCATCGTGAGCTTCTCCTTCGTCGCTGAACTATCCTGTCGATCGCGGCGTAAATGTCAATATGCGTATTGTACGCTACCGTACATATATGATCAACGGTTTCTTAGGATCTCGGGCATGACCGACCGATGAAAGCCGTTGAACTCCGGTATATTGGTGTCCTCATAGTCCCCGGTCCAGGTTTGCCTCGCATTGGGCGCGCCCCCATCCACCCGCAAGCAGGTGCCGGTAATATAGGCGGCGGCAGGTGACAAAAGGTAGACAATCGCCGCCGAAATCTCCGCTTCCGTCCCATAGCGCGGCAGGGGGACTTTCTGCGCGTACTCCAGCAATCGTTGGGTGATATGCGGCTCGTATTGATCAAACCCGGATGAGGCTATGCCGCCGGGCGCCACGCTATTGACCCGCACGCCGGAGTGCGCCCATTCGCAGGCGGCGGTCTCGGTCAACGTGTTCATGCCGCCGCGCGCGGCGGCCGAATGGGCAAACTCTGGCCAACCATTCCAAATGTCCGCCGTGATGTTCACAATCGCGCCGCCATTGGCCTCCATCCAGCGCGTATACACCTCACGCATGAAGATAAATCCGCCCGTCAAATTGTTGCGCACAACCGCCTCAAACCCCTTGGTGGACAGGGTCTTCATTTCCGCGCGGTACTGACCGCCCGCATTGTTCACCAGCCCATGCACCGCACCAAATCGGGCCAACACCGTGTCGATCACCGCGATCACCTGCTCTTCCTCCCGAATGTCACAAGTCAGCGCCGCCACCTTGCCCCCATCCTCGGTGATTTCGACCTCCACTGCGGCGAGCTTTTCGGGGTTGCGACCAACAATCACAACCTGCGCACCCAAAAAGGCAAGCTCATGCGCTGTGCAACGGCCAAGACCGGAGCCGCCGCCCGTTACAATGATGGTTTGTCCGGCAAAAAGCCCCGGTGCAAAAACGCTGTTATACGGCATGTGACCTCCCTTGGTCTTCGCAATCGGCGCGATGAAGGTTGCGCCCTTAGGTAAAGCCCCTTAGCTTATAAAGTACGATAACATATGATGCGCTAGCGAATAAAGAAATGAAAGGGCAATGTGTGCCAGACGGTTTGTTGAATTTCAGAGCGGTGCCAAGCTTCGCGGGCCGCGATGGAACGCTGCGCGAGGGCATTTTGCTCCGCTCAGGTGGGTTTGATGACATCACAGCAGAGGGCGTGACCAAACTGCGCAATCGCGGGGCAACCCGCGTGTTCGATCTGCGCGCAGAAGGCGAACGCCGCACCGCGCCATCGCCGCTTGTGAAGGAAACAGGGTTTGTCGTGGATTGGGAGCCGCACCGCATCCGGTCCGGCGATCTGCGCAACATTCTGGCCCATCCCGCCACCACCCCCGCACAAACCGCTGATGAAATGCGCACCATTTACACCGATTTCCCACATGCTTTCACAAAGGTCTTCGCGCGCTGCTTTCGTCACCTGATCGCGGGTGGCGCCCCGATGATCATCCACTGCACCGCCGGGAAAGACCGCACAGGGGTTTCTGTTGCGTTTTTGCTCGACTTTCTGGGCGTGTCGCGGGACGACATTTTTGAGGACTACCTGCGCACAAATGAAGCACGAGATGACTTGTATGACAGGCTGGCAACTCGCGATCACGGGCTGGACTTTGAGCGCCCGCGGCCAGAGCTGATCGGGCCTGTCATTGCCGCGGATGCCAGCTATCTTGCCGCCGCCTTCGCCACACTTGACAGCGACTTCACCGATACGCAGCGCTATATGCGCGACGGATTGGGGCTGACGGCGCAGGAGATCAACGCGCTGCGCCGCCTCCTCACGGCCTAGCGTCAGGCCAGATCAGCAACCCCTTGATCAATGACCACACGCGCGCCAACGCGCCCCTCAAACAGCACGCGCCCCCCTTCGTTCCAACAGTGAAACTCCAGCACATCGCCCGGCATAACCACACCGGCAAAACGCAAATTCAGGGTCTTGAGCCGTGTGGGATCATTGTCGCAAAAGGCGCGCAAAATCACGGCGCAAGCTGTGCCATATGAGGCAAGACCGTGCAGAATGGGCCGATCAAACCCACCTCGGCGCGCCGCATCATAATCGGCATGTAGAGGGTTCAAATCCCCGGACAAACGATAGATCAGCGCAGCGCGCTCTGAGGTCGCAATTTGTTCGCGATGATCAGGCGCGCGCTCTGGCATCATGGGCCGGGCTGTGCGCGGCAACGGGTCACCGCCAAACCCCCCTTCGCCGCGCAGGGCAACGGTTTGCAAGATGGTGGAATAGAGCGTGCCGTTCTGTGCATCGCTCACGTCACGTTCGAGATAACACACAGCGCCTTTATCTGCGCCACGATCAAAAATCTCCGTCACACGCGCCCGGCTGACAACCTCAGCCTGCGCCGGCAACGGCTGGTGGAAGGTCACGGCATGCGCCATGTGAAGCACCTTTTCCCAGACAATCTCAAGCGCCGGTTCTTTGGGCCACATGCCCGGCGTTGCCAGTGTCACCGCATAGGCAGGCAACACCGTCAGACGATCTTCGAGCAGGAAACTCAGATCATCGCTCTCGCCCGGCGCAAACGGCAAGCCCACACCAAGCGCATAAACGATGGCATCGCGCGCATCATAGCTGTGGCGCTGCGTGCCAAAATCCCAGTCCAACAACCGCTGTGGATCAAACGCCATTAGACCGGATCCCATGTAAAGACATCGCCGGATTTATGCAGCGGGTAGAAATCATTCTCGAACTGCGGGAACACACGCTCACAAATCGCCTCCGGCGTCCAGCCGTCGCTCGTATGCGCGGTGCGCAATGGGCGGGGTTGGGAAAACAGATAAATCTCGTTGTTCCGCGAGCCAAATACCTGCCCCGTGACATGCGCAGCCTGATCCGAGCACAGCGCCACAGTGAGCGCCGCGACCTTTTCGGGGACGAGCTTTTTCAGCCCCTCCACACGCTTTTTCTGCTCCGGTGTCTGATCGGGAATCGAGCTGACCATGCGCGTCCAAGCGAACGGTGCCACAGCATTGGAACGCACGTTAAAACGCTCCATATCAATGGCAATGCATTTGGACATGGCAACCATACCAAGCTTAGCCGCGCCATAATTGACTTGCCCCATATTGCCGATAAGGCCGGAGGTGGAGGCCATGTGCACAAAAGCACCGGAGGCTTGGGTTTTGAAATGCGGCGCGGCGGCGCGCGAGACGTTAAAGCTGCCTTTCAGGTGCACGCCAATCACAGCATCGAAATCTTCTTCTGTCATTTTATGAAACAAGACATCGCGCAGATTGCCAGCATTGTTCACCACAGCGTCGATGCGACCAAAGGTGTCGAGCGCGGTTTCCACCATGCGCTGCGCCCCGTCCCAATCGGCCACGCTGTCGCCATTGGCCACAGCCTCACCGCCCATCGCGCGGATCTCCGCGACCACCTGTTCGGCAGGGGAGGCTTCATCGGTTGCCTCGCCAAAAAGCGAAACACCCAAGTCATTCACCACAACTTTCGCGCCTTCGCGCGCCATCTCAAGCGCAACACCACGACCAACGCCGCGCCCGGCCCCGGTCACCAGAACGACTTTCCCTTCCATGATCCCCATGACGCTCTCCCTTAATAAGATTTTGGCAAGTCCAGCACCTTTTCGGCGATGAACGATTGAATGAGTTGTTCGGTGACCGGCGCGATACGGGTCACTGTGACTTCGCGCAAAAGGCGCTCAACGTGATATTCCTTGGCGTAGCCAAAGCCCCCATGCGTCAGCACCGATTGAAGCGCCGCCTCATAGCCCGCCCGCGCGCCCAGAAATTTGCCAGCATTGGCCTCCGCGCCGCACGGTTTCCCGGCGTCATAAAGCTGCGCCGCCCGCTCAAGCATCAACCCGGCACTTTCCAGATACATCCACTTTTCCGCAAGCGGGTGCTGAATGCCTTGGTTCTGGCCAATTGGCCGATCAAACACCACGCGCTCCTTGGCATATTTCGCCGCACGCGCCAAAGCATCGCGGCCAATCGCAACCGCCTCCGTGCCCACCAAAACGCGCTCAGGGTTCAGCGAGTGCAAAATGTAAGAGAAGCCTTTGCCCTCCTCGCCAATCATGTGCTCGTCAGGGATAAACAGGTCTTCAATAAAGATCGCATTACTGTCCACCGCCTTACGCCCCATTTTCGGGATGCGCTGAACTTCAATCTTGCTGCGGTCCAAATCGGTGTAGAAAATTGTAATCCCGTCCGTCGGTTTCTTGCAGTCTTCGAATTTCGTCGTCCGGGTCAAAAGCATGATCTTGGACGCGACTTGCCCGGTCGAGGTCCAGACTTTTTGCCCGTTCACCCGGTAGCCGCCGGGCACCTTTTCGGCAAACGTCTTGATCCGCGTGGTGTTGAGACCGGCATCAGGCTCCGTAAAGCCAAACGCCACCTTGTCCTCACCCGACACAAGCCGGGGAATCCACTCAGATTTTTGCTCATGACTGCCAAAAACAATAACAGGGTGCGGACCAAACAGGTTGATATGCACCGTTGAAGCCGCCGCCATGCCACCGCCATAGCGCGCGACTTCATGCATCATCACAGCCGCCTCAGACACACCAAGACCAGAGCCGCCATATTCCTCGGGCATGGTAATGCCGAGCCAGCCAGCCTCCGCCATGGCCTTATGAAACGCATGCGGGAATTCCCCATCATCATCGCGTTCGAGCCAATAGTCGTCATCGAATTTTGTCACAACACCGCGCACGCCTTCGCGGATTGAGGCGAGCATTTCGTCACGTTCCTCTGCGGATGAATACTGCATGGTTACTCCTTGCTCTCTCGTTTGGGTTCAGCGCATTGAGGCGAGCGTGCGACGCGCGCCTTTCAGATGCGGGATGTCATACATTTTTCCATCAATACCGATGGTGCCGAGGTCTGGATTTTCCTCAAAGGCCGCAACGATCTTGCGCGCCAAGTCGAGGTCTTCTTGCGTGGGGGCAAAGGCGGCATTGATCCCGGCCACCTGCGCCGGATGAATAGCAAGACGGCCCAAAAACCCATCCCGGCGCGATTGCGCGCAGGACGCCTTTAGCCCGTCTTCATCGCGAAAATCCGCATAAAGCGTATCAAGCGCCGTGACCCCGGCATTCGCAGCCGCAAACAAGCAGAGCGAGCGGGCCAATTGAAAGGGCTGAGTCCAGCTGCCATCCGGCTCTTTGTTGGCGGTGGAGCCAACAACAGCGCCCAAATCTTCCGCCCCCCATGTCAGCGCAGCAAGGCGCGGATGGGCCGGAGCGTAGGAGCCAAGGTTGAACATTGCGGCAGCTGTCTCGGTGGCAACCACGATGATTTTGACACTGCCCAAAGGCATGCCAGCAGCAGCCTCCAGCCGGTCGATCATGTCCGAAAGAGTCGCCACGTCCTGCCCGCCGTTGGCCTTGGGCAACATAATGCCAGTCAACCCGGGGCGCACAATCGCAGCCAAATCATCCGCCGTCAGCCCCGTGTCGAGCGGATTGACCCGCACCCAAAAATCCCAGCTCCTGTCAGCGTCTTGCGCGGCCCCCTCGATCCAACCTGTCAATCCGGCGCGCGCGCTGGCCTTATGCTGAGGCGCGACACTGTCCTCCAGATCAAGGATCAGCCCATCGGCCCCAAGATCTTGCGCCTTGTTGAATTTCTTTTCCGAATCCGCCGGGACAAACAAAAGCGATGTCAGTCTCATGTCGGCTTCTTCATCATCAAAGCAAGACGGTGACATTCGCACACCACCTCGTCGCGCTGGTTAATCCCACGGTGGATCAGGGTCACAATGCCTTGAGTCGGGCGCGACTTGCTTTCACGGGTCTGCGCAACCTCGGTGGTGGCCCGGAGCGTGTCGCCATAAAACACCGGCGCAGGAAAACGGGTCTCCTGAAAACCAAGATTACCAACCGTGGTGCCAAGCGTGGTGTCGCCCACGGACAGGCCAATCACGAGACCGAGCGTGAAGATCGAGTTGACCAGCGGTTTGCCAAACTCGGTGCCTTCGCAATAGTCATAATCCAAATGGATCGCCGCCGGGTTCATGGTCATTGTCGTGAACATGATGCTGTCGGTTTCGGTCACGGTCCGGCGCATTTCATGTTCCAAAATATCGCCCACCTTGAATTCTTCGAACCAAAGTCCTGCCATGTCGCGCTCCTTTTATAGACGGCCAAAAATGGAAACTGAGGACACCGAGTTTGCCGGTTGCCCGCCGAGATTATGGGTGAGACCAAAATTCACATCGCGCAGTTGCCGTTGGCCACTGCGGCCACTCAGTTGCGAGTGAACCTCATAAGCCATACGCAATCCGCTGGCGCCGACCGGATGACCAAAGCACTTCAACCCGCCATCAACCTGCGCCGGAATTGCGCCGTCCCGATCATAGCGCCCATCCAGAAAATCAAACGCGCCCCTGCCCTCGTCGGACAAGCCAAGGTCTTCCATGGTCACAAGCTCTGTGATCGAAAAACAATCATGCACTTCCGTCAGGCTGATCTCCGCGCGCGGATCGGAAATTCCGGCCTCCGCATAAGCGCGTTGCGCCGCCACTTGCGTGTTTTTCACCGATGCGCCATCCCATTCGCCATACGCGTTTTCCCAGCCATGGGACGAACAGATTTGCAGCGCCTTCACAGCGACCAAATCAGCACGGGCACGGCCAAGCGCCATGGCGCGTTCAGGGGTCGTCACAATCGCGCAGGCCGCCCCATCAGACACGCCGCAACAATCATATAATCCAAGCGGATCGGCCACCATCGGCGCATTGAGGATCGTCTCCATATCCACAGCGCGGCGCAGATGCGCCTTTGGGGCCAGCGCACCGTTTTGGTGACTTTTCCAGCTCACATGAGCCATGCCACGCTTCAAATCATCATAGGAGACACCGTGCTTCGCCTGATAGGCGCCCGCCAATTGGGCGAAGGTGCCCGGCGCTGATCCATAGGGCATCCAAAGATCGTTCACCGAGCCTTTTGTCTTGATTGGCAATCCGCCAAACCCTGTGTCCTTGAGCTTTTCCACCCCCAGCGCCAGCGCCACGTCCACCGCTCCCGCCGCCACAGCATAGACAGCCCCGCGCAGGGCTTCGGTGCCCGTCGCACACATGTTTTCAACACGCGTCACCGGGATACTGTCCAGTCGCAAGGCCGTGGCCAGAGGAATGGCTGAGTTGCCAAGATTAACGTCATCAAGCGCCGAACCAAGCCAAGCCGCCTCGATTTCGCTCTTGGCGATACCGGCATCTTGCAACGCCTCCCCAAAGGCCTCGACCATGAGATCCTCAGAGGACATATCCCATCGTTCGCCAAATTCGCTCAGCCCCATTCCCAGAATGACGACCTTATCTTTGATACCGCTGGCCATGTTTATGCCTCCCCGCCAAGATCGGGACGCGCAACCGGCGCGGCCTTCCAAAAGTAACTGCGCTGGTCGCGTTGACGATCCATCGCCTTAATCCGAAACCGCATCCGCACCTTGTCGCCCACCTCAGGGGTTTTGTCGGCAACATCGCAATGCTCCATCGGGACGCGCGCCCCGTTTTCAAACTGCACAAGGCCAAAGTAGAACGGCGGATCAGGGGTAAAGTTCAGACGATCCGCAGTGATGGACGCGACAACAGCGGGCACATCCGCAAGACGCACATCTTCATAAGGCTCCGGTCCCTCCGCCCCCGGACGCACCGGAATTGGGGTCTTGGGAAACTGGACATTGCCCCCCGCATCTCGCCCACCAATAAACCCGTGCATATCGCGCCCGTGCCGAAATAGCGTTGAGGCGGAGACCTTCTGATTGACCTCGGCCCGAGGGCCCCAGTTGAGCGGTAAAGCCCCTGTCAAACTCAGAAACCGGCTATAGGAGGAGAGCACGGCGCCCTGCCCCAACGCATCAGTGGCCGAACCATCGCCCGGTCCGGTGACTTCAAAAATCATGGCATCACAGCCGTTGCCAAACCCCGCGATCAAAATCCGGTCGCCCTGTGTGGCGCGATCCAAAGCAAGCGCGAACCCAAAGAGAGGGAGCGCCGCGCCGAGGTCGCCCGCGGCCCCGGTAATCGCTTCACAAAAGTTTGGCGCCGTGAGGCCCAATGGCTTGGCTAAAGCGCGGTAGGTGCCAGAAACCGGCTCTGGCACAACGGCAAAAGCGATGTCGCTTGCGGATATCCCAGCCTCCGCCAAAGCCGCGCCTATGGCCGGCAGATAAACACCCGCAACCGCCTCATCGCGCACAAACCGGTTTTCGGCCTCATAAGGCAGGCCATTCTCCGCAGAAATCTGAATGTCCAAAAGATCCGCATTCAAAGTGGCAGCGCCAAGCAAGCGCGCAACCCCTTCGCCCGGCCCGGTCAAGACAGCGCCCGCGCCATCACCAAAGGACATGATCTGCGCCGTTCCGGCCATGGCCGAGCGTTTTTCCCCGGCGAGAATCAGCGCATCCCCCGCGCTCGATCCATCAGTCCGCAAAGCCCGCATCAAAGCCGAGGTCGCGGCGCGTCGACTGCCCGCCACATCCTGCGTGAAACAATCGGCAGGCAAGGCCAAAGCGGCAGTGGCCAGCCCAGCAACGCTGCGATCAATAAAAGGGGACGAGGTGGAGGCGAAGGTCAGACCGCTGGGCGCAAGACCCTGCGCCTCTTGCTGAGAAAGCGCCACTCTGCCCGCCTCGACGGCAAGGGTCAAAGCGTCTTCGTCCCAACCCGCAACAGCGCGATGGCCGCGCCCATTGCCTCCTAGTCCGGCCCACCGTAACTCTTTGCGGGCAACAGCTCGATCAAAGCGCAGCAGCGGCAGGTAAGCGGATACAGATTTCACGCAAATTGCGGACATGAGTGCCCTCCCTCCAAGTTGGTGACAAAATTACCTTGCAAGCGTACCGTACGCAAGCATATTATTTAGATAGCAGACGAATTCGCCCCCCAATACCGGGGGCGCGACATGACAGGAAAGGGAGGCAACGTGATTGATCTCAAAGGAAAAACCGCAATTGTAACGGGCGGCGGTCAAGGAATCGGGAAAGCGATTACGCTGCGTTTGGCAGCAGAGGGCTGCAACGTAGCGATCTTCGATTTGCAGCCAGAAGCCGCAGAAGAGACAGCAAATGCGGCGCGCGAAAACGGTGTCACCGCCAAAGTGTACGGCGTGGATGTATCCGATCAAGAGGCCGTAAACGCTGCCGTGAGCAAGGCGGAAGCAGAGGTTGGCCCGACATGGCTGTTGGTCAATAACGCGGGCTGGGACAAGCCAGCGCCCTTCTTGGCGACGGACAAGGAATTGTGGGACCGGATCATCGCGATCAACCTCAATGGCCCCCTATACACCCATAAAGCGGTGCTGCCCGGCATGGTGGAACGCGGTGGTGGCCGTGTTGTCAATATCGCGTCAGACGCGGCGCGCGTGGGCACCTCAACCGAGGCCGTCTACTCGGCCTGTAAAGGCGGTATCATCGCCTTCACCAAATCAGTCGCGCGCGAATTGGCCCGCAACAACATCCTCATGAACGCCGTTTGCCCCGGCCCGACAAACACGCCGATGATGGCCTCTGTTTTGGGCGAAGGCGAACAAGCGATGAAGTGGAAAGACGCGATGGTGCGCGGCATTCCCCTCAGACGTATGGGCGAACCTGATGACTACGCCGGGATCGTTGCATTCCTCGCGTCAGGTGATGCAGGCTTCATCACCGGTCAGACCATTTCGGTCTCTGGCGGGATGAACATGATCTGATGAGCGACACCGCCGCACATAAAGGCGATGATCCTCATCCGCCCGCAGGCTTTGAGCCGCTCGCCAATGCGACCGAGGTCGAGCGGTTCAACGGTCCCTTCTTCATTCGCAAGGATGAAGTAGGGGCTGTGATCGGCTTTCGAGCGCAAGAACGGCATATGAACGCCGCCGGAACCTGCCATGGTGGGGTCTTGTCGGTGTTCGCAGATATGCAGGGCTATGCGCTGGCGGTCGGCAACTTTTCCGGTGCCGCACCAACCATCACCCTCGGTATCGATTTCCTTGCTCCGGTGCGCTTTGGCGACTGGGTCGAGGCCACGCCAGAAGTCACGCGGGACACGAAATCGCTCACGTTTTTCCAAGGCATGATGCGGGTTGAAGGCGCCCCTGTCGCGCGCAGCAACGGCATCTACAAAAAACGCCCAACCGGGCAAACCACGCGCTGAATCACAGTATGAAAGAGGAGCCACCCATGGCCAAAATCCCCGAATTCACCGACATCCTTTACGAAATCCGTGGCCGCGCCGCTTGGATCATCATCAACCGCCCCAAGGTCTACAACGCCTTTCGCGGGCAAACGCTTGAAGAGCTGATCCAAGCCTTTCACCTGGCCAGCAACAACAAGGACGTTTCCTCCATCGTGCTGACCGGCGCGGGCGACAAAGCGTTTTGCACAGGCGGCGATCAATCCGCGCATGAAGGCAATTATGATGGGCGCGGCGTTGTGGGCCTGCCAATCGACGAAATCCAAGGGCTGATCCGCGACACACCAAAACCCGTCATCGCGCGGGTCAACGGGTTCGCCATCGGCGGCGGCAATGTGCTGGTCACGCTCTGCGATCTGGCGATTGCGTCTGACAGCGCCAAACTCGGCCAAGTTGGCCCGAAAGTTGGGTCGTTTGATGCGGGATGGGGCACAGCCTTGCTGGCGCGCACAGTTGGCGAAAAGAAGGCTCGCGAGATTTGGTTCCTCAACAAGAACTATTCCGGTCAAGAGGCTGTGGACATGGGCTTGATCAACAAATCGGTGCCGATGGATGAGCTGGACGCTGCCGTAAACGAATGGACCGACACCTTGGCCGAGCGCAGCCCAACCGCGCTGGCGTTCCTCAAACGCTCATTCAACGCCGACAGCGACAGCATTCGCGGGATTTCCAATCTCTCGCTCCATGCTGTGAAGCTGTATTACGCATCCGACGAATCCAAAGAAGGCGTCAACGCGTTCAACGAAAAGCGCAAACCCGACTTCCATAAATTCGTAGAGTAAACCTTGGAACCGCACCGGATCACCGCCGAAGAAATTGTCGAGCACCTGCCCCGCGCGGGGCGGGTGTGGCTATCTGGCTGTTCGGCTGACAGTCCGGTGCTCAAACAAGCCTGGGCGAGGCAATCCTTGCCCGCGCTCACCTTCACCGGGATTTTTGTCCCCGGTTTGAACGATCTCACCCCGATTTTGAACGCCGCCGCCAAGATCGAAACCTTTTTCATGACACCCGAAATGAACCTCGCGCCTCAGCGCGTGAAGTTCTTGCCGTTTTGCTACAAGGACATAGGCGCTTACTTGCAAGACAGCCCGCCGGATGCGGCGGTGCTGATGCTCGCGCCGCCCGATGAGAATGGGCTGTGTAGCTTTGGCCCCGTCACGGACTTTATCGCTGACATTTGGACGCAAATTCCGGTTTTGATCGCCCAGATCAATCCCAATATGCCCGTCACACAAGGCACCCCCGGCATTCCCTTTGAGCGGCTGACGGCGGTGATCGAAGCGGCCAGCGATTTGCCCCAGCAAGTGGCGGGAACCGATGACACCGCCCGCGCGATTGCGGCCCATGCCGCAGCCCTCATTCCCGATGGCGCAACCCTGCAAGCTGGCGTTGGTCGGGTGCCCGAAGCGGTACTCAGCGGCCTGACAGACAAGCGCGACCTGGCGATTCACTCCGGACTGATTGGCGACAGCACCCTTGCGCTCTTGCGCGCTGGCGCGCTCCGCGAGAAACACCCAATCACCGCCGGAGTCGCGATTGGCACGGATGCGCTTTACAGCGCGATCTCGGACCCCGCGTTTTCGTTTCGCCCGCCCTCGCATACCCACGCCATTGATGTGGTCGCCGCTGTGTCGCCCTTTATCACGATCAACTCAGCAATTGAGGTCGATCTGGCGGGCAATGTTTATGCCGAAGCCACCCCGCGCGGGCCGATCTCTGGTCCCGGTGGCGCATCGGATTTTGCGGCGGGGGCGCGGGGCGCTCACGATTTGAGGATCATCGCCCTGCCGGCCACCGCTGGCAAATCACGACTTAGCAGGATTGTGCCCGCCCATGGGGGCACCGGGCCGGTTTCGCTTGGCCGGTTTGATGTGGATGTGGTGATCACCGAAAACGGGATTGCGGATCTGCGCCACGCCACACCCGACCAACGTCGCACCCGGTTGATCGCAATTGCCGATCCGGCGCACCAAGAAGTGCTAAATTCCGCCTCAAACTAATTATGCATAGTTGCAAACCATATGGTTGCGCACTAATCTCCAGAGTGACAGTAATCTAGTGTACGAACAGGAAGAGCCGCGATGATCAAACGAGCACTATTCAGCGAAGACCACGAGATTTTCCGCGACTCGGTTCGAAAGTTCGTCGAAAAAGAAATCGTCCCTTACCACGCGCAGTGGGAAAAGGACGGCGTTGTGCCCCGTGAGCTTTGGCTCAAAGCGGGCGAACAAGGTCTTTTGTGCTGTACTGTTCCAGAAGAATACGGCGGGCTGGGCCTTGATTATCTCTTTGATGTTGTGGTGTTCGAAGAGCTGTGGAAGGTCGGCGCCTCTGGTCCGGGCTTCTTGATCCATACCGATTTGGTGGCGACCTATATCAACAGTTTTGGCACCGAAGCGCAGAAGAAAAAATTCCTGCCAAAAATGGTGTCCGGCGAGTGGATTGGCTCGCTTGGCATGACCGAACCCCACGCGGGGTCCGATCTGAAAGCCATCAAGACAAAGGCTGTTCGCGACGGCAATGAATTCGTCGTGAACGGGCAAAAAGTCTTTATTTCTAACGGTCAAAGCTGTGATGTCCTCGTGCTCGCGACCAAGACCGACGGCGATGCTGGCGCAAAAGGCGTCACGCTGTTTTTGGTCGAAGGGGACCGCGAAGGCTTCACACGCGGCACCAACCTCGAAAAGCTCGGTATGCACGCCCAAGACACCTCTGAGCTGTTTTTCGACAACATGCGCCTGCCCCCCGAAAACATGCTCGGCAATGAGGGCGAAGGCTTCAAACTGATGATGACCAAGCTCAGCCAAGAGCGGCTCGCGCAGGCCGTTCGCTCGACCACAGTGGCCGAAACCGTGATTCAATACACAGTCGATTATACTCGGGATCGCAAAGCGTTTGGGAAGTCGATCTTTGATCAACAAAACACCCAATTCGTGTTGGCGCAGCTAGAAGCCGAAGCCACGTCAATGCGGGTGTTTACCGACAAATGTATCGAGCTGTTCATGGCCGGTCAGCTGGATGCTGTCGATGCTGCCAAGCTCAAAATGCTGTCCACGCAATTGCACTGCAAGGTTGTCGACGAATGCCTGCAACTCTTTGGCGGCTGGGGCTATATGTGGGAGTACCCGATCGCCCGCGCCTATGCCGATGCCCGGATCACCAAGATCGCAGGCGGCTCCATTGAAATCATGAAGCTGATCATTGCCCGGCAAATGGGCAAAGAGGCTGAAGAGCGAAATTGATCCCAACACAAAACGCGGCGCCTTGGCGGCGCGTTTTGCTTTCGGGCACGGACTTCGAGGTGTATGAGACCCCATGACTCCAAACCCGACCACGCCCCAAGACACCGCCAAACTGAACCGCCTCGGCCTTTTGCTGATGACCTGCGGGTTTTTCTGCTTTTCCCTGGCGGATCTGTTTTCCAAGGTTCTGACGGAAGGGTTTCACCCTTTTCAAATCACCTGGGTGCGCCTGTTTGGCCTCATGTCCGCAGTGATCGTGCTCTTGCTCGTGAAGGGTCCGGGAATTTTGCGCAGCGGCGCGCCCGGCCTTCAAGTGTTTCGCGGCGTGATCGCGATCATATCCTCCTTGGCCTTTGTGCTGGCGCTGCGCACAGTCCCCTTGGCCGAGGCGGTCGCCGTGAGTTTTGTGGCCCCGTTTTTTGTCACTGTCATGGCGGCGCTCTTTCTGCGCGAAAAGGTGGGCTGGCGGCGCTGGCTGGCCATCTCGATTGGGTTCATCGGTGTCCTTGTGATCATCCGCCCCGGCCTTGGCGTGCTGAGTCCGGCAATTGGATTTGTGCTCCTCGCAGCGCTGTGTTTTGCCGGGCGGCAAGTGGTGTCGCGCTCTCTGGCCAAGCGAGATTCCACAGTCACCACAATCGCATATACCGCCATTGTCGCCACGACCTTGTTGTTCATCCCGATGGTGCTTGTCTGGAAAACCCCAGAAACTGGACGCGAAATCATGTATTTCGTCTTGATGGCCGGGGTCGCCGCATTGGGCGAATTGTTCATCATCCGCGCCCTCGAAATCGCCAACGCTGTGGTGGTCGCGCCGGTGCATTACTCGTTGATTCTATTCTCAACTCTATGGGGATTCTTGGTCTTTGCGGACCTGCCCGACGTCTGGACTTGGGTGGGTGCCGGCATCGTCGTGCTCTCAGGGCTTTATACGCTCTACCGCGAAAGCCAAACCAAACGCCCGGTGATCCCCGTTACCCCCATCAGCTGACCGCTCCCCCGCTCAAGCCCGCACCGCCAAGAGTCCTTGCTTGCCCACAGGCATCATCCTACAGCTTGATTCGTTAGCGTATGATTTGTTAAATTACTGTATGGTACAATGCAATTTTGGAGGAACACATGAGACTTCGAATGAGATTACCCATGGCGAGCATCTTTGGGATGATGGCCTTCGCGATTCCGGCCTTTGGCCAAACCGCACTTACAGCCGACTGCGCGACTATTACAGACCTGACCATCGACAAGACCGTGGTTGAACTGCCCACAAATGGCGCCAAAATCACAAGCGCCGCAGAGGTAGACGCCGCAGGGGACACCCCCGCATTCTGCCAACTCACCGGAGAAATCGCCCCTGTCGATCCAACAGCCCCGCCGATCACATTTCAGGTGAACCTTCCCCTCAGCTGGAACAACAAAGCCGTTCACTTTGGTGGCGGCGGCATGAACGGATCCCTCGTCACCGGGCTTGGCAATGTGCCCGGCACGCCGGATGAAGGGCTGCCAATCGCACGGCCCATTGATCGAGGCTATGTCACCTTCGGCAGCGATGGTGGACATACCGGCACCGATGCCTTTGATGGCAGTTTCGCCGTCAATGAAGAAGCCCTGCACAATTTCTTTGGCGACCAGCTGCACAAAACCCGCGATGTTGCGGATTTTCTGGTCAACATGGCCTATGGCGCCCCGATCCAGACCCAGTATTTCGCAGGTGGCTCGCAAGGCGGTCATGAAGGGTTCATCGTGATCCAAGAACGTCCCGAGCTTTATGATGGGGTCATCGCCTACTATCCGGTCGTCAACTACACAGGGGCAATTCTGAGCCAACTTCAAACCTTTGAAGAAAGCTTTGGCACCGAGGGTGGTTGGCTGCCTCCCGAAACGCAAGCCATGGTGCAAACGCATGTGCTGCGTACCTGTGACGCACTGGACGGCGCCGAAGATGGGCTGATTTCTGATGCGATGGGCTGTGAGGCGGTGATTGATTTGTCGGACCTCGCCTGCGAAGGCGACCCAAGCCCGGCCTGCCTGTCTCCCGCACAACTGGCAACCGTTCAGGAAATGGCCGATCCCGACGACTATGATCTGACATTGCACGCGGGCGTCACAAATTTCGGCAGTTGGCCCGTAAAATCCGGCGCAGAGCTTTGGCCACAAATGGGCCAAACCGAAGTGCTGGGCGAGGCAATCATTGGTCGCGCCGGGCAGAATTTCGTGCAGTATTTCGTGCTGGCCGATCCAGAGTGGAGCGGTTCGGCTGCAACCTTTGACGAGATGGAGCACAAAGAGCGCTGGGAAGCCATTTCCGCCGATTTTGACTCGTTGAATGCCGATCTTTCGGCCTTTCATGCTGCTGGGGGAAAGGTGCTTTGGTTGCACGGCGAGGATGACTTTTTCTATCCGCCATCCAGCTCGCGTGACTATTGGGCGCGTATTTCGCAGACCCTAGGTGAGGATGCGCTGCGCGATTTCGCCCGGCTCTATCTGGTGCCCGGCTACAACCACGGCTTTGGCAAGTTCAACGTCTCCTGGGACTCGCTCTCGGTGCTTGAAGATTGGGTCGAGAACGGCGAGGCTCCAGCAGAAAACGCCCTTGTTGTCACCGATGCAAATGGCGGTGCCGAAGGGCGCACGCGGCCCCTGTGTGACTATCCGGCATGGCCAAAATACAGTGGATCAGGGTCGATGGATGACGCCGCGAGCTTCATCTGCGCCCGGTAAAGCCAGCGTCAAATTCCCGACATCTGACAGGAAAACGGGCGGGAAAATCCCCGTCCGTTTTTGTTGAAAAGCCTTCAAATCTTTGCCGCGATAATGGCCTAAAACCCGACGTTATCCGCGCCCTTCAGAGCCAACATCTCGCGCGCCTCATCTGGCGTTGCGACCTCGATGGACAGCTCCCCTAGGATGCGAATGATTTTCTCAACCTGCTGAGCGTTCGATGTCGCCAATTCGCCTTTCGCGATGAAAATCGAGTCCTCAAGCCCGACCCGCACATGGCCGCCCGCCAAGGCATTGGTCACAGCAAACGGCATCTGATGCCGCCCGGCCCCAAGACAGGACAAATAGTAATCGTCACCAAAAAGCCTGTCAGCCGTGCGCCGCATGTGAGCCAAATGTTCCGTTTCCGCCGCGATCCCACCAAGGATCCCAAACACACCTTGGATGAAGAACGGCGGCTTAATCAGCCCACGGTCAGCAAAATGCGCCACGTTATAGAGGTGGCCAATATCGTAACACTCAAACTCAAACTTCGTGCCATTGGCCGAAAGCTCCGCGAGACCGCGCTCAATCTGGGTAAAGGTGTTGGACAGGATGAAATCCTTCGTCATTTCCAGATATGGGCGCTCCCACTCTTCTTGAAACTCCGTAATCTTGCCCGCCGCGCCCGAAATATTGAAGTTGAGCGACCCCATATTCATCGAGGCAACTTCGGGTTTGGCCCAGACCGCCGCGGCCAAGCGGTCATCCAGCGTCATGCCAAGCCCGCCGCCAGTGGTGATATTGACCACAGCATCGCAGCTTTCTTTG
The DNA here is from genome assembly GCA_050633625.1 of Maritimibacter sp. Classification (GTDB taxonomy): domain Bacteria; phylum Pseudomonadota; class Alphaproteobacteria; order Rhodobacterales; family Rhodobacteraceae; genus JBOEGW01. The sequence continues at coordinate 110,398 of JBOEGW010000010.1, read as the reverse complement.
ATCTGTGGCAAGAACTGCCCGTAATGCTCCGCCGATTGGCTCGGTTGCCCGGTTTCCGGGTTGCGCGCATGGAGGTGCAGGATCGACGCCCCGGCCTTCGCGGCCCCAATCGCCTCAGACGCGATCTGCGCCGGGGTGATAGGCAAATAGGGCGACATCGTTGGGGTATGAATTGACCCGGTGATGGCACAGCTCACGATTACTTTGTTGGATTTTTGCACAGCACACTCCCTCGAAAACGGCATGTTAGCATATGGTACGCTACCGTAATTAAATCGTAAAGATGTTCTCTGCGAAATGCACGGGAAAACGCCAAGTAAAATGCACGGTATTACGTTAGATTACTTGTCTTTTGCGTAAAATGTGTTAGCTGATATAGTCGAAATCTTACTAATTTCCACGGAGCAGATATGGAAAACGACACAAGATCTTGGGAACTCCGGCTTGGATACCTCATTCATGATGTGTCCCGCCTGCGCCGGGTCAATTTCGACCGTGAGCTTGCGCCGCTGGGTATTACCCGGTCTCAGTGGTGGGTTCTAGCCTTTATTTCGCGCAACGATGGGCTGCCACAAACCAAGCTGGCCAACGATCTTGATGTGGGCAAAGTGGCCCTAGGCTCCTTGATTGACAGGTTGCAAAGCGCCGGGTTCGTCGAACGTGTGGCCGACAAAAAGGACCGCCGCGTCAAGCGCGTGTTCCTCACCGCCAAAGCGCGCAAACTGATCGAAGACATTGCGCCCGTGACCAATGATTTCAACACGCAAATCCTGACAGGTATTTCGCGCGAAGAATTGGAAATCACCTCCAAGACACTCTACGCGATGAAACAAAACCTTGTGTCCCTCAGCACGCCAGACGAGCTTCGCGCCTCCAAACTTGAAGCCTAGCGTTGCGCTCGATCAAAAGGTAATCTACCGTACCATAAAGGGCCGCACAGTTTGCGGCCCGGGAACGGGAGGCACCCTTGTTAGCGCATCGAGACATCTACGACGAAACCCATAGCCAGCTGCGCGATATGGTGCGCCGCTTCGCCGCCGAACATATCGCACCAGAGTTTGAACGCTGGGAACGCGACGGAATCGTCGATCGCGCCCTTTGGAGCAAACTAGGTGCCGCCGGGCTGATCTGCCCAAGTGTTCCAGAAGAATACGGCGGGATTGGCGAAGATTTCCGCATGCATACGGTGATCGCGGAAGAACTCGCCTATTCCGGCTTCATGGGCCCGGCCGCCGATGTGTCGGTGCACTCAGATGTCTGCCTTGGCTATATCGCGTCTTGCGCCACCCCCGAACAAAAAGCCCGCTGGCTGCCCGGCATGGTCGATGGAAGCCTCGTCTGCGCAATCGCCATGACCGAACCGGGCACCGGCTCGGACTTGCAGGGCATTCGCACAACGGCGCGGCAAGACGGTGAGGATTGGATCATCAATGGCGCCAAGACCTTCATTTCCAATGGCCAGCACGCTGACCTCGTGATCGTCGTGACCCGCACCGCCGAAGGGCGCGGTTCCGGCAACATGAGCCTGATCGTCGTCGAAACAAACCGCGAGGGGTATCGACGCGGGCGCAACCTCGACAAACTCGGCCAAATTTCCGCCGATACATCCGAAATCTTCTTTGATGATGTGCGCGTCCCAATGACCAATAGCCTTGGTCCGGTGGGTCAGGCCATGTCGGTGTTGATGACCGAGCTGCCACAAGAACGGCTGATCATCGGCGTCACCTCGATTTCGGCGGCGCAAAAAGCCTTCGACATCACCCTTGAGTATGTGCGCGAGCGTCAGGCGTTTGGAAAGGCGGTGGCCGACTATCAGGTCACGCGCCACAAACTCGCAGACATGGCGACCGAACTTTCCGTGGGCTGGGCCTTCATTGATCAATGCATCACACGCCACGTCAAAGGCGAGCTGACAACCTATGACGCCTCCAAGGCCAAACTTTGGGCCAGCGAGCTTCAAGGCCGCGTCACCGATGCCTGCCTCCAGTTGCACGGCGGTTATGGCTTCATGCGCGAGTATGAAATCTGTCGCCTCTATGCAGACGCACGCGTACAACGTATCTACGGTGGCACCTCTGAGATCATGAAAGAACTGATCTCCCGCAACCTCGGATAACAACCGGAAGCCTGCCCATGACCACCGCCCGAATCGCTGAATTACTGGCCAATGAACCGGAGGCAAACCCGCCCAAAGGGTTCGCGCTTATCGCGGATCGCGGTGGGTTTGACATGATGATCGGGCCGATGTTCGGCAAGCTTGAAGAGGGCGCGCTGGTGCTTGGGTTTCGCTGCACCCCGCGTCATGTGAACGGGCGCGGAATGTGCCACGGCGGCATGATGGCCAGCCTTGCCGACCAAGCCGTCTATGCTGTGCGCGTGGATGGTGAGGTGATCGACCAAGCCCTTGTCACAGTCTCGCTCACAGTCGAATTTTTGCGCCCAATTGAGCAAGGCGCATGGGTCGAAGTGCGCACCCAATCGCGCCAACATGGCCGCCGCCTGCACTTCGCCCAGATGCTCGGCACCGTCGACGACCGCCCGGTGTTTCAGGCCAGCGCCGTGTTTTCCGATGCGGGTCCAGACATGGAAGGCACGCCCTCGCTTGCGGCTGTCTTTGAGGCCGCACCATGACTCCCGGCCTGCGCGAGTGGGCCATGCGAAGACCCGATCAACCGGCGCTCCTTTTGGACGGCACACAAGACGGCAAACCGGACGCCACAGTCACCCTGACCTTCGCGGATCTGGAGGCACAGGCCAATCAACTCGCCCATCTGATCCGCGCCCACGACCTCGCCCCCGGCGCGCATATCGCCGCGCTTCTGGGCAATGATCCCGCCATCGTCGCCCTGTGCTGGGCAGCGCAGCGCGCCGGGGTGTACCTGACGCCAATCCCAACGCGATTGTCACCCCAGGAAACCAACTATATCGTCAAAAACGCTACAGCCGCTTTGGTTTTCGCGACCCCGGATTTCGCCGCCCAATTGGCCGATGTGCGCGTGCCCATCCTTGATCCCCAAGAGGCCAGAACCGGCCCAAGGGAGCCAATTTCCGATGAGCGTCCCGGCGGTTTGATGATGTATTCCTCTGGCACCACAGGCGCGCCAAAGGGGATCATTCGCCCCCTGCCCGGCCCCGATCAAGCCGACAAGATGCCGGGATTTGCCCGCGATCTTATCGGCCTGTTTGGCCTGACTTCGGACACCCGCTACCTCTCCACTCAGCCCCTCTACCACGCCGCCGCCTTGCGTTTCGTGCTGGCGATTGGCGCCGCCGGAGGGACGGCGGTTGTGATGCCGCGCTTTGACGCAGGCCGCGCGCTTGAGCTACTCGACTCGCATAATATCACCCTGAGCCAATGGGTGCCGACGATGTTCCGCCGCCTGCTGGACCTGCCCAAAGACAGGCGCGCGCGCTATAGTGGAGCAACCCATCACCGTGCCCTGCACGGGGCCGCCCCCTGCACCCCGGCGCTCAAACGCGCAATGCTTGATTGGTGGGGACCGATTTTGACCGAGTATTATTCCGGCAGCGAAGGGATTGGCCTGACCATGATCGACAGCGCCGATTGGCGCGCTCATCCCGGCTCCGTAGGCCGCGCTGTGAAAGGTGTCGCGCATATTCTTGGCCCCGATGATACGCCCCTTGAACCGGAGCAAACCGGAAGGGTGTTCTTCTCTGAAACACCCCCTTTCGCTTATTTCGGCGCAGCGCAAAAAACCGCCGAAAAGACAAGCCGCCAAGGCTGGCAGACCTTTGGCGACATCGGGCGACTTGATGAGGAGGGCTACTTGTACCTGTCTGATCGCGCCGATGACATGATCATTTCCGGGGGCGTGAACCTCTATCCACAAGAGATCGAAGCCGCCATCGAGGACGCCCCATTTGTGGCCGCCTGCGGTGTCATCGGCGTGCCGGACCCAACCTTTGAGGAGCGGCCCGTTGCCTTTGTCGTGCCCACAAAAGACGCGCAAGAGGAGGTCATCCCTCCCCTCAAAGCCTTTCTGGAAACACGCCTAGGACGGGTGAAACACCCTCGCGACATCGTCATAGTTGATCGCCTGCCGATGTCAGACACCGGCAAGCTTTTGCGCCGCAAACTGCGCGATTTTTTGCCCAGCTTGGATGAGCCTGCGCCTTAACCCGCGGCCGCCATCGCCTTGCAATCCTGCGCCCCGAACATGGCCAGAAACAAGAACGGACCGCCAAGATAGCCGGGAAACCCGGCCCCGCGCACGCTCGCACAATCAACCATGTTGCGGTCCGCTTCCGGGACGTCCTTCGCCCAGCTTTCCGCCGCCAAAGCCACCTGTGCCAAAATCGCCAAAGCCGCGCGCTCAACCTCACTTTGCAGATCAAAAAACCACTGCGGCAAGCGTTTCGCCGTCTCATCAGCCTGCGCAGCCTCCCAGTGCACTGGCCCGTCAATCGTTATGCCCGCAAACAGCGCCGCCGCCGCGCCCAATTCGCCGCGCTGGGTGATCGCCGCGCCAGTTGTCTCTTTCATGGCCTCCGTAAATGCCGAGAGGTAATCCGGCAGGTTTTCTTTTCGCTTGCGCCGATCAAACTCGACCCGGCCCAAGAATTGCGAGGCAATCATATTGCGCGGCTCAATCCGCTGCACGAGGTCTTTGAAAATGTCGATCTCTTGTGCAACAGCGCGCTCCATATCGACCGGCAAACCCCTATAAAGACAGTCCAAAATGGCAATCTCAGCTGGGAAGTGCCCACCTTGATTGCGCAGCACCTCAGCTCGTACAGGGTCCAGCACCGTTGCAATTTCGTCGGCGCTTGGGTCTTGCCATTCGGGGCGATCCCACGGCTGGCGCGGATCAGGGTTTGAACGTACCCAGGCTTCTGCGGCGGCAATCTCGCTGCCCTGCGGCACAACCTCATGCGCCAGTCCAAGCGCCAAGGCCTGCTGCGCATCAAACCGTCCAGCTTCCAGCAAAATCGGCAAACTCTCCGCGATCCCAACAACACGCGGCATCCGCTGGGTGCCACCCCCGCCGGGCAAAAGACCAACCAGCGATTCCGGCAAGCCAAGCCCGACCCCTTTGCTCTCTGTCACGACCCGGTAGTGACACGCGAGCGCCAATTCGCAGCCGCCCCCCAACGCCAACCCGTTGATCGCCACCGCCACCGGCTTGCCTGCGGTTTCCAACTTCCGAAAGGCGCGGCCAATGGGCGAAAACTCGGTGACAGTTGCCGCGTCGCGCTCCGCCTCAGGCGTCGCCATAATCATGTCATAGGCCGACGACAGCTCGCCAAGGTCCGCCCCCGCACAAAACGCCGTGTCCTTCCCGGATGAGATCACAACCCCGGAAACATCCGCCCCCGCCAACCAGTCAGCAAAGGTTTCTGCCTCACGGATCGCACGATTGGAAAAGACATTCATACTGCGCCCCGGCGCATCAAAAATCAGGTGGACGATGCCATCCTCGGTAAACTCGATCCGAAATTCCTGAAGCTCTGGAGCTTCCTTTCTATTCGCCGTCATCCTGCGCTCTCCTGTCCTGTCACCCGTGGTGAATTTGTCTATCGTATGGTAGCGAACTATTGCAACGCCCGGCAAGGTGTTTTAATACGAAAGCGTACTATATGTTATGCATATCAAACCCGCCTCCTGACTAAACAGCGCGCGCGGGACTATGGGGAGGACACAACATGAGCCCATTTCGTAAGGATCTTCTAGCCGGAAAACGCATCTTGGTCACCGGAGGAGGCACCGGACTTGGCAAGGAAATGTCAGTCGGTTTCGCCTCTCTGGGCGCCCATGTGGCAATCTGCGGGCGGCGCGAAGAGGTGCTCGCAGAGGCCGTCGCTGAAATCGAGGAACGCTCAGGCGGCACTGCCGAATTCCGAGTCGTGAACATTCGTGACGCCGAAGCTGTCGATGCTATGGTCGAAGATCTCTGGCAAGGTGGTCCCCTCACTGGGCTGCTCAACAACGCCGGCGCAAACTTCATCGCCCCCACCGAGTCGATTTCCCACCGCGCATACGATGCCGTACGGGCCACCGTGATGGACGGGTCCTTCTATGCAACCCACTCCTGCGGCACCCGATGGATTCGCGATGGCCTGCCCGGTACCGTGCTCTCCAACCTCGTGACTTGGGTGTGGTCCGGGTCCGCCTATGTTGTGCCCTGCGCCATGGCCAAAACCGCAATTCACGCCATGACCATGAGCCTCGCCGCGGAGTGGGGCCATAAGGGCATTCGCCTCAACGCCGTGGCCCCCGGCCCATTCCCGACCGAAAACGCATGGGAAAAACTGAACCCGGTGCCCGGCTCCAACTTTGGCGCAACGCAGCCCGACATGGTGCCATTGCGCCGTTTCGGGGAGATGGACGAATTGCGCAACTTGATGATCTTCCTCATGATGGACGAATGCCAATACGTGAACGGCGCCACCATCCCGATTGACGGCGGCCATCGTTTGACCGCCCATTCGACCTTTGCAGAGATGAGCAAGATGACCGAAAAAGACTGGGACATTGCCCGCGAAGCCATCCGCGCATCACAAACCAAAGAGCGCCAAGGGCGATGAATACGAAAACGCCAACTGTTCTGCTGGAGGGGCTTGAGAGCGACGTCGCAACCCTGACGTTGAACCGTCCCGACAAGATGAATGCCCTCACCGATGAGATGGTGCAGGCCTTCTTCGCCGCCTTGGATCAATTGTCCCAAAGCACCGCCCGCGTCCTGATCGTGACAGGCGCCGGGCGCGGGTTTTGCGCCGGGTTTGATCTGTCTCTGGCGGATGGGGTGGCGGGCGATACACGTCCCGAAACCGAAGCCTGGATGGGACGACAAGAGCGCTACGCCGCCATTGTCACCCGCCTGCGCGAGGTGCCACAACCGACAATTGCCGCCGTCAATGGCGCAGCCGCCGGGGCGGGCCTTGGGCTGGCGCTTGGCTGTGACATGCGCATTGGCAGCACCGCCGCCCGGTTCAGCTCCGCCTTTATCCGGGTTGGCATGTCGTCTTGCGACATCGGCGTCAGCTATCTGTTGCCGCGCGCCATCGGCACGACACATGCCGCCGAAATGATGTTCACCGGGCGCATGGTCGAAGCTGAGGAGGCCGCGCGAATTGGCCTGATCAGCCGCGCGGTACCGGCCGACTCCCTCCTGGACGACGCACAGACCCTCGCCAGCCAAATCGCCGCCAATGGCAGCCTGAACACATGGCTCACCAAACGCGGCCTCTGGGCCAACCTCGAAGCAGGCAGTCTCGCCGCCGCCATCGAGCTTGAAAATCGCACCCAAATCCTGATCCGCAACACCGGGTCTTTGCAGGATATGGCCGCCAAACGGGGCTTTATGAAGTAGCCTTCGCTGGCTCGCGCGCGCCCGTGTTGTGGTGCAAGATCCGATAGATCGCATTGGTGCGCGCTACCACCCGATCCTCCGCCATAACAAGAGCTTGGGTAAACAAGAGCTTGCGCGTTTGTTTGACAAGGGTGGGCGCCATCCAAATCCAATCCCCCTCGCGTCCGCTTTCGACAAAATCCACCGAAATCGTGACAGTTGGCGAAAACTCAACCAAACCCAGCTTCGCCTTAATGGGGCGCACCTGAAGGTCGCAAAAGGTCGCAATAATTCCACCATGACACAGGCCCGCATGGTTCAAATGTCGCGCCTTCACGCGGAATCCGACCTGCCCCTGCCCTGCCTCCTCGCGCTCGTAATACGGTCCCGCATAGGTTTCGGGCGCGCCGTAGTTGACCTGCCGATACCCCGCCGGTTCATCATCTGGCGTGTCGTCAAACGTGATGGTCTGTCCGGTGTTTGGCATGGTGATCCCCGTCCCTGTTGTGCGTTTCACAGTTGCTTTCGCGCTCTGGCAGGCTAGACTAACCGTACGCTAGAATACAATACTAATATGTACGATGCCGATGGCAACCAGATTGACAGCAAAGGACACGGGATGACCACCAAAGAGTACAAGACCCTGACATGCACAATCGACGAAGGCTTGGCCCGCGTCACATTGACCGAAGACAAGCGCGGAAACCCGATCGATGGGGATTTTTGCACCGACTTTCGCGACCTGACAATCGCCCTCACGCTGGACCCTTCGGTGCGCGCCGTGCTCATTGTTGCCGAAGGCAAGTTCTTTTCCGTGGGCGGCGATATTCGCAGCTTTCTCTCCGACCGGGACGCTCTCCCAACGATGGTGCTGGAATGGACGGCGAGCCTTCATGCCGGGATCAGCCGGATGCAGCGCATGAACGCGCCAGTTGTGGTGGCGGTGCATGGGGATGCAGCCGGGGGGGCGGTGTCGCTCATCGCCCATAGCGACGTTGCCTTTGCCGCCGCCGGGATCAAACTCACCGCCGCCTTCACCGGGATCGGCTATTGCGGCGATTCCGGCTCGACGATTTCGCTCTCAAACCGCATGGGCCTGTCGCGCGCCAAGCGCTTCTTGCTCCTGTCCGAAACCCTCACCGCCGAGGACGCCGCCCAAGCCGGGCTAGTGGATTTTGTCACCCCCGCAGATGAGCTGATCCCCGAGGCCGAGAAAACCGCGCGCCGTCTAGCCTCCGGTCCCACCCAAGCCTTTGGCGAGATCAAACGCACAATCCTATCCGCGCGCACTGAGCCTTTCGAAACGCAGCTTGAACATGAAGCTCAAGCCATGGCCCGCTTGGCCGCCACCGATGACGTTTGGGAAGGGCTTTCTGCCTTTGGCGAGCGCCGTCGCGCGGCCTTCAAAGGCAGCTAACACCACCGGTCCCGGCCTCTGCCTCCCAGCGAACACTCTGCGCCGGGACCACCTTTTCACCGCAGCTTACGCAAGACGAAAAAAGACCCAACCGAGAAGATCGGCTGGGTCTTTTTCGTTTGTGTTTTGGACCTGCGTCTTTAGAGGCGGGTCTTGAAGAAGTCCTGAATTTCTCCCAGCAAACCTTTGCGGAACAACAGAACGAACAGCACAAACACAACCCCTTGGGTGAACATCACCCATGGTCCGTAAGGTGCCAGATAATGCTCAAGCCCGAGCACAATCACACTGCCAATCACCGGACCAAAGATTGTGCCGATGCCACCAACAAGGGTGATCAAAACAGCCTCCGTGGATGCCACAGTAGACACATCCGTAAGGGTCGCGATTTGAAACACGATCGCCTTCAAACCACCAGCAAACCCCGCTAAGGCCGCCGACATGACAAAGGCATAAAGCTTGTAGCGATCCACATTATACCCAAGTGACTTCGCGCGATCCGGGTTGTTGCGAATGGCGCGAAGCACCTGACCAAAAGGCGAATGAACCACCCGGTTTGACAAGAGCAAAACCGCCAAGAGGATGAAGCCAACGAGCCAATACAGATTGGTGGTATTGTTGAGATCAACCAGCCCCAAAAGCGTGCCCCGCGGCACCCCTTGCACGCCGTCTTCGCCGCCCGTGAACGGCACCTGAAGACAAATGAAATAAACCATCTGCGCCAACGCCAGCGTGATCATCGCAAAGTAAAGCCCGGTCCGGCGAATGGCGATCAAGCCAAACAGCAGCCCCAACAGCGCCGCCGTCAAGGTGCCAACCATCAAGGAAAGCTCAAACCCGAACCCCCATTTCGACGCCGCATGAGCCGTAAGATAGGCCCCCATTCCCCAAAAGGTGGCGTGCCCAAAGCTCATAAGACCTGTGTAACCCAGCAAAAGGTTGTAGGCGACGGCGAAAATGATGAAGCAATAAATCTTCATCAGGAAGATCGGATACAGCACAAGCGGTGCCAGAATCACGGCCAGGGTGATCACGGCAAAGAGCCAGAACCGGGCCGCAGTGAAGCCAAGCAAAAACGGAGTTTCCATATCGGCTGGACCGGCTTTGCCAGCCCGTGTCGGTGTATTGGTCGTATCAGTTGTCATGCCATTTTCCCAAATAGGCCGCGCGGACGCGCAACGAGAACAATCACCATGACAACAAAGATCACGGTAGATGACGCTTCAGCGAAAACCGCCTTCGTCAGCCCTTCCAAAAGGCCCAACAGAAGCCCGGTGATGATGGAGCCAAGGATTGATCCCATGCCCCCAATCACCACCACGGCAAAGACGACAATCACAAGGTTGGTGCCCATGCCGGGATCAACCGACATGATAGGCGCGGCCAAAACCCCGCCAATCCCCGCCAGCGCAACCCCCGCCGCATAGGTCAAGGTCAGCATAACCGGCACGTTGATGCCAAAAGCCTGCACCATCTGCGGGTTGTCCGTGGCCGCGCGCAGTTTGGCCCCAAGCGGTGTTTTCTCGATCACCAGCCAGACCACCACACATAAAACAATCCCCGAGACCATGACCCATGCCCGATAGTAAGGCAGGTACATAAAGCCAAGATTGAGCGCCCCTTTGAGCGATTGCGGAATGTTGTACGGCAAGCCTTGCGGCCCAAAGGTGATGCGGATCAGCCCCTCAATTGCAAACGCCAGACCCAGCGTGAGCAACAGCCCATACAGGTGATCCAGCTTATAAAGCGAGCGGATCAACGTCATTTCAACGACAACCCCCAAACCGCCAATCATGAGCGGCACAATGAGAATTGCGGGCCAATAGCCAAGCCCAAACACTTCGCCCAGCATATAAGCGGCGAAAGCGCCCAACATGAAAAACACGCCATGGGCAAAGTTGATAACGCCCAATAGGCCAAAGATGATCGACAGACCCAGCGACAAAATGGCGTAAAACACGCCATTGACGAGGCCCAGCACCATCTGCCCAAGGATCAGGTTCGTATTAAAGTCCATAGTGCCTCACAACCCCAGAAGTTTGTCGACTTTGCCGAGGTTCTTGTCGAACTCCTCAGCCTCAAGTCGATCGACGATGTTTCCGTTCTCGATCAGATAGTGAACATCCGCGAGGCCATTCACAAAATGCGCATTCTGCTCAACCAAAAGAATGGTGTAGCCTAGCGCCTTGATCTCATTGAGCGTGCGCGCGATCTGCTGAACGATGACCGGAGCAAGCCCCTCAGTCGGCTCATCCAACAGCAAAAACTTCGCCCCCGTGCGCAAGATCCGGGCAATGGCCAACATCTGCTGTTCGCCCCCCGAAAGCTGCGTGCCGCGGCTGCTGGCCCGTTCCTTGATATTGGGAAACAGCTCATAAATGTGCTCAACCGACATGCCCCCTTCGGCAATAATCGGCGGCAACATTAGGTTCTCATGCACCGAAAGCGACGGGAAAATCGCTCGGTCTTCGGGGCAAAGCGCAATCCCTTTGCGCGCCACCTGATCCGGGCGCAGACGCAGCAGATCGACATTATCAAACGTCATAGTGCCGCGCACTTTCGCCATCAATCCCATGATCGAGCGCATGGTCGTTGTCTTGCCAGCACCATTGCGGCCCAACAGCGAAACAACACTGCCTTCAGGGATTTGCATGTCCAAACCATGCAGAACGTGACTCTCACCATACCAGGCTTCGAGCTTAGCAATATCAAGCATGTGCAGCTCCCAAATACGCTTCGACAACCTGCGGGTCTTTGGCTACGTCACCGTAGCTTCCGCGCGCAATCACTTGGCCACGCGCCAGAACCGTAATCCGATCACAAAGCCCCTCGACCACCGATAGATTGTGTTCGACCATCAAAATCGTGCGCCCCACGGCGACTTTGCGGATCAGCTCAACGACCCGTCCAATATCTTCGCGCCCCATGCCCGAAGTCGGCTCATCCAAGAGCAACACCTTCGGATCAAGCGCCAGCGTGGTCGCGATCTCCAAAGCCCGCTTTTTGCCATATGACAATTCCGCCGCGCGCTCCCCGGCAACATCCGCCAAGCCAAGATCATCAAGCAAGTCCATCGCGCGCTCATTTAACCCGCGCAAAACCTTCTCCGAGCGCCAGAAATCAAGGTTCTCGCCGCGTTTACGCTGGAGCGCAAAACGCACGTTATTGACAACAGTGAAGTCCGGAAAAATCGACGAAATCTGATAGCTGCGCACAAGTCCACGGCGCGCAATTTTGTCCATCGGCAGGCCGGAAACGACCTTTCCGTCCAGCTCAATGCTCCCGCTCGTCAGCGCCATATCGCCCGTCAACAGGTTGAAACAGGTGGTTTTTCCCGCGCCGTTCGGACCAATCATCGCGTGTATTTCACCGCGCTCAATGTCCAAATCCACACCATCGACCGCCTTAAACGAGCCGAAACTACGGGTGATGCCTTTGGCACGCAAAACATGATCTGCCATGATGGCCTCGCTCCCCTCATTGGTGTCCGGGCCAGCCTAATGCCGGCCCGGTACGTTTCATCACTTAACGAGTTTGCAGGTGCTCTCTTCGAGCGGCAAAAGCAGCGAGTCAGCCGCAACTTCACCCGTCAGCTCAAGGAAATCCCACTCCCCGGCCATATCGCCCGGCGCTTTGGTCTTGTAGCTGTACATCGGCCGCGCAAGACGACCATCAGCGCGGATTTCAGCCGTTGCGCCATTGATGAATTGCACTGGTGTTGCGCGCATTTTTTCGTTCACAGCGGCGCTCTCGTCGCTCCCCGCAGCCTGTACGGCATTGAGGTAATGCGTGACCATTTCATAGGCCTGCGCATTTGTGAAAGTGGGCGGACGGCTGTAACGCTCCTGAAACCGTTTCGCAAAGTCGCGGGTCGCGTCGTTTTCATCCCAGTAGAACTGGATCGCACCCTGAACGCCTTGCAGGTTTTCGATGCCCGCCGACTTAATGTCTTCAATCGACATGAAGTAAGGCACTTTTGGCAAATCAATCCCAAATTCGGATGCTTGTTTCACAATCGCGATCTGCGCAGGGCCGAAGGTGGCCATGCCGATGGTCGATGCGCCTTTTGCCTGCGCTTCCAGCAGATATGCTGAATAGTCCGTTGCCGCAGGTGGGTGCGCCACCGAGCCGACGATATTGCCGCCAGCAGCTTCAATCGCCGCGACCCCTTTGGCTTCAAGGTCTTTCCCGAAAGCGTAGTCGATGGTGATGAAATACCAGTCCGACAGACCTTGCTCCACAAGCGGAATAGTGATCGCGCGCGACAGGCCATAGCTGTCCATCAGCATTTGAATTTGCAGTGGCTCGCAGCTGTCATTCGTCATCGCGGTCGTTGATGCGCCAGTGATGAACATGACGTTGTTTTCCGCCGCCAGTGGGCTGACAGCCATCGCGACCGCGGAGTTATCGACATTGAACAACATGTCGAGACCTTCGGTGTCGATCCACTCGCGCGCAATGCCGAGGCCAACGTCAGGCTTGTTGAGCTGGTCAGCGACAAGCAGCTTGATCTCTTCGCCATTAACTGTGCCGCCGAAGTCTTCAATCGCCATTTCAATTGCGACTTGCGAGCTTTTCCCAGTGAGGGCCGATGAGCCGCCGGACAAGTCCGATAGGTAGCCAATCGTCACTTCCGCAGACGCCGGTGCAGCCAGCGCAACAGCCGTCAGGGCCGTGACCGCCTTAAGAGTTGTTGAAAATTTCATTGTTTCCTCCCGTTTCTGGCGAACCCGTATCGCCAATTTTTTCTTTAGGTGTCGAAAATTCGCTTTTATCCCAGACCATTACTGGGTTTCCCATGTCAAATGGCCGGATCAGTACAATTTAAGACACCCCGCGTATAATACAGTAGCGTATTTGTTTTTCTACGCCAAGGATTATGTTCGCTACCTAACAAACTCTAGCCTCTCTCAGACACAAAGTTTGTCCGCGCTATAAGAAAACCGAAAGTATGCGCTCAGAATGGTGTCAGTTTTTGCAAACGAACAAAGCACAACGCCCAGATCCGCCGCCATCACGCGCAAAGCGGCTTTGGGCCTCAATACGGCACAGCAACACGGCCAATTTTCTGCCGGGCAATGATCTGCTTCATCACCCCCGCGGTCCCATCTCCGATCTCCAACCCCATGACATCGCGCAGTCTTTGTTGGTGCGGCAGGTCGTAGGAATAGCCATAGTGCCCCGACATGAGCAAACAATTGTGAATGACATCAAAGGCATAGCGCGGCCCCATCCATTTGCACATCGCCGCCTCGGCCGTATGGGCCATCCCGGCTTCGCGCAATTCCAGCGTGTGATAGGCGAGTTGGCGAATCGCCATGATCTGACTCTCGCCTTCCGCCAGCGGAAAACTCACCCCCTGAAACTGTCCAATCGGCCGGCCAAAAGCTTCGCGCTCTTTGACATAGGCCCAAGCCTCATTGAGCGACGCCTGCGCCGCGCCCGCGCATTCCAGCGCAATCAACGCCCGCGAATAATCAAAGCCATGCATGACCTGAGTGAACCCGGACCCCTCCGGCCCCAATCGGCACCATTCGGGCAGCACCACATCGTCAAAAAACAACGATCCGCGCCCCACAACCCGGTGCCCAACATCCTCGAATTTCAGCCGCGAAATCCCCGGCGTTCCCTCCGGCACAAAAAAGGCCGAGACCCCATGCGCGCCCTCTTCCTCGCTGCCTGTGCGGGCAAACACGATGAAAATATCCGCGCAGTCCGCGAAGGTGATCGAGGTCTTTTCACCCTTCAGCACATAGTCACTGCCGCGCCTTGTTGCCCGAAGCCCCAAATGGGCAGCGTCCGATCCACCGCGCGGCTCGGTCAGACAAATCGCCATGAGCTTTTCGCCGGAGATCATTTTTGGCACCCATTCCTCGATAATATCGCGCCCCGCGTGCTGCACCAAAACCGCCGCATTGAGCGACACATTCACCGGCAACGCCGCCATGTTAAAATCGCCCAACGCCAAGGCCTCCGCGACCATCCCCGTGGTCACAGACGACGCCCCAAGCCCGCCAACCTCCTGCGGCAAATCCGTGCCAAGCAGCCCCAAAGCGCCCATCTCCAGCGCCAGGTCTCGCGGCATCACACCGTCTTCGCGGGCCTGATAACCGGGCAAAAGCACCTCGCGCGCGAACCGCTCCGCCATGTCCTTGATCGCCAATTGGTCTGCATCAAAAATCATTGGTTTCCTCCCAACCAATCGCCGCGCACATCCGCATCATTTGCCCCCGGCTCCGGCGCCGGATTGCTGTGCCGCCCGGGGGTGCGTGACAAGCGCGGGGCCGGTGCCGGATAGCGCAGCCCGCCCATCTCCTCAAAGGTGCCGCGCGCCACCATCTGCGGATCGTCCCACGCCTCATCCATCGTCAAAACAGGCGCAAAACAAGTGTCCTTCCCGGCCATCAGCGCGCGCCACTCTGCGCGGGTTTTCTGCGCGAAACACCGCGAAAGCTCCGCTCGCAACACAGGCCAATTGGCCCGGTCATCTCGGCTAGGAATCCTCGCCTCATCAAGCTCCAACACCGCCAAAAGATTGCTCCAAAATTTCGGCTCAATTGCCCCGATCGCCACGTATTTTCCGTCCGCCGTTTCATAGGTGGCAAACTGCGGCGCGCCCCCATCAACGATATTGTCCTGCCGTTTGTCCGACCATGTGCCTTGCTGGCGAAACGCCTGAAATGCCGACATGAGTTGCGCCACCCCGTCGATCATCGCACAGTCCACAACCTGCCCCTGCCCACTCCGGCGGGCCTCGTGAAGCGCCATCAAAATCCCCATCACCAAGAACATCGCCCCGCCACCCAAATCCGCCACAAGATTGAGAGGCGGTGGCGGTGGCGCCCCTTCCGTACCAATCGCAGCAAGCGCGCCGGTGAGCGCTAAATAGTTGATGTCATGCCCGGCTTCTTGCGCAAGCGGACCCTCTTGGCCCCACCCGGTCATTCGCGCAAAAACCAGCGCCGGATTGGTGTCAAAACAGCGCTCCGGCGCGAAGCCAAGCCGCTCAATAACGCCGGGGCGATACCCCTCAATCACAACATCCGCTTTCGCAATCAGCGCCTGCGCCTCGGCCTGTCCCTCAGCGGATTTCAGGTCCAATCCAATTGATCGTTTGTTGCGCATATAAAAGTCAAAACCGCGCGGCGTATCGGGCTGCCAGCCCTGCGCGGCGGGCCTGTCAATCACCACAACATCCGCACCAAAATCCGCCAGAAGTGACCCGGCAAAAGGGGCCGGGCCTTGGGCTGCGAATTCAATAATCTTAACATCGCTCAGGGGTCCGGACATTGTTTCCCTCTTGATCAATTAGTTGTTCGCTAGTTTACTATACTCAACCTAACCGGATTTCAGCCCCGCTGACAAGGCGTCATGGCAGACCTCCGGCAATTGTGAGGAGAACAGCCAAAATGCAGATCACCCAGATGCTCCGACAGGCCGAAATCGCCAATCCTTTCGGCACCGCAACCGTCTATGAAGACCGGGCGCGCACATGGCATGAGGTGAGCGCGCGCGTGCAGCGCATGGGCACGGCGCTGGCCAAACTGGGCCTCACACCGGGGGCCTTCGCGGCGGTGTTGTCAATGAACTCCGACAGATACCTGGAACTGTTTTTCGCAATTCCATACGCTGGCGGATGTTTCGCGCCAATGAACGTGCGCTGGTCCGCCACCGAGAACGCCTATGCCCTCGCAGATTGTCAGGCCGAGGTTCTGTTTGTCGGGACAGATTTCGTCGATCAGGCGCGCCTGCTCGCCGCTGACTTTCCGCTCAAAGCCATGATATATATAGGAGAAGGCGAAACCCCGGACGACATGTTGTCCTATGAAGCCTTGATCAACGACACGCCCCAAGGCCCCGAATTCGGCCGCACCGGCGCAGATACCTATGCCGTCTTCT
Source organism: Maritimibacter sp. (assembly GCA_050633625.1). Classification (GTDB taxonomy): domain Bacteria; phylum Pseudomonadota; class Alphaproteobacteria; order Rhodobacterales; family Rhodobacteraceae; genus JBOEGW01. The sequence goes on along the minus strand of JBOEGW010000010.1, from coordinate 93,772 downwards.
ATACCGGCGGCACCACCGGGGATCCCAAGGGCGTCACCTTCTCCCATCACGCCCTTTGTCAAGCTTCACTCGCCTATCTCGCCATGCTGCCAGACACCGAAGACCTCTCCTTTGCCTATGTCGGCGGGTTCTTCCATTTCTCCGCCGCCAATGCCGCACTCTACATCACTTTGACGGGCGGCACCCATGTCATCCTGCCCAAGTTTGAAGCTGTGTCCATGATGGCGGCCATCTCAACCCATCGGGTCACAAATGCTGTGATGGTGCCGACCATGATTACCCTGATGCTCAACCACCCTGACTTCCCCAAATACGATCTCACCTCTCTGCGTACGCTGGTGTATGGTGGCTCGCCCATCCCGCGTGAGCTGATGGAAGAAGCTGCACAAAAACTGCCGACTTGGCGGTTTTATCAGATTTACGGCATGACGGAGACGGGCGGCTTTGCGACGATGTTGCGCTGGCGCGACCATGTTTTTGAGGGGCCAAACGCGCAACGGATCACCACCTGTGGTCAGCCCGCACCGGGCGTCGAAATCCGCATTACCGACCCCGAAACCGGCATCGAGGTGCCGCGTGGCGAAACTGGCGAAATCCTCATCCGGTCAGAGTACATCATGTCTGGATACCTCGGAAAACCCGAGGCCAGCGCCGAGGCGCTCGCCGGGGGGTGGATGCATTCGGGGGATGCCGGGCGCATGGATGAGGAAGGCTATCTCTATGTCGCGGATCGCGTCAAAGACATGATCGTGACCGGCGGCGAGAACGTGTATTCCATCGAGGTTGAACGCGCGCTTTACAGCCATCCCGCGGTGATGCAAGCCGCCGTGATCGGCATCCCGTCCCAAGACTGGGGCGAGGCTGTCCACGCCGTCGTCGTGCCGCGCGCAGCAAAGTCCAGCGTCACGGAAGCCGACCTGATCGCCCATTGCCGGGGTTTGATTGGAGGGTACAAATGCCCCAAGAGTATCAGCTTTCAAAGCGATCCCCTGCCCGTAGGCCCCGCAGGCAAAATCCAGAAAAACCAGCTGCGTGATCCGTTTTGGGCCGGGCATGACAAGAAAATTGGCTAGCCGCCTTTCGCCGCCTCTTTGGGCCAGCCTGCGGCGCGCAACCCTCTCTTGCCCGCGCGCTATCCCTGAAATGTGAGATGCGCACGATACTTGTCGCGCAGGACCGTTTTGAGGATTTTGCCATTCGCATTAACGTCAAAGGCATCGACAAACACCACAGCATCCGGCACCCACCAAGACGCCATCTTGCCGCGCATATGGCCCAGAAGCTCCTCCTGATCGACCGTCCCATCCGGGTGGCGCAAGACCACCAGCAAAGGGCGCTCTTGCCACTTGGCATGATCCACCGCAATCGCCGCCGCCATCGCCACATCCGGGTGGCTCATCGCTGCATTTTCCAGGTCAATCGACGGAATCCATTCGCCCCCTGACTTGATGAGGTCTTTTGCTCGATCCACGATCTTCATGTAGCCTTTCGGGCTGATCGTCGCGATGTCACCGGTGATCAACCAACCTTCCTCATCCACCGCCGAGCCTTCGCCCTTGTTGAGATAGGATTTCGCCGCCCAGAGCGCCTTGACCCGCAAATGCCCCGCCGTTTCTCCGTCATGGGGCACCGGTTCGCCAGCATCATTGACCAGCCGAAACGTCATGCCCGGCGTTTGGCGGCCATCGCTCGCCTTATAGGCCATCTGCTCCGCCACCGGCAGCGCCGCCTCCGGCCCGGACAGTTTCCCAGACGAGCCAAACATGATTTCGGTCATACCCCAGTTATGCGCAGTCTCGATCCCATACACAGTTTCCAGTCGCTCAATCACCGGCGCAGGCATCCCCGTTGCCGCTGTAATCAAGGTTTCAAGCGCGCCAAAATCTGTGCCTTGCGCTTCCACATAATCCAGCAATCCCAACATGATCGACGAGGCCGTGGCCATGTTCGTCACGCGCTCCCCTTTCACCAACTCAAGCACACTTGGCGCCGACATATCCCGCCCCGAGAGCACAAGACTGGCCCCCGCATAAAACGCGCCAAACGGATAGTTCCACGCCGAAGAATGGAACATCGGCGCCAAGGGCATCATCACCAAAGGATTGCGTTTGGGCACCGGCAACCAGGCCACGGAACACAGGGTCAAGGTTTGCAAAAACGCATCACGATGCGCATAGACCACGCCCTTTGGCAGGCCCGTCGTCCCGGAGGTGTAGCAAATCGTCGCCGCTGTTCGCTCATCAAACTCTGGCCAATCAAACGCGGGCGATTGCGCAGTGAGCCAGTCCTCATAGCACTCCAACTCCAAGGTTTCGCTCGCAGGCATCGCACCCGGCTCCGCCAGAACGACAAAATGTTTGATCCCCTTGAGATCGCCCGCCATCTCCTCAACACGCGGCAATAAATCCGCATCAAAAAACAGGATTTCGCCGCCGCCATCATTGATCACGAATGTCATCTGATCCGTGGCCAAACGCGGATTGGTCGTGTGGATCGCCGCGCCAATCCCGGTAATCCCATAAAACAATTCAAGGTGGCGTTGGGTGTTCCACGCCAGCGTTGTCGCCCGGCTTCCAAGCCCCAGCCCCCGCTGGGTGAGCGCATTCGCAAGCCGCTTGGTCCGCGCATTCACCTCAGCAAATGTCGCGCGTTTTATGCGCCCATCCAAATCGCGCCACACAACCTCACACCCGCCGTTCGACACAGCGCCATGTTCGTTGATGAGCGACAGCAACAGCGGCCGCATCATTGAATGTCCCAATAAAGGTTCCATATTTTCCTCCCTGCGCAGCGCTATGACGCCTGCCCCTCCACAAACCGCCGAACTTCACCCTTGGGACAAAGCTCAATTATCGTATTCAAGCCATCCGATTTCGTCATCCACCCCCGGCGTAGCGGCAAAGCCTCAGTGGGCGGCTGGTCATGCACCCGATGCCCCAGCGCCGCCAGTCGCGCGATCTCCGCATCCAAATCCTCGACCTCCAAAGCGACCACAACGTCGCCCTGCCGCAGCTCACTGCGCTCGCTCGTAGAAACAAGTTCAATGATCTCGCCCCCCTGGTCCACAAAGAACGCAAGCGTCAGCCCCAATTCCGGCACGCGGCGCACAATCGGCTCACCCGTGCCCAGAATATCTCGATAAAACCTGATCGCCGCAGGCAAATCCTCAACAAAAATGCCGATATGATCCAGTTTGTTTGCCATGATCGCCTCCCTTGGGTCGCGTTGGGCAATCTCATATAGATTGCTAGCGTACTTTACATAACCGTACTTATCGTGCAACATGAGTCTGCAAGCCACTTTGGGAGGAGCGGATGGGACGACTCGATCGGCGCAGCGCCATCGTCACCGGTGCCGGTAGCGGCATTGGCCGCGCAAGCGCGATACGCTTGGCAAGCGAAGGGGCGCGGCTCTTTCTGATAGGCCGCACTGAGGCCACGCTCACAGACACCCAAAACGCCATCTTGGCCGCTGGCGGCGAGGCGAAGACCTTCGTTGCCGATGCCGCCAATGAGCCGCAAATGCAAAGCGCGCTGACCGCCTGCATTGCCGCTTATGGCGGGCTGGACATCTTCTTTGCAAATGCAGGCAACACCGACAGCGTCACCCCTTTCTTGGACCAAACCCCAGAGACCTGGGAAGGCATGTTTCGTGACAACGTCATCACCGCCTTTATCGCCTGCAAACTGGCGGGCGGCTATATGGCGGCCCATGGCGGCGGCTCGATCATCCTGAATTCCTCAACAGGCTCGTTGCGCGCCCGCGGCGGCACCGAAGCCTACGGCGCGGCCAAAGCCGGGGTCAACCACCTGACAATGACCGCCGCCTGCGCCTTTGCGGGCACCGGCACAAGGGTCAACGCGATCTTGCCCGGCCTGACCGAAACCGGACTGACGCAACCGATGTTTGATTGGGCGCGCTCCGCTGGCAAAGAAGACCGCCTTGGCAAACTCACCCCACTGCAACGGCCCGGACGAGTCGAAGATATGGCGGGTGCCGTGGCGTTCCTTGCCTCCGACGATGCCGCCTATGTGGACGGCCAACTGCTGCCTGTCGACGGCGGAATTTCAGCAACACACCCTGCGGGGCGCTTCACCTATTGACGAAATCAAAAAACATGGCACGATAATAGTAATCTAGATTATCTTACGCCTGCGCATAAGTGGGCACCGATCCAAAGGGTCGCAAAGGGAGGGACCAACATGGCAAAAACAGATTTTGACCTTGCGGCGCATCGCGCACAAATGCGGAAAGAGGGATGGTGGCCAGATCTCACCTCCGACGATCTTCTTGACCGCGCCATCGCACAGTCTCCCGACAAAAAAGCAATCATCTCCTATCAGCTCGAAGCGGGCTATGACGCGCCCGTTTCCAGCTTGACCTTTCGCGAACTTGGCGAGGCGGTCTCGCGCGCAGCAGGGGCGTTTTCTGCGATGGGCATTGGCCCGGGCGATGTTGTCGCGATCATGCTTCCCAACTGGAGCGAATTTGTGGTCGCCGCCTATGCGCTCAACCGTATCGGCGCTGTGCCCAACCCCCTCATGCATATCTTCCGCGAACGCGAACTGCGGTTCATGTGCAGCTTCGCAAAGACCAAAGCGATCTTGATCCCCAAGACCTTCCGTGGGCACGACTTCGAGACGATGTTGGAGGGCTTGCGCCCCGAATTGCCTGACCTTGAGCATGTGATCGTGGTCGGCGGCAACGGTGCTAATTCCTATGACACACTGATCAACTCATCGAGCGCCGCCCCGATTACGCCCGCGCAAAACACCGCCGCTGATCCCGGCGAAATGAGCGTCTTGATGTATACTTCCGGCACCACGGGCGAGCCAAAAGGCGTGATGCATAGTCAAAACACCCTGATCGCCTGTTGTAAGGCGCTTGGGGATCGTTTCGGTCTGGGCACCGAAGATGTTCATATCGGCTCAACCCCCTTTGGTCACATGACGGGCTATGCGGCTGTCATGTATCAATCCCTCTACTATGGCAGCACCATGGTCATGATGGATGTGTGGAGCCCGGACCACGCCGTTCCGCTTATGCGCCGCGAAGGCATCACGCATATGGCCGCCGCCACGCCCTTCCTGGCCGATATTTGCCGCAAGGTCGAAGAAGGCGAAGCCGCCCCGAAGCTGCGCACCTTCCTATGTGGTGGCGCGCAAATCCCGCCGATCATTGTCGAGCGGTCGCGCGATCTTCTGGGGATCAATGTGTCCTCCCTTTGGGGCATGACAGAGGCTTTGGCCGGCACGCTTACCGAGCCGGATCGCGCCGCCGAGAAGTCCGCGTCCACCGATGGTCGCGCCGTCGATGGCGTCGAGCTGTTGATTGCCGATGAAGACCTGACCCCCCTGCCTCAAGGGCAAACCGGACGGCTTTACTTTCGCGGCTCGCAACAGTTCTTGGGCTATTACAAAAAGCCGGGCCTTTGTGGGCGCGGCGCTGATGGCTGGTTTGACACAGGCGATCTCGCCTTCATGGACCCCGAAGGCTACATCCGCATCGACGGGCGTTCCAAGGACATCATTATTCGCGGTGGCGAAAACGTCCCTGTGTTTGAGATCGAGAGCATCCTCTACCGTCACCCGCGTCTTTCGGATGCAGCGATTGTTGGCTACCCGGATGCGCGGATGGGCGAGCGGGGCTGCGCCTTTATCGTCGTCAATGACGGCAAGGAGTTCACCATGGACGATCTGACAGCCTGGATGGAGCAAAGCGGAGCGGCCAAACAATACTGGCCTGAGGCCGTCGAGGTGATCGACGTCATGCCGCGCACAGCCTCCGGCAAGATACAAAAATTCGTCCTCAAAGATCAGGCCGCCAAACACGCGTCTTGATCCTCCCCCCGCGCTTCTCACGCGCGGGGCCAAACAGCGGAGAGCGCTATGAACTTTGATCTGCCACAGGCGGTGCTGGACAAGATTGCCGAAATCGACAGTTTTATCGACGCCGAAATCAAGCCCCTCGAAAACGAAAATTCGCAGTTTTTCGACCACCGCCGCGAGTATTTCCGCACAGATTGGGAAAACGACGGTGCCCCGGCCCCAGCGTGGCGCGCGCTCCTGAGCGAGATGGAACGCCGCGCGGATGCCGCCGGCTTCTTGCGTCTCTGCTTGCCCGAAAGCTGCGGTGGACAAGCGGCAGGCAACCTCATGAACGCCGCCATCCGCGAACATCTCTCCGCGCGCGGAATTGGCCTACACAACGACCTCCAAGACGAAAACTCAGTTGTCGGGAATTTCCCGATCCTCCCCGCGCTGGCGAAATACGGCACAGAGGCGCAAAAGGAGTTTATCGAGGGCAATATCACAGGCACCAAACACCTCAGTTTTGCCCTCACAGAGCCGGGCCACGGCTCCGACGCCACATGGATGGAAACCCACGCCGTGCGTGACGGCGAGGATTGGATCATCAACGGACAAAAACGCTGGAACAGCCAAGTCGGCCGCGCGCATTCCAATCTGGTGTTCGCCCGCACCTCCGGCAAGGACGGCGAAGCGCGCGGGATCACCGCCTTCGTGGTGCCAACAGATACGCCGGGACACACAATTGTCGGCAATAAATGGACCTTCAACATGCCCACGGACCACGCCGATGTGGACCTCGTGAATGTGCGCGTGCCGGACAGCGCCATTTTGCACAAAGAAGGCGAAGGCCTGATGATCGCGCTGATGTTCATCCACGAAAACCGCATTCGCCAAGCCGCAGCTTCGGCGGGGGCGGCGCGCTATTGCATCGCGGAGTCGGTCAAATATGCCAAACAACGCGCCCCCTTCGGAGAACCACTCGCCACCCGACAAGCGATCCAGTTCCCCCTCGCAGAGCTACACGCCGAATGCGAAATGATCCGCAACTATATCTTCCGCACTGCCTGGAAAATGGACCAAATGGACCCGGCGCAGATCACCGATGAAGTCTCAATCTGCAACTATATGGCCAATAATCTCGTGTGCCGCGCCGCCGATTTCGCCATGCAAGTCCACGGCGGCATGGGCTATTCCCGGCACATGCCCTTCGAACATATTTATCGCCACCATCGGCGCTATAAAATCACCGAAGGCTCCGAAGAGGTGCAAAAACGCCGCATCGCCCAGCGATTGTTTGGCTTTCACAAAGAAAGCACCTCGTAATGGAGGATGTCGGGTTCGCAACATCTGCCCTTGCCGATTGGTTGGCGCAGTACTTGGGGCGCCCCGTGCCACAGCTGCATTTGCGCGCCACGGACGGGGGCATGTCAAACCCGACATTCTTCCTGACAGCCGGCAATTTTCGCGCCGTTCTGCGCAAACAACCAGCGATGAAACTCGCCAAATCCGCCCATGCGATCGACCGCGAATTCCGGGTGATCGGTGCGCTGGCCAAGAGCAGCGTTCCGGTGCCAAAGCTCTACCACTATGAAGCGGATGCCACGGTGATCGGCACGCCGTTTTATCTGATGGAATGGGTGCAAGGCCGGGTGTTCGCAGACTATGCCCTCCCCGACATCCCCGCCGCCGAGCGTAGCGCATACTACACCGCCATGAGCACCACCCTCGCCGCGATTCACCGGCTCAACCCCAGCGAGATTGGCCTGTCGGACTATGGCCGCGAAGGCAATTATTTCCGGCGGCAATTGTCGCGCTGGTCACAACTCTGGGACAGTTACAAAACCGGGAACATGGCCCCGGAAGACGTGACTGAAACCATCGACAAGCTGATCGCTTGGCTTGAGCCAAAAGTGCCAGACAGCACGCTCTTGCGTCTGTGCCACGGAGATTTTCGCATCGGCAATGTGATGTTCCACCCCAGCGAGCCGCGCGTGATTGCTGTGCTCGATTGGGAGCTATCGACCTTGGGCCACCCGCTCGTGGATCTCGCCTTCAACACCCAAGCCTGGCACCTCCCGCCCAATGCAAATGGCGGCATCGCCGGGCTTGACCTCGACGCCCTTGGCCTGCCCCAAGAGGCGGACTATCTCGCAGGCTACACAGCCCAAATCGACTTTGACGAACCCCTCACAGATGTGCACCGCGCCTTCGCCATGTTTCGCGGCGCGGTCGGCAGCGCCGGTGTCGCCATTCGCGGTGCCATGGGCAATTCCACACTTCCCGACAGCGTGGCCGTAGGCTGGCACCTTGCCCGCGCCTATGCCACAGGCGGCCTCGGTTTTCTGTCCGAAAACACCGCCGCTCTTGACGATGAAAGGACGACCCAATGATGACAGTTGACGAAGCCCTGCGTTCCCGCCGTTCGGTGCGTGGCTACACCGATCAACCTGTTGATCCGACAGTTTTACACGAGATCTTCAGCCTTGCTCAAACCACGCCTTCAAATTGTAATATCCAGCCGTGGATTCCCCATGTGGTCTCAGGTCAGACGCTCAAAAACCTAGGTGAGCGCATGGTGCAAGCCGCCCTTGATGGTGTGGCCCCTGACCCGGATTTCAAGGCGGATCGCAAATTCACAGGCCGCTACCGTGACCGCCAAGTAGACGCCGCCGTTCAACTCTACGGCGCGATGGGCATCGACCGCCACGACACCGAAGGGCGCGGACGGGCCTACCGGCGCAACCTCGAATTCTTTGGCGCACCCCACGCCGTCTTGATCTTTATGCCCAGCGATTTCGAAGCCCGCGAAGCTGTCGACCTTGGCATGTACGCCCAAAGCCTGATGCTCGCCATGTCGGCGCGCGGCATCGCGTCCTGCGCGCAAGGCGCATTGGGTCTGTATTGCTCACTCATCCGCGACACCCTGAACCTCGACACGGATCACCGCCTCTTGTTCGGAATTTCCTTTGGCTATGAAGACACAAGCGTGCCAGCCAATGCGGCGCGCGTCGGGCGGGCAAGCCTCGCAGATGTGGCGGTGTTCCATGACTGAGCCACTCGCAGGAAAAACAGCAATCGTCACAGGTGCGGCGCGCGGCATCGGCAGGGCCTATGCGCTGCGTTTGGCGCGTCTTGGCGCCAATGTCGTCATCAGCGATCTCAACCTATCAGGCGCTGCCAAGATTGGTGAAACTCTCACCGCCGAAACAGTCATGGCCGAGATCGAAGCCTTGGGGCGGCGCTCCATTGGTGTTGAGGGCAACCTGATTGAGCGCGCCGCCGCTGAGGATCTTATGGCGCAAACCGTCGCGGCCTTCGGGCGGGTCGATATCTTGGTGAACAATGCAGGTGTGGCCGTGGCGCGCAATAGTGGCACCCATGCCTCCGACACCACGCCCGAAGCCTTCGATTACCTGATCGAAGCCAATCTTAAGACCGCGCATAATTGCTGCGCGGCTGGTGCGGCTGTGATGAAAGAACAGGGGGGCGGGGTGATGGTCAACATATCCTCACAAACCGGGGTCGCCTTGCTGGACGATGGCAATCTTGCGCTCTACGGCGCGGCAAAAGCCGGGGTCGCCTACCTGACGCGCACCCTTGCCGCCGAGCTTGGTCCCTTTGGCATCCGCGTCAACGCCATAGCGCCGGGCATCGTCATGACCGAACGCTTGCGACAGTTGGATGCAAGCATGGGTGTGGGCACGGAGGAACAGCTGAGCGCCATCGCGTTGCGTCGCTTTGCCAGTCCCGAGGACATGGCCGGGGTGCTCGAATTCCTCACTACGGATTTGTCAGCCTATGTCACAGGTCAGGTCATTTCTGCCTGCGGTGGCGCGGTCCTGCATCCGAATTAGGCTCGGATGCAGGTATGGGTGCGGGTGCAGCTCTTAAGCCGCCAACATTTCCTTGGCGATCGTGTTGCGCAAAACCTCCGATGACCCTTCATAAATCCGCGTGATCCGCACATCGCGGTACAGGCGTTCAACTGTCATGCCGCGCACATATCCCGCGCCCCCAAAGATTTGCAGCGCCTTGTCTACGGTGCGCCAACCCGCTTCTGTGCAAAGCAGCTTGGACATGGCCGATGAGGACCGCGTTCCTTGGCCCGCATCATAACGCGAGGTTGCTTCATACATCACAATCCGCGCCGCATGCATATCGAGCTTCATATCCGCGAGCATGTGTTGCATCGCCTGTTTGTCCGCCAAACGCCCGCCATGAACTTCACGTTCCAGCGCCCAATCTGTCGCCAATTCCAGCGCAAATTCCCCCATGCCAAGCGCGGTTGCACCCACCGACATGCGGCCCGAATTCAGCCCTTCCATCACATAGGCCAGCCCTTTGCCTTCCTCGCCCACAAGCGCTTCCGCTGGCAGTTTCAAATCGTCAAACGACAGGCTCGCAACCCCCGGCGTCGCCGTGCCCATAAGCTCAAGTGTCCCCGAAACCTTATAGCCCGCCTCGCCCGTGTCGTCGCGCGGCACCACAAACAACGACATCCCGCCGCGCGGCCCTTTTGACTTGTCAGTATAGCATAGGATGAAACAAACGCCCGCCTTCAACCCATTGGAAATATATGTCTTTTCGCCATTAAGCAGCCAACCGTTTCCATCACGAACAGCCGTGCTGCGCATCCCAGAAATGTCGGATCCGCCCTGCGGCTCGGTGATCCCGATCGAGGTGCCAACCTCGCCCGCCATCATCTTGGGCAGCCATTCTTCCTGTTGCGCCGCGCTGCCATGGTTGAGCAACACCCGCGAAGACGGCCCCATCAACGCCCGACATTCCGCCCAAAATTGCGGTGGCAAATGCGCCAACTCCGCCTGCACACAAGCCGTGGCCAAAGCCCCCAATCCAAGCCCGCCGAAGCTTTCGGGAAAATTCACAGTGTAATAGCCATTCTCCAACAGCACCTCTTTGACCTGATCCGGCACAACGCCCGTGCGCTGAAACTCCGGCTCAAGCGGCAACAGCCCCTTCACCACCGATTTCGTAGTCTCCACAATCGCGGCCACATCTTCAGGCAGATTGATGTCCATCTGGCATCTCCTATTGTTCGTTTAAAATGAAATCCGCCGCCCGTTCGCCAATCATCATGGCCGGCGCAGAGGTGTTGCCGCCGATGATCTTTGGCATGACCGAAGCATCCGCCACCCGCAAACCGCGCACCCCGCGCAGGCGCAACTGACTGTCCAGCACGGCCTGCGGATCGTGCGCCGCGCCCATCCGGCAGGTGCCCACCGGATGATAGACCGTGGCCATCGTTTCGCGCACCGCCGCGGCCATTTCGTCGTCGCTCTGCACGGCCGCCCCGGGCGAAATCTCCTCGCCCAAAACCGGCGCAAAGGCGGGCTGCGCCAGAATACGCCGCGCTGTCTTCAACCCACGCACCAGCGTTTGCAGGTCATCGTCGTCCCGCAAAAACCCATGCCGCAGCACCGGCTTATCGCGGCTGTCCTTTGAGCGCAGCGTCACACTGCCCCGCGACTTTGGCCGCGCCACATTGCTATGCAACACAAACCCATGTTCCTTGGGCAAAATATCCGCTCGCCCCTTCATCCCCACAACCAATGTCAGCTGCACATCCGGGCGATCAAGCCCCGGCAAGGTCCGCACAAATCCCCCCGCTTCCGCCGCATTCGAGGAAAACGGCCCGTCTTGGCGCAGCACATAGCGCGCCCCCGCCAAGGCCAAGCGCGGCAGGGTCCGCGCATTCAGCGCCATAGAGGCCCGCGACTTGTCATAGGCCGTAATCGCCACACTCGCATGATCTTGCAAGTTGCGCCCAACGCCCGGCAAATCCACCACCACGTCAATCCCCTGCGCGCGCAGCGCATCCGCATCACCAATCCCCGACAGCATCAAAATCTGCGGCGTGTTGATCGTCCCAGCACAAAGCACAACTTCAGCCCTGGCCTCGATGATCCGCCGTGCCCCGTTTTGCTCAATCTCAACCCCAGTCGCCCGCCCGTCCTCAATCACGACCCGGTGCACATGCGCTTGAGTCAGGATCGTCAGATTGTCCTGCCCCTCAACCCCGCGCAAAAACGCCCGCGCCGAATTCAGCCGTTTCCCACCGCGCTGATTAACGTGATAAAATCCAATCCCGTCCTGCCGGTTGCCATTGAAATCTTCGTTGCGCTCAAACCCGGCCTGCACCCCAGCATCGACAAAAGCCTGCGCCACCGGATTCGGACTGGGCAAAGCCCGCACATCAAGCTCGCCACCGCGCCCATGAAACTGGCTCTCTTCGCCCACCCAATTCTCATGCCGCTTGAACGCCGGCAGCACATCCGCAAAGCGCCACCCCTCAACACCCATCTCGGCCCAATCATCATAATCGCGCCCATGACCCCGGATATACACAGCGCCATTGAGCACAGTGCACCCGCCCATCATCTTTCCGCGCGGGCAATTGATCTCGCGCCCATTGGTTTCCGGTGCGCCCTCAAAAGCGTATTGCCAGTTGTAGCGCGGGTCCGAGAGCAAGAACACATTCCCAAAAGGCAAAAGCGTTTTGATATTGGAGGGGAACCGCTTGTCGCTTTCCCCCGCCTCAATCAAAGCCACCCGATGGCCCGCCTTCGCCGCCAGCCGCGCCGCCACAACCGCCCCAGCGGATCCAGCACCAACGACCACATAGTCAAAGCTCTCCGCCATCTCGCCCGCTCCTATTGCGCGTCGTCGGGCATGACCCAAATCGATTTGGTGTTCATGAATTCTTCGATATGCTCCGGCCCGCTTTCGCGCCCAAAGCCCGACATCTTATAGCCGCCAAAGGGCACGGCCGGGTCAAGCTGCTGATAACAGTTGATCCAGACAGATCCCGCCTGAAGCCCCGCCGCAATCTTGTTCGCCTTATTGATGTCGCGCGTCCAAACCCCGGACCCCAGCCCATATGGCGTGTCATTGGCGCGGCGGATCGCCTCCTCCACATCGGAAAAACGGATCGCAGAAATCACAGGCCCGAAAATCTCCTCACGGCAGATTTTCATATCGTCATGGACCTCGGAAAACAGCGTTGGCGCAATGAAATTCCCCTGCGCCAAAGCGCCGCCGGGGCGCCATTCGCCTTCGGTTTTGCGCGTGGCCCCTTCCGACAATCCGCTCTCGATATAGCCCGACACCTTGTCAAACTGTTCGCGCGTGACCAAAGGTCCAAGATCGGTGGACGGGTCTGTCGGGTCGCCCAACTTCAACGTCTTGGTGAAGCGCGCAATGCCCTCAATCACCTCATCATAAACAGCATCCTCAACAAAAAGCCGCGTCCCCGCCGAGCAAATTTGCCCCGAATTCATGAACACCGCCATTGCCGCCGCCGGGATCGCCTTGTCCAAATTCGCATCCGCAAAAACGATATTTGGCGACTTGCCCCCCAGCTCCATAGACACCCTTTTGGTGTTGCCCGCCGATGCGCGAATGATCGACTGGCCCACTTCAGTCGAGCCTGTGAAAGCGACCTTGTCGATGCCCGGATGTTCAGCAATCGCCGCCCCCGCATCGCCATAGCCTGTCACCACATTCACAACACCCGGCGGAATGCCCGCTTCCATACAAAGCTGGCCCAGAAACAGCGGCGACAGGGGCGCTTGTTCGGCAGGCTTCAGAACAATCGTGCAGCCAGCAGCCAGCGCCGGGGCAATTTTCCAGAGCGAAAGCCCAAAAGGCCCATTCCACGGGTTAATCGCGCCCACGACCCCAACCGGCTCCTTCACCGAATAGGACAAGGGATTGCCCGGCGCGGAATTGGCATAGGTTTGCCCGTGCACGCTGGTGGCCATCCCCGCATAGTAGCGGCACAGCCCCGCGGCCCTGCGTCGTCCCAATGTGGTCCGCGAAATCGGCCCGCCCATATCAAGCGTGTCTATCATCGCAATCGTATCAAAATGCGCCTCGATCAATTCACCTAGCTTGAGCAAAAGCCCTTGGCGGTCAAAGGGCGTGAGGCGCGACCATTCGCCTTCAAACGCCCGGCGCGCAGCCGCCACAGCAAGATCGACATCTGCTTTGCTCCCCTTGGGCAAAGTCGCCAAGACCTCGCCTGTTGCCGGGTTGAGCGTGTCAAAGGTCTCGCCGCTTTGCGCCGCCACCCAATCCCCGCCGATCAGCATCTTGCGGGGGGCAGCGGCCAGCGCCGCTTTGCTGTCGATCGTAATGCTTTGGGACTGTCCCATGTCGCTCTTCCTCTCGCGATGTTTCTATTGGTACTACCATTAGATCAGATCAAATCAACCTCAAAATGGTACGCTAGGCTATTAATGTTATGGGTAAGCCCAATTTGTACTATTTGGACCTACCATTTACGCCTGCCCTATTGCGCCGCAGTTTGTTGCGCTTCCGACTGTGCCAGCTTGTCCAAGAGCTTGCGCGCCATATTCACAGCGCCATCTGACGCGATTCCGACGAATGGACGGTCCGGGTCGCATGCAATGCGCATTTGCTGCAATTCCAAAGCGTCCTCATCTTCGCGGATGGTTTGGTAAAACTGGTCAAAAACGAGTTTGTCCACGCCACTTTCCTTTGGCGCATTGGTACAGATCGACCAGCTATAATGCGTCGTTGTCTCGGTTTCGGGCGTGACGCAATGCACGTTCAGGATTTTGAACCCGTGGTCGCGCTTGCCCTCATAAGCGCCCGTCCCCACGTCACAGGCCCCGGCGTTCACCCGCAAAATCATGCCGCTCTCGGGATGAAACTCGACCTCCTGCCAGCGATCCACCTTCCCCTGAAACCCTTTCGCATCCACATAGGATTTCGGCGGCAAGGACTCCGGCATCCGGCGCAAAAGCTCCACCTTATCGCCGTCATAAAGCACCTTGGTATCCGCAGCAAAATGCGCCGCTGGATTGCCGCCAATCGTATTGGCGTGGATGTAGACAAGATGCGTGAGATCAAAAATATTATCGACTAGGAGTTGCCAATTTGACTTCACATGGAAGTAGTAATGCGTCCAACTCCACTCCTCAGAACGATGCTCCTCATTGTCGCGGATCATCTCCGGGTTCGCCGCCGCCGGATCCCCCATCCAAATCCAAACCATGCTGTCTTTTTCCACAACCGGATAGGTCCGAATGTTGGCCATCGCCGGAATACGGTCCTGGTTCGGAATGCGCGTGCATTTGCCCTGCCCGTCAAACTCAACACCGTGATAAGCACAGCGGATCATATCCCCATCCACATGCCCGGCAGAGAGCGGCATCGCGCGGTGACTGCACCGATCCTCAACCGCCGAAACCACGCCACTTGTGCCCCGGAAAAACACGACAGGTTCCTCCAAAATCGTCCGCGCCACCGGCGTCATCGCCGGAATATCCCCCGTAAACGCCGCTGCATACCATTGGTTTTTCAAGAACATAGCACAACTCTCCCGCCAGGTTTTCGCAATGTCTCCCGCGCATGCCAAACGAAAGAGACCCAAACTAGTACGCTAGATTTCTAATCAATAGGGGTCCAATTGCAAACCCATGGGGCCTATTGAAATACCGGAAAAGTCCTATATCCAGCCACGCGAAGCGATCGGGTGGTTTTCGTGGGAATCCGGGCTTTCCCCAAGGTCCACCAAAAGCTCCATAAACCGCCGCTGCAATCGCGTCGGACGCCAATCCTGCCGGACGATAATGCCAAGCCGCCGGGTGCTTTGCGAGAGCGGCGGCCCGACCTGCGCAAGCAAGCCAGCCCCAATCTGGAGAGCGATTTGAGAAGGGGAAAGGAGGGTCAGAAACTCGCCCTCCGTCAAGAGCCGCCCGATGATCATAACCGACCCCGTTTCAATCGGCCCATTTGGCTTTTGCGACCCGGCAAACAAGCGCTCCCATTCTTGCCGCAGAGGCGAATTTTTGGGCGGCACGATCCATGGATAGCGGCGCAACGCATCCAAGTCCGGCTTTTGCGCCCCCGCCAAAGGATGTTCCGCCCCCGCCGCAATCACAAGCTGGTCGTCATAGATCGGAACCTGCCGCAAATCCGCCACCTCATGCGAGCGCAGCGTTCCCACCACCATGTCCACCGCCCCATCGCGCAAAGGCTCCACCATTTCACGCCAACTGCCCTCAAAAATCTCAAATCGCGCACGCGGGCGTTCCGCCGCAAGCCGCCCCATCGCCGCCGGCACCAAGAAAGGCCGCGACAAGGGCAACGCGCCAATCGCAATCGATTCCCCCTCGCTTTCGTCCTGCGTGTCAGCAATCGCCGCCGCCAGCTCCGCAACCGCCAGCCGCGCCCCACGCGCAAACCTTTTGCCCCCCGCATTGATCCAAACACCGCGCCCGCGCCGCTCAACCATCTCCGCGCCCAGCACGCTTTCCAACTCCCGCACGCCACGATGTACAGCAGTCTGCGACAGCCCCATCGTGCCCGCCGCGCTGACAAAACTCCCAGCATCCGCCAAGGCCAGAAAGGCGCGAACCTGCGTCATAGTGATCACATTTTCCGGCAATGAAAACACGCGGTTAAACCCTTTAGTCCCCCCCGCCAAATGCGCCAGCGCCGCCTCCGCACGATCCGTAACAAGCTGGCCAAACCGCGTCGGCACCATGCCATCACTGCGCCGTTCAAACAGGGTACAGGCGAATTGCGCCTCCAGTTTCGCAAGCCCCTGCGTCAGCGCAGGTTGCGACAAGCTCACAATCTCCGCCGCCCCGCTAATACTGCCCTGCTCACGAATAGCGATCAGCGCGCGCAGGTGCCGCAGGTTCAAGTCAAATGGATGCATCATCATGGCGCGTCGCCTTGGTCTGTTCGCATCCCATCATCGCATATAGAGGCCACCGTTCATATCCAAAGTCGCGCCCATGAAAAACCCGCCCCGCTCTGACGCCAAAAGCGCAACAGCAGCGGCAATCTCATCCATCCGCATGAAACGCCCGACCGGAACCTGCGCTTCCACAGCCTCAATCTGCGCCTGCGTCAGCCGGGTTTTCGCGCTGTCAATTGGCCCCGGGCACACCCCATTCACCGTGACGCCACTGCCCGCCAACTGACGCGCGAAATACTTGGTGAGCATATTCGCTCCCGCTTTGGAGGCGGCATAATGCGGGGCGGCCACGGTGCCACCGTTTTGTCCGGCCAACGAGGTGACATTCACAATCCGACCAAATCCATTCGCCTGCATATGCGGCGCAAAACACTGACATGACAGGAAAACACTGCGCATATTGACCTGCATCACAGCGTCGAACTCCTCCGGCGTAATCTCCGCCACCGGGGTCCGCTTGGCCCAGCCCGCGTTGTTCACCACGATGTCGATCTTGCCCCATTTGGCACTCACCGCCGCGCGCGCCGCCACAAAATCCGCAACTTCTCGCACATCCAGCGCCAGCCCAATCGCCGTCTCGCCCTGCGCATCCAACCCAAGCGCCGTTTCGCGCGCCCAGTCCTCATTGGCATCCGTCACCGCCACTTTCGCACCGCCCGCATGAAGCTCAGCCGCAATCGCCGCACCGACGTTCTTGCCAGCCCCGGTCACCAAAGCAACACGCCCATCAAAGCGAAAACTACCAACCTCAGGAATGTCAAAATCCATCATCGCGCCTCACAAATCCAACACGAGCCTGTCGCTCTTGCAGCCGGAACAACACACCATCATCATCTGGCCCGATGCCTTTTCATCATCCGTCAGGAAGAAATCGCGATGATCAGGCGTGCCCGAAATCACCCGGGTTTCACAGGTGCCACAGGTGCCCTCAGAGCAGGCAAAGCTCACATCAACTCCCTGCTCAAGCAACACATCCAAGATGCGCTCTCCCTCCTTGACCTCAACAGCTTTGCCACTCTTGGCAAGCTCCACAACAAAACCGCCTTCTGTGGCGATCTGCGTATCAGCTGTGAAATACTCAAGATGAACATGCTCCGCAGGGCGCCCCTGCGCGAAGCCCTTATAGGCATCAAGCATCCCCTGTGGCCCGCAACAATACAGGTGCGCCTCCTTCGGGGCACCCTGAACGATGCCTTTAAGATCAAGAGGTTGGCCGCCCTCGATCCCGTCAAACTGCACATGCACATTGTCACGCCCCGCCAACGCCTCACAAAAAGCGGCGCGCTCTTGCGACTGAGCCACATAGTGCAATTCCCATGATCGCCCCAAGGTCTCAAGCCGGGCCATCATCGACAGCATTGGCGTAATCCCAATGCCCCCGGCGATCAAAACACTATGCGCCGCGCCTTCTTCCAGCGGAAAGTTATTGCTTGGCTCTGACATCTCGACCACCAGCCCAACTCGCCAGTTCTCGTGGATATAACGCGATCCGCCTTTTGAGTCGGGTGCGAGATGCACCGCTATGTCATAATACGAAGCCTCAGCCGGATCGTTGAGCAGCGAGTAGCTGCGCGCAAGGGAGCCATCAAGCGTCACGTTCACATGGGCGCCCGCCTCAAAAGCGGGCAGCGTTTGTCCCGGCAGAGCAGCAAAGCGATACGCATGCACCCCTTCAGCCTCCAGCCGGATCTGGATCAGTCTTGCCTTCATCATTGTCTCGCGCGCCTCTCTCTGCCCTATTCCGCTGGCTCAACGGTCTTGTCGCCGTAGCGTTCGGCTGCGGCCAGCGCCGCCTCATAGGCTTCGTCCAGCGGGGCCTCCGGGCTATGCAAAAACGAGCCAGCGCGCGCTTTGTAGAAGATCCCCGGATCTGTCACGCCGGGCGGCGTTACGCCCTCCTCGCGCAGCGCTCGCGCCGCCAAGAGCACCCGCCGCCGGGTCCGCGCCACCATCGCATCCGAAGGCGCAAGATGTTCAAAACTATGATCCGTGATCGGTCCCATACTCTCGGTCACGGCCTGATCCTGCATCGTGATATTGGCGATCCCGGTGTATTGCTGTCCGCTGCGCTGGCTCTCGCGATCTATGCCCCAATCGTTCTCGGCATCGTCCTTACAGCGCCAGCGATCATAAAACCCTGTGCCGTTTGGCGCGTAGTCAAACTTGTCAAACAACAGCTCGCCAGATTTGCGCCGTGACTTATAGGCAGGGTTGCCCTCGTCCGAGCCGCAAGTGATATCGAACAGCATCGAATGATTGTCATCAATCGGCACCCAGGCCCGCGCAATCGCCCGGCTGTTGAACCGATTGTTCGGGGTTTGTGTCCAGAACGGGAACATATAATGCGCCACCCGCCATGACATTTGCCCATCGTCGTTCTCACGAAACCCGCCATACATCACGCCCCAGTCGGAGGGCAAAACCTTGTATTCCGGCGCGCGGTTCAAAATGGTCGGGCGCATCGGATGATCTTCCTCGATGTCATCCAGCTCCAACGACCCAACATGCAAGAACCCGACATGGCTGGTGTCAATATCGCCTTCAAGCGCCTGCAACCAATTGCAATCGCGCATCAAACACCAGATTTCCGGGTCTTTCGCCATGGTCGCCTCGATCTCAGGCAGCGGCGGCGGGTTGTCCTGCTCCGGCCCCATATAGACCCAAACCAGCCCGTTTTGCTCATGCGTCTTATAGGCCTTGGCCTTAACGCGCGGCTCAAACCGAAAATCCACCGGCACATTCGGCATCTCAAGACAGTTCCCAAAGACGTCAAACTTCCAGCCATGGTAAACGCATCGAATACCGCTTTCCTCATTGCGCCCCAAAAACAACGACGCGCAGCGATGCGGACAGCGTTGATCCAAAATCCCGACCCGGCCTTCACTGTCGCGAAAGGCAATAAGCTTTTCGCACAAAAGCATGATCCGCACCGGATCCCCATCCGCCACCAATTCACTCGACTGAATAGCCGGCATCCAATACTGGCGCATGAAGTCGCCCATTACGGTGCCCGGCCCAACACGGGTCATATCTTCTGAATCTTGAGGTTTCATGGCCGCTCCAGTCAAATAGAAAGCAAAAGCGGGAGACCCCGCCAACTGAAGTTACCTTTCGCCTCTGGCGCTCCAACTTTGAAATCGGAACCCTCTCCACCCTATAAGAAAACTGGAAGTGTTTGGATCATGCTCCGCCTGTGTCGCCGCCTCCTGCCCTCACCTCTGCTGATAATTCAGAACCAGCCCCGCGCGTGGCCACTCCACAGCAATCAACCGCCCACTGCCCGACAAAGTCACAAACGCCGTGCGCATATCCGCGCCGCCAAACGCAATGTTTGTCGGGAACAAATCCGGCATAATTTCCGTTTCCCGGTGCTTGCCCTGCGCATCAATCACAGTAATCCCGCCTGGCGTGAGCGAGCCAATGCACACGGCCCCATCCGCCTCCACCGCCAAGGAATCATACCGCCGAAACCCCTCAACCTGCGCATGAAGCGCCCGCCCCGGCTCAAACATAGGTACCCCCGCCACCTGCCCCGGCGCTACAATATCAAACGCCTTAAGCCGCCCAGTATAGGTCTCCGCCACATAAACTTTGCGTTCATCCGGCGACAATCCAACCCCATTTGGCGAAATCAAATCCCCAGCCACCCGCACCGGCGCCCCCCCATCCGTGCGCCCATAATACAGCGCCCCATAATGCTGCGCGCCTTTTGCGCGATGCCCAAAATCAGTGAAATAAAATCCGCCCTGCCGGTCAAAAACGATGTCATTGGGCATCATCAACGCACGCCCCTCAACCTCGCGAAACAGCTCAACAATCTCACCACTCGCAAGGTCCAGCCGCTCAATCCGCCCGCCAGAATAGTCCGGCTCACCCCCCGCCGGATGCAACACCCCATCCGTGGTCGCAAAGTTAAATCCGCCGCCGTTGTTACAAATGTAAATCTGCCCATCCGGCCCCAGCGCCAATCCATTCGGCCCCCCCGGACAGTCCGCAATCACCTCGGTTGTCCCATCCGCAAACACCCGCGTAATGGCCCGCCCGGCGATCTCAACCAACACCACAGACCCATCGCCCAAGACCACAGGCCCCTCCGGAAACCGCAATCCCGAGGCCACCTCACGATACGCATATACCATGACAAAACTCCTCCTCACATGTTGCGAAAAGCTAACACGACCCCCCGCCGCCTTGTCGCGCAAAACGCCGCGTCACGCGGCACATATGCGGGTCTATTCATGCTGAATTCAGTTCTGCTCCTGTACGAAATCGTACAAGTATTGCGCCACCAATCCCTTCACTTCGCTGGAGTTGAACGTCTGGTCATGCTCGGCCCCGCGCCGCGTCGCCACCACCATCGGCCCACTCACATGACGGCCCGAACCAGCATGAACCGTCCCATCCCCCGGCGCATCCCCGTCCTGAATTTCGTATCGCGTCACCGGCACATTCATCGAGCGCATCCCGCCGCCCATCATCACGCCGGTGTCGATCAACTCACTCCAAGTCAACGTCCCGGTTGTCGAATTCCTGTAGCTTCCTGACGGCGGCGTATCCTGGCTTAAAGACTGCTTCCACTCCACATGATCAAAGCTCGGCAACTCATCACTATCCACATAGATCATCCGCGTATTCGCATGATACCCGCTTGGCGCAATCCCATCGTGCAACGCCTTCGCCTTGTTCAATTCTGCCCGAAATCCACGAAACTCAGTCGCCTCAGATCGTCCGCCCGCCGGGTTCAAATACCGCGCATAAATCATCCGCCACCAATGCGATTGATCGAGGTAAATCTCACTATAGGGGCTGCCGCTTGGGCGCGACCACAAGGTCGAACCAGAGCGCCCTGTCGCCTTAAGCCAAGGCGCAGAACCGTCCACCGAAACGTGATGATCATTGGGCAAAAGCGACAAAGGCCCCGGCCCGTTGCCCGCCGTTGCCGTGGTCTCTCGTTGGTTCGCCCCAAGCACATGGCGCGCGGGCGAAATATACCAGCCCTCAAATCCCGCCATGATCCGCTTGTATGTCGCGGGTGATCCATGGGTCGGCATCGCACCATGAATCACAGCATGTACCTTGCTCGCCCCGCCGTGCATCTCCGTGAACGCGCGGCACACAAGCCCGCCCATCGAATGGGTGATGATTACCGGCTTCAGAATATTCACATCACGATCGCCGTAGGTTTCTTCAGTTTCCGCAATCGCCTGATCCACCCGATCGCCCAGCTTTTGCCCGCTCTCAATGTTGCTATCCATCCAATTATAAGGATGGGCATAGGCTTCATAATGAATGTTGAAACAGCCCCGGCGCACCACGCCAGCGCCGGGTTGCGCCGCCGTATGCTGCAACCAAGTGACAAACCCGCCATAAAAATCCTGCATCAATCCGCCCCAACCGCGGTCATGATACGGCGCCGAGCTGTCGCCATAATCCACTTCCAAAAGCCCCGGATCAAACCCACCTGATGGCGCGCCCACAAGCCGCGCGCGTTTGCCCGCAGCGCCTTGGGTGTAGCCTTCCCAAGCTGTGCCAAGGTTGCTGCCCGGATCCCACGCAAGTCGGCCAGTGCGCGCATTCTTCAGGCGGCTGCCCATGATGCCGGGCACGAAAATCACTGGCATCACCGAAGGGGGTGGGCAGGGTTGTGTTCCAACGCTCATGATCTCGCCTCCCTCATCGTTTCGCCCGGATGCTATCAAGCACCGTCAGCCACATGTCCTTCGCCCAAGCCGTGTCATAGGGGGCACCGCGCTCTTTGCGCTGATCGTAGAACTCGACGGTAATTTCTGTTCCGTCTTTGCCGCCGCCACCGGCGACACCCGCAATCGCCACGTAAAACCGTTGATCATCCTCAATCATCAGGTACTTCCCCGACAGTCCGGCGATATCAATTTTCGTGCCAAACCCGCGCTTAATGCTGGAGCTGCCCTCATACGGCGGGTCATTGGCGGTGCGGCTGATGATCGAAATATCAAACCCCATTGGCCGCAGGTCCGGCGGCGCCGCAAATGAAGCGCCAAAGCTTTCATTGCCCGCAGGAACATTGATATGCGCGCCCTCAATGCAGGCCCCTGGACCTTGGGAAATCTCTTGGCCTTCGCGCGGCATAAGCCCCTCCGCGACCGCTTCCATATCCTTGCGAACAGCGTCTTGGGTGTCGGGCGTCAGGACGGTTTCAAGCTTGAATAGAGCCTGTTGCGCGGCGACATAGACCTCTTCGTTCCAATCCTCCGCCTCCACATTGAGGCTTCGCAGATCGTCTTTGGTCTGGATGCGCATACGCCCCGGCCCAAGCGCTGCATGGTCGGCATACAGGAGTTTCAGACCGTTCTCGCTGACCTGTTCCCCCTTGAGGGCCTCGACGCGCTCGCGCACCACATCCTCAATCATGCTGGCAGGCTGTACCAGCCGTGTCGGCGTCATCCCTCGCACCACGCCCCAGCTATCGGCAATCTCAAAAAGGGAGGGCAGGTTGACCAAATGTCGGCCAATGCACCACGTCCGAAAACCATCGCTCATTGCGCCACCTCCTTGTTCAGGGATTTGAGGAATGTCTTGAGCACATGCAGCCGTTGCATTGGCCCCGGCCCGTCCCCCGCCAGCGTCGCCCAAGCGCGATCCGCCTGCCCCGCTTTCGAGGCCGTTAGGTAAAGCGAAATCGCCTCAGTGCGGTGCTCGGGCTGCTTAAACCCCTGCCCCACCAACATGTTGCGTAGCTCCGCGAGCCGCGGATCGGCGGCATAATGCGTGGCAATTTCCGCGTCCACATCAGCAAGCGCCCCGGCAATTTCGTCGCGCACATGTCGGCGCACCGTGCCCTGATCCAGCGCCGTTTGCCCTGCCGCTCCCAGCTTTGGCCGCGCAGGCGTCTCGCCCTCGCGCGTTTTCGCGCGGCACACGGTCATCAGGCTGTTATGTTTGGGATGCGGGAAGAACCATTTTGGCGCCGCCCCCGCAACATCCGCCACCAAAGCATCCGCCAGCGCCGCCGCGTCATCCAAGCCTTCGCCCCCAGCCCCGCTTTGCGCCAGCGCTGGCAAAACTTGCCGTTCCCAGAATCGAAAATACAGCCAATCGCCCGCCTCGGTCTCAATCCGGGTGAATTTGCGCAACCGCGTGCGCAGACTGTCCAAGCTCGCCGCCACTTCAATCAGCGGTCCCAAAGCCTGCCCCCACATTTCCCAAGGCGTGCCCGATCCGCTGTCGGTAAACATCATCCGCGTAAACTTATGTCCCGGCCGCAGCTCAACAACCCAAGGCGCGGCACTCTTCCACTCCTCCTCCGCCACCCCCTGAAACAAACAGCGATACGGCAAACCAGACGCCGCCAAAAGCTCCGGCAATTGCGCCTGCTTCGCCCCATCCAGCAGCGCAAACAGTGTCTTTTCCGCCTGAAAAACGCCCTCAAGCGCCGTCGGAAGCTCAACCTCCACCTCCGCACCCATCTGCGCATCCAGCGGTTCAATCCCCTCAATCCGCGCAAACTCGCAGGGTCCAACATCCCCCTCAGGCCAATCCGCCTCGCAATATGCAGGCTCCGCCACCTTCTCCAAATCCATCTTTGCGCTCCACGCAAACCTCGCCAAAACGAATCACTTGGTCTCAAAATACTCCGAAAGGTTAGAGCCAAGCCCCCCCTCCCGGCAATCCGCTTGACACAACACGTCTCAAATGGCCTTTTGCCCCAAAGATCATTTAGGAGTTTCTGATGTCCCGATTAACCCTCGCGTCCCTCGCCCTCACCGCCGTTTTCGCCAGCACCGGGCTGATCACCGCCTCCACATCCGCAACCGCCCAAGACGCCGAAGAAACCCGCGTCACAAACGGCCAGAAATTCGACGCCTGGAACGTGGCCTGCGAAGCCATCGCCGTGAACGAAACAACCTGTATGCTCAACCAACAACTCCTGCGCGCCGCCGACCAAGCCTTCATCACGCAAATGGTTGCGTTCTGGGATCGCGCCGGTGAAAATCGCTATCTTTCCGTGCGGGTGCCCACTGGCGTCTACCTCCCAGCAGGCTTCGCCATGCGCACCGAGGAAAGCGAAGAGATCACCGAATTCACCTGGCAAACCTGTGGTCGTGATCTCTGCGAAGCACTCATCGAACTCGACGACGATTTGATCGCCAAAGTCGATGCCGAAACCCCGGTCACCATGATCGCTTCCTATCGCCCCTCCATCACAGCAGAACCCGTTGTGTTTCGCTTCGCCCTCACCGGGCTGAACGCCGGTCTCACCGCCCTCAAACCGGCCAGCGAATAACCAAATTCCCAACACCCTCTCCAAAAGGTCAGGAATTTTTTTTGTAAATCCGGCGACTCCGTGTAACGTAATGAGATTACACATCTCACGGAGTCTGCCATGTCTGTTATTGACAGAGCTTCGGGCCAGCTTTCACAGTCCAATCGTTTCGGTTCATTTCATTGCGCTTTGCCCGAAGACACCCTCGCCCTGCTGCGCTTTAACGGCAGCGATCATCTAAACGACCTGTTTTCCTATCACGTTGAAGCCCTCTCCAACGATCCCAACCTCGACATGAACGAGTTGCTCGGCGCGCGCGGCTGGGTGCGCTTTGGTCAGGAAAACGACGAGCCAACCTATTTTGACGGTATCATTTCAAGCGTTTCTTGGCGGGGTATCGGTGAAAACGGTCATCGCTACGATCTTGAACTCAAACCGTGGCTTTGGCTCGCAAGCAAATCCCGTACTCATCGGATTTTTAAGGAAAAAACGCCACTCGACATCATCGAGGAAGTGCTCCAGCCCTATTCCAGCGCCACCAGTACGCACCTCGCCATCACCTGCGCCTTAGCGCGCCCAACCCTGGAATACACAGTCCAATTTGGCGAAACCGACTTGGATTTCGTGATGCGGTTGATGGAGAAATACGGCATCACCTTTTATTTCACCCATGACGACAGCGGCCACACATTGCAGCTTGTCGATGACGTCACCAACCTCACTCAATATGACCCCAAACTCATCGAATACACGGGCGTACAGAGCGACCATCAAGACAGCGCGCCCCGGTTCACCGATCTCAGCAGCGCCCGAAACGTCGTGACAGGCGCCGTCGAGCTGACGGATTACGACTTCGAAAACCCAGAACGCGCGATGATTTCCGGGGCCACCGGAGAGTCACAACACCCGTGGAGCACGCTTGAGAGTTTTGAGTATCCGGGCCATTACATCGAGCCAAATTCAGAAGGCACAGCCGCCGCGCGTTTGCGTCAGAACCAAGAAACCGCGCAAGATCGCATTCTCTCAGCCTCCGGCGACACCCATGCTCTCAAGTCCGGCTTGGTGTTTGAGCTGACAGGCGACAAGCTCCCCATGATGGATGCCCCCGGCATGGTTTGTATTCGCGCCTCGCATTCCTACGTCTCAGACGCCTACGGGACCGGCGACACATTCGGCGGGGACCGCGCCTATAGTGGTGAATACGAGCTTCAACCCGAAACCGCGCCCTTGGCCCCGACCCTCAAAACCCCAGTCCCCCGCGTTCAAGGCCCGCTCACCGGGCGGGTTGTTGCGGTGGCGGGGAGCGCAGAAAAAGACGTGGATTGCGACTCATATGGCCGCATCCTTGTGCGTTTTCCCTGGGACCGCGAAGATCAAAAGTCCATGCGCTGCCGGGTGTCGCAAAACTGGGCAGGTCAAGGGTGGGGCGGCATGGTCATCCCGCGCATTGGCATGGAAGTTGTTGTCGAGTTTTTGGGAGGTGATCCTGACAAACCCCTCGTCACCGGGTGTGTCTATAATGGCTCTAACCCTGCCCCAGAAGCCTTGCCAACAAATCGCACGAAGTCGGTTTTTCGCACAAATAGCTTTGATGGCGGTGGCGGGTTCAACGAGCTGTCCTTTGACGATTTCAAAGATGAGGAGCGCATCTATATGCATGCGCAGAAGGATCACGAAATCATGGTGCAAAACGACCGCATCAAGACCGTGAGCCATGATGAGAAGAACTCAATTGGCAATGATCGCCATCAAACCGTTGGCGCCAACGAGGTGCTGGTGGTGAAGGGGGATCGCTACGATACGGTTGAACACAAAGTCACCTACCGCGTCAAAGACAGCCAGCAAGAGAAATACAGCAAAGACCACGTTCATTTTGTCGGCAATATCCACAAACAAGACATCTACGCGGACCATCTGATGAAGGTGGGCCGAAATGTCGAAACCGAAGTTTGGGGCGATATGGATACGAAGGTGACGGGATCTATCACGACAAACACCGGCACCCATACGTTGATGGCCTTCAAAAAGTTCGAGATCAAAGGTCCGGGCGGCAAGATCACTTTGGATGCCTCGGGCGTGACAATCGAAGGCACGATGATCAACCTGAAAGGCTTGGTCAATATGCAAGGGTCTGGGTCGTCGCAAGTACCGATACTGACCGGGGCCGCGAACGACGGGAAGCCCTTGATGGAAGTCTGCCTGACTCAGGGTGAAGAATAGAGCCTAATTGGCGGTTTAGAGCCGTATTTTTGAACAAACGACGATAAAGGAACACCTCATGCTTATAGCGAGAATTGGCGATACTCACGCCTGCCCGATCCACGGTCCAAATGCGATTATCTCTTGTGGAAAGGCGCTTGTTGGCGGAATGCCTGTGGCGCGCATGGGCGACATGACGGCCTGCGGCGCGACGATCCTCAAAGGATCGTCGATGTGTTTGGATGGCGGCAAACCCGTCGCCTATCTCGGCTCGCCCACCAGTCACGGCGGCGTCATCACATCCGGATCGCCCATGCACAATTGCTTGCCCTAGACCCGTCAGGCACCAGGGCCACGCGCGTTTGACTGTGTCGTGGCCCGCGCGGGTCAAAAGACAGGTGTTTCGAGGCTGCATTTTGATAACCCTTTGAAAATTATGAATTTAAAAAGTTCACAGCTGTGAACTTTCATCACGCCGCGTCTTTTCGCATCAACGCCATCACCATCGGTCCGCAAGAGAATGATTGCTCCGCCGCCTTCTGGGTCAGCGCCCGCAAATACCCGCCCGGCGAGCGAATTTCGGCAAATCGTTCAAGCATCGCCACCAAAACCACCGCCGCCTCTTCTGGCCCCATCAGTCGTTTCGCATCGTCCCAGGCAGAGGCCGAAATCCCAAGCATCGGACGCAGCACATCCGCAGTTCGCACCAGATCGTGCCAATGTCGAACTGGATCTTTGCTATACACCTTGAACTCCTGACATGCCGACAACACCAGCCCCAACGGAATGTTGGGCAACTTCCCATCAAGCACCTCCCGTTCCTCCAGAGCGCCCCCCTCGCCCTCTGCCTTTTCTAAGCAGGGTTCAAAATCATAAGAGTCTTTATTTGAATTCTGATAGTGCTGCTCATTTGGAGCGTCACTGCTGCTCATATTCTTTGTTTCTGTCGTCTCAATCAGGCCGCGTGCTTTGTCCAAAGCGCCGCGCAAAGCCTCTTCAATCTCTCCCAACTCTGCGAGCGAAAGTTTGCGGCGAAGGTCACGCGCTGTCAGAACTGCGAGGTCCGCGAAGCTGTCCCAGATGCTCAGGTCTGGCCGGTCTTGCGCGCCAAAGGTCGCCAGAGCCGCCAAGTCACGCCGCATGAGACTGACGGCCTCTCGCAGTCGCTTGTGTCGTTCGGCGCTTTCGCGCACGGCTTGCGCGGCTTGACAGAATTCGGAAAGGCGCTGCACGAGCGGCGAAAGATCAAACCCATAGGCCACTTTCTCATCGCCAAATCGGCGCGCATAGCGTTTACCGTTGGGGCTGTCACGCCGCACGATCACGCCCGCAGAAACGAGATGGCCGAGATGCCTGCGCATGGTGGAACAGGGCATCCCGTTCAGCCGTTCACAGATCGACGCATTGGAGGGATGCACAACCAGGTTGCCCTCGTTGCCCCCCAAAATCGCGCCCGGATGAAAGCTCACGAGGGCCTGCAAAACCGACAAATCGCGATCTGATAATCCAAAGGCAACACGCGCGGTCGATAGCTCGCGCAGAACCTCCCATTTGTTTGCGCCTTGCGGCGGCAAATCCGCTTGCGCCGCGGCGTGATGTTTCAACATGACAGCATCGATCGTTCGCCCAAAAGGCGTGACAGGGGTGTAGTCCATAAATTTTCACGAAGACAAAGATTTTCCGGTCCGCGAATCACTTAAGACTTGCGAAGGATCACTCCAAACACTACCTTGAAGGTGCTAGAAACAAGTTAGGGTCTCGTGGAGTTCAGTCTTTGCGGGACCTTTTCTTTGGCTCTTTTCGTGCCTCCTTTGTTGTTTTTCCTGCTCGTCTCAGTCTTCCGCCCGCCGCAACCAGCGTGCGTGAAGTTCTTCAATCAATTCTTGGGCTTGGCTCTCGACCCACGCGCTAAAATCGCCGGGCTCAAGGGCGATCGAAACGCCTTTGGAGGTCCGCTTCACGACCCCAGCACGCGCGCCGTCAATCACGATGGATTGCGATGCCTTCACGCGGCGCGCCGGACGTTGCGCTCTTGCGCCTCTGGACGGCTCCTCGACCATGCCCGCGGCACGCTCTACCGCCTCAAACGCCGCCACCGACAGATCCTTTGTCTCTGCCGCGCTCTCCTCGATCACCATCGCAACATCCGCCGCGCTATAGGCCTCACTGGCAACGCCTTCCAAGACATCGCGATTAAGCCCTTTGGCTTCAATCGCCTTGCCCAAAGCCTCCCAGCGGGGACGACCAATGCCATGAGCCGGGCCAATGGCCCTGATCAGCTCCGCGCCCACCTGCTGCGCCACAGCAAGCGCCATGGACACAGAAGACTTTGTCACTGTCAAAACTTCAGCGACCTGAGATTGGTTCCCAAACCCAGTCTCGATCAACTCCTGGGCAAACAATGCCTTTTCAATGAAGGACAGATCACGCCGGGCCATGTTTTCTGAAATCTGGGCCGTCAAAGCGGCGTTTTCATCCAGATTCGCCACCAAGGCGCGGACTTTGTCGACCTTGTCTGAAGTGCGAATGGCCTCCAGCCGGCGCCGCCCATAGACCAGCAGATACCGGTCAGGCTCGCTCGGATGACGGCGTACGAGAATGGGCACTGTCTGGCCATTGGCCTCAATCGCATCGCGCAGATCCCCAACATCGGACGGGTCTAAACGATCCGAAATTCGATCATCGGTGACCATCATCGGGTCAAGATCCCAGACGTTATGCCCATCCACAGCATCGCGCGCCGAACGCAAAGCCCGGTTGGTGGACATCATGGAGGGCGCTGTCGTCGGAGCCTTGGCGGGCGTCGGGGAAGGGGCCCCGGCTGCCGCAAGATTGTCGAGCATCGACATGCGTTTTTTCTTTCCGTTGGTCATCCTCGCCCCCATGTCTTTTGTACGAGCGCGGCAATCTCATCATTGACCGCATTCAGGCTCTCAATCGCCCGGTCATATGTGCTGCGCGTAAATGCGCTGCGTTCCACCTCATATAGTGTTTGTTTTGTCAGCCCGGCGTCCGAAATCGCTGTCGATTTCAGCATCGGCGCGTTCAGCACGGTCTCGCCGTACATCGTGCGCAAAAAGGCAACGATACGGTTTTGTGGCGCATCTGACGGCTCGTAGCGGGTCAGTACGTAGCGCATCCAATCATGAGACATATCAGCGCCGCTTTGGGCGATCACATCCATCAAATCAGCCGTCATTCGCAAAAACTGCGACATCGACATCACATCGAGCATTTCGGGATGAATAGTGACTAATACGCCGGTAGAGGCAGACAACGCGGACATCGTCAAGAAACCGAGCTGCGGCGGGCAGTCGATCACGACAACATCATAGTCGCCATCCACCTGAGATAGAGCCTCTTTCACCCGAAAAAAGAACAATCCGGCGTTTCCTTGCGACAGAGCGCGGGGCGTATCATGCTCGAATTCCATCAATTCCAGATTGCCCGGAATAAGATCGAGGTTCGGGATATAGGTCTTGCGAATGACAGTTTGAATCGGGTCCGGGTCGTCGTAGCGGATGGCGTCATAAAGGGTGCCGCCTTCACCAAGGTCGAATTCGGGCTGAACCCCGTGCAGCGAGGTCAAAGAGGCCTGCGGATCGAGATCAATCGCCAGAACGCGGTAGCCGCTGAGGGCGAGGCGTTGCGCCAAATGCGCGGCGGTCGTGGTCTTGCCTGAGCCGCCTTTAAAGTTCATGACTCCAATGACTTGCATATGGTCGCCCGATCGACGGCCCGGCAGGTAGTCGCCGGGTTTACGGGCGGTTTTTTCCAACAACACTCGCAACGCCTGAATATCCTGCGCCGAATACAAACGCCGGTTTCCGGGGGTCATTTCGGGCGAGGGGCCTTTGCCATCCAGATGCAATTTGCGCAAATAGGAATCGTTCACACCGAGCAATCCGGCGGCCTCCCCGGAGGTGAATTTGCGCATGGTTTTGGCCGCATCGGGCGGAAAGAGACTCTCTCTTTGGGAATGTAACTGGGTTGCCAACCGTTCGGCGTGTTGACGAATGACCGTGTTCAGGTCTTCTTGCGTGACGGTATTGTTCATCTGCCCTCTCGACTGCCTTTTTTGCCCGCGCATTTTTGAACCTGCGCCTTTGGCGTAACACTGCGTTTGTGACCGGGCGCTGGGGTGGGCCTTGCGAAGCGCCGCCGCAACGTGTTCACGGAATTTGGCGTTTATCGCCTCTTTTTCGTGATTAATGCCCGTGGACGGGGATTCGTGCAAGCAAATTCTAGATTTAGTGGCGGACCACCGGCGACATACAACCAAGAGGGATGCAGCGAATCCGTAGGGACATGCGCACAAACGCCCCCAATTTTTCAAAGACTCACGATCTAACTTAGGTTATGCAAAAGGCAACAGTTGGTTAAAAACCGTAAAGAAACTCAGCTAATTGGTTGACTGGGACTCTCTGCGTGGTTGAATGCCGCGCGAGTGCGACGGCCGTTTGCCGTTATTGGGGACGATATTATGACGATGTTTGATGTTTTTTTGAAAACGGGATTTAGCAAGTTTGGGCGGCGATCCATGCGGCACATGCTGCTTGGGTCATCGGCAGCGATGGTTCTGTTTTCGGTCTCCATGGCGACAGCGCAGACCTGGGAAGGGGATGCGATTGTAGGAGGCGACGACAATTGGAATAACATTACAAACTGGAGCTCCCTAACGGTTCCAAACGCGGCGACGGCGGATGTGGTTTTCGACGGCGATGACGCGAGCGCTCAGGCCCTTGTTGATTTGGAAGGCGGCACATTCATTGTCAATTCGGTGACGGTTACGGATTCCGATACTGGAAATGCTGACACGAATACCTTTAGTCTGAACAATGGGACGCTCGATTTTCAGGGGGCGACAAATGCACTGACTCTCGACGCGGATGCGCAAGCGGCTCTGACGATGGATGTCGATCTTGCTGTGAGTAACAGCACTTTGGTGGTGACAACGGGTGCAGGAAGAACGATCAACTTGTCGGGGGATGTGACGCTAAACGCGGGGCTGCAGACGCTCGGCGATGGGACGCTGTCGATGAGTGGCGTTTTTATTGGCGCGGGCAATGTTGAGGTTGCTGGCGGGTTTTTGACGCTTGGGACTTCGGCAGTACAAGGTGTACATACGGGGGCTGTGACGCTGACCAGCGGCACACTGACGCTCAATGCAATCAATGCGATCAACCGCAATGACCTCAATATGACCGGCGGGGATCTGGTCGTGAACCAGTTTGTTCGGGTCGGGATCAACGCGGGCGGGGCGTCGAATGTGACGTTGGGCAATGATGGCGATTTGCGCATGGATGTGACGACGGCTTCGGTATTGTCCGGGAATATCACGGGAACCGGCGACATTAGCAAAACCGGGGTAGAGACTTTGACGCTTTCGGGGACCAACACCTATTCCGGTGATACTCAGGTTCTAGAAGGGTTGGTCGTCGCGCAGAACGGCGATGCCATTGGTGATTTGAGCCAGGTCGAGCTGGCTGGGCTCGCCGGCGGCTCGTTGGAAATCCAAGCCGATGAAACGATTGGCGGATTGTCGGGCGACAACGCAGTTTCAAACCTGAATTTGGGGGGCAACCGGCTTACTCTGGCGGCGCAAAACGATGGGGACTCTTATATAGGGACATTGTCGGGAACCGGCGTTTTTGATTATGACAGCCTCGGCGCCACTCTGACCTTGTCGGGGAACAACAGCACCTTCACGGGCGATTATGACATCGTGAACGGGACATTGGTGGTGAACAATGCCCTTGGGATGGTGGCGAGCAATGACGTAATTCTGTCAAACGCCGCGCAGCTGACAGCCAGCCAAAGCATCAACATCGGGTCTTTGTCGAGCGCGTCGGGCAGCAGTGTACTTGAGATCACCAACGCGGGCTCAACCGTCAGCATCAATGGAATGACGGCAGCCGCGACCTTTGCGGGCGTTCTCACGGGCGCAGGCACGTTGGATATGAACACCGCAGGGCAAACGCTCACGCTTTCGGGCAACAGCGGCACATTCGCAGGGACAGTTGATGTCTCGCAAGGGACCGTGGATTTCACCGGCACGATGCAGGGCAGCCTCGCCATCACGGGCGGCACGGCGATCTTGAGTGCCTCGAATGTTGTCGGGACCAGCACGACGCTCACCAGCGGCACGCTTATTTTGGGTGACAGCCAAACGGGCAGTGTGACAGTCGACGGTGTGGCGACAATTGCGGCGACGAGCGGTGAGAGCAATGCGCTCGGCGGCTTAACGATCACCAACGCGCTCACCTTTGGCAACGCAACCAACACGGGGACCGTTATTGTCAACGGCACAGTGAACAACACAAACGCCGCCTCAATCGACTTTGGCACAGTGCAAATCGGCAGCGCCAGCGCCGGGAATAATCTGTTTGCGCAGGGCCTTTCGATTGATGACGGGGCAACGCTTGATATCAACGACAACGCCACAACAATTGGCACGATCAATGAGCCAGCGCCCTCAGCAGCGACTCTCACAAACTCTGGTGCAAGCGTCACAAATCTGACGTTTGACTCGACAGTTGACGGTGAATTTGGCGGTACGATTTCGGCGGCTTTGAACATCATCAAGGACAACACCAACACCCTGACCCTCAGCGGCACGAACAGCTTTACAGGTGATGTGCAGATCAACGATGGGCTTTTGATCGCCGCTGGTGGCAGCGCGATTGGTGACGGCAGCCAGATTGATCTTGCGGGCGGCTCCTTGCAAATCACAGCGAGCGAAACAGTTGGCGGGATCAGCGGAAATGCTGCCGGGTCTGACATTGATGTTGTTGGCAACACATTGACGATTTCCGGCCAAACCGCGGCCGCCGCAACCTATGACGGCACCTTAACCGGGCTTGCGGGCGGCGCGATTGACTATGACAACAGCGGAGACACGCTGACATTGACGGGGGATAACTCGACCTTCCTTGGCACGTTCGATGTATCCAATGGGACTGTGAATTTCGATAATTCCTTGGGCGGCAATTTGACGATCACTGGCGGCACGGCGAGCCTGAACGCCGTGGATGTTGTGGCGGGCACCATGACGCTCTCAAGCGGTGCGTTGCACCTAAGCGACGACCAAAGCGGCAGCGTTGTCGTGAATGGTGCGGCGACTATCGCGGGGACCACCGGGGAAAACAATTCCATTGGCGGGCTGACGGTCACAGATGATTTGACCTTTGGGACCACGGGCGTCACGGGCACTGTGACGGTCGGAGGCACAGTGAGCAACACAAACGCCGTCACCATCGCCAATGGCACAGTACAAATTGGCAGCGCATCCGCTGGGACCAACCTATTGGCCAACGGCGTATCGATGAACGCTGGCACCACCCTCAATATCAATGGCATCGATACTGTCTTGGGTAACATCAATGTGGCCGCCGGGACGAACGTCAACCTGACAAACTCCGGTGCCAGCGCAGCCCTGACCTTCAACACGACAGCGGCGAGCGAATTTGGCGGCACGTTTGACAGCACAACGCCCGGCAATTTGAACATCGTCAAGACGGGCGCAGACACCTTGACCTTGAGCGGTGACAACACCTCGTTTACCGGGGGATTGAACGTCACGGCGGGCGTTGTGCAGATTGATGCGGGATATGGTGGGGCCATCGCATTGACGGGCGGTGACTTGATCGCTGGTGCGAATATCACCTCTGCGATTACCGCCACGGCACCGGCTGTGATTTCGGCGGTGGCGGGTGAAATCAATTCGATTGCCTCGCTGTCCACCGGCGGCAACACCATGACCTTTGGTGATGCGACCAACAACGGTGTCTTGGTGTTCACCGATAACATCGACCATGCGGGTGCCACGATTATCGACGAGGGCACAGTACGAATTGGCGATGCCGCAGGCTCGCTCAATGCCGCATCGACGCACCTTTTGAGTGATGGAGCGACCATCAACGCGAATGGCGCATTGGATGTGAACAGCGTCAACGATGTGATGATTGGCAATTTGGCAGGCGCGGGCGACATTCTGAACACCGGCGGTGCCACTGTCGACATGACAGTGACAAGCACGGCGAACACCTCGTTTTCCGGGGACATCGCGGCGGGCATCACTCTTGAGAAAGAGGGCGCAGCGGAGCTGACGCTCGCGGGCGCACTGAGCGGCTCGATTGATGTGAATGCCGGTGTCGTAACGCTTGATGGCAGCGCGGTTGCGGTGACTGTCAACACAGGGACGACGGCGACACCTGGTTTGCAGAACAACGGCGCAATCACAACCTTGACAGCGGCAAGTGGCGGCGTGGCGTCCAACAATGTTGGCGGGTCGATTTCTGGTCTGACGACAGTAAATGCGGATGGGATCGTGCTTGCGAATGGGGGCAGCTTTGGAGCGATCACCATTGATGACGCGACTTTGGGCACCAACGCGGGTGTGCTGGACCTTGGTGTCTTGACCACGAGCTTCAGTGGTGCGGTGATCAACAACGGCATTATTCAAAATAACTCGGCTTTGCTTGCGGCCACGTTGAACGCGGTTGGCCAAACCGTGACCAACAACGGCGCGATCAACGGCGATGGGGGAAAGACGCTCACGATTATCGCGGATGAATTGGTGGTTGGCTCTGGTGGGAGCGTGTCGGGTCTGGTGAGCTATGTGATCAACACATTGTCCAATGATGGTACGGTATCGCAGACCTCAAACATTGACTTCAACCTGAATACCACTGCGAACGGGACGACGAATATTGATGCTGTGATTACGGCGGGCGGTTTTGATGTGTCTAACGCCGGGATCACCAATGTGAACGCCACGATCACCGGCATTGATACGTTCACCAACAACCTGACGACGAACATTACCTCGGGCATGCTTGAGGCGGGCGTGATCAACAACAATGCGCCCAATGGCGTCATTAACTTGAGCAACGCGACCACTTTGTCTGGCACGGCGAATACGATGACCAACGCCGGAACGATCAACATGGCGGAAGGGACGACCCTGCAAGACAATGGGGCGATCAACAACTCCGGCACGATCAACGTGAACGGCAATGCGACGATCAACGCTGATATGGACAATGCTGGTGGGGAGGCGCTCAACAACACCGGATTGATTGTGACGGCGGGGACCGGGCTGACGTTGACGATTGGGGATGGGGTTGCGACCGATACGTTTAACAACGATGCGGGCGGGACTTTGACGATTGCGGATGGAGATACCTTGGCCGGTGCGGCGGTGACGCTGAACAACGGCGGGCTGGCGCAGGCGACGATCAATGTCGGGACGGGATCCGCTCTGAATGTTGTGACGTTGAACAACAACGACAATGGGGTGCTGAACAACGATGGCACGCTGAACGTGACGACCCTGACGACGACGGGTGGATCGGCCATCAACAACACGGCGAATGGGGTGATTTCCAGCGCCTTCACCTCGAATGGGACTGTGGACAACGCCGGGACGTTCTCTGGCAATATCGACGTGGCGGGGGGTGTCTTTACCTCAACGAATGGTGATTTGTCGGGCACTATGACAGTGAGTGCCGGGACGCTGACCAACAGTGGTGGTGCGATTTCGGGCAATGTCGATGTGACCGGGGGGACGTTTAACTATTCCAGTGGGGTGGTGTCCAATCAGGTTGATGTCACGGCGGGGCAAATGAATGTGACCGGGGGCAGCTTGACGCCAGTGGTTGCTGTTTCGGGCAGCGGCGCGCTGGACGTGAGTGCGGGCACGGCGGCGAATGTCGCTCAGTCGGGGGGCGCTGTGACGGTGACGGGCGGCGTGATCACCACGGCGACGACCACCGGGGGCAACTTTAGTGTGTCGGATGGCAGTGTGACCACCTTGACCAACAACGGTGGCACCTCCAGCACCAGCGGCACCGGCTCGGTTGGCACCCTGATCAACACCACTGGCACCTTCACCAATGACGGGGCGATCACCACGATGGCAACGCTCAACGGTGGCGCATTGAACAACGGTGGCACCTTGGCGGCGGCAACTGTGAACGCGGGCGCTGTGCTCAACAACAATGCGGCGGCCACAACCGTGACGAATAATGGCGGCAACGTGAACCTGAACAATGGCAGCACGACCACCACCTTCAACGCCAATAGCGGCACCAATACGATCAATACCGGCGCGGTTGTGACGACGATGAACAACAGCGCGACCACCACCACAAACCACGGGGAAATTGTGAACGCCAATGCGGTTGCCGGCAATCTGCGCAGCGATGGCACGATCACCGGCTCTGCGACTGTGAACGGCGGCCAGATCACCAACCTTGTGGGCGGCTCGATCACCGCGGACACCACGGTGACCACGGGCACTTTGCGCAATAATGACTCGATTACCGGCACAGTGACGTTGAACGGCGGTACGATGACGCAGGTGGCGGGCAGCTCAACGCTTGTGAACAACGCCAGCGGCACAGTGAATGTGAATGGTGGCACGATCACCACCCTGAACAATGCCGCCTCCGCCAATACGGCGGCGGGAGGTGTTGTGACGACGCTCAATCAAACCGGAGGCAGCTTTGTCAATGATGGCGAAGTGACC
Organism: Maritimibacter sp.; assembly: GCA_050633625.1. Lineage (GTDB taxonomy): Bacteria > Pseudomonadota > Alphaproteobacteria > Rhodobacterales > Rhodobacteraceae > JBOEGW01. Next base: position 56,237 of record JBOEGW010000010.1, on the reverse strand, counting down.
ACCGCGGCGATCAACGCGGGCACCTTCACCAATAACGCCACCGCTGGCACTGTGACCAATGACGGCGGGACTGTCACGATTGCCGGGGCGACCACCAGCAATTTGACCAACACCACCGGAACCACCACCATCGAGGCGGCGGGATTTGTCACAAACCTCACGACAGCGGGCGGCAGTGTCACCAACTCCGGGTCGGTGGCCACCGCCACGACCTCGGGCGGCACGCTGACATCTGACGGTTCTATCACCACCCTCAACACCACCGGCGGCACCACCAACACAACCGGGGCCATCACCGGGATCGCCACAATCAACGGCGGGACACTCAACGTGCAAAGCGGCGGGTCAGTGGCCTCCTTGGTCACGGATGACGCCTCGGCGGATGCCACAATCGACGCGGGGGGCACGGTGGGCACCTTGACGGTCAACGCGGGCGCCGTCTCCAACGCCGGGAGTGTCACAGGCGCGACCACACTTGCGAGCGGCACATTGCAAAATGCTGGTACATTGACTGGTGAGACAACCGTAAATGGCGGCACCTTCACCACCACCGCCGCAACCAGCACCCTCGCCGGGCTGACAGTCAACGGGGGCAGCGCCACTGTCTCACAAGGGACCACCGAGGCACTCACCCAAACGGGCGGCACGCTCACCACCTCTGGCAGCGTCACCTCCGACTCGCTTGCTCAGTCGGGCGGCACAGCAACGCTCGGCGCGACCGTCACCGGTGCAACCGCCCTGAGCGGCAGCGCAACCGCGACCAACACCGGCACCCTTGCGACCATCACTCTGGCAGATAGCAGCAGCTTCACCAATGATGGGGGCACCACTGGTGCGGTGACCAATGACGCGAGTTTCATCAATGACAGCGGGACAACGGGCGCTGTCACAAACAGTGGCACCTTTATCAACCTCAGCGGCACCACAGACGCTGTGACAAACAGCGGCACCTTTACGAATGACGGGGCCACCACCGGCGCAGTCACCAACAGCGGCACCTTCACCAACACCGCGAGCACCGTGGCCAGCCTGATGAACGAGACCGGAGCCACGGCGACATTGTCGGGCGGGACCATCTCCGGTGGCGTGGACAATGCTGGCACTTTGAACGTCACGAACGGCACGACGACCACCGACATCACAAACGCGTCGGGCGGCACAGCCACGGTGGCCTCAAGCGGCACGGTGGCGGGCGACCTTGACAACCAATCGGGCGCAACGCTCGAAATTGCGGGCGCGGTGACCGGGACGGTTGATCATCAAGATGGCGCCACATTGACCTTTGAGGACGGCGCATCGCTGGCCGATTTGAACGTCTATGGCGATCTTGTCGTGAACAACGCTGTGACGATTTCGGGCACTGTCGACAACCTCACAGGCGCAAGCCCCGCCACGGACGGAACCGCCACCTCGGCGGATGCCCGGTTTGTTGTGGGCGCGGGCGGCGCGTTTAATGGCGGTACCTTCAACAACGGTTCTGGGCTGGCCATCATTGACGGCGGAACTGTCTCCTCTGCGATGACCAACACGAGTGTTTTGATCATTGATGGGAACGCGACGATTGACTCTCTCACCAGCAGCGCTGGTGCTGTCATCGATATGGAAGATGGCAGTGCGGATGATACCCTGACGATTGCGGGCGATGCTGTGCTGAACGGGACAATCTTCCTTGACGCGGATATCACCGATGGCGGCGGCGGCACGGACACCATCGCAGTGTCGGGCACGGTGTCGGGGAATGTTTTGTTTGACTTCAACAACCTCGACATTGGGTCGAGCAACCCGATTGGGGCGATCACTGTGCTCACCTATGGCACGGACGGCGGGCTATCCACTTCTGCGGCGGGGCTGCCTTCCAGTGGGGCGGTTATCTACGGGCTTTCGAATGACGGGACTGGCCAGGTCGATCTGGTGGCGGGTGCGAACCCGGCGATCGGGGGCTTGGCATCTGGTTTGGCTTTGACGCAATCGCTTATTGGTTCGGTGGTGAACCGACCTTCCAGCCCGTTTGTCTCTGGTCTTGCGGCGGCGGATGATGACCCTTGCGGCATTGGCACATGGGCGCGCGGCGTTGGAGGCTATGCGGCGGCGAAGGGCACAACGGATGTTGGCTTTTCCAATGTGCTCAGTTCGGAGCTTTCGGCCACCTTTGGCGGGGCGCAGTTTGGCGCGGATTACTCGTGTTTCAACGGTCACTTCAATGGATGGGATCTGAGTTTTGGGGCGATTGGCGGGATCAACGCGGGCGCGACCTCACAGCCCGTTTATTACTTCGATAACACGACCGGGCTTGTGGATGACACGCGCCTGACCTCGACAAACAACACGAAATTCCGCCAGTTTTATGGCGGCGTCTATGTGGGCGCTGCGAAGAACCGTTTCTTTGCCGATCTTCAGTATCGCTATGATCAGGCGCAGTTTACCTTGGAGAATGTCGTTGCGCCGGGACCGGATGGGGCGCCACTTGGGGTGTCGGATCAGACCTATACCTCGCGCGGTCATACGGTCTCTGGCTCGTTTGGCTATGCCTTCTCGCTCAATGAAGAAAAGGGGCTGGCTTTTGTGCCGACCGCTGGCTTCTCCTTCTCGAATGTGCGGACCGGGGATTTGGCCTTTGAGAATGATCCGAGCGACCCGAACGATGATGGTTTGCTGCGTATTGACCCGATCAACAGCCGGGTTGTGTTTGCGGGGGGGACAATCTCTAAGACCTCGATTTTGCCCTCTGGCACGGCCGCTTTGAACTACTTTGGGACGGTGACGGGCTATTATGATTTCGGGCGTCCATCGGTTTCGAATTACTTTGAGAACGTGGACAGCAATGGCGACCCTGTGGGCGCGCCGCTTGTGTCCTATAGCTCGAATCTTGGGTTCTTTGCCGAGGGCAGTATTGGGGTGAATTACACCAAGCTGCTTGATCCGGGCCGTGCGATTCCGGGCCGTCAATTGGACGCTTCGATCCGTGTTGATGGGCGGATTGGCCCATCGGTGACGAGTGCGGGGATCACGGCGCAGGTTCGACTTCAGTTCTAAAGATGTGACTGGGTATTGGGTGCGGACTGCTTGACCCGCGCCGCCGCGCGCTTCACAGTTGGGGCGAGTGATTGTTCCCGCGTTTGGGGTGGATTTAACAAAGAGAATTCGGGGTCAGATGTCCTGGTATAGTAAAGTCGCCTGGAAAGAAGGGCTGTTCCTGCAACCGCAACATTTGCAGCAGTCGGACCGTTATCTGGAGCATATGATCCAGTCACGCACACAGGTGATTACGCCTTATCCCTTTGGCGTTGCTGAATTAAAATTCAATCGCGACCTCGCACAACAAGGCCAGATTGCGCTGCTGTCTGTGGCTGGGATTATGCCTGATGGGATGCCGTTTGATGCACCGGGTGCCACGCCTTTGCCTTTGCCTGTGGCGGTGCCAGAGGAAGAGGCGCAGGGCTTGGACATTTGGCTGACGCTCCCCGATGCAAGTGTGAACGGTCAGGATGTTGCGCCGGAGGGGGCCGATAGTGCAACGCGCTTTACGCTTGGGGCGGAAACCGTGGCCGATAACGCCTCCTCTGCGCGCGCCGAACAGACAGTGGAAATTGCCAATCCACGGCTTGAACTCGTGCTGCGCAAGACCCCGCGTCCGGGCTATCAGAACTTGCGTCTTGGTAAGGTCATCGAGATGCGCGATGGGATTGTGACGCTGGACGAAACCCAACCGCCCACCGGATTGGTGCTGGGGGTTCATCCGGCCTATGAGGGCTATTTGAGCCGGGTTGTGGGCTGGATGGATGCCAAGCTTGAGAGCCTTGCGCGCTACGCCTCGGATCCGTCTTCGGGGGGCGGGATGCAAGCCACCGATTACCTGATGTTGATGGTGCTTAACCGCGAATTGCCGATCTTGAAGCATCTCAAAAACCAAGGCGCGGTGCACCCTGAACGCCTGTACGAAAAGCTGATCAGCATCGCCGGGGAACTGTCAACTTTTGATCAGGGCGAGCGGCGCGCGCGTGATTACGGCAAGTACCAACACGACGATCCAAAGACCACGTTTAGCCCTGTGGTTCAGGACATTCAGCGCTTGTTGGCCCGCGATGTGGGCCGGGCTGTTCGGCTTGATATCAAAGAGGTGCGCGCGAATTCCTACGCCGCGCTTGTCAACGATCGCAACCTGTTTGCGCAGGCGACATTCGTGTTGGAAGTCAGCTCTGGATTGCCGCTCACACAGGTCCAGCAACAGTTCCCACAGCTGTGCAAAGTTGGCCCCAGCACACAGATGAAACAGATCATCAACAACAACTTGCCGGGGATTGGCTTGGTACATTTGCCAAACCCACCGCGGCAAATTCGGGTGGTCTCCACGAACGTGTATTTCTTGCTCGATAAATCCACCGACCTTTGGCGCGATTTCTCGACGGCGCCCGCTATCGGGATGCATTTTGCCGGCAATTGGCCGGATCTCAAACTTGAGCTATGGGCCATCCCGGAGAGCGCATAATGGCAGGCGACGACAACGACAAAACCGTCTTTGGGCAACCGCTTCCAACCCCGCCAAAACCATCGGGGCAGGGGAACGCACCGGGCGCTGCGCCGCAAGTGCCACCTGTCTCGCCGCCGCCTGCCGCGCAACCGCCAGCGGGCGGGGGGCATCAATCTACTGTGTTTGGCCAACCGCTTCCACCTGCGGGGGGTGGCCCCGGCCAAGCGCCGCCGCCCGCCGCACCAATCCCAACGCCAGCGCCCGGAAGCGCGCCCTATCAACACCCGCAAGGCGGGCGCGTCGCGCCAACAGCGCCACAACACCCCGGCTATGCGCCGCCCCCCCAACACCCCGGACCGATCAACAATCCGGGCGCAGAGGACACGTGGCTTGGCGGCGCTTTGAACCCGCAACCAAGCGCGCCGCCCCCACCTCATCAGCCGCAATACCAACAACCCGCGTATCAGCAGCCCCCCCAACAGCCGCAGTACCAACAACCGCCGCCCACCTATCAGCAACCGCAATACCAGCCCCAAGCCGGGCAACAACCTGCGGGCAGTGAGATATTCCCCGATATTCCACAGGCTGAAGCCCCACAGGCAATGATGGTCACGCCGCGCATTGCGCTGGAAGATGCACTGAAGGGCACCGGGCTTGGCGCTGGCGGATCGACAAATCCGTTAATCGCGGCCTCCGCGAATTTGATGATTCTGCTCGGACGTTTGCGCACCGGATTGGTCGAAATGCAGGCCGGACCGCTGATTGATCACGTAACGCGCGAAATCGACATGTTTGAACGCAACGCGCTGGAAGCGGGTGTCTCGCCGCAAGACGCGCAGGACGCCAAATATGCGCTCTCAGCGACGGCGGATGACATCGTTCAAAACCTGCCCGGCGCAGATCGTGGCATGTGGCTTCAATATTCCATGGTCGCGCGCTTTTTTGGAGAACGCTCCTCGGGTGTGGGGTTCTTCCAGAAGATGGATGCGGCGATGAAAGCCCCCGGCCAGCGGTTTCATCTGCTGGAATTGATGCTCACCTGCCTGTCGCTTGGCTTTGAAGGACAATACCGCGCCATGCCAAATGGCGGTGTGGAGTTGTCGCGTATTCGCACGGCGATTTACGAAACCTTGCGCCGGGTGCAACCGCGCCCGGACGATGACATTTCGGTGCGCTGGATGCCGGTTTTGCTGGGGGGCAAACGGCGGCGCGGTGGCACGCCGATTTGGGTGATTGGGGCGATGGCGATGATGATGATCGTTGCGCTTTTCGCCACGCTTTCCACCTTGTTGGCGCGCCAAGGCAGCGATGTGCGCGGCGGAATTTTGGCGCTCCATGCGGGCACTGCGGATATCGCGATTGAACGCACGGAACCTGTTGTGCAGCCCTATGAGGCGCCTGACAGTGGCCAGTTGGAACGCATTCGCGCGGCGCTTGCGACGGAGATTGAGGCGGGGCAGGTCGAGGTTGAGAAGAACAACGACTGGGTGTTTGTGCGCGTTGGGCAGTACTTGCAGTTTGGTTCCGGGTCGGCGGATTTAAAGAGCGATTTCAGCACTTTGGCCGCGAGCATATCCGCGACTTTGGATAAGGAATTTGGCCCTATTCGCGTTGTTGGTCACACGGACAGCGACCGCATGTCGGGGCGTGGACGCTACAAGACCAACGAGCAACTTTCGGTGGCGCGCGCCACGACGGTCGCGGAGATCCTCAAGACAAGCCTCACCGATGCCAGCCGGATCACGGTGGAAGGCAAGGGCGCGGTTGAGCCGATCGCAGAGAACACATCATCAGAGGGCAAAGCCCGAAACCGCCGGGTCGAAATCATGATCCCGCGGGAGGAATAGACTATGCTGCGCACTATCATGAGCGATATTCCGGTCGCCAAAATCCGCAAGTTGTTCAAGGTGCGCTGGCTCAAGCCGGTGTTTATCATTTTGGGCATCTTGATGCTTCTGGCGGTGATTTGGGTCGGCTTCCCGATGACCGGATGGGCGCCGATTGTGGGCTTCGTGCCGCGCTTTATCGCGATGGGCGTTGTGCTGTTCGTGATCTTTTTGGTCTATGGGCTGAAGTGGCGTAAGCGGCGCAAAAAGGCGCAAGAGCTTGAGGAAGCGCTGGTTGTTGAGCCGGTTGGGGACGGCGCAGTTTTGTCGGAGGGCATGAGTGAGGCGCTGGCGAAACTCAAGAAATCCGGCGGCAAGAATTTCCTCTATGATTTGCCTTGGTACGTCATCATTGGGCCGCCCGGTGCCGGCAAAACGACAGCGCTTGCGAACGCTGGCATTGAGTTCCCCGGTCAGGAGAATTTGGAAGACAACGCCCAAGGGTTTGGTGGGACGCGCAATTGCGATTGGTGGTTTGCGGAAGATGCGGTTTTGATCGACACCGCTGGGCGATACACCAGCCAAGACAGCGACATGGAGGCGGATAAGGCGAGCTGGACCTCCTTCCTCAATCTGCTCAAAAAGGGGCGTCCTGATCAGCCGATCAACGGCGTTATTTTGGCGTTTTCGGTTGAGGACATGATGACGGCCAGCGAGGAAAGCCTTGCGCAACATGCGGCGACAGTGCGCGAACGGCTGGGCGAAATACATGAGGCGCTCAAGATTGATTTCCCGGTTTATGTGCTGTTTACAAAGGCGGATTTGATTTCCGGGTTTCGGGAATATTTCTCGTCGTTCAGCCAATCGCGCCGCAAGCTGGCTTGGGGGGTGACGTTTCAGACCCGCGACCGGATGGCGCAAACCTTTCAGGATGTCCCGGCGGAATTTGATCAGCTCGTGAGCCGGTTGTCGGATGAGGTGATTGACCGCATGGCGGAAGAGCCGGATGGGGTGAGCCGGATCGCGATTTTTGGTCTGCCGGGTCAAATGGCGATGTTGCGCGACAATGTTTCGGAATTCATGCGCCGTGTGTTTGAGCCAACCCGCTACAAAACCAACGCGATTTTGCGGGGGTTTTATTTCACATCGGGGACGCAGGAAGGCACGCCGATTGACCAGGTACTTGGGTCGATGGGGCGCGGGCAGGCGGAAGACGCAGGGTTCCAGCCCGCGTTTATGTCTGGCAAGGGCAAGAGCTTTTTCCTGCATGATCTGCTCAAACGGGTGATCTTTGAGGAACGCGATTGGGTGTCGTTTGATAAAAAGGCGATGCGGCGCACAGCGATCTTGCGCACCTTGGCGATGTCGGTGATTGGGATTGTGACGGCGGGATTGATGGGGGCGTTTGGCTGGTCATTTTGGCAAAACGCAACGCTGATCACAGATGCCCAAGCCGATGCTGGGCAATATGCTGATACGGCGCGCAACGAAATCGCGCGCACTGTGATTTCGGACACGGACCCTTCTGTCGTGATGCCGCATTTGCAGGATTTGCGCCAGATGACCGCCGGATATGGCGATCCGCGCGAACCAACATTCTGGGAAGGTTTTGGCCTGTCGCGTTATGAGGAGATCAAAGGGGCAGCGGACCGGGCTTATTCGGATGGCTTAGAGCGGATGCTGCGCCCGAGGATGATTTTGCACCTTGAAAACGACATCCCGCAGCTCATTGCCGATGATGATACGGCCGGGGTGTACCGCGCATTAAAGGTGTATCTGCTTTTGGGCGGGCAGGGCGAAAGCGGCGGCAAGGACGATGATGCGGCGATCAACGCTTTCTTTGAGGACGTGTACCGGGCGCAGTTCAATAGCCCCGGACAGATTGATGATCGCGAGCAATTGATGGCGCATCTGGATGCCATGTTGGAGCTGGACGCGGATCGCACGCCCATCATTCCTATTGACCCTGAGATTGTGCGCAAAGCGCGTGAGGCGATTGTGAATCTGCCCTTGGCGGAACAGGCCTATGCCTCGATCAAAGATCGCGCGATCACCTCTGGGGTCGCGGATTTCAACCTTGTGGAACGGGTATCGGGTGCTGTGCATGAGGTGTTTGAAACCACCGATGGCAGTGCGCTTTCCGATGTTGGGGTTGCTGGGCTTTACACGTTTGAGGGCTATTGGGGGTATTTCCTTGAGGAGCTGACAAGCGCGCGCGACCGCTTGCGCGAGGATCAATGGGTGCTTGGCGAAGCGGCGGAACGGGTCGGTTACGAGAACCAGCTCGCCGGGCTAGAGCGCGAGTTGCACAGGGTTTATCGGCTGGAATTTGGCGAGGCGTGGCGCGCGATGTTTGGGCAAATCAGCCTGGCGCGCATGTCCTCTGATCCTCCTCAATACGAGGCGCTGGCGGCGGCTTCCTCCTCGGTGGCCTCCCCGATTTTGGAGCTTGTTGAGGCGGTTGAAGAAGAAACCCGCCTCACCCGGCTGTATGACATGTTGGATGGGTTGGACCCCACAGACATCGCAGCGGCGCAGGCGGGCGGCGACTTGGGCGGCAGCCTTGGTGATGCGGCCTTCACGCGGATTTATTCCCGCTCCGGGGTGTTTCAACGGGTGATCATGGACAGCTTGTCCTCCGGCGCGAAGTCGCAAGCGCGGGCTGGCGGCAACGCGGTGGCCGAGGACACGCAGCGCCGCCAAGTCGAGCGGATCACCGAGGATTTTGCCCAGTGGCACATGCTGCTCAGAGGCGAAGATGGCAAACGACCCATCGACAGTATCTTGGCCAATTTGCGCGACCTTCGCGAAAACCGGCGGCAAGCGGCAATGGCGCCTACCCCTGCGGATGAAACGATGTTGAGCCAAATGTTGTCGACGCTGACCATGAACAACACGGCTCTGCCTGACACCTTGTCACGCAACCTCAATGAGGTGGAAAGCGAATTTCGCGCCGTGGCTCAAGACGCGACAATGGCGCAGCTAAACCGGGCGCTGAACGAGGAAATCACGGCGTTTTGTAAGGATTTCATCCAACCGATGTATCCGTTTAGCTCCGGGCGCCATGTCTCGCCTGCCGTTTTTGGCCAGTTCTTTGGCCCCGGCGGGCGCATGGACCAGTTCTATACGAGCTATCTCCAGCCCCATGTTTTGCGCGGCTCAAACGGGCTACAGCCCGCGCCCGACAGCCCAATTGGCCAGCGTCTTTCGACGGCGGCACTGAAACAATTTGACCGGGCACAAGCCATTCGCATGGCGTTTTTTGCGACTGGCTCCCCCGAGCCGGAAGTGGCGATGTCCATCGCCCATATGGCAAGCTCGCCAACTGTGGATTTAGCGGTTCTGTCAATGAATGGCGCATCTGTGCGCACACAACCAAACTCCGCCCCCGCGGCGCTGTCCTGGCCGGGCCAAAGCTCAGGCGTATCGGTGGAATTGTTCCCACAACAACCGGGCCGCGCTGGCACGCTGAGCTTCTCAGATGGCCGCTGGGATATTGTGAATTTCCTGCGCCGAGGACGGGCAAAGAAGAATGGCAACGTCGTGGACGTAACCCACGATATTGGCGGGCGTTCCATCACCTACAGGATCGAGTTTGACTCAACCACGGTGCCTTTCTTGATGCCTGAGCTATCCGATTTCTCCTGTCCGACATCGTTGGAGTAGCCATGAGCGAACGCGCAACACTTGGCCTTATGGGCAAGCATCCTGGGTATGGGGATTTTCTCAAGACCGGGATCAGCGACGATATTGCCGAGGCTTTGACGGCCTGGCTTGACCCGGTGTTGATGAGCCTGCGCGACGAGATGGCGGACAATTGGGCGCCGTTTTGGGATGGGGCGCAGGATTTGCGGTTCTGGGTTGGGCGCGCGGTTTTGGGCCGGACTTTGGTGGGCGTTTTGCGGCCTTGGCGCGACCGGGTTGGCCGGCGATACCCGCTGTTGTTGATCGCGGAAAGTGCTGCCGTTTTGCCGCCGGTATTGGCCCCCAAGGACCAAGCCCCTTGGGAGGCGTTGCATGCGCATTTGCACGCGATGACACCGGGGCAGGGCGCGAAGGCTTTGCTCGACGGGCTAAAGGCGCCGATCCCGCGCGAAGACGAGGTCACGGCGGGCACCGGGCCGACAGTTTGGGCGCATCACCCGGAGGGCGATTTGGCGCAATTGCTGGAATCGGCGGCCCCCGTGGATGCGGACCGCGCCCAGCTTGCCCGCTCCTATTGGTGGGCCACGGGCGGGGCTGGGCGGTCTTCGGTTTGGATGGGGACACCGGGATTGCCACAGGCTCCGGCGCTTGGCTGGTTGCTGGCGGGCGTGCCGAGTGCCGCCCCTGAGGAGGAGAGCGCGCCTGATGACGAGCAATGAGTTTTTCTCTTTTGAGACCGGGCTGGCAACCGATGTGGGCTGTCATCGGGAAGTCAATGAAGACAACATGATCGCGCGCCCTGAGTATGGGCTTTGGTGTGTGGCGGATGGCATGGGGGGCCATGCGGCGGGGGATTATGCCTCTGGGGCGATTGTCGAGGAGTTGGGCAGTGTGGGCGTACCAGCTTCGATCGAAGATTTACAGGTGCGGTTCATGGAACGCATCACCCGCGCCAACGAACAAATCCTGTCCCATGCGCGCGCGCTCGACAGCGGCACGATTGGGGCGACTGTTGTGTCGTTGTTGGTGCAGGGGCCGGATTACGCTTGTATTTGGTCGGGCGATAGCCGGGTGTATTTGCTGCGCGCCGGGCAGTTCGTTCAGCAAAGCCGCGATCATACGGAGGTGCGCGCCTTGTTGGATGCCGGGTCGATCACGCAGGAGGAGGCCGAAAGCTGGCCGCGCAAGAACGTCATTACCCGCGCGATTGGCGTCACCGAGTTGCCGCAGTGCGATATGGTGACGGGGCAATTGCAAGTTGGCGATGTGTTTGTGTTGTGCTCGGACGGTTTGACGGAGCATTTTGAGGATCATGAGATCGCAGATTTTGCCGCGCGGTTTGCGCCGCAGGACTTGGCGGATGCTTTGGTGGCGGAAACCGTGGTGCGCGGGGCGCGCGACAATGTGACGGTGGTTACGATGCGCTGCGGGCCGCCCCCTGAGGGCGACGAGAACATGCTGATTGATGACATGATGGACGATCTGTCATGAGCGGCGAGGACGACAACGACGACATCAATCCGCCCGATGAGAGCGCGCAGGGCGAGGCACCAGAGCAAGACAGTCCGCCTGCGCAAGCGCCAAAAGACGCGCCGGACGCGGAGCGAACGATGTTTGCGCCCATGAGTGGGCTGACCGATGCGCCGGTCTCCTCTGAGCCGCCTTTGGAGGCTGTTGATCCCGAAAATGATCGCACACAGATTGCCACCCATGTGCCCCCCATTGCGCCGATTGCCCAGCCAAAAACGGCGGCTGTCATTCCGGCGGCATCAGGTGGCGCGCAGGCGGTCACCGTTGGGTCCATCATCAACAACAACTATGAAATTACCGATGTCCTAAAGTCCGGCGGCATGGGCGAAGTGTACCGGGGCCGCGAAATTGGCACCGGTGATCCGGTGGCGATCAAGGCGATTTTGCCGGAGCTTGCGGAGGACGAAAAAGCCGGGCTGCTGTTCAAACGCGAGGCACGCACCCTGCGCCAGCTCGCGGACGAAGCCATCGTGCGCTACTACAATTATGTGCATGACCGGGACTTGGATCGCTACTTTTTGGTGATGGAGTTCATCGAAGGCGTGCCGCTTTCGGACCATATCGAGACCCATGGTGCGATCCCGGCGGCGGCGGCACAAACGCTGCTGAAACGGCTCGCAAAAGGGCTTGGTAAGGCGCATGAACAAGACGTGGTGCACCGGGATTTGTCGCCTGATAACGTCATGTTGCCCGGCGGCTTGGTCGGTGAAGCGCGGCTGATTGATTTCGGGATTGCCAAATCGAACGTCGTCACCGAAGGCACGATGCATGGGCAGTTTGCCGGGAAATTCAAATACGTCGCACCAGAACAACTTGGCCATTATGACGGGATTATCGGGCCGGGCACGGATGTTTATGGGCTTGCGTTGTTGATCGCGGCGGCGGTCATTGGCAAACCTCTGGACATGGGATCCTCGATTGTGGAAGCCGTGCAGTCGCGCCAGACGATCCCGGATTTGTCGGCGGTGCCGCAAGTGCTGCGTCCGATCCTTGCGCATATGCTGGAGCCAAATCCGGCGGATCGTCCTTTGACCATGGATGACTTGCGCCGCCTGCTCGAAAACCCACATTTGATCCCGGCAAAATACCTCGATGGCGCCCCACCGCCGCCCCCTATGGACGTGACGGGACGCGGCTCGATGCCGCCCATACCGATGCCACCGCGCCCCACGCCGGGGCTTCAAATGCCAACCCATGGCGGCGTGAACACAACGACAACCGGGTTTGGTGCGACCACCACAACTGGGCCAACCGCACTCAAGCCACTTGACGAAAAGGCGGAGCGGTCCGGCGGAGGGAAACTCCTTTTTGGACTGGTCGCGATGTTTGTCTTGGGTCTTGGCGGCGCTGGGTTTTATGGCTGGAATAACGGGCTGATTGGCAGCGGTCCCACGCAAAACACGACAGCGACACCTCAAAACACACAGGCCTCAACTGGCTTGCCTGACCCGATCCCAACCTCGCGTGATGGGTTCTTGGCGCTCCTTGATACCGGCGCCTGCAGCTTTGCCGCGCGGGTGCCCGCCGGGCCAAACACCGGAATGATCGAAGGATTCTCGGATTCTGGGAACGCCTTTGCCGGGCTGCCCGTGGCCTACGAAGAAAAGTTTGGCGCGCGGCCCGAAGTCCTTGCGCGCCAAATCACCGCCCAACAATGCGCGGCCCTTGATTTTGCCCGCGCGCTGCAAGGGCGGGGCGGCGCCCCTGTATCCATGGTGCTGCCCGTCGACGAACTTGAAAGCGGTCAAACCATCACAGCCCAAATCAACACCGGCGGCGCTGGCTCGGTTTGGACAGTGCTCATAAGCCCTCTTGGCGCTGTCTACAACTTGACCGATCGCCTCTCCGAACCTGTTGGCGGCGCGCGCTCGCTTGGCTTTGGGTTGAACCTCGCCCAAGGGGCCGAGGCAGCACCGCAACTGCTCATGACCCTCACCTCAAATAGCCCACTCGCCCGCGCCGCTGCCGCCGCTTCTGGGGCGGACGCTGCTATTCTCCTCCCGCAGGTCTTGGACGAAATCACGAGCCGGGGCGGAGGCTCTAGTGTTGCGCTCTCCTATGTGTTGCTCACCCCGCCCGAACCTGATCCTGATCCTGAGCCAGACCTCCCCGACACAGAGCAAGAGTAATCCCCCGCTGCTTTTCCTTGTTTCAAATATACCTCGGGAGAGTGCGAGAGGGCAGAGCCCTTTCGCGGCGCAGCGCTAACGCACATCAAACACCGTCACCGCAAGCGCCGCGGAGGACGCGATTTCCCCCTCAAGCCCGGCAAACACGTCCTGCGCCAATTGTCCGGCGCGATCGCGAATGACGGAGCTTGGCCGATCTGTCGCAATCGCCAACAAAACCTGAGAGGTATCGCGCAACGCGCCTACACGGGTCACAGGCACATCAAACCGTGCGAAATTCCCTGAATAAGACACAAACCTTGCCAAATCCTGCACCACACCGTTGTTATCGACGAGCAACAGCATCACGTAGCGCCCGCCGGTGCCACGCAAAACGCCCGTCAAATTGCCACTCGATGGCACCTCAGCCGAATCTAAGCGCACCCCCAATCGGGTGGCAGGGTAGTCGCGGTTCTGGCGCACATAGGTCATCGCCGGGCATTGGCGCTGATCAATCAACGTCCGGGTTTGGCGAATGTTCGCGTCTTCCGGCTCGGTCAAAACAGTCTCGACGAAATCAGCCATGGCGCGATCCGTAGAAGCGATCAAGGCAAGGCCAACGCCTTCTTCCCCATCACGCCGGGGAAGGGTGAGCAAACATGGGTCTGCCGGGGCGGCCCGGATGCGCTCGATCAAGGCGCCAATCGCCAAATCCTGTGCAGAAGGAGGGGGCGCAGGCGTGGCGGCGGGACGTGGGGTTGCGGCGGGCAGGGACGGGCGCGCCGAGACCACTTGTATTTCGCCAGCGGCGGGCTTGATCGGCGTGAGCGTTTGAGGCGTCAGCGGGCTGCTGCCTGTTGCGGTCGGGGCGGTGCCGATCAGGGGTGACAGCGGGGTCACAGGTTCCGGCACCAATCCCGCGCTGATGTTCTCAACCGGCTCGGCCACCATGTCTTCGGGGATGTCCGGCTCGGCGCTGACCTCCGGTTCTGGTTCAGGTTCTGGTTCCGCATCAGGGACCGGCTCTTCTTCGCTGTCTGGCGTAGGTTCCGGCGCGAGGGCGGCGATGTCTTCTGGCTCTTCGGCTGGCGTTTCTGGCTGTGGCTCATCCCCTTCAGCTGCGCCTTCTTCCTCGCTGCCGGCCACGCCTTCTTGTTCCAACAATCCCGCGATTGTATCGCTATCCAGCCGTTCCAAGGTGATTGTGAACCCCGGATCTTCGGGCTTGGCGACCGCCAGGTCGAGCAGGGATTGAATACCGCCAAAGCTCAGGCCGATCACCAAACCATGCGCGACGATTGATGATCCGGTTGCCGCGAACCAGCCAGAAAGCGACGAGGAGGCATAGGGGAGATAGCTCATCCCTCGCTCTCCTTATGGGCGGTCACAAGTTTGATATCGAGCCGATCCAAACCATCGGTGGCGAGCACCTTGAGCAAATCAAGCGCCGGGGCATCGCGATCAATCAACACATGCAAGACGCGCTCGCCTTTAAGGGCCTCGATCAATTCGGCTTCTGTGGTGGGCTGATCATCCAATACAAGCGCGCCATTTGGCTCGATGATGAGGACGGGGCGGGGCAATTGATCCATCGGCAGATCAAGCGTTTCCGAGATGTTTACCCCCTGTGACGGGGTGTTCACCAGCGCGCCTGTTGCGAGAAAAAACAGGATCAACAACAAGACGATGTTCACGATGGCCAGGGAGAAATCCGGGTCGCGTTTTTCGCGCGGTTTGGGAAGGATGCGGCGTGCAACGGCCATCAGTTGCCCTCCCCGGCGGAAACTTGAACAGAGCCGACATTGGCTGTTGAAAGTCGGGCGAGGACGCTTGTCATATCTTGGACTTTGGCGCCGGGGCGCACCACCAGCACCACGTTCGCGGCGGCGCCGGGGGTGCCAAGCGCATCTGCGAGCGTGTCGAGTGCCTCATAGCCGAACACTTGTCCGCCGACTTTGATTCCATCGGGCTGGATCTGCCAGAGCGCGACTTCGCCGGGCTGAGGGGCAGGGGGCGTTTGGGCGTCTTGGGCGGCGGCTGCGGTGTCGCCGCCGGGATCGCCAAGCGCGCTTTGCAGGGCCAAGAGGGAATAGGGGGTGAGGCCCGTTGAGAGCATGAAAAAGATCAGGAGTTGAAACATCGCATCCGCCAGCGGCGTCAACGCAAAGCGATAATTGCGCCGCCTTTGGGGGAGGTCTAGGCGATAGGGATCAGCCACTTTTTTGCCCTCACCCGAGGCGCGCGCCGGGATCGACACGCCCATGAATCGCCGCCGAAATCACGGCTTCAATCAGGTTGCGTTCGCGGTCAATCCGCCCTTCGAACCAGCTTGCCACAAAATAGGCAACAAGGGCCACGGCAAGGCCCACGGCGGTTGTGGTGAGTGCTGTCCAGATCCCGCCCGCAAGCCCGGCGGGATCGGCGGTGCCTTCGGACATGGAAATCACCGAAAAAGCGTCAATCATGCCAATCACTGTGCCGAGCAGGCCCAGCATCGGCGCGGCTTGAACGACCATTTCCAACAGGCGCATCCGGTCGGACATGCCTGCGAGTTCGATGATTGCGGTTTGGCGACCCAGCTCCTCGGCGTAGGCGGTTTCGCCGGGTTTTGCCTGCACGCCGGAAAACACCGCCTGTAAAATCCGTGCCAAGACCGAATTGCGCTCGGACGCCATTTTCACGGCTTCTTCCGCGCGCCCGGAGAGCCAGTTGTCGAGGATTTCCTCGGCGCGCGCCCGCTTTCCGACGCCGAGTTTGCGAAACTGAACAGCCTTATAAAACGACACGGTGAGCGCGATCAACGACAAGGCCGCGAGGGTGATGAACACAAGGAGCGTGGCGGGATTGAACAGATCCGAACTCATATTGAGGGCCTTTCAGAGCGGCGCGCCGCGGCGGGCTGCGCGAATTTCGAGGGGCTTAAATGCCGAATTGAATGGCGGTGCGCGAGCTGGCTTCGAGTGCCGAGAGGCAAATCCCGGTGGCGGTGCCGCCCGCTTCATCACAGGCCGCGACATCATTCACGACAAGGCGCGAAATCGTGGCGCAGCCCGTTTCGGCAAGCTCGAATTGCAGGATCTTGGTTTTGCCTTCAACGAGCGCGCCAAATTCCAACAGCAAAAGCCGGGTCACGGTGCCACCTGCATCAAACAGCGCGATTTCATAGGCGGTGCGATCAAGCGCGATGCCGGTTTGATTGGCGGCAACGAAGGTCAAACGACAAGCGCCCGCATCGGTTTCGGCGGCCCCGTTCAGCTCCACGGCGAGACGGGCTTCGGACTCTTGGGCAAAGGCGGCGGTACCTGACAGACATAATGCAGCGGCAACGGCAAATTTACGGATGGATAATACGGTCATGACACCCCCAGAAGATGAAAATAATTTTCTTCTAATTGGCGGGAAATGGGGGGGGCAAGTCAACCGCGAACGGTGCGAAAGGTCGAAATAATCAGCCTCTTGCGCACAAACCTTGAAGCTTAGCGGTAAACGCCGATCAGGGTGTTTGGGAAGTTCGCCGTACGAGAGGCGCCATAACGGGACTGGCTGAGATGAACACGGGGCTGCGGTTGCGCCAAAGGCAGGGGCGCGGCGCGGCGTTTCAGGGTTACATTGCGCGACGGCGTTGGCACAACAGTGGGTTCAAAGTCCGGGGCGACAAACGCAGGCGCAGGGGCCAGATCAGTGGGCACCACGACCCGCGCACGCGGCGCAACATCTGCGCGACTGGGCGCGGCCAACAGGGATCCGGTTGGATCAACGGATGCGCGAGTCACGATCTGCGACCCGTCCTGAGAGTGGTCAATCACCCGCGCAGTGCTAGGCACGGTCGTTTGTGTTTGGGCACTTGGGGACAGACGTTCGACCACAGCGGGGAGGGGCGTCAGGACTTGGGCGTTCACCGTGGACACAACAGCCTCTGGCGCTGCGTTCACGACCCGACTCGCCACCATTTCACCGCGCGGCGCGTCATAGGCCGCACGCGCAGAGGCCGCAGATTTCTGCGACATCGACAAGGCAAAACCGCCAGCAACGGAGACGCCCATCAGGGCCATGGATATGAAGACCAGTCGAAACATACCTAAGTATATAGCGCAAAATCGTTCACTTTGCACCACCTTCCCCAAAAAACAGGCTGGAAATCGCCGTAAACAGTCTGTTGCGCCGCCCGTTTTGCCGATAAACTCCCTTAAAGTGCGCCAAGTTCTTGCGCCCAGACCCCCAGCCAGAGGCCCGCATTTGCGCCTGTCATCGCTCTCAAAATCGTTTGCATTCAGCGCATTGGCGGCGACCGCGACGCCCGCAATGGCGCAATTCTCTGTCTGCAACCAAACCTTTGACGTGATTAATGTTGCAATCGGGCAATACGACGAAAATGCTTTCGAAACCTCGGGCTGGTGGACGATTGGGCCGAACCAATGCGCCAATGTGATCGACGAGGAGCTGACCGGGCGATTCATTTACGCCTTCGCGCAGGACGTTTTTGGACGGGTGGTTTTGTCCGGCTCCACGGCGATGTGCGTTGGCCCGGAAAGGTTCAAGATTCGGGGCGAGGCGGATTGTCTCGTGCGCGGATACATTGAAGCGCGGTTCTTGGAGGTGGATACGCTCAAAACCGAACGCTGGACCCTTTTTGTCTATCCGCCGCCCGGCTCATAAACACCGTGCGATGGCGGACGAAAGCGGGGCGCGGGGCGTTGTATCAGGGTTGAAACAGCGCCAAAAGTTTTGATCGCGTGGGACTCGCGCTTAAACCGGAACGGCGTTACACTCGCCTTTGACGAGTTTTGTAAATGGAGGGCGCAGCGCGTGCGCGGTTTGTCTAGACGTTTGACTTGCGCTTCCTGCGCGGCGGCCCTTGGGCTGGCGGCGGGCGTTGTGAGCCTGTCGACAAAGCCGGGTATCGCCGCAGGGCCGGAAGGCTGGCAAGCTCTGGTGATCGGCCAGCCGGGGCGCGGCGCTGAGGGCGCCTTTGCCGCGTCTTTTCATGCCTCAAACAGTCTGACCAACGCCGGGTTTGCCGCCGTGACCATGCTGCGCGACAAAGATGTTGCGACCACGCGCGCCGCCATTTCGAGCCTGTCTGGCGCACCCGATGTTCTGATTTACTACGCTGGGCCTACCAAGGATTCCGGGCGCGCGATTGCGCCACGCGGCGGCTCGCTCAATCTGCAAACGCTGCTCAACGGGCTGGCCGCGGGCGGCGCACGGCAGATTGCTTTGTTGATCGAAGATTGCCCGTCACCCCATGCGGACGCGCAGAACATGGCGGACGTGACGGCCCCTGAAGGGGTGTATTTACTCGTCGCGGCCAGCGCTGGACCCAATGGGAGCTGCCCGGACGTTGGCGCGCGTTTGACGGATCATTTGGGCGGGGCTGGTGATACGCTTGCGGGCCAGCTTAGCACCTTTTGGACGCAGGGCGCGCTACGAGAGCCGCTGACAATGGCGGCGTCTTCTGCGCCTGTTTTGATCACCCCAGCAAGTGCCAATACTGGCGAAAGCGCGCCGCGCGTGATTGCGAATGATGTTGTGGCGATTGCGCCTATCACCACCCCGATCCGCCCAACAAAGGCGCTTGAGCCGATCCGCGCCGCCCAACCCGCAGCGCGCGCGGGCGCCGGGGAGGCCGTTGTGATTTTCGCACCACCCGCCAACAGCCAGCTCGCGGCGGAACCCACTGCGCAGGGCTTGCCGGAACCGTCCATTATTGTGGGGATCATTGAGGGGGCGACAGAGTTTGACCGTGCGCCTGATGAGTCTGCTGTGAACAGTAATGAGTTGTCTTATGATAATCTTGAGGCGCGAAATGCGCTCAAGGATCAAGACCCGGATTTGTTTGCGTCACTCGTGGAAGGCGGGGCCTTTGATCCGCCGCCTGCGCAAATGGCGCGCGCCTTGCAGACGGAATTGTCGCGCATGGGCTGCTATACGGCGGCGATTGATGGCGACTGGGGACGCGGATCACGCGCCGCTGTTCAGCGGTATTTTGACGAACTTGAAGATGTTGTGCCGGCATCGCTTGAGCCGGTTGCCGCCTTGTTTCGCCAGTTGATCCTTGGCGATGAGGTGGAATGCGCAGCACCGGCACCAGTGGCGCAAACCGCAGCGCGCAACACAAGCACGCGCAATACATCGACGCGCAACACAGCCAGCAGCACCCGCACATCGACGCCAACGCGCTCCGCGCCCAAACCACAAGCCACAACGCCAAAGCGCACAATCCAATCCGGCACACGGCTCGGGGTTTTCCGGTAATCGGGGCGCGCGATGAGCTTCGATATTGATCCGAAATTCAAACAATCCGGCAAGCGCTCTAAACGGCGTCATCGCAAACGATTGGCGATCCGACTTGGGATTGGCGCGGGCAGTTTACTGGCGATTTTCGCGGTTTTTTGGCTGGTTTCGGGTCTGTTTTCGGGGAAAGACACCCTGGCGGAGGCCGAGGGTGACGATGCGTTTGGCACCTTCGAGATGGTGCAATCGGAGACCGGGGAGGCGGACGCAGCGAAGGCGGTGGATTACACAGCGTCTTTCATTGATCTTGCGCGCGATCCGATGATTTTGCGCCTTGCGCAGGCGGATGTTTTGGCTGTGAAACATATCCCTGGACCGGCGGGATTTGTGCCGGATCGCGCGGGAGCATTTGGGCCTGAGCGGATTGCGGTGTTGCAAGATAAGCTGTTTGTCGGGGAAAAGCGGCTGATCACCACCTTGCCCTCAAGTCGCGATGATTTCGCTCTGTTTCAGGCACAACGCACGGCGGCGATCACCGACCTTGAGGCGCAGCCCGTGCGCCTAACAGAGGCGAATGAAGGCGAGTTAGTCACGATTGAGGAAGAAAGCAGCTGGGGCGACTTTATCGCCAGCGACGGGGATAGCGCGCATGGCGAGGAGGCCGAGGAAGCCTCTGAGGAGGGGGCGGCGGTCTATGTGGAAACCGAGATTGAGAACACCACCTCGACGGCTTTGGCCCTGCGCGAAAGTCAGAGGTTTGCGCTTTATGAGGACATAATCGTGGTGCTTTCGGCGGAGCGCGCTTTGAGCGAGGTGCTGACCGCGAACGCCTTTGACGAGGCGGAAGCGGCGCAGATCACCAAGGCGGCCGCGCGCAATATTGAGCTGCCGGAAAAACTGCCGAAAGGGTCGATTGTTGCGCTGCGGATGCGCCCCGGCGTTGAGGGTAAAACCTTAATGCAAATGTCGCTTTACGGGCCGGAGGGCTATCTTGCGTCTCTGGCGCAAGTTGGGCGTGGGCGATTTGAGGCGGCGGCGGACCCTTGGCTTCAGGAGAACCTTTTGACCCGGTCGGGCGATCTGCGCCAACAAGCCATGGCGAGCCAGGATGTGCGCTTGTTGGATGCGCTTTACTCTGCTGCCATTCGCAACGGTTTACCGACCAATCTGGTGGGTGAAATGATTGTGATCATGTCAAAGCAGTTTGATTTGGATCGCTTTGTCACGGACGGCGATACTGTGACGATGCTCTTTGCGCGCGAACCGGGCGCGGCGGGAAATGGGCTTGGGCGGATGCTTTATGTGGGGATCAACGGGCCGTCGGGCGATATGGATTGTTATGTGATTGAAGCCTCTGACGGTGCGGGCTTTAGCTGCTTTGATTTCGAGAATGGTGGCAGTGTGAGCGCGGGCGCTGGCAATCTTGGCGGCGGGTTGCTGGTGCCGGTGCAAGGGGTGAAAACCTCTGGATTTGGGCCACGACATCACCCGATCTTGAAACAGGTGCGCAACCACAATGGCGTCGATTGGGCCGCCCCCACTGGCACGCCCATTCACGCTGTTGGAGCGGGGCGAGTCAAGCTGGCGGGGAATGGAGGCGGCTATGGGAATGTGGTCTATATTGATCACGGGAACGGGGTCGAGAGCCGCTATGCGCATATGAGTAAATTCGGGGAAGGTATCCGCAATGGGGTGCCGGTGGCGGCCGGGCAAGTCATTGGATTTGTTGGAACAACAGGTCGATCCACAGGGCCGCATCTACACTTTGAATTGCGCGTTTCCGGCGCCCCGGTGAACCCTTTGACCTTCGCGGGCGCGATCGGTGGAGGTGCCCAGGTGGCCAGCAGCACCGGCGCCGGATCGGGGGCGGTGCAAGCCCTCGTGAACCAGATTATCAAAGTCGAATCCGGCGGCAATGCCACCGCGAAAAACTCCCGCTCCACCGCCACCGGGCTTGGGCAATTCATCGAAAGCACATGGCTGCGCATGATGCGCGATTACCGCCCCGATTTGGCACGCACCATGTCGCGACAAGAGCTTTTGAACTTGCGCACCGACCCGGCCTTGAGCCGCGAAATGGTCACTAATCTGGCGCGCGAGAACGAAAGTTTTCTGCGTGCGCGCGGCCATCAGATCACCCCGGGGCGGCTTTATCTTGCGCACTTCTTGGGGCCATCAGGGGCGAATGTTGCGCTCAACGCCAACGCCAACGCGACAGTGCTGGAGGTCATGGGGTCTGGGGTGGTGAACGCCAACCCGTTCTTGCGCGGCAAATCCATTGCGGACCTGCGCGCCTGGTCAGATCGCAAAATGTCGGGGGCAAAGGCCGGGGCCTATGTCGCGAGCGCACCAAGCGTGCGGATCATCTCGCCAGAGATCAAAAAATACCGCGAGACCGTCGACGGGATTTTGAAAGAGCTGTGAAAAACGCGCCCCCAATTCAGAGCCGCGTTTCTAACGTCAAGAAAGATTGCGTCAGGTCTTGTAAGACGAATCCTCAGCCATCTTGAACTTGCCATCTGCCCCGGTCTTGACCGCAGCATAGTCGCCCGATTGCCACTTGTAGAGGTTCGTTTCAGAGGTCGCGCTGGTCGTGACCGAGACCCCGATCTTGAGCGTGGTGTTTGCTGACACCGTTGAATCATTGGACGTCGACAGTATGCCAATGTCGAGTTTGCCTGCTGGGACAAGCGAGCTCAGGTTCAGGCCCGGCAAGGTCGACCCTTGTTCACAGAGGGCCCCGCCATGGACGGTGCCGCGAATGGTTTTGAGCTTATTGGTGGTTTGCATCCCATAGTTGATGCTGGCGGTGCGGTTCTGGGAGAAGACCATGATGCTGTCAGGGCCAAACGTTTTGAGCATGATCTGAATGCCGATCATTGTCCCGTCTTTTTCCGGGATCGAGTCCATATAGAGTTTGACGCCGCCTTCTTCGTTCGCAAGTCGCCAGGATGGTTTGATATAGCGCCAAGCAACGTCGGATCCGACTTTGGACAAAGTCTGCCATTCGTAAAACACCCCGGCCCCCACGCCTACCGCCAAGGGCGTTGGGATCATCACGAAGTTCGGCTTCGTGGTCTGCGGGCTGAAATCTCCCATGGCCGCTTGCACTGCCTTTTTCGCACTTTCTTCGACAGCCCAGTTCCCGGTTTTTCCGGCGGCTTTTGCAAGCTCCTTGCCTAACCCACCAATCGATTTGACCGCCGCGTCGGCATCGCCGCCCAAGGACAATTCCCAGTCAATGCCGCTGCTCTCGATCTCAGTGAAACTTTCCGGCCCATGGACCCCAGTCATCAGGCAAAATGCATGGCCCGCTCCAAGTTGCGCCATGATGCCAAGCCGTTTGCCCACCACCAAAACAGGAATTGGAACCGAACCACCGGCCATGTTCCACATATTGAACTGATAGGCGCTAAAGCCGCCAACAAGCGAACCACTTATGCCGCCGCCCATCTTGCCGAGCCATTTGTCGCTAAAATCCATTTTCAAATCTCCAATAACAATAGTCTTTCAGGCGGACGCGAAATAACGCCCGCCCTTGGGGTCGTTTAGGCAAAGTCGTACACGAAGCCTCCGTCTTCGACTTTGACCGTCACTTTTTCGATTTCTTCGCCGGCCACCATGCGTGACAGAACTTCGCGCGAGAGGTCCGGAAGGATCGAATTGGTGATGATGTTGTCGATCATTCGGCCACCGGAATCCGGGTCGCGGCATTGATCAACGATGTGCGGAATGACGTCATCTGTGAGCACCAGCTCGGCGCCATGCGCGCCTTTGAGGCGGTTCTCGACGGAGCGCAGTTTGAGCCGCGCGATGCCGCCAAGCACCTCTGCGCCAAGGGGGAAATAGGGGATCGAGACGATCCGCCCCAAGAGCGCAGGCGGGAACACATCAAGCTGATATGGTTTGAGCGCGGCGGACAGCTCTTCGACATCTGGCTGTGTTTCACCATTTTCCGCCATCTCCATGATGACATCGGTGCCCACGTTTGAGGTGAGCAAGATGAGCGTGTTTTTGAAGTCGATCAGGCGGCCTGTGCCGTCCTCCATGACGCCTTTGTCAAACACCTGAAAGAACAGCTCGTGCACGTCCGAGTGTGCTTTCTCGACCTCATCGAGCAGCACCACCGAGTAAGGTTTGCGGCGCACAGCTTCGGTCAAGCGCCCCCCTTCGCCGTAGCCCACATAGCCCGGAGGCGCCCCTTTGAGGAGCGACACGGTATGCGCTTCTTGGAATTCAGACATGTTGATCGTGATGACGTTTTGCTCGCCGCCATAAAGCTGTTCGGCCAGCGCGAGCGCAGTCTCTGTTTTCCCTACGCCAGACGGCCCACAAAGCATGAACACACCGATTGGCTTGTTGGGATTAGACAGCCCGGCGCGATTGGTTTCGATGCGTTTTGCGATGGCTGTGAGGCCATGATCTTGGCCAATGACCCGCTCTTTGAGGTGGTCGGCAAGTTGCAGCACCGCTTGAAGCTCATCCTGCACCATTCGGCCAGCCGGGATCCCCGTCCAGTCGGAAATAACGGCGGCAACGGCTTGGGAATCGACATGCGCGTAGACCATGCGATCATCGGGATTGCCGCTTTCAAGCTCCTCCATTTTGGCATGCATTTCGCTGCGCGCCTCTGCGGGGTCGGTGGTTTGGCCGGCGTCTTCTGCCAACGCGTCGGAGGCTTCATCCTCGTCTTCGCTGCGGGCATCCGCGATGTCATCAACCTCACCGCCTTCGGCCACCGCGATGGCTTTGCGAAGGGCCAAGACCTGATCGACTATGCCTTTTTCCTTCTCAAAAGCAGTCTCTAATTCAGCCAGTTTCGCCTCTAGGTTGGCTTTTTCCTCGTTGGCCTCAACAATCCGGTCCTCGTTGGTTTCGCCAAGGTCACGCTCGCCCTCTTTGCCCATGATTTCGATTTCAAGCGCGGAAATTTTCGCGCGCACGTCTTCGATTTTGGCAGGGATCGACGATTGGCTGACGGCAACGCGCGCGCAAGCTGTGTCGAGCAAAGACACGGCTTTGTCGGGCAGTTGGCGCCCCGGGATATAGCGGTGCGACAGGTTCACGGCGGCCACAATCGCCTCGTCTGAAATCCGCACATTGTGGTGCGCTTCCATCGGCGCAAGGATGCCGCGCAACATGTAGCAACATTTATCAACGTCTGGCTCATCGACAGATACGGGCTGGAACCGCCGGGTAAGGGCCGGATCTTTTTCGAAATACTGGCGGTATTCGGACCAAGTGGTCGCGGCGATGGTCCGCAACGTGCCGCGCGCGAGCGCCGGCTTGAGCAGGTTCGCCGCATCCCCAGTGCCCGCGGAGCCGCCCGCGCCAATCAGGGTATGGGCTTCGTCGATGAACAAGATGATCGGGGTTGGCGAGGATTGCACCTCGTCAATCACCGACTTGAGACGTTGCTCAAACTCGCCCTTCATGGAGGCGCCCGCTTGCATGGATTGGATATCAAGCTCGTAGAGTTTGGTGCCTTTGAGTTTGGGCGGCACTTCGCCCGCAGCAAGACGCTGGGCAAAGCCTTCGACAACAGCCGTTTTCCCAACGCCTGCCTCCCCGGTCAGGATCGGGTTGTTCTGGCGGCGGCGCAACAACACGTCGATGATCTGGCGGATTTCGTCGTCGCGGCCCTTGATTGGGTCCATTGTATGCGCGGCTTCTGTCATGTCTTTGGCGAAACGGCCAAGCGCGGTTGGCGCACCGGAGCGATCATCGCCCGCCGCACCCGCAGCACCGCCCGACGACAGGCCGGTGCCGTCCATCGGCGGCATGTCGTCTTCTTCGCTGTCCGCCCAAAGCGTGCGCGCATCCTGGCCAATTTGCTCGGCGGAAATATCGTTAAACACCCCGGACAGGCGCACCAACTGGCGGCGCAGCCCCGGATCGTTGAGCAGCGCCAAGAGCACATGACCAGAGCGAATTTGCGCCTCGCCAAAGAACAAGGTCGCATAGGTCCAAGCGTGATTGAGCGCGTCGGACAGGTTCTCAGAAATGCCCGGACTTTCGGTGACGTTCTTGTCGAGCGCGCCCATGGATTGATCCAAGTCCTTCAGCACCCGCCCGCGATCAAGCCCCAGCTCGCGCAATGTGACGGAAATATCGGCCTTTTGATTGGATACCGAGTGAAACAGCCAATGCACCAAATCCACGTAGCGATTTCGCTCTTGGCGGGCGTGACGCATCCCTTGCAAGAACGCGTCATACCCGGCGCGGTTCATCTTCCCGGCATATTTCTCAATCGTAATTTCTGGCATTTATCATCCCCTCTGTCGCAGGCTTTTAAGCAGCCTTTTGTAACGTCTCATTTAAATTGTCTTTGTTTGGTTCAAGCGCGAAGGTCGCTGCGTGTTTTTGGTGATCTGGGTTGCCCGGATCAGGGGCAAGGCAGGCCATCCAGCCAAGTTGCGTGGCGGGGCTACCGAGCTGGGCGGGCTGCACTTGCGGCTCAGGAAGCCACAGCGCGACCTCGATTTCATAGGCTTGGCCAACATACCAAAACACCACATCGCGCATGGTGGCATGGTCCAATCCACCGGGCAAAAAGCGGCGGTAGGTTTCGAAATCCGGCACATGCACATGGAGGCGGAATTTCTCGCCAATCGAGCGCACCCGCGCGCCAAGATGCACATTTTGCCCAAGCGTGGCCCCTTGCAGGCCGAGGCGAGACAGGCTGTCAGGCTCAAAGTCGAGCCACGTCGCCACCATCTCTTCCACCGAAAATATCGCGCGATCGCCAAAATGAACCTGCAACATTTGCTGTAAGCGCACCGGCGATTTCACCCGACCTTGGGCAAGCGGCGCAAGGCGCATCCGGGCGGTATCGGGGAGGGCTTCGCGGTTGCGATAGGCGGGCGTGCCTGTGCCAATGAGCGACAGCAGATAGGCTTGGAAACGGTCGTCTTTATGATCGAATTGGGTGATCGCGCGACTGTCGGACCATGCGCGAAAAAACAGCTCTTGGAAGCGGGAGGCGAAAATATCGGTGAAGGCAACAAAGCTTTCGTCACCATCATCAAACCATCGGCGGACCTCTTCGGTCCAATTGAGCGGCATCGCCCCGAAGGCCCCGAAAAACCCCAAGAACTGCGCGCGCAACATCGGCTGGGCGCGGTTCATATCGGCGCGGGCAATATCCTTGTCTGGGAAGGCCAGAAACGGGTCTTGGCCAAGGCGGGCAAGCGCGTCGCGCAGCCGTTGGTTTTGACCGATCCGAGGCTTGTCGCCCGCGCGCCGCTCCAACATGCGAAGAATTGCAAAGAGGCCAAGCCCGTTGGCATCGTCCATCTGTTTGTCGCGCGCGGCAAAGGCGCCAAAATCCGGGGCAGGGCGGCCTTTGGGTTTGGCGGGCTGCGCCGGTTTTTTGGCGGCCTTCGTATCCTTGCCAGCATTGCTCACAGGATTGGCCCGCTGCCTGACCGGGGCGGCCATGTCTTGATGTGGCCACGTTGCACCGAGCGCACCACGGTTTGCGTGAACGAATTTATGGCGGCGTATTCGGACAAGAACCGATCCAGCACCGCGCCCAACAAGAGCGCCCCGGAGCTTTCGTATTCGTCCTCATCAAACGTCAGAGTGATCTCAAGCCCGCGCGCGGCGTGATAACCGTCATCATGGCGGATTGTGCGCGTCACCGGGCGCGTTTCAACTGTGTTGACCCCGGCGATTTTGGCCTCTGTCACATTCTCGGAGAGATCCGCAAACAGCGAGAGCATTTCGCGCAACGCGGCGGCGGCCTCGGTGCCATCGGGGCTGTCGATCCCAAAGTGATTGAGGTTGAGATAGGAAATCAGACGCCAGTACACATCGCCCGCTGTGGTACGATGTGCCGCGCCGGTTTCAAGGTCCACAAGCGCATCGCGGGGCGGCGTGGGACCGGACACACAATTGAGCGTTACCGTCTGATCCTCGCACATATAGAAATCGTCTTTGCTCTGCGCGATCGGCAGATACTCGGGCAAATGCCGGTTGGAACACAGCGCCTTGACCTGAAGCCGTTGCACAGGTTCCTCAGAGGGCGGCTCGTAGAGGGAAATGAAGGTTTCAGTGCCTCGGTAGCGGTATTTGGACGAGCCAAAGCGGCGTTCTGGCGCTGTCAAACGGCGCGGTTTGCGCCGCGCTGTGAAATACAAAACCTGGCGCGGATCATCGCCGCCGGGCGGCAGCGCATAGAGCGGATAGACCCGGACTTTGTTCTGGTGGCCCGCAAAATGCGCCCAAACCTCGGTGATCCCGTGCAGCTCGTAATGGGTGGCGGGGGAGGAGTTTGGATGCACGATATATTCGTGGTGCTTGCGATCAACGCGCACTTGGCTCGACATTTCCTCAAACAAATTCACGGCGGGAGCGGCGTGCAGCGCGAGGTGTTTTGGCTCCAGTCGGGCGGCGAGCTTTTGGTTGACCTGCCCAAACTCCAGCACGATTTGCACTTCTGATCCGCGCGTGCGCTTGATCACATCAGCAATACCAGTCAGCCGGAAACCTAGGAATTTTCGTGGAAAAACAAAGTATTCGCGCAGCCGCGCAAAGCCGTTAAACAATCGTTCGTTTTGGGCGAACAGCTTGCTTTTGCGCTCAAATCCGACCTGCTCAACCGCGTCGAGCGGCAAGTTGGCGAACACCGCATCCCCCTGCGCATCGTGCCAGCGCAAGGCCACCCGCGTCAGGTTACAAAACACCTGTTCATAGAGCGCAACCGCGTCTGGCATGGGGCCGGTCAGGTGCACGGTTATGTCGTCCATCCCAACGATTTCGTTCAGTTGCGCCTTACCATCGGGTTTGCCTGACGGCGCGACGCGCCCAAGCGTCAGCACCAGCCCGGCCTTTGTACCGGAGGCGATTTCTTGACCCAAGGCGCCGATGGGGCCTGCGCCCGCGTGATATTTCGCCTCCATCAACTCAACCGGCCAGATCGTCAGCGGCGCGGCGAGGGCGAAACGGCAAGACACCCGTTTGTCGGCATCCATGAACCGCGCGTCCATGTATTCGCCAACGTCGAATTTCACGCCTTCCAAGATGTCTGCACTGTCAGCGGGCAGGTTGGCTTGGGTCAGCATCACCGCCGGGGTCGGGGCGAGCGCATCGGGGAAGACTTGCTCCAACAGCTCATGCGTGAATGTGGAAAACTCCTCCTGCATCTTGAGCTGCACGCGCGCGGCGAGGAAGGCGGAGCCTTCGAGCAAACCGGCCACAGTGGGATCGAGGTTTTCCTCCATCAACCCACCCAATCGGTCGGCGAGACCGGGGTATTCTACCGCGAATTCGCTGGCTTGTTCCTTGAGCAACCCAAGCTCACGGTTGAAGGTATCACGAAAGGCGCGCTTCACCGGGAGATCCTCATCTTGGACATGGAGAGTTTGCCTGCGCCAAGGTCGACCTCGGCGTCAAAATCAAGCGGCACATCGACGGGATCGCCCATCATTTCCGCTTCAATATGCAGAGCAAGCCGTTGGTTCACGCCGCCCTCATCGTTCTTGAGTTGGACATTGATGGAAGACGGGATCAGGCGAGGCTCGTGGTCAATCAACGACTGGCGGATTGAGGCGATGATCGCGGGGGATGTCAGGTTTTTGGCGGCCACTGACGAGAGGTCGCGAAACCCATAATTGAGGATCGAATGTTTGACGTGTTCGGCGTCCTCAAGGGGGGTGGCGGCGTCGAGTTGTACTGTGTTCATCAGCGAGGCGAGATCGTCTTGCAACAAGCGGCGCAATTCGTCCTCAGACACCCCTTCACGGCGCATCCGGGCGCGCTCTGTGATTTGCCCATCGCCAGCTTCCGTTTTCTCCGAGGCGCGGCGCGAATCATGGGCGTGATGGGAGGCGCGAAAGACCTGCATGATCGTCACTTTGGCACGGTCTTCGCGCCGCCAAAGCCGCCGGTCATTGTCTGGGCTTTCTCGATCAGCCGTCGCCATATCATCCCCTCATGGCAGGTCGTCGCGCCTGACTTCAGGGCGTCATATGCGCCCGTCAGACATAACGAAGGCCGGGTCGGGCGACCCGGCCTTCGCAATTCACGTCAACGGTGGAAGGCTTACGCCGACCACGGTTTGTTTTCAGCAATTTCCCAACCGGCTTGGCTTTCTGGGCCAGCGCCGCCGTTTGCTTCTTGCTTGGTGTAGGTCACTTCGAACGAACGGAAGTTGAGCGTCAGTGTTTCTTGAACGCGGTCAAGACCGTCTTTCATGCCACCAGTTTGGTAGTTGGTGATCATGATGTCTTTCATGTCGATTTTCAGGTAATCGATTGGCGCGGAACCACCGGCTTTACGCACAACCAGTTGACCTTTTTCGATGTGCTCACCGGAGCAGCAACGCTTGATCAGGTCGTGTGTGGCTGCGTCAACGTATTTGGACAGAGTGATGTCCTGTACGTTCACTTTACCACCGCCGGCACCCATACCCATGTGGGTCGTACCGGACTGGGACATGCCCCAGGACCAGGACAGAACGTCGATCCAGTCTTTGTGTTTGTCGTCTTGGGCTTCGCCCTTAATGTTGTTCGAAAGTTCCAGAAAGCTGTCAATAGCCATTGTGTGTCTCCTTAAGACGTTATGATCGGCTCCACCTCAAATGCGGCGAGGAGGCTACCAGAGTTATTTCCCAGTTGGCAGTTTAGAGACCAGCGACATGCCGATATCCATCCCTTCCATCTGGAAATGAGGCTTGAGGAAGAATTTGCCCTGGTAATATCCAGGGTTCAGTTCGTCCTCGACGACCTCTACCGTAGCACCCGCCAAGGGCTTCTTCGCTTTTTCAAGCTCGGTCGCGCTTTCAGGGTTCCCTGCTACGTATTTGTTGACCCAAGATTGCAGTTCGTTTTGCAATTGGATCCGGTCCGGGCTTTGCCCGATTTTGTCACGCACCATCACCTTAAGGTAATGGCTGAACCGTGACACCGCGAAGATGTACGGGATGCGCGACGACATATTATCCGATGCTGTCGCAAGATCATCCACATATTTCTTCGGA
Source organism: Maritimibacter sp. (assembly GCA_050633625.1). Taxonomy (GTDB): domain Bacteria; phylum Pseudomonadota; class Alphaproteobacteria; order Rhodobacterales; family Rhodobacteraceae; genus JBOEGW01. The sequence goes on along the minus strand of JBOEGW010000010.1, from coordinate 25,445 downwards.
CGGTAAAGAGACTGCGCACCAATGAAGGCCGCCTTGTCTGTGTGCTGACGGTGAATAAGCCCCATGATCCCGGCCTTGGACAATTCGCCTTCGCGGCGGTCCGTGATCGACACTTCGGTCGGGCACTTGAGATCTTTGGAGCCGTCACCAGTATCAAAGGTGTAGGTCGGCAGGTTGGCGACTTCGCCCCCTGACGTCACGCCGCGGATGCGCACGGTCCAGCCGTGTTCCTTAAAGGCGCGGTTGATGTTGGCGGCCATAGCGTGCGCCGCGTTCATCCAGGAATATTTCTCGCCGCCGTGACCATCGGTCTCCTCGACGAAATTGAACTCCTCAACAACCGAATTGCTTTCCGGGCCATAAGGCTCACGCGCCAGAACGCGCGGGGCAACAAGACCAAGGAAGCGCGCGTTTTCGCTGTCGCGCAGCGAGTTCCAGGCGGCGTATTCCGGGGTTTCGAAGATTTCCGAAAGATCCGGCGGAATTGCGACTTCGTTCCAGCTATCAAGGCCCAAAAGCTGTGGCGCGGTGCCAGAAATAAACGGTGCAAGCGAGCTTTCGGCAACTTTACCCAACCCGTTGAGCAAGGTCACATCAGGGGAGGAGTGATCGAAGTAGTAATCCCCGATCAAACACCCAAAGGGTTTGCCGCCCAAGGTGCCTAGGTTTTGCTCATAGACCATGTTGAACAGGGGAGATTTGTCCCACTTGGCACCGGGATAACGGCGCATCATGGCTTGGAGTTCTTTTTTGGAGGCGTTGAGCACTTTGACCCGCAGCGAGGCGTCCGTTTCCGCGTTGTTCAGCGAGTAGGCCAAACCGCGCCAGGAGCTTTCAAACTGCTGGAATTCTTCGTTGTGAATGATCTCGTTCATCTGGGCAGAGAGCTTCTCGTCCAGTTTTGCGAGCATCGCATCCACGGTGTCGATCACGTCTTCAGCGACCACGGATTGGTCGTCAAGCGCTTCGCGCACCAAAGCCACAACCGCATTGTCCACCTCTTTGGCGGCCACATCGGTGCGCGGCTTGATCGTCTGTTTGAGCATATCCGAGAATTCGGACAGCTCGTCCAAGCCTTCGGCGCCTTGGCTCTCTGTTGTTTGTGCTTCGTTTGCCATTCGTTCAATGTCCCTGTCGTCTTATGGTCAGCCCGTGAAAGCCGCGCTTTGACTTATTCTTCGCTCTCGTCGTCACCAGCTTCGGCTTGCGCACGATCGGCCAAAGCCGCCATCAAATCCGGGTCCGCCAGCAGCTTTTTGATGTGCTCTTGCGCTTTTGGTTTGGCGCTCATGTAGCGTTGCAGGTTTGCGAGCTGTTCGCGCGCCTCGAGCAGCTTTTTCAAGGCGGGCACCTGACGGGCAATCGCCGCTGGCTCAAGGTCGTCCATTTTGTCGAAACGCAGGTTGACGCCGACCTTGTCGGTGGAATTCTCGTCGAGCTTGTTTTCGACCATAAAGGTCATGCCCGGCTGAACAGACGCCATGTAATCATCAAGGGTGTCTTTGGTGACATCGGTGAAAGAGCGATCATCAATCGCCTCTTTTTCCACGCCGGGGTTATTGCCGGAAAGATCCGAAAGCACGCCCATCACGAAGGGCAGCTCAACCATTTTCTCGCTATCATACGGGTCTTCGTATTGAATCTGTACCCGTGGCGGGCGGTTGCGCTTGATAAAGCCAGTACCGGAATCGGATGCCATCTATTTTCACTCCCCAGAAATGCGTCGCGTCAAAGCTATATGATCAAAAGCAAACAGGTTTAACAGTTTAATGTCAACGAGAGACATTAACCAATTTTCGATCATTGTCAGCACCTTCTTGGAGCGCTGTGGCACAAACACACAGTTTCCGGGGTGTTGAGGATCGAACGTCGGTCACGTCATCGCTTGTCAAAAAATGAGACACTTGTATCCACCTGTCAATCTTTAGGTCATGTTTTTCAAAATCAATTTCGTTTCAATCCACTCAATTGGCGTTTTCGGAACTTGGAATAAGCTCCGCAACCAACGACTGGAAATCTTTATCTAGGTAACTTCTCGCGCGTTGCAAGAGCACGGGCACGGGAGATGAGCGTTCGACGCGACGGAAATAGTCTTCGACGCTTCGAATCCCCTGAGCGGCGTCCGCGTTGTTAATGATATCAGGGACTTGCCCCTGATCAGTTTGCGGCGTGTCTGGGCTGGCGCCCTCGGGCATCGCGCCCGAAAGCATCCGCAATCGCTCAATATTGAGGGCAAATCCGGTTTGAGGGCCAAAATCAACAATCGCGCGCCCGCTCTCTTGTGGCAGCAGAGTTTCCAGTGCTTCAATCAAGGGACGGCCAATCAACAGGCGCGCCTGCGTGACAAGCAACAATGCCGCCGATGATGGTTCGCAGCGGCGGAAATAATGCTCACAGGCTTCGAGAATCATACGCGCGTGAGCTTGGCTGACCACATCGCCCGCGGGGGCCGTGGCAGCAGCAGCGGCGGCGGGGGCAGGGGAATCGCCGTCATTGGACGCAGAAGCATCAACGGCCCCTTCCAGCTCCACAACGCTGTCCACATCCGCGCCGCGCAAATCAGGCCGCGCGTTGGTGATCGCGTCGAGCATTTCGGTGACGACCCCTAGCACCGGATCGAGTTGCGGCGAAAACGGCGCGGTGGCGTTGGTTTGGCAGGCGCGCGAAATCCGCTCCAGGCCAGATTTGATCACCAGCAAGGCGGCGTGCGTTTCGTCAACTTTTGTTCTGTAGGCGCTGTCCCCAAGCGCATCGGTCAGCATCGCGTGGGACATGTCTTCCTCGCCCGCCAGCGGCGTGCCGTTGCCGTTGGACACACGCAGTTTGCGCAGGGTGACTTCGGCGGACCCCACAAGCGGCGCAAATTGCAGCGCTTGCATCATCGTCACTTGGTTGGCCAAATCCGAAAGCGCATCGCGCCGCTCAGACACGCCATCTGCAAGGGTCGGCTGCACATCATCGGGGAAGGTTTCCAGCAAGGCGGCTGTGGCCTCTATGGTTTGCGATAACGAGCCGAGTTTGCCCGCGAGCGCCTCCCATTGGGCGCGCAGGACCAACAGGCGCAAATCGCGACACCGTGTCAGAAGGCTGTCGGTGGCGGCTTGTTCCGCCGCCAGATCAACCTCGGTGGGGTCAAACACCCGGTCCGGCGAGCGAGACCCATCCGGGCGATCTACGCCGGGCTGATAGTAAAACCCCGGCAAACGCCCGGCGCTGTCGAAATAGTATTCGTCATATTCCGGGTCCATATCCGCGTTCAAATCCGGCCCACAGGGGGCGTCTTCGGAAACAGGTTCCAGCAGCGCGTCAATATCCATGAAAAATTATCCCCTAAAAACTCATCGCCAGATTAGGCGCACCGCCCCCAAGGTCAAGCTTACTCGCTATTGGTGTTGCCCGCGTTGGCTGCGGCATATGTTTTGGCGAAGGCTTTCAGGAAGGCGTCGAGCATACCATGTTCACCGGCCTGTGCCTTGCGATCCCAGCGTTCCACATACATGTCCCAGTTACGCCCTCGACGAGACGGGCCGAGTTTGGCCGTCGAGGCGGCCTCATCCTCGATCTCGTCGGGCGAAAGCCCCTCAAGGATTTCGCCAAGCGCGGGTTGCAGCGCTGCAAACACCGCCATTTGGTGACCGCGCAAATCGCCCAAGGCGTTGGCATAGCCGTCTGGTCCGGTCTGAAACCCATCGCGCGGCTTAATGAACAACGCCTCAAGCGCCTGATCCGCATCGGGCAGAAACTTCATCGGATTGTTGTTTTGCGCAGAACGCATCGTGCGTTCGCCGCCCTTGGTGAACTGTTTGACGTTGGCGCGGTCCGCGAGCATTTGCATCACCTCGGTGGTGACTGTGCGCATTGTTTTGCCAAGCTCACGGGCAAAGGCTTCTGGGTCATCAATGCTGGCGCGCGAGGCATCAAGGCCCGCTCCTTCACAAAACGCTTTGATAAAGGCTGCGCTGCCGCCTGTGCCGGACCCCGGTGCCGGGGTGGGTGCGGGGGCGGCAGTTGGCGCGACCGGGGGAATTCCGGGGGCAGGTTGGGGCGCAGGCTGGGGTGCTGCCGCCGGAGCGGGCATAGGCACAGCGCCGGGATGCGCAGGCGGGGGTGTTTGTGGCGGATGACCATAGCCCTGCGCCGCGTCCGGTTGCGCCGGTGGCATCTGTGGCACGGGGGGCACTTGGGGCGGCGGGCCGGAAGGGCCGGGGTGCATCTGCGGTTGCATCTGTGGCGGCTGTTGCGGGATTGGCGCGCCTGTGTTGTGCACACCGGGCACCTGAACGGGGGGCGCGGCTTGGGGCATGGGCGCTTGATCCGGGCGTTGCAACGGTACGAAATCCTGCGCCACATCATCAAAATGATGCGGGTTCGCCCCGGCGCTTGGCAGTGGGTTCACCGGATCAAGCCCACCGCCAAAATCCCAAGGGTCGCCCTCGCTGGCCTGTTGCGGCGCGTCTGTCATCCATGTTTTGCCCATCGGCGGCGTGGCAGCAGGCGGGGGCGCGCTGGCTTGTGCAGCACCCATTTCCACAACAATCACATAATGCCCAGCCACGATCCGCTCACCGCCATTGAGCGCTGTTGGACCTTGCAGACGGTGGCTTTGTCCCTGCAAAAACGTCCCGTTCGTTGACACATCAGTGAGGAAATATTGCCCCCCCTGAAAGGTAATATCAAAGTGATGCCCCGAAATATGGCGGGCCGGATCAGGCAGCACCCAATCGTTCTCGCCGCGCCGCCCCACGGACGCACCTTTCCCGTCAAGTGTCAGCCATGTCGGGCCGCCATCTTCCAGCTTGTCGTAGTTTTCGATTCGCAAAGTCAGAGTCATCAGAGATTAGACTGCCCTGTTTCTTGTGAGATTTCCAGCGCTTACACGCAGCGCACGGCGCGGCGGATCAATAGGCGCGAAACAAGGCCGCTGCTTGATCAATGAAGCGTGCAAGACGCACCGAACGGTGGGTCAAATCTGCGCGCGCCAAACAGGACAACACGGCTGAGTTGATTGCGCGAGGGGCACGGTGGGGTGGCACCTGCGCCGGATCATTGGGCGCGATTGGCCCGCCGGACCAACCCACCGCAAGCCCGAGGAAAATCGCTGGGGTCTTGACTGGGGAATAAAGCGCCATTTGCATTGCGCGGTAGCGGTTTTCATTGTCGGAATAATTCGTCCAATTCGCCACATGTTCCATCATCTGACGTTCAGGCGCGCTCAGCTCATCCCCCGCCAGACGCAAACATTCATAGGCCCACCAGATCGCCATTTTCGGCTGGGCGGCAAAGGCTGTGAAGGTGACGGCTTCTTCCGGCGTGGTCGAGGCGCGCAGGCGCAACAGGAATTCCAGCCCATCTTCATTCTCAAGCGGGCGGTGCATTGTCATCTGCTCAACTTGTGGAATGGCCTTGTAGAGTTCTTGCGGCGTTTCAAAGCGCAGCGCACTGACGGGAGGCTGAGTTTTGTCGGGTTCACCGTCTTCGGTCACCGGAGTGGCCTGCGCCGACATCGGCGTCGCTGTCTCCGGCACGACCTGCGCAGCGGCCAAGCTTTCGAAGGGGCGCGGTGGCATCGTCGGGGTCTCGAATGTGTCAGAAGCCATCGGCAGACCTTTTTGAATGTCCTAAATCAATTGCGCGAAACTGCGCTGCTTGACGGTTAACATGGGGCAGTGTGGGCCTTCTGACAAGCCGCGAGATATGCTGCACCCGCGAAAACCACGAAACTCACCACGCTTATACCCCTTGAAACACCATATCCAATGCGCGGGTGATTTGATCTTGATGCGCCGCGAGGGAGCCAATCGGCACCCCCAGCGCGGCCACGGGGACGGCGGACAGGAATTGGGAGACCAAAATGTATTCTTCATCCCCCAGCAAAAACACAGGGTTCAATCCGCGCGCCGGGCGCGGTGCTGTCGTGCGCTTCATCAGCGGCACGACAACGCGGGTGTTGAACGGGTCGAGCAGCTCGGATTGCACATCCAAAACCAAACCACTTCCATCCGCCAATCGGTACACATCTGCGCGCGCCATTAGAAAGGACGAAATCCCGAAAGGGGCAGCCCTTCGGCCTCTACAAATGCGTTTGAGCTGTCGATTGCGGCGGCGTTCTCCGCCTGCCAAAGCGCGGCTTGGGATTGCGAGAGCGCCGCGCGAATACCGGCCTCAGCGGCACGGCTGAGGTTCACCTGTTGCGCGCGCGCCTGCGCCACAAGCGTGCTATCAAGGGTCAGATTCGTCGGCTTACGTCCATCGGACATGGCGAAACTCCTTATCGGCTGATTATCGGCTGACGGTTTTGGTGTACGGGCTTGGGCCATGGGAGCACCCTAGCAAATTTGCAGAGAAGCGGCAAGTCAAATGCGCATATCTATGCGCATAAAACACCTTGTTTCGAAGCCTCTGGCGGTCGCAGGCCTCATAATAGGGATTATGTAATCTTTTGTGTCGTGAGCTGGGCCTGCGTTTTCAAAAAACTTTTGGAAAGAGTTGACACGGGTGTCAGGTTTAATGGTACGCTGATTTACCATACGCTAACTGTGGAGAGTGGCCATGCCTGCCCGACAAACATCAATCGTCGCGACCGCCCCGGATAAATCCACCCGTGGAGAACAGATGCGTGAACGGCTGTTGGTGGCGGCGGCGAAGGTGTTCTCGGAGCGCGGTTATGTGGCGACGCGGGTGTCAGACATCAACACTGCCGCCCAGACCTCGCATGGGAATTTCTACTGGCATTTCAGTAACAAAGACGAAATCTTGATCGAGGTTTTGCGGCCAATGCTGGAGCGAATGCACAAGCAGGCGGACTCGCGCTGGAAGTCGAAAGGCTGGGTCAGCGAGGATGATTATGCCGACAGTCTTGTGGCCCAACTCCTCACATATAAGCGCAGTCGCAAGCTCATTCGGGTGATGCGGGAAGCGGCGATTCAGGGGCCGCGCGCCACGTTTTATCGGTCGTGGCTTGGCGTGCGGGACCGGTTCATTGACCGAACAGAAGGCTGGCTGACACCGCTGCAACAGGCGGGGCATTTGTGGCCCGGCGTTGACCCGCTGGAGGCGGCGCAAGCCGAATTGGCGATGTCTGAGCAGCTTGCGTACATGCGGATCGGGCTACCACAACGCGCGCCGAGCGACGATGCGGTGCGCCATTTGACCCGGCAAGCCGCGCTGATTTGGTACCGAGGTGTGATCAAAACGGATGTGGCAATCGCCCGTCCAGATGGCGTCAGGGAGGACGACACATGACAGTAATAGAAGCCAATTTGCTCAACCACGATCTCTACACATCGCAGAGTGAACACGCGGAATTCGCGCGCTTGCGCCGCGACGCGCCGATCTTTTTCCACCCGGAACCGGATGGCGGGCCGGGGTTTTGGGCGGTGATGAATTATGAGCTGTGCAATGCTGTTGTCATGGCGCCCGATGTCTTTTTGTCGGGAGGCGGAACCCAAATCACCGATCGACGCGCCGAGGGCAAAAAGACCGCCAGCGTTCACAATATGGATGCGCCCGGACACCAACCTTTGCGCGCGCGCGCGATGCCGGGGCTGCGGCGCACGGCGATTGCCAAAATGTCCGATGCAATTGAAAAGGTCGTGACTGATCTCGTCGATGCCTGCCCTGATGATACGCCGTTTGACTTTGTGGAAAAGGTCGCCCTGCCCTTGCCGATGATGGTCCTTGGGATGTTGTTGGGCATCCCTGAAGAAGATCAGCCCAAGACGGTGGATTGGGCCAATACGATCACGGACCATGCGCAAAGCGATGCGGCGCAGGCCTCTGCGCGCGCTGAGTTATTTCAATACTACCGCCATCTTGTTGACCTCAAGCGCGACACGCCAGATGACAGTCTTGCGGCATCGCTCGCCTTTGGTGAGGTGGACGACAAGCGGCTCAGCCAAGACGAGTTGGACGCCTATTTCATGGTGCTGACGGCGGCAGGAAATGAAACGACGCGGTTCTTGGTGTCGGGCGGGATTGAGCAACTGGCGCAATTGCCGGACGCGGCCGATACCCTGCGCCGCGCCCCGGCTGGATTGCCGGTTGCGGTTGAGGAAATGGCGCGTTGGGTCACGCCGGTCCGACTGATGCGGCGCACGGCTGCGCGTGATACGGAACTGGCGGGGCACACCATCCGCGCCGGGGACAAGGTCGTGCCATTTTTCGTGTCGGCCAACCGTGACGAGGCGGTGTTTGACGCGCCTCAAAGCTTCAACATCGCGCGCAAACCGAACCCCCATTTGGGCTTTGGGAAAGGTGCGCATTTTTGTTTGGGCGTCCATGCCGCGCGGCTGGAAGCGCAAAAACTGTTCGAGTGTATTCTCGCACGCAAAACCAAGATCGAGCTTGCCGGACCGCCGGAAAAAATGGCGTCCTATATGTTCTCTGGACATTCCAAGCTGCCGATCCGCTGGCACTAACATCATAAGGGAGGACATGATGACACCTGATATAACAGCCATTCATCAACTGGGCATCAAGGGATTTGGGAAGACGGATGCCCTTGCCGAAAGCATGGGGATGAGCGAGGCAGACCTCGCGCCGGTGTTGGCGCGCTTGGAGCAAGACGGGCTGACATCGCCCACGCGCGTCGGCGTGCGGCTCTCGCCAGACGGCAAGGCGCGCTATGAGGCGATCGTTGCCCAACAACGCGGCGCTCTGGATGCGGATCGATTGGAGGCGGAACACGATCAGTTTGTGCCCCTCAACGCCGCCTTCAAAACGCTGGTCACCGATTGGCAAATGCGCGAGGTGGACGGCGCGCAGGTGATCAATGATCACTCCGATCCCGCCTATGACGCGGCCATCCGCGACCGATTGGGCCCGGTACATGAGGGCATCAGCGCGCTCCTGACACAGATGGCGGAACATGTGCCGCATATGGCGCAGTACATTCGTCGGTTTGATGGGGCGATCGCGCGCTTTCAGGGCGGCGAGGAGAAGTATCTGACAGCGCCCATCATCGACAGCTACCACACGGTTTGGTTCGAATTGCACCAAGACATGATTGGACTGTTGGGCCGTTCGCGCGCCGCCGAAGCACAGGCAGGACGCGCCGTCTGAGGCAGAACAACAGACCGCTGCGCCGGGGCACCTTGCGCAGCGGTCCCATCATCCCTTTGGGTCGCCTTAGGTGGGGATGGATTCGCTGAACTATTGACAAACGTGTCAGGAAAAGTGAGAGAAATCCACGGCAAAGCGTGCGGAATAACGATAGTAATATCAATTAGTTAGAGTTAGATCGCTCTTATAACTGCTATCTTATCGTATGCCACCGTATTAATTTCTTGACTTACGGCTGACATGTTTGCACCATCGAAAAAAGGGAAGCGCCGGGTGAGGATCGCGAGGGACAAAACCCAAGCGAATGGCGCTTAGGAGGACATCGTGAACCGGAGACTTTATCCGTTCGATCACGCTCATACGGGCGTGGCCGAAGACGTAATTCGTATGCTTGGCGGTAAGGGCTATAGCCTTTGGCTCATGTCGAGCGAGCTTGGGCTTCCGGTTCCGCCGGGCTTTACGATCACCACACAAACCGCCGAGGAGTTCGCTACATCGGGGCTGACCGAGGCGCTCAAGAATGACGTGCGCGCGGCGATGGCCGACCTTGAGGCGCGCATGGGTCGGCGGTTTGGTGACCCGGTTGATCCGCTCTTGGTGAGCGTGCGCTCCGGCGCGGCGCAGTCGATGCCCGGCATGATGGACACACTCCTTAACGTCGGCATGACACGCCAAAATGCACAGGCTTTGGCCGACCAGACGGGCGACGCGGCTTTCGCTTGGGGCAGTTATCGGCGGTTCTTGGTGTCTTTTGCGACGCTCGTTTTGGGCCGGGACATCAAAACCGATCACCCCTCCCTTCTGGCCGATCCCGATGCCGAGAGCGCCTGTGACGCGTTGATCCAACTGATCGACGATCCGCGCCTCGATGATCCTTATGATCAAATGTTCGCCGCTGTTGAGACCGTCTTTGCCTCGTGGCAATCGCCGCGCGCGATTTCGTATCGGCGCAAAGTTGGCTTGTCAGACGCTGGCGGCACGGCCGTGAACATTCAGGCGATGGTGTTTGGCAATTTGGACGACCAGTCCGGTACCGGCGTTGCCTTTACCCGTGACCCATCAACAGGTGCCGCGCAGCGCTGTGGCGACTTTTTGTTTCGCGCGCAGGGCGATGATGTGGTGAGCGGCGATAGCCTGACGCAGTTTTTGTCGGATTTTGAAGCCAAAATGCCCGACTGTTATGCGCAACTGGAATCCGCAATGGCGCGGCTGGAAACGCATTACCGCGATATGTGCGACATTGAGTTTACTGTAGAGCGCGGGCGACTCTGGATGTTGCAAGCGCGGGTGGGCAAACGCAGCCCTGCGGCGGCTCCTCGCATTGCCGTTGAGATGTGTTCTGAAGGCGTTTTGAGCCAAGAGGAGGCGGTTGCGCGCATTGATCCTGAGCTTCTTTATACTGGCGGTGGCACGCACCGGGCCAGTGGCGAAGGGGCGGCGATTGGCAAAGGGCTGGCCGTGTCACCTGGGGTGGCAACAGGCGAGATCGCCTTTGACCCTGACACGGCGCTGGACTGGGCCGAGGACGGGCGCGATGTCATCCTCGTACGGCGCGAAACCTCGCCTGAAGATGTGCATGGAATGGGCGTTGCCAAAGGCATCCTCACCACGCTTGGCGGCATGATGAGCCATGCCGCTGTTGTCGCGCGCGCTTGGGGTATCCCGGCGGTTTGCGCGATGGAGAACGTCACACTTGACGACACGGGCTTGAGCTGTGGCGGCCATGTGTACCGGGAAGGCGATGTGCTTTCTCTCGACGGAACGTCCGGGCTGGTTTTCTCCGGAGCGATCGAAGCTGAACATGATGTCGACCCGTATCTCGACACCTTGCGGGCTTGGGCAGCGAATAGAGACCAAAACACACTAGGGAGGAAATAAAATGCAAATCACCAAACTGATCGGCGCATCTGTTCTTGGGCTTGGCTTGACACTGTCACAAGCGTTGGCGGCGGATGTTTCTGGAAAGACGCTTGGGATTGTCGTTGTGACGTCTCAATCCGAGAGCCTTGCTGAATGGACGCAACAACTCACAACCGCTGCCGAAACGCTGGGTTGGGATGTGATTGTCAAAGATGGCGAGAACAACCCGGCGCTGCTGGCGACCAAAATTCCTGAGCTTTTGGTGCAAGGCGCCGATGGGATTATCACTATGGCGGTTGACGCGCCTCTGATCTCTGAGGGGCTGACCAGCGCCAAGGAACAAGGCGTGCCGGTGATTGCGACGGATGTGGGTGTGAACCCGGCTGGCGCGGAGTTGTTCACGGGCGTCTACACAATTGACGACTATAAGCTTGGCGAAATTATGGGGAATTACATTCTCGATAAAGACCCAGACGCCGTTGCCGTTGGTCAGACAATCCAGATCGTTTACGCCGCGAACAACGCTGTAGAAGGCGCAAAGAGCATTTTGGGCGAAAAGCTTGTCGAGATCGCGGATACCGATGCAGCAAACCTTGTGCAGTCGTTCACCCAAACCACAGTTGATCTTGTGCAGGGTCATCCGGATGCAAAATGGTTTGTGACCTGTTGTGACTTCGCGCCGCTGATGGTGCTTCCAGCGCTTCAGTCGGTTCAGGCGGATGATGTGACCTTTGTGGGTCGGATTGAGAATGTCTCGACCCTGCAAGCGATCCGTGGTGGCTCGAAAGCGGCGATTGTTGCGAACCGGCCTTACTATGGGCTTGCCGCGATTGATGCGATGGCAGCGTTCTTTGCGGATGGCACCGAGATCCCGGCAACGCGCCCCGATCTGACTGGGGATCTTGTTGTGGTGGATGCGTCCAACGTGCCGGAAGACCGCATGTACCCCTTCGCTGACGAACTGGCCGTTTACCAAGCGGCTTGGGCTGAAAAATACGGCAAGTGACCTCTCGGTCCGGCTCCAACTGATAAAAGCAGGAAGACATTCGATGGTGCAGAACAACACTGAAAACCGGGTCACCGACCGTCCGCCCTTTGGACGAAAGGATGATGAACGTCTGGAACGCAAGGAGCCGGATCGAAATATTCTCGATCGCGAACGCATTGAAGATGGGTTGAAGAAATGGGGGCTGGTGATCGTTTTTGGCGCGCTGGTGTTGATCTTCTCGATCCTTGAACCTGTGACGTTTTTGTCGGGGCGCAATGCGATCAATATTCTGAACAACTCAGCGCCGCTGATTTTGCTGTCGCTGGCAGCAACCGTGGCGCTGACGATTGGCGAATTTGACCTGAGTTTTCCGAATGTCGCGGATCTTGTCGGCGTTGTGGTCGGGGTCTTGGTCACGAGTTACGGGTTTAGCTCAGGGATGGGCTTGCTCGGCGCTGTGGCGATTGGCTTTCTGGTGGCCGCGGCTATTGGCGCGCTCAACGGGTTTCTGGTGGCAAAGGTCTTCGTGCCGTCCTTTGTGGCGACCCTTGCGATTGGGTCGATTGCGGGGGGCTTTGAGCTGGCATCGCAAGCCGGAATTGGCAACGGAATGAAACAAATCAGCCAAATCGTCTTGCCGCCTTTGCTGCAAGACATTGGCCGCGCCACCGTGATGGGTGGTCCGATCAAATGGAGCGTTGTGATCGCTTTTGCTGTCGCCATTTTGCTCTGGGGCGCGATGCGTGGCACCACGCCAGGACGCCGCGCTTATGCGCTGGGGGGCAACCCCATGGGCGCTTATCTGGCAGGTGTGCCGGTGGCTTGGCTGCGCGTTGGTGCCTTTACTTTGGTGGCCCTGCTGGCGGCCAGTGCTGGGCTTATCAATTTGGCCGAACGCGGCTATTTCAACGGCGCATCCCCGCCCCTTCTCTTGCAATCCTATACGGCGGCCTTCCTTGGTGCGGCGGTGCTGACCAAGAAAAAGCGGTTCGATATTCTCGGAACTTTGTTTGCGGTCTTTGTACTCTTGGTGCTGACCAATGGTCTGTCGCTGATGAACCAACCACGTTGGATTTCTAATGTGATCTCGGGGATTGTTTTGCTGGTCGCAGTGATCTTGAACCGCCCGAAACATCGCAAGGTTTGAGGAGGTCCTATGTCGATATCCCTCAAAATTCGCAACGCGACGAAAAGCTACGGGCGCACCCGTGCCTTACGAGATGTAAGCGTAGACATCGAAGCGGGCAGCGCGCACGGGCTTATTGGCCCGAATGGTAGCGGGAAATCCACCCTCATTTGGGCCCTTACCGGGCGCATCAAAATGAACGCTGGCAGCTTCGAGATCAACGGTGAGAAAATTGCGCGCATGACACCGAAGATTTGCGCGAAATATGGGATCGAGCTGATCCCTCAAGAGCTGGCGCTGGTGCAAGGCTTTGATGTTTGGGAAAATATCGTGCTTGGCGCGGAGCCAAATAAAGGCCGGATGCCCAAACAAAAGGGCCGCAGAATTGCGCGCGAAGTGCTGGATGAGCTGGGCCTTGATATTGGCGTGGATGAGCCGACAGCGGCGCTTGATCCGGGCGAACAGCGGTTGATCATGTGCGCACGCACTTTCCGGCGCAATGCCAACCTCGTGATCCTTGATGAGCCTACGGCGGGGCTGGGCGAGGAGGACAGTAACACGGTGCTCAATGCGCTCGACCTGCTGCGCTCCAAGGGGATGACGATCTTGTTTGTCAGCCACTACCTGAGCGAGGTTCACAAGGTCTGTGACACTGTGACAGCGATGCGCGACGGGCAGGTTTCGGCGCGTTTGTCCGGCGAGGATTTGACGGTGGACCGGATGGTGGTTGAGCTATCGGGGGCGAAAACACCGGGCCAAAAGACCCACAAACCGGGGCTGATGAAAGGCGAAACCATCATCGAAGGGCGTCACCTGGCGATGCCCCCGCTGCGTCAGCTCAACTTTTTGCTGCACAAAGGGGAATGCCTTGGATTTGCGGGCATCCTTGGATCGGGGCGTGAGAAAGTCATTGATACGATCTCAGGCGCTGGTCGGCTTTGGGGATCCGTCCGGGTGCACGGCGAATTCACCGAGAACCCGCGCGAGGCCGTGAAGGCCGGGCTTGGCATTCTCAACGGCGATCGGCACCTGGCAATCGTGCCCGGATGGAGCGTGGAAAAACACGTCACTTTGCCAATCCTTGACCGGGTGTCGAAGGGCATCTTCATCAACGCCAAAAAGGAAGCCGAAATGGCGGCGGCGGGGATCAAGAGCCTGAACGTCAAGGCGGCGGCGGGCGATGAGTTGGCTGATCTGTCCGGCGGCAACCAACAACGTGCTTTGCTGGCCCGGTGGTTAATGGCGGAGAGTGAAGTTCTGCTGATCGACGAGCCATGCGTGGGTGTTGATATCGCCGCGCGCGCCGAGCTTTTGGCGGCCATCCGCGATTATGCCGAACGCAATACGGTGGCGATGGCCTCCTCTGATCCGCAGGACCTTGTTGAGTGCTGTGACAGAGTTCTGTGCATGCGCGCCGGTGTTGTCGTGAAAGAGCTGGTCGGGCCGGAAATCACCGAAGATGCGATTTTGCGCGCGACCCTCACGGCGTCGCACAAAGAGGCTGCCTTGGCGGCGAACTAAACATGGGTCAAGCGCAGGGCGCGCACAAAGACCAACGAGGATAGGACATGCCGAAGATAAAATTCATCGCCGCTGATGGGGCGCAGTTTGAGGGCGAAGGCGCAGTTGGCGAAACCTTGATGGAGGTGGGCCGCACGCTGGGGGTGCCGGATATTCTGGCCGAATGTGGCGGGGCCATGGCCTGTGCGACGTGCCAAGTGCTGGTTGATCCACGCTGGCTCGACATTGTCGGGCGCGCCGGGCCAGACGAGGAGATGATGCTCGAATTTGGCAGCGATCTTCAGGAAAACTCGCGCCTCAGCTGCCAGGTGGAACTGACCGAAGCTATGGACGGTCTCGTGGTTCGGGTGCCAGAGGTACAGGGATGAAACCTGCTCCGCCCCTCTTTCATCCCCTATTCGATCAAAGTGGCGCGCAGCTGTGCCAATGCGGATGGATCGACGCCGCCCGGCCCAGTGAGATAGGCTTCAACCGACCCATGTTCGGCGTCCAGCGTATCGAGCAGTCCATGCATGACAGCGGCAGGAGACTCGAACAAAACCCTGACATCTTCAGGCTTTACGCCAGCTTGGGTGAGCCTGTCACGGTAGGTTTCGACACGGTTCGGGCGCAACACTTCAGTATATTGATAGTCCGTGGCCACGATCTCGCGCGGGGTGCCAAGCACGCTCAGCAACAACGCAATCACGGCACCGGTTCGGTCCTTTCCGGCCATGCAATGTACGAGCGCAGGGAGGCTGTCCGCCTCGGCCAAAGTGGTGATTGCCGCGCCCAACGTAGGGGCGAGGTCGCGGGTCATCGAGGCGTAGAAATTGGTAAACTCCGGAATGCCAAAATGGGTGATACTGCCCTCCAAAATCCCGCGCATCACAAGCGTCGCGTCGCCTTCGCCGCCCGCATCCATCGGCAGGTCAACCACACGCGCGCCGGTCGCTGTGCCCCAAGCGTTGGGTTGGCTTTCGGCCTCCGTAACGCCGCGCAGATCAATCACCGTGGCAAGGCCGAGCGCCTTGTAGGACGCGCTCAGGGCGGGATCATAGACCGCCGCCGTAGAGGGGAACCCCGGCGCGACAAGAGCTTCGCCGCGCAACACCATACCGCGGCGCACCTTCCCGCCGTTGGCCGCCGGGTAGCCGCCAATATCGCGCAGGTTGCTGGTGCCGGGAATTGCAAAAACGGTTGGGGTCATAGGCGTCATGGTCGGTCCTCGCTGGGAAGGGCTTTGCAGCTGTGGGACGCGGAACCAAAGCACCACGCCATTTGTGCGCTACAGTATGATACGCTAAAGAATAATCAACCTTAAACGCGGCCTGCCCCTCCCAAGCGGACCACATATGATAAGGAAGGAAACCCGAGATGATGAGCCAATCTGCGATTGACCTGATGGATGTTGCCCCTTTTGTAGCCGGACAAGAAGGCGCAATTTTCGATCAGCTACGGCGCAACGAGCCGCTGCATTGGAACGATGAGCCAGACGGGCCGGGGTTCTGGTCTCTCACGCGTTATGGCGACGTGAAAAAGGCGATCAGCGACCCAGATGTCTTTATCAACGGGGATGGCACGCAGATTTTGAGCCGCCGGGTTGAGGGCCATACGCCGACCGTTCACAATATGGATCGGCCTCGTCATTCGCAGATGCGGGCGGTGGCGATTCCGCATTTGCGCGCTGTCAAAGTTCAGGAATGGCAGGCGATAATTGACAGCAATGTAGACGAAATCCTGACAGATCTCGCGCGCAAAGAAACAACAGAATTCGTGGACAGCGCGGCGGCGCTCCTACCCATTCGGGTGTTGGGACAGGTGCTTGGCGTGCCGCGTGAAGATTGTGGGTTGCTGCTCGATTGGACAAACCGCGTTGTCTCCGATGACCCGGAATTCATGCGCAGCCCCGACGAAAAAGAACGCGCGCGCGAAGAACTTTTTGACTATTTCAAAGGGCTGACTGCCAAGCGCCGCGAAAACCCGCAAAACGACATTGTTTCAGCGCTTGTTCATGCCGAGATGGATGGCCGCCCGCTGACATGGGAAGAACTTGCAGCCTACTACTTTGTGCTTGTCGGCGCGGGCAACGAAACAACTCGCAACCTGTTGACAGGGTCAGTTTTGGCCTTTGCGGAGTTTCCAGAAGAATGGGAACGGTTGCGCAAAGACCATGGTTTGCTCAAGGGTGCCGTTGAGGAATTGCTGCGGTTCATCACCCCGATCCGCGCGATGCGCCGCACCGCCGCTAAAGACGTTGAGTGGGACGGGCAGACGATCAAAAAGGGCGATAAGGTTGTGTTGTGGTTCCAATCCGCGAACCGCGATCCCGAGGTGTTTAAAGACCCGGACCTGCTCAAGATCGACAGGTCGCCCAATATTCATCTCGGATTTGGCTGGGGCATTCACGCCTGTCTTGGCTCGCATCTGGCGCGCGCGGAGGCTATGGGATTTCTGGGTGAAATGCTGGCGCGCGATATGCGCATCACGCCCATTGCCGAACCGGAACGGCTCCAGACCAACCAGTTTCACGCCTTTAAGCGGCTTCAAGTGAAGGTGGCGGCAGCATGAGCGGCGCGTTCAAAGTCATCGTTGATTGGGACAAATGCGGCTCCCTCGGACAATGCGAGTTTGAGGCGCCGGAGGTGTTCCAGATCAATGACGCAGGCAAGCTGGAAGTGGCGGATGCCCCTGCCCCGTCCCAGCGAAACGCCGTGGAAGAAGCGGTGCGCCGCTGCCCCACCGGCGCAATTTCAATTATAGACGAAGGCGCATGATATGACGGCCCAAGAGAGCGATCTATTCATTGATGGTCGTTGGAGTGCACCGCACTCCGGCGCGCGCACCACGGTGATCAACCCGACCACAGAAGAGCCGATTAGCATAGTGGCGGATGGGTCTGCAGAGGACGTGGAGCGTGCCGTTCAGGCTGCTCATCGCGCCTTCCAAAGCTGGCGGCATAGCGATGTCGAGACTCGCGCAGGCTTGGTCAATGCGCTTGCGGATGAATTGGCGGCGCGGGGTGAAGCCTTTGCAAATTTGATCACCACCGAAAATGGCGCACCCATCTCTGAGACACGTTATGCGGCAGTGGCCGGGGCGGCGCATCTGCGCCATGTGGCAGAAATTGCCCCTGCGGCTTTTGTGAAAAATGTCCGCGACAACCCAATGTCGCCCAACAAAACACTGGTGCGCCGGGTGCCTCTTGGGGTTGCTGCGTTGATTACGCCGTGGAATTTCCCTCTGAGCCTCATCATCATCAAGCTTGGTCCGGCGCTTATGGCGGGCTGTACTGTGGTAATTAAACCTGCCGCCGAAACGCCATTGGCGGCGCGCGCCTTGATGGATGCTGTGCAGGCGGCGGGCTTTCCGCCGGGGGTGGTCAACCTTGTGACCGGCGGCGTCGAAACCGGGCGCGCCCTTGTGGCACATCCGCTTGTGCGCAAGGTGTCGTTCACCGGGTCGACGCGGGCGGGCCGCGAGGTGGGCGAAACCTCCGGGCGTAAACTCTGCGCTGTCACGCTGGAACTTGGTGGCAAATCTCCGGCGATTGTTTTGCCGGACACCAACACCGAAACCTTTGCAAAGACGATCTTGAAAGTGTCGTTGCGCAACACCGGCCAGACCTGCAAAGCCTCAACTCGTTTGTTCTTGCCCAACAGTCGGCTCAAGGAATTCACCGATCTGACGGCAAGTGTGATCGAAAATGCCGGGCTTGGTGATCCCTTTGATGAGGGGACATTCTTTGGACCGCTCGCTTTTGAACGGCACCGCGACAAGGTGCGCGAATACATCGCTTTGGGCGCACAAGAAGGGGCGCGCGCCGTGGTGGGCGGAGGCGTGGAAAACCCGATGAACCGAGGCTTTTTCGTGCAACCGACCCTGTTTGACGGCGTCACCAATGATATGCGAATTGCGCGCGAGGAAATCTTTGGCCCGGTGCTGTGCATCATCCCCTATGAGACAGTGGAGGACGCCGTGCGCATGGCCAATGATAGCGAATACGGATTGGCGGGCGCGGTGTTTGGGGAAGATCGCGATGCGGCTTTGGCGGTCGCGGATCAGCTCGAAACCGGAAACATCGGTATCAATCAATATGGCTCAAACGCCGCGGCGCCCTTTTCGGGGCACAAAGACAGCGGCGTGGGCACCGAATTTGGCCTGGAGGGGCTTGGCTCCTACCTCGCCTATACCTCAATTCATCTCGACACCTAAAGGAGATACAACAATGCGCGCAGCTGTAATGATCGAACCCGGTGGCTCTTTCGAAATCAAACAGATTGACCTCGCAGACCCAGGCCCCAAGGATGTGGTGGTGCGGGTCAAAGCCTGCGGCGTTTGCGCCTCGGACCTCTCGCTGACAACCACTTTTGGCCAGCCGGTTCCGGTGGTTCTGGGGCACGAGGGCGCCGGGATTGTTGAGCGCATCGGAAGCGAAGTGACCCATGTGCGCGAAGGCGACAGGGTGCTTATCCTTTGGGTCGCGCCCTGTGGTGAGTGCGTCGAATGTGTGCGGGGCGATGAGTATCTTTGCCGAAACCGATCCTCAACAGCGGATGCCCGCGCCGGTCATGCACATACGGCGACCTATCGTTTGTCGATGGATGGTGACTTGGTGCACCAAGGGATGCGCACGGCGACCTTTGCAGAATTTGCGATGGTGCCGGAAAACGCTGTGACCAAACTGGCGGATGATCTGCCGTTTGATGTGGCCTCCATGATGGGCTGTGCGGTGCCAACCGGCGTTGGTGCGGCGCTGCGTTCGGCGCAGGTCAAACCGGGCAACAGCACGGCGATCATTGGCTGCGGCGCTGTCGGGCTGTCGGCGCTTATGGGCTCGGTGATTGCAGGTGCGGGCGAGCTGATCGCGGTGGACCCAATGGCCGAGCGGCGTGAACAAGCCTTGTCCCTTGGCGCAAGTGCGGCGATGTCGCCGGAAGAATTCGCTGATGAAAAGCGCGATATGGACGTTGTGATCGACGCGGTGGGCGCGCCCGCCACTGTGCGCACGGCTTGGGACGGCGCACGGCGCGGCGGCACCGTCACAATCGTGGGGGCCGGCGCGCCCAACGCCAAGGTTGAACTTTCGGCCTATGAACTTTTCCACGACGACAAACGGCTCACTGGCAGCTTTCATGGCGGGATCAGTATGCGCCGCGATTTGCCAATGCTGACATCGCTTTGGCGCACCGGGCGCTTGCCGGTTGAAAAGCTGATGGAGGGCAGCGCCAAGCTGGAAGACATCAACGACGTGACTGAGCGCCAAAAATCTGGCGCCGTTGTGCGCACACCGATCCTGTTTGACTGATAGGTCGACCACTAAAAACATCGAGGGAAAAGCATGGAAATCAATGGCAAGGAATGGGTCAACGACACCCCACTCAGCGAACGCTGGCCGCTGTATACCCGTGGCAACGTCGGAGAAGTGTTCCCGGATGCGGTCACGCCGCTCGTCTGGTCGATTTGTGGGCAGGCGAACGAAGACAGTTGGCGCGAAGCCTGGTGGAAATTTGGCCTCGTGGCGAAGGGCGATTTTGACCAAGATCGCGTGATCGTGTGCACAGTTGGCGGCTATGCCTACCTCAATATGTCCTACATTCGGCTTTTGGGCGTGCGCACACCGGGAACCACAGTCAAAGAGGTGGACAAGAGCCTCTTGGGCGAAGCGGATGCGCCAAAATATATCCCACGCCGCCGCGACAATAGCTTTTACAGCTCGCTCCGCCTGTTGTGGCGCAATCAGGTAATTTTGCGCACCCGCCGCGTGCGGCTTGTCGAGAAAATGCAAAAAATCTCGGCGGATTGGGTGGCCAAATATCCTGGGGATGACGCCAGCGACGAGGCTCTTTTGACCTATATTGAGGACTTCAAGAAGCCTTACCATTTCTTGTTCGGCAACCACGTCTTTGTGACGTTTTGCGCGACAAATGCCGCCGGGAACGTGGCGCTTTTATGCGCGATGAAGGTGAAGGATCCGGGTCTGACTTTGGATCTCTTGTCCGGGGTTGAGGGGGTTGAATCTGCCGAACCTGCCCGTTTTCTTTGGACGCTCGGACGGCTGGTGAACGCCTCGCCTGCCCTCACCAAAGTCTTTGAAGCTGGGGTCGATGCTGACACATGGCCAGCGTTGCAACAGATGCCCGAAGCGGAAGAATTCGTGCGCGTGTTCAACGAGTTTATCGCCCGCTATGGCTATCGCGGATCGAACGAATGGGAGTTCGCTGCGCCGTCATGGCGGATGCGCCCCCACGTACCCCTGCGCGCGGTGGACCGGATGCGGCTGTCCTCTGAGGAGAATGCGCCCGGCGCAGACTATGCTGAGCAAGCCAAAAACGCAGCGATTGCCAAGCGCTACGCCAAGCGGAAGCTTTGGCCGATGGACCGGCTCAAGTTTCGGCACGCGCTGCCCTCCGCAAAGGCATGGCAAATCGCGCGCGAGGCCTCCAAAAGCTCCGTCATCCGGGCGATGGATCAAACCCGGCGCGCGATGAACCTTGTGTTTGAACGGGTCGCGCAGCAGCAAGGCGTGGCCGATCCGCAGGACTTTTTCATGCTGACTTGGCCTGAGTTTCTGGAACAAGCCAGAGGCGAAGCGGATCATCTCGCGCTGATTGAGGACCGCAAGATCGACTATGCGAAGATCAAGGAGCGTGTGCCGCCGTTTATGTTCGAAGGAACGCCGCCCCCGCTTGATGAGTGGAAGCTGCGAGAAGGCACGGTGGAGACCGCTGGACAGAAAGGCGATATTCTGGAAGGCATTGGCGGCTCTCCTGGGCGGGTCGTGGGCCGGGCGCGGATTGTGCTCGATACCGAAAACCCCGACGTTTTGGAGCCGGGCGATATCTTGGTCGCGCCAATCACCGACCCATCCTGGACGCCGCTGTTCTTGGCGGCTGAAGGGGTTGTGGTCGATGTGGGCGCTGTGATGAGCCACTCAGTAATTGTATCGCGCGATTTGGGTATTCCCTGTGTGGTGTCGGTCACGGATGCAACCCGGATTATTCCGGACGGAGCCTTGATCGAAATCGACGGCGATATTGGCAGCGTTACAATTCTGGACCCTGATGGCCCCGCCGTATCAGCGGCCTAGCGAGAGATGCGGGGCGCGCGACCACGCAGGACTTTGAGCGCGCTTTTTCGCGCGCCTGTGCGCGAGCGCAACGGGTCAGGGCTTTTGCCCCAGAAATGTCGCGTTGCCCTCGCCCACCTCAGGCACTTGCGCGCCCACTTGCGCAGAGGTGCGCGAGAATTTGAAAGGCGGGTTCACGGCCTGATAGCTGCCAGCGGCATCGGTGATTGTCCCAGTCAGCCCGCGTTCTTGCGCATAGGGGCTGGCCATCGCCTCGGTCACTGTTTGATAGCGCGACGCTGGCACCCCGGCTTTCATCATCCGCTCGACGACCTCATCGGCGGATTTACCCCCTGTCCAATCTTCAATCTCGCGCATCATCTCGCGCCAATGCGACTGGCGGCTGGCAGCGCTGTGATAGACGGGGTCTGCGCACCACGCCGGATCACCCAAGACCGCGCGCAGGGCTTCGAAATTCTTGTCCGAAAGAGGCACGATCACCACAAACCCATCCGCCGCTTTGGCGGGCAAAAATACGTGGCGCGGCGTGTCTTGGGGGAACTGGGCGGCCTGCGTTTCATAGACCATCATCGACAACATGCAATCCATGAGAGCCACATCGACAAGTTGCCCCTGCCCAGTATACGCCCGCTCCAAAAGCGCAGTTTGGATCGCGCCCCAAGCATAAACACCGGCCAGAATATCAGCAAAAAACAAACCGGTTGGCGCCGGGTTTTCGGCTGTTGGGTCAAAGCTCATGAGGGTCAGATCCAAGCCAGAAGCCGCGTGAATCATCGGCGCATAGGCCGGATTCGAGGCCGCTGCGCCGCTCTGGCCAAAGCCGGAAATCGCACAGTAGACAAGCCGCGGATTGAGCGCCGACAGCGCCTCCCAACCAAGCCCCAACCGCGCCATAACGCCGGGCCGGAAGTTCTCCACAACGACATCCGCGCTCTCGATCAACGCCCGCGCGTCGCGCAGCCCTTCGGTGGATTTGAGGTCGATCGTAACACTGCGTTTGCCAGCATTAAGCGCCCCAAAATAGGCCGAATGTCCCGCGCGAAGCGGTGGCCTGCCGCGCATCGTTTCGCCGCCGGACGGCTCAACTTTGATCACTTCCGCCCCTACATCCGCCAAAAGCCGCGTGCAAAACGGCCCTGCCATAACTTGCGAAAAATCGACGATGCGAAAGCGGGGTTGCGCGGCAGTGTCCATGCTGTGATCTCCTCTAAGATTCGCCAAAACAGTAATGGTAGGACCAATATGGAGCAACAGGCATATTGTGGGTTCATAGCGCAAATTTGCTGAGAGTTCTGAATTGACAGCCACGCCAACAAAAGGTGCGACCAAAAACATAATTCGCGGAAATTTGGCTCTAGGACGAAGGGCGAAGGCCCGCTAAGCTAGACGCAAATGGGAGAGAGACATGGAAAATCGGCAATGGGTCTTGGACGCCTACCCTAACGGTCCGGCCACAGAGTCAACATGGCGCATGGAACTGGGTGAGGTGCCCAAGCCGGGACCGGGGCAAATCGTGGTGCGCACAAAGTGGCTCTCGCTTGATCCCTATATGCGTGGGCGGATTTCGCCGGGCGCGAATTATACAGCGGGTGTGCAGCCCGGCGGCGTGATGCATGGGGGCGGCATTGGCGAAGTTGTGGCCTCGAACCACCCCAACTGGGCGGTGGGCGATCTCGCGGAATCGATGAACATTGGCTGGCAAGAATACGCAGCCCTTACGCCCGACCTGCCCGGCTCCGCAGCGACAAACCGGGTGCGCTCTGATGTGCCAGAACAAGCGGCGCTCTCATGGCTCGGGATGCCGGGGCTGACGGCCTATGTTGGGTTGACCGAAATGGGCCAGCCCATTCCGGGCGACACGCTCGTTGTGTCGGCGGCGTCCGGTGCTGTTGGACAAACTGTCGGCCAGATCGCCAAGCTGATGGGGGCAAGGGTGATTGGCATTGCTGGCAGCGACGAGAAGCTCGAATATTGCCGATCCATCGGATTTGATGAGGTCATCAACCACCGCAGCTGCCCCGATATGACCGCCGAGTTGGCGCGGCTGGCGCCACAGGGCGTTGATGTGTTTTTCGACAATACCGGCGGGCCAATTCATGACGCCGTTTTGGCCAACCTCGCCACGCGCGCGCGGGTCGTGATCTGTGGGCGGATCGCGGTGGTGGATAAGCCCGCTCATGAGGACATTGGCTTGCGCGCATCATCCCGGCTGATCGTGACGCGAGCGCGGGTTCAGGGGCTTGTGGTCTTTGATTGGTGGCACCTGCGCGAGGCCGCGTTTGACCGTCTCGCCACTTGGTATGCGCAGGGGCACATCCAGTTCCGTGAGGATGTCTTGGAAGGGTTTGACCGGGTGCCCGAAGCCTTTGTGCGCATGATGGCCGGGGATAATCGGGGAAAACAACTTGTCCGACTATAGCGCACGCAAATACTGGTTTGAGGACCTGAAAGTTGGCGCGTGCGGGCTGTCCGCCACGCGCACAATCACCGAACATGACGTTGGCAGTTTTGCTGGCCTCACAGGCGACAATGCCGAGCTGCACACCAGCGAAACCTACGCCGCAGCGACACCCTTTGGTGGGCGGATCGCGCATGGGATGTTGTTGTTGTCCCTGGCTCATGGGCTGATGGTGCGCAGCGGGTATTTGGACGGCACCGGGGTCGCTCTTTTGGGGTGGGAAGAGGTGCGATTTCATGCGCCGGTTCTGATCAACGACACTGTTCAAACCCATTGGGAAACCAAAGACCTACGCGCCAGCGCCTCGCGGCCGGATGTGGGGATCGTCACAGATCAAGTGCGCCTTTTGCGCGCGGATGGCACGCAAGCGATGAGCGGTCTTGTGCGCGAAATGGTGAGGCGAAAGCCGGATCAAAACCCGCCGCGCCCCCGACAGCGCCCCTGACCGCGCCCCTTACCAAAGGCTCGTGTGGATGCGGTTGAGATGTTCGCGCAGATTGGCCTTGGCCGCCTTGGTGTCGCCTGCGCGTAAATGCTCCAAAAAGGCGCGGCGCGATGCAATCAGCGTGTCCGCATCCAGCTCCCCGACCCGGTAGCGCAAGAAGGTTTGCACCAATTCGGTCTGCCCATCGACCATAAACAAAATCGCAGTGTTGCCGGTCAGATTGGCAAGCTCGTGATAAAAGTCATGCGCCAAGCGCACTCGGTCCGTATAGGCGTTTTCGCGCGCCGCGATGGTCGTTTTCTCGACGATCTTTTCAAGTGCCTCCAGGTTGGGCGGCGCAGACGCTCCAAAGGCGCGATCAATCACCATTTCCAAGATCATAATCCGCGCCTCAAACAGGTCTTTGAGAGTCACAGCGCGCAGGGTGATCAGGTCTGACAGGGCTTGGGTGATCGAACTGGCAGCGCCTTCTTTGATGAATGCGCCGCCTTTCGCGCCCTTCTTGAGCGCGATCACGCCAGCGATTTCAAGACTGCGCAGCGCCTCGCGCACCACATTTCGGCTGACCCCAAGTTGCACCGCCAATTCGCGTTCCGCAGGGAGTTTATCGCCGGGGCGCAACTCGCCCTGCACCAGCCGCTCGCGCACCTTTTCGCACACAATCTCGAAACTGCGGCTCGATTGCACAGGCGAAAAAGGGTCAGTTGCGGCGGCAGAAGGACGCGCCTTTAGGGGCGGCAATGAAGGGGTGGCCATCGGGTCTGGTCTCCTGTGTCGCCAAGAGCCTAGCAAGAACAAACGCGCGGCGCCAGCCGGGTCTGCGCGCGGCCCGTCAAGGGAGGCGCTCAGGATCGTCAGGGGATGGGCAGGTTCATTTGATGGGAAAGGCCCGCCTTGTTTGGCGGGCCTTTTTGGTTT
>JBOEGW010000009.1:0-13573 GCA_050633625.1 Maritimibacter sp. | reverse complement strand
CAAAGGTCCACGGTAGATATTTAGGGAAAGATGATGACAATAGCGCGCTGACGCTTGCAAAACTAGCTAACAACTATATTATGGAGACGCGGTACAGGGTGGGAACCCGATGGCCGTGAAAGGTGATAACCTTGAGCCGGTGCCTGATGGCGCCGGCTTTTTCACACGCCGATGTGTAGAACGACAGAGAAGTTTGGTAGCGCACCGCGCTTTACCTGCGTAAAGCTATTTCCTTGTTGCTTGTGGCACCACTTGAGTTCCAATGTGCAAGAACAGCAACGAATAGCGTAGGTAGAAAAGCCTGTGCTAAAGAGCTTTAGTGATCGAGTGAGAATAAAATCAAAGGCATAAAGTAATGTATCACCCAGGCGGAACAATTGAAAAAGCGGTCGGCGAAATTGCGAAGAATAGCTACGTACTCCCAGCTATCCAGCGGGAATTTGTTTGGCGTCCAGAGCAGATCGAACGACTCTTTGACAGCTTGATGCAGGGGTATCCGTTCGGTGCCTTCTTGTTTTGGAAAGTCTTGCCCGAAACCGCGACTGAATTTCAGTTTTACGATTTCGTCCGCGACTACAATGAGTTCAAAGGCATCCATAGCCCAAAAGTCGAGGTACAAAAGGGATTGGGCGTAACCGCAGTTCTTGACGGTCAACAACGATTGACCGCATTGAATATTGGGTTGCGAGGGTCAATGCGGCTCAAGCTGAAAGGCAAGCATAAGAAGAACCCCGAAGCCTATCCAATTCGTTATCTCTACATCAACCTACTGCATGATGGCACAGAAACGGAAAACGGAATTTTCTACGAGTTCAAGTTCTTGGAACCAAAAACGGCCAACGATGATGGCGACAAATGCTGGTTTCGTGTCGGGAAAATTCTCGATTTTTCCAGCATGGCCGCAATCCCGGATCTAGTTGAAGAAGAGTACGATTTCGATAAAGAGCAACGCAAAGCAGCACGAAAGACGCTCAACAGGCTGTTCGAGGTTATCCGATCTAACCCGACCGTCGCCTACTATGAAGAGGGATCGCAAGAGCTCAACCGTGTTCTCAATATTTTCATTCGCCTCAATTCTGGCGGGACGATTCTAAGCTACTCCGACCTGCTTCTTTCCATTGCTGTTGCACAATGGACAGAGCTGGACGCCCGCGAGGAAATACACTCATTGGTAGACACTCTTAATGACATTGGCTCCGGGTTCAATTTCAGTCACGATTTTGTACTTAAGGCCGGGCTGATGCTATCTGACATCGCTAGTGTCGGGTTCAAAGTGGATAACTTCTCGAAAAAGAACATGGCTCTGTTGCAAGACAACTGGCCTGCGATCCGGTCAGCTTTAACCAGAACCGTTCAATTGGCGTCAAGCTTAGGTCTATCTGGTGCAAATCTACGCGCAGAAAGCTCGTTACTGCCGATAGCTTACTATATGTTCAAGAACTCAAGCCCTGATGGCTTTGAGATAAAAGGTAAGTACAAAGATCAACGTGCAGCAATCCGAGATTGGCTGTTTCGGTCTCTACTTAAACCTTCGGGGATTTGGGGCAGCGGCCTGGATACGCTTCTTACAGCGTTGCGTGACGTGTTGCGGAAAGCGGATGAAGGGGTGTTCCCGACCAACGAACTCGCTGGCGTCATGTCGAAGCGGGGGAAACAGCTTTCGTTCAGTGAAGACGAACTCTACGAGCTGTTGGACATGGGCTACGGCGACAAGCGGACTTTTCTGCTACTCTCGATGTTGTTCCCCCATGTCGATTTGAACAACCAATTCCATGTTGATCATGTGTTTCCAATTTCCAGATTTACATCAAGCAAACTTGGTAAAGCTGGCTTCTCGGAAGAGACGCAAGCGGAGATGCGTGAGTGGGCGAATACCATTGCAAACCTTCAACTATTGGAGGGTCAGCTCAACAAGGAGAAAAACGCGGCTTTGCCGAGCGATTGGTTGCGGGAAAACTTTTCTAATGAAAAAGCCAGAGTTAACTATGGCGACCTTCATGACCTTGGGGATGTTCCCGAGGATCTCGGCGGTTTCCTCACCTTTGCTAAAGCGCGGTATGAAAACCTGTTCAAACGGTTAGAAGCTCAGTTGAAGTGACAATTGGTCAACGCATTCGCTCTCAGTATTGAGAGAACACAGTTAATCGGGATCGGACGTTTTGGAAGAAATAGATTGGGATGATCGCGCCTTCTACGACGATGGCGAATGGGTCACGTGGACGGAGATCGACGAGCAACTTCGCTATAAAGAATGGGGTGCCAAATACCCAAATGCCATACGCTCTATGATCCCCTACTTCGAAGACCTGATCGCACTTGCCGAGAGTTATCATTGCGAAACTGGCCTGCATCTTTCCGTGTACGGCGATATCGGCGAACTTTTCGGGGCAATCACGTATGGCATCAGACTGAACAAAACCTACGCCCAAGGATCAGACGGCAGGCTCGGAAATGATCATGTCGAGATAAAGACAATCACACCGTTCAAAAGCAAAGACGTAGTAGTCGTTGACACAGCGGGCAACTTTAACAAGCTGCTCGTCGTCAAGATCAACGAACAATTCCAGGTCTCTGCCCGCATGATTGAAAGGAAAGATCTCCCAAAGCGGTCAGGAAGATATTTGAAGGTTAGGTGGACCGACCTTCCACGTTCGACATGACGCTACTGGGTCAACAAGGAGAAGAACCGATGAAAGAGATCTACAACGTAGGTGAAACAATTCTGCTCGATGGAAAGCCTTTGGCGCTGGTGACGCCAGCTGGTGTTGAGGGATGGATTGAAGACGGGACAAAGTACAACTGCCGATATGACCAGGTGAAAGATCCGATCAGCGGAAAGCAGAAATACCGGTGCCTGTTTGAAGTCGCCCACGAGGCTATTCCGTTCGTGCTGGTGAGCGATCCGGATGCAGGAGATGGACGTGTGATCTTGTTCGATGCAAAACCAACCTCGGATCAATGGCCTCAGGCGCTTAAAAGACTGTGACTGATGGAGATAGATCAAGACAGGATTGACGACGCCGTATTGGGCTTGCTCTGGCTGACCCTTCACCATGAGCGTCGGGCCTGGAAGGGGCATGATTGGGACGCCATGAACAGTCTCTATGAGAAAGGTCTGATCCTGGACCCGCGCAACGCTAACGGTTGTGCTGACAGCAGAAGGGCTTGAACGCTCCGAGCGACTGTTCAAAGAGTTGTTTTGCAAGCCAGGCGACGATGGGTCCGATGGTCAAAAGGGAAGGGGGCAGCAATGAACAAGCTCGTGAAAACAGAATTTGGCTATGTCGAGGATGATTCCTTAGCCGCGTTGCAGGATGAGTTTGACACGATGGCCGTGCTGGAATGTGTCGAAAAGGTTGAGAAACTACGCGGCGAGCTGGGCCAGCTCCATTCCGAGCTGATGGGTTTGCATAGCATGGCGACCAGAATAATTCGGGGAAACACCCATATTCCAATGAACGGATCTGGCGAGGACATTCACCAGCAGGCGGAGATCGTTGACAGCGCGGCTTTTGATCTGATCGAACTTGGCGAAGATATTCAAAGGCGCATCGAGCCTTTGAAGGAGCTGTTCAGCGATGCTGTTCTGGAGCGGATGGAAGAGGACGGGTTGTAGTCAGATGGGCAACGGAAAGTAACAACCATCTGGACAAACGGCGCTTCTGAACCTATATTGATCGGTGGAGGCTTTGCGGGTGACTGCATTGCCTTTTTTCATTTCTCGACCTGCGGGCGGAGATCCGGGATCACTTTGAAGCCGTAATTGGCGTGCCCAGATGGAAGCCGCTGAGTGAAGCGCAACCGCATGACGGCTCCGGCAAGATCGGACAGTTCTTCTCGGGCCGGCTCGTCCATATAGCGCAGCCGAACACCCCAGCTGATTATGTAGGCCACAAGATCAACCACCTGAACCATTGTCGTAAGATCGCTGTGGACGAAAAATGGCTCCGGGATGATCAAGCGGGAGCGCGTTCGACCTTTGCCGGTTTTCAGGAAATACTCGGCAACCTGGGTCAAAAGGATGTGGCTGGCGCTCTTGTCCAGTTCATCAAACACAATATAGCCCATCGGGTCGTCTGGCTTGCTGTTAAGAAAGTAGAAAAACCGTTCAAACAGGTAGGCGTAATCCTTGCGCAAAAGAGTACCGCGCGGCCGCGGTGCGGATTTGGGAACGATCGAGGCGAAAGCTTCGACGTCAAATTCAAGGCAGGTTGCGAGAGCTGCTTCGCAGTAGGCAATTTTGGCTTGAGCAAGAGCGGTCAGACGCTCGCGTGACACGTTCGTGCCATCCTCAAGGATCTCGCGCGCGAGTTCGCGGCGGCGGGCTGGCTCGATCGGGTCCATCTGCGCGGCGTGTTTGAAGACTTTTGTTTTCAGCAGCTTTTGAGCTTTGGCCTCATTCTGGTAGACAGCAAAAAGCCGCATCCCAAAAATCTCATCCTGAAGATCGGAAAGACGCTGAATCAGGCGCCATAGCTTTCGATCTTCAACTGCCACACCGGCCAATACTTCGTAGGGTGACTGGCGCATGTCCTGACCAGATTCATCAATAAATAGCGTCCAACTCAACGTCAGGTCTCCAATTTTGCGAAAGCCCACGCGAACCCTGACGGTACAAGGTGCTTCTCTGGTCGTTCTCGTGGGCCAACATGCGTGCAATCCTTCACGAGATCAACGAGAGGCGCGATTTTAGACCCGGAATCGGGTGGGAAACGGCGATACGGAAAGTGATGGTGCGGTGCGAGCATCACAAACCGCGGCGGCGCGCGAGGCCAATGAGGCTCCCGACGAGATTCAAATCGCCAGTTTCATAGCGTCTTGTCCAGGCACGCAATGCGCCGCCGGGGTTTTTGACAGGACTGGTCGGATGATCACGGTTGGCGTCGATCACAAGAACACAGATGGCCGCGCCCTCGGGGCCCATGGCGCGGCAAGCTTGAACCCACGCATCATGGTTGATCCCGAGATGTGGTTTGAGCATTTCAGCTGCGTCAACAATGTGGTGCATGGAAATACTGGTTGGGTCAGCACATCGGGCTTCGATGTGGATTTGCATGTCGGGTCCAGCAAGGTCAAAAAAGCGCTTCGGGTTCAACGATTGCTGAAATCTAAGCTTGAAAGCTGCGTCTGCCGCCTCATCCTTATTTTCATTGCAATGTGATGGGCCGTTAGGCCCGTCACCTATAAAATCAGTGTCCGAGGCGTTAGCCGAGGTCCGTGTAGGGTTGCTTGCATTACAGTTTACAGATTTAGATTCATAAGTGTCCTCTTGTATAAAGGAGCGGAAGTTTTTTTCCGCTCGACAGGAAGAATCAGGACACATTTGAAGCAATTCATCGAACCGTCCACAAAGGGCTTCACAGTCCGAAACGTGCGCTTCCAGCGCATTGAGCGGCATGGCGCGAAGCTTTGAGCTGTGGGGCCATTGTTCAAATGCTTGGGTAGCAGCCCAGAAATCTGTGGTCTTAACCAGCTGGGGAGAAGCGGCTTCGATCCGACGCTTGATGGAGCGCAGGTGGGAACTGCGAAGCTGTACCAGCTCGCGGACACGGGCGCGATCGGCACGAATGCGGTCACGAAGCTCGATCAGATCCGGCACAAGATCAATCAGCCGGGAAAACACGATACCGCACTTGCCGTAGAATGACCGCGAGCCATTCGCTTTTACACGTTTCTCTATGAGACCGTGGACCGCTTCGAGAGCGTGTTCGTCGTTGCGAAGCGCCCGTTCGGTTTTGCCCAGGGCAAGAGCTGTGTCAGTTTGCGGAGCAAAGTAAACCGGCTCGGCCTCAGAAGAAGTCCATGCTGAAGGTTTGGTATAACCCATCATGTAAAGAAGGGCGCTCAGGCGTCTTGCGCGCAAGCCTATGGCCGGGGCGATCTCGATCAAGAGTTGTTCGACCTGGCTGCGTTCCCACCCTTGGGGAAGAACTGGAAAATATGTCTGGTTCATCTGCTGTCCTCGATGTGTTGATGCGAGGCGGCCTTGCAGGCAAATCTTCTCTGTTCGCATAAATGCGTTTTTTGCTTGCCTGACATGTCGGGGGGGTGATAAAACCGTAGTCGAACAACTTGTGACTATCTGGGAAGTTGGCGCTTCCTGGTTTTGAACCCCCCTCGTAAGGTCTCCGCCTTGCGGGGGTTTCGTTTTTTGGGCTTCTGTATCCTCCTTTCGATTCTCTTCACCGTAGCACACAAGACCTCGCGTGTCGGGGCCGTAGTGATGCCAAGTATTGCGTCTGGGGCTAATTCTTGTGGTTTACCCAAGAGTTAGGCCAAGGCACAATTTGAGCGGTCGCACAAATGCGTTTTTTGCTTGCCGTATGCATGTCTGGGGTGATAAAACCGGAGCTGAGTTAGAGAGCTTCTTCGCGATTGCCGTCGCTAGGCTTTATCAGAAAACCCCCCGTTAGGTTGCCGCCTTGCGGGGGTTTCTATTTCTGGGAACTGCTCCTTTCCTTTGGTTTCATTGTATCTGCCTCGTGATTCTTATGTTCTTAGCAACAGACATATAGAAATTAGTAATCCGTCGCAATTATTGTGGCCCCCGATTTGGGGGCCACAACAGTTAGTAGTTCACCTGCTCGAAACCGTAATTGCCTTCATAGTCGCGCCAGTCGATGAAGACGGAGCGATGCCAAATGCTGGGACAGTTGGTTCCATAGCCCTCCATGCCTGTGTGAGCTGGGGGAAGTGCACTGGCTGATGATCGGTTCCAATTGAAGTCGCCCTGCGTGCCGTATGTTCCAAACTCAACAACGGACCAGCGAGAACAACCGCGCTCGTCGCCGTCGCTTTGAGTTGCCCAACGGACGTGAAAAAGGCGGATGGAACGCACGAAGTCGAAGTCTTTGCCGCCAATATCAATATCCGCGACGCCGTTGTCAGTGCTTAGACCGTTGATGAGCTGAAGCATGGTGTCTTCGGGGAGACGTTGTGCAGTCCCGCCGCTTCTGCGGAAAACGGCGGGCTGCGGTTCCAACTGTAGATCCGTGAGTGGGGCTGTTGGAACAGATTGCTTGGGCGTGCTGTCGTCCATGAGAATTTCATAGATGCGGTCAGCGGTCAGCGTCGATGGGTCAACATCAAATGATGCGCCCATGGGGCAGCGCCAAATCTGCAAAGGCGGCTCGATGGGCCAGGGTGTAATGCGCCGGATGAACTCGGCACGCGCGCGAGCGCAGGGCACAGACGCAGGCCAGCCGCCAGAAAGGCAAAGAAGGATAGCACAGTCAATTTGATATGATTGTGCTTTCGCCGGTGCTGGTGCGCCCGCAAGTGCGAAAAGCGAAGCGACGCCAGCGGCGGCGTGGATAAAGTTGCGGGGTAGCTTCATGGCAAATCTCCAATCAATTGATAGTTTTTAAGCACAAAACCACCTTTCATTGCAATAGATAGCTATCAGAGCCGCCAGCTACTCCTTGTCGCGGCTTGGCCGGAAGGTTAAGAAGATGGTTATAGTCGGTGATTGCTTGCTGGATACCTTCACGAGTGGCCGAACCCGAGGCGTTCAGGCAGTTAAGGTATTCGGCGGCAAGGCGGAAATAGTCATTATACTCTTGCGAGAGTTCATTTCGATACTCGATCTGCATTTCAGGATCGGATGGCAAAACAGGAAGGGCAGGGGGAACGCAGAAAACTTCTTGTGTGATTGCTGTTTGCGAGCTGAACGACAGCAAACATATTGCTGCTGTAAGTACCTGTAACAGCTTACAAAACCTTGTAGTTGGACCGGCGTTTCGAGAATAAGAGCGCAATGAGCAAGCATTCCTCTTAGACTGATTCAGGTATGGCGTATGCCGTAGGGTCATGTTAAGCGCGTTTCAACCTTCGGTTACAACTGCAATTGCCCAGCCCTGGTGTGCTGGCAATTTATGAGGAACATAAGGCCAAGGGTCTAGCGACTGCAAGAGCTATGTTGAAAAGCAATAAATAGCTGTTGACACGTAAAACCACTTCCCGCATCAATAGCTAGCTAACGGCATCTTGACTATGGTGACGTTAGCAAAAGTTGGTTATTGCTCCTGTCGTCCACAAACCAAAAAACGACCGGAGCCCCAAAATGGAAACGATCTCGCCAGTGACCGTCTTAGCGAAAGTGAAGAAGGATCTGGGTGAAGGGGGGCGGCTCGAAGTCGAATGCGAAGAAACAGTCCATAAGGACGGAAGCCAGATGCGCGGTCGCTGGATCTTCTTCTTACTCAGTGAGGGTGAAGATGGCGAAACATACCGGTCTCAGGTGGTTGTGTGGAAGACTGTGGAACCAAAGGCAATTGTGACCGTGAACGGTCTCGCCGCCTTTGCAAAGGAACTTCGAATTACTGTCCCTGATTTCCCGCTGAATGCGGGTGAAAAAGGGGTGTGGCGAATTGACGAAGGCTGTTCAAGTACGAGTAGCGACCGCTAGTAAAGGGTTTCTTTGGTCAGTTCTGGCATCAACCTTCTGCCAGGTCGCACAAGCCGAAGTTTTGGATGTAACAGGTGGTGAGTATTCGACCGTTCAAAGGTCTTCTGGGCCTTTGGTGTCGGGTGTTCTAGACCTTGAGCGTCCAAGACAGCCCCTTCCAGAAGCAAAGGAAGAGACGCCGCCCCCAAGGGCGGTGTCTCTTCCGGTTCCCAACACCGGTCGGCGTGGTAGTCCGCAGATCGAAGGTTTGATTCAAGAAATCGCGCTTCACTACTCACGGCATAGAGGTATTCGCGCAGCCGACCTCTCAACAACAGAGTGGGTAGCGCTTTTTCGAGCCAATATCGCCATTGAAAGCAATTTCAGACAGTCCGCGCGCTCGCATGTGGGCGCAATTGGCTTGGGGCAGCTCATGCCCGAAACCGCTCGGCGGCTCGGCGTAGATCCACATGATGCAAGGCAGAACCTTCATGGTTCGGCCCGGTATTTGCTGATGCAGCTCGAAAGGTTTGGATCAAAGGAATTGGCTTTGGCTGCGTACAACGCAGGGCCAGAGGCAGTCACTCGGCATGGCGGCATTCCGCCCTATCGAGAAACGCAGGGGCACGTCAGGAAAGTGCTCGCAATCTTCCATCAAACAACTGGACAGGAGACTACATGAAAACCCTTGGGAAATGGATGAAGACAAATGTGGGATTGCTGTTTGCAATCCTGCCGATTTTCGTACTCGCGGCGGAACCTGCCTTGGCGCAGAACCTCGATCCGCTGGAAAACATGTTGCAGACCGTCGTGGATGCGCTGACTGGCCCGATCGGGCGGCTGATCGCCATTCTCGCCGTTGTGGCAGCTGGCTACATGATGTTCACGGGTCGCCTGAACTGGCCTTTGTTCCTCGCCATTTTCTTTGGCGTGGTTCTGGTCTTCTCGGCCGCAACAATCATCGACGGTTTCGCCGCGCCTTAAGTAGACACATTGCCTCGCGCCGCAATTGGCGGCGCGGGGTTTCACCGTTTGGATATGCACAATGCGAGAAACACCAGTTTTCCTTGGCCTGACGCGACCACCGAAATTCTTTGGACTGCCGATAGGCTATTTCATTGGGTTGATGCTCGGCGCGCTCATTCCATTCGTCGCGCTGGATGAATGGAAATTCATGCTACTGATACCGGTCGTTTATCCCGTGTTGTGGCTTATCGCTGATCGCAATCCGCACCTCTTTGAGATTATGGCAACGGTTTACTCGAAAACCCCGCCAACAAAAAACCGGAAGATCCACGGCGGCGATAGCTATGGGCCGATGTTGAGCGCTCCAAACAAAGCGACACAGGAACTACTTGGAGCCGAAGTATTGAAAGAAGATCCGGCAGCACGTCACATCCCATATCTTGCGGGTTTGACCGATGAAATCATTATCACCCGGCAAGGCAATCTGATGGCAAGCGCTGTGATCGGCGGGCTGGATAGTCTGACGTCAGAAGAAGTCGAAGTGGACGTTCAGGCAGAGGCTTTCGCACGGCAAGTCGGTCAATTGGGTGAACAGTTTGGCTTTTACGTCAACAAGATCACGGTTCCGCAAGAGCTTGACCTGAAGCCCGTCGATTATGATGGGTTTTCTACCGAGGTGGATACGCGCTGGCGAAGCGAGCTTAACAGGCGAAAACTGCAACGGCGTATGATCATCTTGTCTGTTTTTCTGCGTCCATCACTCACGGACAAACTCGGTCTCGGTGCTTGGCTTTCTCCCCAAAAGGAAGAAGCCGAGTATCGAGCCGAGTTGATGGAGCGCATTGATCGTCTCAATGAGGCGATGCGTATTCTCGAAGGGATGCAGAAAGACACAGGGTTTAGGCGTCTGAACCTGAAGGATGGCGAGTGGCTGGGTTTGTTGGGAACGATCCAAGGCCAACCTTTCCAAAAGCGTCATGCCTTGCCAGGGCAATATCTTTCAAATGTTGTTTCCAACAGCACGTTCACCTTCAAAGATCGTGTTGTTGAAATCAGCGACGGTCAGAACAAGCGATATGCCTCGATGTTGGGCATTCACGCATATTGCGCGCAATCCACACCGGACATGCTTGATAAGCTGGATTTGCCGCATGACATTGTGATCACCAACAGCTTCACGCCACTACGGAACAACACGACCGTCGAGAAAATGAAGCTTGTTCGTCGGCAAATGAAGGCAACCGACGACGCGGCGGTCTCAGATGCTCTGGCACTGGAAGAGTCGGCAGACAATGTGGCGTCCGGGCGACAGGTCTACGGATTGCATCACATGTCAATCATGATCGTTGCAGGCACTCGTGACGAGCTTGAAAAAGCCACGTCTGAGGTTTGGCAAGCTGCTCAGGAAACAGGCGCAACGCTGGTTCGGGAGCGGGCAGAATTTGCGGTCTTTAAGGGCGCGTTCTCCACAACCTTCTATGGGCAGGCGCCGGGCAACTGGTCCTACCGGCCGCGAGCGGTCATGAACTCATCGAACAACTTTTCGGAGTTTGCAGCATTCCACAAAAGCGCGGGTGGCAGGCCAGCTGAAATGTCCCCTTGGGGGGAGAATATCACGGTTCTGCCAACGGTCTCATCCAGTGCGTATCGCTTCAATTTTCATGAAGCTGGCAAACGTACTGAAGAACCGAGCGCGGGGCATACGCTTGTGATCGGTCGTCCCGGCTCAGGTAAGACGCTTGGGACAGCATTTCTGATGGCTCAGGCTCGTCGGGTGGGCGCTCGGGTTATTGTCTTCGACAAGGATCAAGGTTTGGAAATGGCTGTTCGCGCGATGAATGGCAGCTACAGCGCTATTCGAGTGGGTGAAGCAACAGGCTTCAACCCATTCCAAACCGAGACAGATGAACGTGGGACAGCATGGCTTACAGATTGGCTCAGCGACATTCTGGGGCGTCACAAATCGCTTGACACGACGCAGACAGTCGCATTGAACAATGCCGTTCGACAGATCGTATCCGCAGCCCCAAATCTGCGCAACTTCAAGGGGCTGGAATCTCTTGTTGCATCCACAGACGACAACGGCGAGCTGCTGGAAAGAGTACGAGAGTGGACGGAGCAAGGTCGGTACGGTTGGATTTTCAGTAAGAAATCAGATGCGCCTATTGAGATGGGTGAAGAGATTGTGGGCATTGATATGTCCGAAATCCTTGATCTCGACACCGAGCGTTCCGCCGTTTTGGCCTATCTCTTCCGCCGTATCGAGCGCGTGATTGAAGACCGCGAACCCACAATGATCGTGATTGATGAAGCATGGAAGATGCTCAATGACGAGATCTTCGTGAAGCGGCTGCATGACTGGCTTGTTACCATGCGGAAAAAGAACTGTGTGGTTGTGATGCTGACACAGACGCCGGGGCACTTGGAACAAAGCCAGGTCGGGCAAATCATTGCTGAAACAGTTAACACGCAAATTCTGTTCCCGAACAACCGTGCGAAGCCCGAAGACTATAAAATCCTTCGGACAAACGAAAGTGAAGCCGCGTTCCTCTGTGCTGGTGCTGGTGGAGCGCGCATCGCCCTGATCCGGTCAGCTGGGGACAGCGTTTTCGTGGATTATGATCTCTCGGGTTTGGGCGGCGCATTGACCGTGCTCGGTGGCGGTCGAACTGGCGAAGAAAAGGCCCCCCACGGGTGGCGGCAAAACCCTCAATTCTGGAAGGAAATGCTATGAGAATTATAGTGATGATTGCGGCTGTGGCCGCCCTCGCAGCCTGCGAGGGAACAACCACTGGTCGTAAGTCAGAGTGCTTTGGTCAAAGGAGCGCTGATGGCACTTATGTTGCTACGCGGAACGCAACAAATCACTTCACGATCAGCGCGAGTGACACTCCGGGGGGGCGCTATGATTGCGACTACCAGAGCTTCTAAGGCCGCCGCGTTTCTTCTCGCAACCAGTGTCGCTTCGTCGGCGCTGGCGCAGGGCGTTCCAGTGATTGACGGGAATAATCTGGCTCAGAATATCTCGCGTCTTACCGAAGCGCTGCGTGATGCTACTGACCAGGGTACGAAGATCGAAAACCGCGACAGCTTGGTTGAGCTGAAGGAAGAGCAACGGGAAGCTTATGAGCGGTTCTTGGCGGAATCGACGGGGACGACAAACGTTGCTGGGATAGAGGGCGGCTCGGTGAACTTCCCGAGCGCCGCAGAAGCCTACCCCGTCACAGAAACGGAAAACCAAGACGCACAGCGCCTGTTTGGTGACAATGCTTCTGTTGAACAGATGATTATTACCGTTGCTCGGCGGTATGAAGGCCATGCGGGTGTGTCGGCGGCTGGTCTAAATCCGCTGACTTGGCGCATTCTGTTTCAATCGCTGATTAAACAGGAAAGCCGTTTCAACAACGCTGCTGTAAGTCATGTGGGCGCGCGGGGTTTTTGTCAGCTGATGCCTGGGACCGCTGCTGATCTCGGCGTGAATCCTTACGATCCGTGGGAAAACCTAGATGGTGGTGCGCGGTACATTTTGACCCAGCTTGCGAGGTATGGCCGCGTAGATTATGCCCTTGCGGCCTATAACGCTGGCCCGGGCAACGTGAACAAGTATGGCGGCATTCCGCCCTTTGAAGAAACTCAGAACTATGTTCGTCGTATCAAGGGTTACTATGACGAATATCTTTCGGTGATCACAGGTGTCGATATGACAGGATCGCTGGATGGGATCGACGGGGCGAATGCCGCATGGGGCAACTACGCAGATGCCTCGATGGGTTATGGCTCCTATCAATCCGAACAGATCAACGGAGCGATGCGCCGGATCGCAGCAATCCTTGATCAAGGCGACCCTCAGAACGTCAAAGAAGCCTACGATTGGAATACCTATTTGATGGCAGAAAGGGCCCGTCTGATGGCTCTGACGCTGCGCCTGCGCGCAGCTCATGTGAAAGTCGAAGCAGCGCAAGGTTTGAACGAAGCCTCGCAACAACTTCAAGCAACCACCTTTTGGGAGTACAACGAATGAAACTGAAACCATTTCTTTGCGCGGCCCTGGTGGCCGCAGGTTTGAACGGAACCATTGGTGCCGCGCCTGTCTATGCACAGGGCGTTCCTGTTATCGACGGGTCCAACATCGCCAAGAACATCGAGCAATTGCAGCAGGAGTTGGCTGATGCGGAGCGACAGCTTCAGCAGATCGAACAGCAGAAAGAACAGATCAAACCG
>JBOEGW010000008.1:0-126833 GCA_050633625.1 Maritimibacter sp. | reverse complement strand
GTAAAACAGTAGATTTGGTCATGTGGCATATCCCTTTCTCTTTGAGAATTGACGGCGCTTCAGCACCGCCAGGATATGCCGCCCCTCAGGGGCCATCACCAACTCTCAACCATATCGCAAGCGCGTCTTCTGTCACCACACTATTCCACACTTCACCCCTTGCTCCGATTACAAGCGCGCGGGCCAATTTTGGTGGGACAAGAAGCGAAGAATCGACGTTCAAAGCTCGCGTCCTATTTGCGTCCTAGCAATCGATTGCAAGCAAACGCGAACAACTAAGCCATTGAAAAGATGGTGCCCCCACACGGACTCGAACCGCGGACCTACTGATTACAAATCGAGACGAGCATCATAATCATGGTCAATTTACGCCAATTCAGGGCGTACGAACCCATATAAACAAGGCAAAATACCTCCTATCGGCTCACTCAGTATCATCCGAGTTAAGCCCAGAAACAGTACTCAGGACGGTATTTATCAATGACAATATTCAAGTTCACAGAGGCACGCGTGCGTGACCTCGAATTGGGTTCAGGCATCCACCGAGATACGGACGTCAAAGGCCTTCTATGTATCTGCCATAAGACGACAAAGACCTTTGCTGTGCAAGGCGATGTAAGGCGTCAAAAGCGCCATGTCCGCACTGTGCGAATGAAAATCGGTCGAACAGATTTGGTTCGTTTGGGAGAGGCAAGAAACGAAGCCAGAAAACTCATGGCCACGATCCAATCTGGTATCGACCCTACGGCTGGACCCGAAGCAACGGGTATGACGTTAGAACAGGCCTTGGCCACGCATCTGAACGAACGGGACCTGTCCCCTGCGTCGGTGAAAAACTATCAATATCACATGGACCAATATCTTGGCCGTCTTCGGCGGCGTGCCGTGGCTGACATATCGCGCCAAGACTGCCGAGAACTCTTAGACACGCTGACAAAGCGACACGGACGCACAACAGGCGCCTCTGTGATGCGAACCGTTCGAGCGATCATCAATACGGCCCGCAGACACGATGAGACGATCGAAGGCAATCCCGTCGATGCCATCCGCGTTCCTGCAACAGCAAGACGTCAGGTCGATGAATTGGACGTAGCAGCGTTTTGGGGCCAGACAGAAACATCATCCGATGTGATGCGTGATTTGCATCGGACGTTTCTGCTGACAGGGGCACGTCGCAGCTCTTTGTTGGGTGTGAAACGAGCCGACTTTGATCCTGAACGGGGAATTCTGACCTTCACCCATATGAAAGTCGGGGAAGCTTGGTCTTTCCCAACAGGTCGTTGGTTGACCAAGATGCTGAAGGAAAGAATGGACTCGGACGAACCTCTGGCATCTGAATGGCTTTGGCCGTCACCCACTTCTGCCTGTGGTCGTATTGCGGAACCCAAACGTAAGGGTATCCCCTCCCCGCATGCACTTCGGCACCACGCCAGAACCTTCATGATTGCTGCTGGTGTGCCCTATGCTGAAGGCGCATTGCTTCTGGGTCAAAGGCTCCCGGGTGCGTCTGGTGGATACGTTCACCAATCCCATCTTGTTGAAGCCTTGAGGCCCCACGCTCAGGCCTTGGAAGACTATATTCTCAACTTCACAAAGTGATGGCACTACGGGTTAACTCGTTGGCATATAAAGGTATTGCAAGCTGATAACCTGATTTCATCCTCGCCCATTCGGGCACATTTTGATTTTGGAGCTATCAGCATGACAAACCAACCAAACGACACGCCTTGGATGACCACAGAGGTTGCCGCGAGCTACCTCTCTGTCTCAGCGGGAACAATGCACAATTGGCGCAGCAAAGGCATCGGGCCGACTTATAGAACCGTTGGCCGGATTGTTCGCTATCACCGGGACGACCTTGATGCGTTCTTGATGGCAGGTGCCGCATGACGCGTACAATTACAGTCACCCAACACCGTGATGCAGAGCCGGACTATTCCAATGAAGAAGACCGGTACGAGATGGCCAAGGTGCTCCTACATGAGGCAAAACTGGATAGCACCGATCCGATTGAACAGGTGATCGAGGCCAGTTGGGCTGCGGGCTTCAATGGCTTTGACGATGTTTGCCTTCGATTGCTTGCCGAGTTTGTCGGCTTGTTTCCTGTGAAATGGGTCGACGTGGGTGGCGTTAAATCCATTCACTTGGGCAACGCAGAAGATGCGCTAAATTCAACGGAAGAAAATGCCGACTTTTGGCAAAACGGCTACTTGGTTGAAGAGGCTGCAAGTCGGGCACCGACGCAGTGGCGCACTATTGAAATGGCAATGGAACGGCAGTTTCACGGTTCCTTAACTTAAAAACGTTCCGTTCAACACTAAGGCCCTAGGTGAAGAATTCCTTACACCAGCGTTCGTTGCGCGCTGGTCAAGTGTTGGTATGCGGGCGCATTCAGGTGCGGCATATTTGGTCTGAGAGATGAACCGGACTGCCCTAGCCAGACAATCCGGTTCTCATTGTAACATTTAGGAGGCCTACCATGCCTAGAATTGAAGATAGCACACCCGCTGAGAACAGCACGCCATTGAAAGACCTTCTGACGACAAGAGAAGCCGCAGCTTTGACGGGTCATCCACCAACCACGTTGATGAATTTCCGCAATCGTCGCAACAATACGAAATACAAGAATGCAGGGCCCGATTACGTGAAGATCGGGACCGCAGTTTTTTACGAGCGTTCTGTGATCGAGGCCTACAACGCCAAACGTGCGGGCGCTTGAAATGGGTGTTCATACCGATGCGTCACAACTGACGCCCTTACTGGCCAGCGGATACCAGTTGCTGCCTCTGCACAAATTCTCTGCCGAAGACGAGGTCAAGGGCAAACGCCGCAAACGAGGCAAATCCCCGGTTGATCGCAACTGGATGAAACGCCCCTACAATTCACACGACCAAATCAAACATATGGAAGCAGGCAGCAATGTCGGCGTTCGTCTGCGGCCCTTTGAGTTGGTCTTGGACGTGGACCCTCGGGCCTTTCCTGACGGTCAGACTTTGGAGTCACCAATCAACCCGTTTGTCGAACTGGTTCTTTGGACTGGCATAGACCCGGACCTC
This sequence comes from Maritimibacter sp., assembly GCA_050633625.1. Taxonomy (GTDB): domain Bacteria; phylum Pseudomonadota; class Alphaproteobacteria; order Rhodobacterales; family Rhodobacteraceae; genus JBOEGW01. Next base: position 123,777 of record JBOEGW010000008.1, on the reverse strand, counting down.
TATTCGACCGTTGAGACCGGATCGGGTGGCCTGCATATTTACATGACAAAGCCCGAGGACGTTTCCACCAGAGATAGCCTGAACGATCAGTTTCCTGGCATCGAGTTCAAGACAGTTGGCCGTCAGGTGGTTGCCCCAGGCTCGATCCACCCCGACACCCTGAAAACCTACACTTGGAAGGCTGGCACGCCTGAGCTTGATGCTTTCGGTGCTGAGGCTGCACCTAAGGCTCTTGTTGATCTGATCCGAAGGCCATCAGGCAGTGTGGCAACTGGCGGGGGCGAGCACGATCAGGACGAGCTGGCCCAGATGCTTGAACACCTGGACCCAGCCGACTTTGCAGACCACGACGATTGGTTCACTTTGATGCAGGCCTGCCACCATGCAACGGCAGGAGATGGACGCCATGAGTTTGTGGACTGGTGCACTCAAGACCCCGAATACGCCGACCACGGCACCCTGATCGGCATCAGATGGGATAGCCTTCACGCCGACAATGACGGCAATCGCATCACCTTCCGCACCCTGCATAAACTGCTGCGTGATGCCGGGGCCGAGGATGCCATTCCGAGGATACCCGCTGCGGAAGACTTCGAAGACGACCTGGAAGACCTGTCTACAAACGCAATAACCGATCCTAAAAGACGGCCAGTGCATGAAGGTGGTTTGGCCGTCAACAAGAACACTGGGATTGCGCCCGACACGGCCAAGAATGCCCTAAAGGCAATCAACGGCTCCAAGCTTGATCCAAGGTTTGATGAACTCAAGCAGCGTGTCGTCCTGATGGGCGAACTGCCTTGGGGTGAAGGCTATGGCCGTGTGCTGACTGACAAGTTGCTCTTGTTGGCCCGAACATGGTTGATGGAACAGCACCAGCGAAAAGATTACCAGCCGTCAAAGGAAAACGTTCAGGACGCAATCACAACGGTTGCTTATTTCTACAAGTTCAATCCGATCCTGGACTATCTGGATAGCTTGACTTGGGATGGAACTAGCCGGGTGAAAGACCTCTTCACTGTCGCTTTTCAGTGTGGCCGAGACGATTATACCGAAGCCGTCTCACGGTGCTTTATGGTCGGTGCCGTGGCACGCCAGAGGCACCCAGGCTGTAAGCTGGACACGATGCCCGTAGTCAAAGGTCCACAAGGGTCGCTGAAATCAACTGGTTTCAGAGACCTGTTCTCACCGGATTGGTTTAGCGACGCTGAGCTGGGTGATCTGAGGAACAAAGACGCCGCTATGAACCTGGAAGGCGTCTGGGTCCACGAATTTGCTGAATTGGCCGGTCTTCGGGCAAGTGACATGGACGTTCTCAAAGCGTTTATGTCCCGAGCCACAGACAGGTATCGGACGCCCTATGGTCGCAACACCGAGGATCATCAACGCCGTGTTGTATTTGCGGGCACGGTGAACGAAGGCGGATACCTGAGCGACCCCACTGGTGCACGGCGTTTCTGGCCGTTGGAAATGGCCTCTGGGTCCAGGGTTGATCTGGGCTGGATTGCTGAGCATCGGGACCAGCTCTGGGCCGAAGCTGATACGTTGTTCAAATCGGGCATTGGTCACGTTTTGCCTGAGCCTTTGTGGTCGATGGCAGCAGAACGCCAGGCAGACGAAACGGTTGATGATCCTTGGGTTGATAAGCTGGCCGTTATGCTCAGCAACCGGCAAACGGAACGGCAGGCCTTTGAGGCTGGCACGGGTGACTACGCAGAGGAAGTGATCGAGGGGGAGCGGGTTGCCTCGCCGTTGCGTGAGCCTCCCCCCGACAAGGTGCATACTCAGGACCTGCTCAGCTATCTCGGCTTGGAAAGCGACCGGCAGAATAAGGGCCATGCGCAGCGTTTGAGGCGGTCTATGGAAACCCTTGGCTGGAAGCACAGACGGAGCGTCAGGTTGGGTGGTCGTGTTTCGGCAGGGTATGTCAAAGCCGATGGGTGATGCTCTGGCAATCGGAGCGCATCAATTCGGTCACAGCGTAGACGGTCGTAGATCTTCGTTGATCTTAAGCTGTGGCTATAAGTCCTTGTTTCGGAAGGATTGTAGACGATGTAGATCATGTAGATCTTAAAGCAATATATCTTGGTAGAATAAGCCGATCAGGCATAGGGCACGGACCAGGGTACAGGGGCAATGTGCAATCCGGATATATATAGCGAAAACGGTCTACGACGATCTACATTGTCTACAAGGCAATAAAAACAATACGTTACGGAATGCTCCAAAAATGTCTTGTAGACGTAGAGATATTCCAGCTTGGACGACCGGTACTGCGCAACGTTGTGAGCCGGCACACTCCCTTGTAAATCGCTGGCATACGGCTCCAACGGAACACGACATTCTGACCTCGAACGGCAACGAGGATGCTGTCCGTGAAAATCCGAAGTCATCAGCCCGCAGTGATAGGCCGCCCCATTGATACTGAATTGGGCGTTCTGGCGTCTGGGGCGTGAATGACTTCAAGGGCTTAATCGGCACCTTCCTCAGCCAAGCACCGTGATGAAGACAGAATAGGCACCCAAATGAGCTTGATGAGGATGAACCGGATCAAACCGGCCAGTGACCCGCGGATGCCTTCTAAGATTGCAGCAATCACCCGCCCCATCTACGGCGAAAAGGGCGACGAGTTTCTGCTCTATCTCCGTCAGTTCGGCCACATCACTTATGCGGCCAACATGACTGGCCTGACCCGGCGGACCTTCTATGACCGGCGTGCAAAGCATCCAGACTTTGCGGAGGCTTGGGACGAGGCCCTGGCAGCTTTCGAGGAAGAATTGACCATGCGGGTGGTCCAAACGGCCTTGGAGATGGGGACTGGCAAATGGGTTCAGTGCTTCGATCCTGACACGGGCGAACCCGAGTTGGATGACGACTTCGAGCCGGTTTACCGTTTCGAGACGGCGAGCGTTGATCCACGTGTCCTGAACAAGCTCCTATCCCTGCGGATGAGTTCTGTAGATGGACCGGCCCAGACCAATGTCCAAATCAACAATTCCACGAGCGTTCAAGCCGCTTTGCCCGCCAAACCTAAACTGGTTCAACCCATCGGGGCTGCACTGAGGTCCGTGGCGGCTGAAACGGGCTCGGATAAGCGACACGACACGATCGACGCCGATGTTGTCCAGGGGACGCCACAGGAGACCGGGGGAATATCTGATGACTGAGCATTCGTCACAAATCACATTCGTTCGCCCTGGTGGCGTTGCGACCCAAACCTTCGCCGATGGGGCCGCAACCATGCGCATCTGCTTGGGTTATCTGCATGACCCAGATGACGGGGTACTGGCAGAGATGAAAGCCCAGCACGATCCTGTGCCATGGCAATCGGCACAAGTGCGCGACGACGCTATCATGGCCGTTGGAGCGCGGGCGGACTTGGACGAGGAAACACGCGCTTGTTTGCTCGAATGGATCGCTGCGACGCCCTATTTTGAGGACGCCTAGCCGCACCAAACGGTGCCGATTGCCTTTCCAAAACCGTCATTCTCAGCTACTGCGTTCCGAAAAGGGCAGATAGGTGGAAATCGACGTATGGTTGTATTGGTTGGATCATTTGGTGATTTCGAGGGCTATTCTGCGGAAGAAGTAACAGCGATGACTTCTAAAGAACAAGTCGCGATGATGGTTGAATGGTTCAGGCATCAATTCGAGGACCCTCAGAACGATACCCCCTACAACAAAGATTTGGGTGGTTATGTCTATATGTGGGGCGGCCCATTCGATGCCAACGACCAAATTCAAGAAGAGTTCTCGGATGCTGTCGAATTTGATACCATGATGCTTGCCGTAGACCGTGTTCAAGGCGATGGGACGGTCGAATGGGCCCCACAAACCGGGGGCGACTTCTACGAACACCCGGAAGATGATCGTGTTGCCTCAGGTGAGATCGTTGACGGGGATGGTGAGTGGCCTCCAATAATAGCAGACCAAGCACCAATTCCTCCTGAACCAGAAGCCCGCGCCGATGTGATCCGCCGACTGGACGAATTGGAAGCAATAGTCCAACCGCTTCTGGATACTTTTGAGGCCGAAGCGGAAGCCCCTCCAATGATGGGTCACAACAATCCGCCCGAGGAATTGGAACTAGTTCAGGCGGTCCCAAGAGAAGAATGGCTACGGATCAAAACGGCGATAGATGAAATCCGGCAGCAAACAACAGTTGAGCAACCTGATGTTGAAAGCGTTGAACGCAGTAACAGCCGATTGCTTGCAGCGGCGACAGCCTTAGCTGGTTGGATCAGAAAACGAATAACCGCTGCTGTTGACGCTGGCATAGCAATCGGTGTGGCGTACGGCATTGCAAATCCAGAGGTTGCAAAGGCTGCACTTATCAGCACCGCACAAGCCGTCCAAACCTGGATAACTTCGATGCCCTGGCCGTTCTAAAGCTCACGCACTTCAATTCGGCCCATGAGAACTACCCTAGAAACTGTTCTTGGTTCTGTGCTCGGCATCGTGACTTGAATCCAAGCCCCTGTTTTCATTTGCCCTGCCGCACCCGGACCCACTAATCGAATGTCAGATGGACAGCTTGCTGGCTTACGATATCGCACCCGCACGGCACGATGCCTTGGACGCCAATGACGCCCGAGGCCCCCTAATGAGCGAACCAGCGAAACGGCCAATCCCGCTACTGCCTTCAATCTCCTACGCCAAGACGCAAGATGCGGCAAAGGCGTTGGTCAAAGAGGCTCTTGAGGATTACCCACCGTCGCCGGAGTTTTCGATGCGAGCCAACACAGTCAGGCTGCTGGCTGGCATGTGGTTCATCCAAGGCAGCATGTCCTTTCCCAGAGGTTGGGTGACGCCAGCTATGCAGGCCTTCATCGACAGAGGCGTTAATTGTCCCAATCCACGCTGTTGGCGCTCTTACCGATCTGATGTGAAAGACAATCCAGGGCAATTCCTCTCAACGCCTGGCGCACCGGTCGATCTTATCCGGCAAATGGAACTCGACCTGATGGGCGAAGCCTGAGCCAGCATTTCACATTCGGTAGTCAAACGCTGGTCCCCCAGGCCGCACCGACGCGGCATCGTGTGATCGTGCCAGGCAATCACCTCCTTTTCTTGTCTGGGCAAAATGCGGACGGCTGAGGCGCTTTGGCGGTTTCGACCTTGGCCGTCCGCTCCCCGACGACAACGAACCGAGGATGATATGGACAAGAACGAATTGGCCAAACGGATTACCGACCTACAAGCCGAGCGGGAACGCCTGACCGCTGAACTCGACAAAGCCCGCTCCGAAGCCCGTGACGCCATGATTGCCGGAAAAAAGCCCGGCGGGACTGCTGCCGCATTGGCCGAGCGCATCTCCATCGTGGACGATGCATTGGCTGAGCTTCACGACCGCACCCGCAGCGCCGCAGAAAGTGCTGAACGGAATAACCGGAAGCGTCGAGCCGAAACTGCCCTTGAGGTCACTTCCAAACGGGCCAAGCTCGCCGCTGCGGTGGACGAAGCCCTCAATACTCTGGCGTCCTCGTGGGATGCCTATGCCGATGCCTTGCGAAAGGACGTTGGGCAAGTTTCGGGTGCTGGTGGTGACCTGACCGCAGTCGAACGCGCGCTGACCAACAACCGAGCAGCTGAGCCGCTGGTGAAAGCCCTGATCCAGTCAGGTGGCGTCAAGTTGGCTCGCACATTTGGCATCGATACTCCGATCCGCGAACGCCACGCCATTTCTCTCACTGATGCTGAAAGCCGGGTGGCCAAAAGCCTCCGAGTGGAACTCCTCCGCGTGAAGGCAGAAAGCCCGCAACCCAACGTGTCCCGTGAGGCGCAAGTCGAATTAGAACAGATGGAGGCCACCCGATGAGCCAGGAAGGACAACGCCATGCCGATGAACTGGCACGGTTGGAAACACGCAGGAAAGACCTGGAAGAAGCTTTGATGCGGTTGGCCCGCGATGAAGCCGAAGCCCAAGAAGTCGTCGAGTTGGCCCAGGAGGTCGAACAGCTCGAAAACGAAGTTGAAAGCGCCCGTGCGGCGGCAAATATGGAGAAGACTATGACCAAAGATGTGCGGAAGACGGCAGGACAAAATCGCGAGGCCGCCGAAACCCAACTCGACAATCTTACGAAGTCGATGCAACAAGACGGAGAAACCTTCGAGAAAGCGTATTTCCGGGCGCTGGATACGGACATGGGCAAAGCCCTCATGCAGGCCCGTGATGATGCGCAGGAGCTTGAACGCGGCGGTATCACCAGCATGGACGTCGCCGAGGCGCACCAGCGGTTGCAAGGCTAAGCTGGGATCATTTGAGAAAATTCTTAGGCCCGTATCATGCTAGATACGGGTCTTTTCGTTTCCGACATCTTAACGCACCGAACGCCGCTCCCAAATAAGGATATGCCGGGGCTTGACGTTTTCCTATTAAATGGACCGTTCACGCGAATCGCTTGGACGTAACTTCAACTTGAACGTCAGGAGAACGCTTATGTTCACAAATACCTCCCAGTACGACATCCAAAGCAAAGATTCCATTCATGACCTTGTGCAGGTCAATCTCGTGGTCCCTCGTAACTGCGTCGAAAACGATACCGTTGATAGGCTACGAAAAGCCGGAAGGCTCAGCGAGGAAGACCTTAGAGTGATAGGCCTCGTTGAACATCTGGTCGAAAGGCACGGATACCTCTACGGGGGCGGCCTTATCCATGCTCTGCATTACAGCATGGACTTTGCGAGCAACGACGAAGAAATTGCGCTGAAGGCAATCGACGAGACCGTTCAAGCACTAATTGACGCGTTCTCTCACCCCTACGAGCCAGAGGTGGCAGCATGACTGGTATGGTGATTTCAAACGCTGTCAAATTGGAACAGCTGCGAGACGAATTGTCCGACCAGCTCTATGACGCGGAAGTCCAATTGCAAGGCGAATTGGTCGGTGTCGCCCACCAAATTTCCGAGGGCAAATCTGTACCCCCGGCAATTGCTTTGGTCTTGGCCAGGAACCAATTTCCCGACGTAGACTTTCTGGACTGATCCGAACCAATCCAAGTGGCTGCAACCACTTCGGGCAATATAGCCATAGGCGACGCAGCGGGCCAGACCTGCTGCGTCGTTTCATTTTGGATGAAAAGCAGCCAGAAATCTGTGTTCGATACTGTATCCAACTGTCGGTCTCTACCGAAGTGGAAATCCAATCAAAGACTTAGCTGGACATACCCGCTAACAGAATATCAGTAGGAGCAGACTTACTTACTATGGCCTTTTTGAGCTTCAACGTGCTCGACCAATATCTCACCAATAAACTCACCCAACATGACAGGAACAGCGTTACCGATCATACGTCCGAGCGTGTTGAAGTTGACTCGGCTATCATCCGGGACAAATGCATAGGATTTTGGAAAGCTCTGCAACATAGCGGCTTCACGTAGGCTGATTGCACGATCTTGTTCAGGGTGCCCAAACCGCCCGTTACCAAACCCATAACACTGCGTCGTCATTGTTGGAGCGGGTTGATCCCACTCCATGCGTCCATAAACGGAAGGGTATGTCGAACCCGATGCTTTTGAATGACATGCAGCAACGAGGTCTTCCGGCCAGTCACGCCACGTGCCTCCTGGTTTCGAATGACGAATACGTTCCAAATTCAACTCACTTAGAGAAGCAGAGGCGTGGAGTGGATCGGACGGGTCTGTAGTTCCCGCTGCGATTGCGGGCAGTTGGGATATAGTATCTCTAACGGTGACAGGAGGCTTCGCAACTTCCGGTATCGTAATAGGACCTAGGAGCGAAGCAATTAGGACCAATCGTTGCCTGCGTTGCGGAAGACCAATATTGCGACCGTCCACAACAGCAAAATCAACGTAATACCCAGCCCCGTGCAAGTCAGCGACAAAATCTTTGAAAATCTGCTGTTTGCGAAGCGGGGGTACATTTTCCATGGTGACAAGCTTGGGGCGCACACTGAGTACCAGTTCGGAAAAGGACGATAGTAATTCCCAATCATCATGTGGTCCCTTCCTTCTCGCGGACTGCGAATACGATGAGAATGGCTGACATGGGGCACACCCAGCCATAAGCGTAATGTCTGTGTCCTCAAACGCCGTCAGAATGTCAGAAGGCATAATTTCAGAAACGTCAGCTTCCATGAACTTGGCTGCATTGTTCGCCTCCATCGGGAACCGGCAGGCCGGATCAAGGTCGATCCCAAGACGTACGTTCACCCCAGCGCGCGTCAATCCATGCGTCAAACCGCCCACACCACAAAAGAGATCAACAGCAGCAATTTGCATGTCCTTACTCATGTCGTAGCTTCTTCCTCTGCTAGAAAAGTCTTGTTCGCGAGGAAATCACGATAGCATTCAGAGACGGCTCGCAAATAGGGCAGCACCCGACTTCCAAGAGCAGCCAATTCGTCCAAAGTAATGTCGTGTGCACCATCTTCGAACGTGCTTTCACCATGCGCAATAGCATTTCGACGGCGGGAGAGATAAGTAAGTGCTGTCGTCTCGTCCCTGTATACACGTTCGTATGCAGCCCGACTAACCTCAGCGTCGAGATTAAGCGGGCATCCTAGGCGTTCGGCGACCTTCTTGATTGATTTATCGTTCCAACTGCCTGGTTCTCCCTTCACAACAAACGCCGCTGGACTGTTTCCAGATGCAAGAGTTCCGCTTACCTCAGCCAATCGTCGAAACGCACCATCTCCCAAACGTTCCTCGCCGCTCCAAATCTCCGCTCGCACCCATTCTTTGAGTATAGTGTCCTTCCAGCGCTTAGGGCGTTCGGCCACAACAGCTCGGCCCACGGTTTCGAGCGTGCGTGTCGTGATTGCTTCGACGATATTATATAGGTGGATAAGGAGGCCGGACTTAATCGTGTTCACGTGGCGGACTTCAACCTGCCCATCGCCCTCAACATCGTCCACACGGCTTTGGAGCATTCGGGCAATCGCAATATGCCGCCCAAACTCCTCTTCACGCTCATCAAGGTATGCAAGAACGTCGTTCATTTGTCCGCCAGCCAATCTCTGACGAGTTTTATACGTCCTAATAGTTTGCTTTTGACGTTGGCAGCATCAGATTTGGTGGCATCTTTGAACGGATCAGACTCCAAAAGTGGGGTCATATCTGGAGATCGCTGAATAAGCGTCGGGTCAGCACGCAATGCCAATGCTGATCCAACTGCAATTGATTCAAACCGAACGCGCGGAACCTGCTTTCCGGTCTCAGACTTTGTAAATCCATGTGGAGACACCGCAGACACGAACTGCAGCATCTGTTGGAACTCCGCACGCATTGCATCGGCAGTTGCCGAAGTGCCATTCGCCTCGACCTCGGCTGCTATCGTTGCACTCGTTTCCTGAACATATGCGAAATAGAATAGCCTCGGTTCTTCTTTGTATGTTGGAATGTCGCCATCACCATCGGAAGCATCAGGAATGAAGCTGCCAAGATATGCGAAAAAGCGGGTGACCAGTTCTTCACGCTCTCTCTTGTCTATCAACGGCTGACTGATTGGCGTCATTGCTACAAACTCAGGCGAATTTGACAGCGAAATGATTAGGTCCATGAATGGGCCAGGGAGGCTCCCACGCCTCACTTCTGCTTCGTTCGCCTGTGTTCCACCGGTGTTGATCCGCGTAAACATCTCTGTACGGGTGATTGCGTCTGTCGTATTATCTAGAATGATCACACGGAGCGAACTATCGGCGAACTTCAATTGGCGTGACGGCGGGAGGTCGCTGTGTACGAGACCATTGGCGGCAGGCAAGGCTTCGAGGCCCCGCAGAGTGATTTTATCGGCCATGAAGTCACGTATGGTTCTGATACGCTGAGAACCATCAACGATCTCCATCCGCCCATCATCGTCTTGCCAAAAGAACACAAATGGGATCGGCAGCCCCATCAATACAGACTCAATGAACTTTGACTGTTCTTTGGGTTTCCAAATCAAATTACGCTGATAATCAGGGACGTAATAGCGTTCAGCATTGAGCTTTTGCACAATGAATTCAAAGGAGTACTCAACGACCGTGAACTTCACGGTGCGCGAATATTCTCTAATTTGCTTCTCCGCCTCGTCGATCTGCGCCGGGTCGGGTAGCTTTCGTTTAGTCTTCCGAACCATCTGCAAACCCCATATCTTGCGTTATATAACCACATCCAACACCAGATCGTCCACCGATTTCCGCTTTTCAAAGCGCGGTCGATTGCTAGTTTGGGATCGATTTTCGGCCAAATACTGTATTTATACTGTTCTTGGCGCAGACGTCGAGTCACATCCGCAGCAGAAATCGGATCAACGTATTGTTTTTGTTGTGAAAAATGGTGCCCCCACACGGACTCGAACCGCGGACCTACTGATTACAAATCAGTTGCTCTACCAGCTGAGCTATAGGGGCACTGCGGGCGCTTTTAGGGGGTTCGGGCGGGGGGATCAAGAGGCGTTTTTGGGGTTTCGGTTTACATTCTTATCTCCCTATGTTCTGTTTGCGACACAAGCCCCGGTCGATGTCGCTTTTTGACCGTGGGAAATCGCTCACTTCTGGGCGGTGGTCGGTTGTGAACCCAAAGATCCGCAGCCGGGGAGAACCAAATAGATCTTAAGGGAACCACCCAAATGAACATGAAAAAACTTGGCGCTGTTGCCACGCTCAGCCTGTCGACCTTTGCCGGCGCAGCTTTTGCTGACGATTGCGGGACACTGACGATGGCGGAAATGAACTGGGCTTCGGCTGAGTTGATGGCCAACGTTGATAAAATTATCCTGGAGGCTGGTCTCGGTTGCGAGGTTGAGCTGATTCCGGGCGCGACCACGACAACTTTTGCCTCGATGAACGAAAAAGGCGAGCCTGATGTTGCGGGCGAGCTTTGGATCAATGCTGTGCGCGAGCCGCTGGAAGCTGCCATGGGCGAAGGTCGTTTGCACTCCATCAATGGCGGTCCGATCACTGACCTTGGCGAAGGCTGGTGGGTTGACCCGAAATTCGCCGCTGACCACCCTGAAATCGATTCCGTTGAAAAACTTATCGAGCACCCGGAATTCTTCCCCTACGTGGAAGACGAAAGCAAAGGCGCTTTCCTTGGCTGCCCGGCGGGTTGGGGCTGTCAGCTGACAAACGCGAATTTGTTCCGTGCGTTTGAGATGGAAGACAAGGGATGGACCCTTGTTGATCCAGGCTCGGCGGCCGGACTTGACGGCTCGATCGCTAAAGCCGTGGAACGCGGCGAATATTGGTTCGGCTACTACTGGGCGCCCACAGCTGTGATTGGCAAATACGGGCTTAAATTGCTTGAGTGGGAAACCGAATGGGCAGGCGCAGAAAACTGGGATGGTTGCATCGTGAAAGCCGAACAGGACTGCGCGGACCCGAAACCATCGTCCTATACTGAATCTGCTGTGAACTCCGTCATTACGGATCGTTTGATGAAAGAAGGCGGCATTGCGGTTGAGTATCTGACCAAGCGGGTGTTCCCCGGCGAAGTGATGAATGAAATGCTTGTTTACATGACAGATGAGCAAGCTGGCGGCGAAGACGCGGCCTATCACTTCCTCGAAACACACTCCGATGTTTGGATGGATTGGGTCAGCGAAGACGCGGCTGCAAAAATCAAATCCGCACTCTAATCGGACATGACAAAATGAAGCGGGGGGCCTTGATGCCCCCCGTTTTCGTATCTGGACCAGTCAATGGCCAACAGGGGAGATAAGGGAACATGGACGAAGAAACGCCATCATTTGGCGCGCGCGCTGGGGAATTTCTAACGCAATTCCCAGAATTGGGACGCCGCGATTTGAGTGATATGAAAAAGGCAGTTGACGGGGCCTTTCGAGACTTTTCGCGCAGCTACGGCGAGGCGCTTGAGACATTTTTCCACCCGCTTTTGAAATTCATGGTGTGGTTTGAAAAGCTGCTGATCGCAGCCCCTTGGCCGATCATCTTGATCATTGTTGCGGCGCTGGCTTGGGTCGGGTCGCGCAGCTGGAAACTGTCGTTGGGTGCGGTTGTTGCCTTCATCGTCATTGGCATTTTCGGCATGTGGGAGGACACGATGGCGACGCTTGCGATCATTTCGGTCGCCACGCTTTTGTGTATCGCCATTGGGATTCCGATCGGGATTTTGATGTCGCGTTCTGATCGGATGCAGTCCATCATCACACCGATTTTGGACGTGATGCAGACGATCCCCTCTTTCGTTTATTTGATCCCTGTTGTGATGCTCTTGGGCATTGGCAAGGTGCCGGGCTTGATTGCCGTTTGCATCTACGCGGTGCCGCCTATTGTGCGCCTCACCAACCTTGGCATTCGGCTAGTGGACCGGGAAGTGCTGGAAGCGGCGGATGCCTTTGGGGCAAGCCCGCGCGAAAAGCTGCTTCGGGTGCAAATTCCCCTCGCACTGCCCAATATTTTTGCCGGTGTGAACCAGACAATCATGATGGCGCTTTCGATGGTTGTTATTGCATCGATGATTGGCGTGAAGGGGCTTGGCGTGCCGGTACTGCGCGCGATCTCCAACCAATATCTGGCGCTTGGCCTTATGAATGGTCTCGCCATCGTTGCCCTCGCCATTATCTTTGACCGCGTGAGCCAAACCTACGGCAAACGCCTCCAAGCCTATCGGAGCCAGGGCCATGAGTGATCCTAAGGTACAGGTTAAGAACCTTTATAAAATCTTCGGTGACACGCCGGAAAAGGTCTTGCCCTTGGTGCAAGACGGCATGTCCAAGGAGGAACTCTTGGACAAGCATAACCATGTGATCGGGGTGCATGATGTGTCGCTGGATATTCCGGCGCAGGGCATTCAGGTGGTTATGGGGCTGTCTGGGTCTGGCAAATCAACGCTCATTCGCCACTTCAACCGTTTGATCGAACCCACGGCGGGTGAGATTTTGGTGGACGGGGAAGACGTGTTGAAAATGGACGCCACGCAGCTGCGCGATTTGCGGCGTTTCAAGATGTCGATGGTGTTTCAAAAGTTCGCGCTTTTGCCGCACCGGACGGTGGCCGAGAATGTCGCGTATGGGCTTGGCATTCAGGGCGTGGCCGAAGATGAGGCGGCAAAACGGTCCCAGCATTGGATTGATCGCGTTGGCCTTTCTGGGTTTGAAAGCCACTACCCCGGTCAATTGTCAGGCGGGATGCAACAGCGTGTGGGCCTTGCGCGTGGGCTTGCGACGGATGCCGATATTCTGCTGATGGATGAAGCCTTTTCGGCGCTCGATCCGCTGATCCGTTTTGACATGCAGTCGATCCTTTTGGAGCTGCAAGAGGAGCTGCACAAAACCATCATCTTCATCACCCATGACCTCGATGAGGCGCTGCGCCTTGGCGACAATATCGCCATTTTGCGCGATGGGGCGATGGTGCAGCAGGGCGATGCGCAGGAGATTGTGCTCAAACCTGCGGATGATTACGTGCGCGACTTTATGCGTTCGATCAACCGCGCCAAGGTGGTGCGCCTGCGCGCGCTCGCCGAAAATGCGGGCGCGGCCTATGACGGGCCGACCCTGCCCTACTCCACGGTGCTTGAGGACGCGCTGGAACCCATCGCCGCCGCGCCAAACCAGACCATTGGCGTCACTGCGAAGGACGGCGCGCTGATGGGCACGGTAAGCATCCAAGCCGCGCTAAAAGCGATCCACGCTTAAACCCTTAAGGCGCCCGGCTTCAAGCTGGGCGCCTTTAGCGGCTTGCGCGGGCCATGAGAGCAACCGCTGCAAGCCCCACCAAAATCACCAACAATGCCGCCGGAGAGGCCTCGCCGATTTGTTCGAGCGAGGCCTTTTCATAGACCCTTGTGGAGAGCGTGTTGTAATTGAATGGGCGCAAGAGCAAGGTGGCTGGCAGTTCTTTCACGCAGTCCACAAACACGAGCAAAAGCGCTGTTCCCACGGAGCCTTTGATCAGGGGCACATAGACCTCGCGCAGCGCACCTGCCCGCGTGCGCCCAAGTGAACGCGCCGCCATGGGCAATGAGGGTGGCACGCGCTCCATGGCCGCATCGGCGGCGTTTTGCGCGATCGCAAAAAACCGAACCCCGTAGGCGTATATCACGGCAAACGCCGTTCCTGTGAGCATCAGCCCGGGGTCAAAACCCGTCACCGCCAAGATCCCATCGGCCAAGCGATTGTCCAGAAAGGCGAGCGGCGTGAGAATGCCCACCCCTAAAACCGCGCCCGGTGCCGCGTAGCCAATTGTGGTCAACGGCAGGAGGCGGCGGGGGGCTGTCGAGGCGCTCATGCGCAGGCCGTACACCAAGAACAGCGCCGCCGTGACCGTCAGCACTGCGGCCGATCCCCCGACGAAAACGGTGTGCCACAAAGCGCGCAACAGCCCCGGCGAAAGCCAGCCATCCGCATTCGCTGCGGCGTGCCAGCCCATCACTCCAACAGGCAGGGCGAAACCAATCAAAAAAGGGACCGCGCAGACGAATGTTGCGAGCCAACGGCCATACCCTACAAGCGTAATCGGCTCTACCGGACGATGGTGGCGCGACAGCTGATAAAAGCGCGACTTCGACCGGCTGGACTTCTCAATCCCTAGCAATACGAGGACGATCATCAAGATCAGGACCGCAATCTGTGCGGCACCTCCCGCATTGCCCATTTCGAGCCAGGTGGTGAAAATGCCCGTGGTCAAAGTTTGCACAGCGAAGAATTCCACAACGCCAAAGTCGGAAACGGTTTCCATCATCACAATCGCGCTGCCCGCTGCAATCGCCGGGCGTGCCAGCGGCAGGCCTACGCGCCAAAATCGGGCAAATGGGCCAGCGCCAAGAGCGCGTGCCACTTCGTAAATACCGCCCGATTGCTCGCGAAAGGCTGTGCGCGCCAAGAGGTAGACATATGGGTTGAGCGCGGCGGCCAAGACCACAACCGCCGCCCAACGCGAACGAATTTCAGGGAACCAATACGCGCGGGCATTTTCCCAACCGAAGACCTCGCGCAGAGTGACCTGCACTGGCCCTGCGTATTCCAAAAAATCAACAAGAGCATAGGCCCCGACATAGGCCGGAATGGCGAGGGGAAAGAGCAAAAGCCACTCAAGCCAACGGCTGCCAGGAAACCGGTACATCGCGATCAGCCAAGCGGCGCCGGTGCCCACAATCGCCGCCAGCCCCGCCACGCAGAGCGCCAAAATTGCTGTGTTCTTGACATAGCCGCCAAGCACCGTGCGCACCAAATGGGGCCAGACATTTTCGACTGGATTGAGGGCCATCCACACAACAGCGAGAATCGGCAAAATCACCGAGGCCCCAATCAAAAAGGCACCTAGGGTCCAGATGTTCACAGCTCTCGCGCGCCGCGCCGTTGCGCGTGACGTTGAGGGATCGTTGAGTAGTTGAGTGTTTTCGTCAGTCATCGCAATCCGCTCATATCCCGAAAGCGGTTTAACTGTCCAGAAACCCCGCTATATTATCAAAAGAGTTCGAGAGGATTTTGAACCCCTATGCATATTTCATTACACATCGGCGCGCATTGCACGGACGGTGACCTCCTCGTCAAATCCCTGCTGAAAAACAGTCAGGTCTTGTCGGATGAGGGGGTGCTCGTGCCGGGGCCATCCAGATATCGCGGATTGTTGCGCGATGTGATGATCAAACTCGCGGGCGGGCGCGCCAGCGCTGAGGCACAGGATGTTGTGCTGGAACAAATTATGGACGGGGTCGAAACGGACCGTCTCGTGATGTCTTACGAGAGCTTCCTTTGTGGCCCGCCACGCGTGCTTGAGGACGGGATGTTGTACCCAACAGCGGGCGAAAAGGCGCTCCGCCTGCGCAACCTGTTTCCGGACTATGAAATTGAGTTCTTCATGGCAGTGCGCGATCCTGCTACTTTCATTCCTGCGATTTTTGAGGCCAATCCAAGTCTCGATAGCGGTGAATTCATGCAGAAATTCAACCCTGAGGGACTCTTGTGGTCCGATGTGATCAAGGACATTCGCGAGGCGGTTCCTGACACGCCGATAACGGTTTGGTGCAACGAGGATACGCCGCTCACATGGCCTGAGGTGTTGCATGAGGTGGCTGGCGTTGAGGCGCGGGTGCAGTTCATGGGCGGGTTTGACGTGTTGAGCCAGATCATGAAACGAGAAGGCATGAAACGGCTGCGCGCCTATCTTGCCGAGCATCCACCTGTCAACGAAATCCAGCGGCGACGGGTGCTGACGGCGTTCCTTGATAAATACGCGATTGATGATGAGGTTGAGGACGAAATCGACCTGCCCGGCTGGACCGAGACTTTGGTTGAGGCGCTGTCGGAAAGTTATGATGACGACATGCTTGAAATTGCGCGCATTCCGGGCGTCACTTTGATCACGGCCTAACGATTTCGGCAAAACAAAGCGTCGCGGGGGCCAGCCCCCGCACCCCCGAGGTATTTGTGAACCAAAGAAGGGGGCGAAACGCCCGAGACCAAGGCGGTTCGGGCATTTGTGTAGAGCGTGTTTAGGCTGGGCTTACATGCCGAGCGCTTCTTTATACATTTCCAAGACCGCTTCTTCTTCGGCGATGTCATCGGCGTCGCGTTTGCGCAGCATGATGACCTTGCGCATGACCTTGGTGTCGTAACCACGGGATTTTGCTTCGGCCATCACTTCTTTTTGCTGCTCAGCGATGTCCTTTTTCTCCATCTCAAGGCGTTCAAAACGCTCGATGAATTGGCGCAGCTCATCGGCGGTCACGCGGTAGCTGCTGGGCTTGGAATTGTCGTCTTCAATCATGTCCACGTCATGTCCTTCGGGCTGTGTCGTGCCTTGCTATTCGCTTGCGGGCGGCGCTTCAAGACCTTAGGCGTTTTTCGAAAAGGAGAGATGTATGGAATGGCTCATAATTGTTGGCGCAGTGCTGTCGATCATTGGCCTCATTGGATTGCTCATGAGCGCTTTGCGTGTTGTGAAGGCGAAACGTGCTGGGCTTTCGGATGAGGCTCTCAAGGACGCTGTCCAAAAAGCGATGGTGCTCAACATGGGGGCGTTGATGTTGTCCGCCTTCGGGTTGGTCATGGTGATCGTGGGCGTGATTTTGGCGGGATAGAGCTGTCAATCCTCGTTTAGATCATCGAAGGTCTTGCCGTTTTTGATAAGCTCCATGAACAAGGGCGCGGGGGTCCAGAATTCTGGGGCGCTCTCGTCAGCGTAGGTGATGAGCGCGTTGCGCGTGTTCAATAGTCCGCGCATGTCTGCGGCCATCATAGGCCCGCCCCGGTAGCGCGCGAATCCCATTCCCAAAAGCGCCGCCGCGTCCACATCGGAGGGGCGCTGCGCCTCACCGACTTCCACAAGATATGCGCCAGCATTCGCCATCGCCAAGAGGCAACGCGTTTGAATTTCAGCTTCGGAAAAATCGCGCGCCGTGATCCCGGCTTCGCTTCGAATATCGCGCAACAAGGCCAAAGTTTCGGGCGCGGCGCGTCCGCCTTTTTCACCCTCGGCGTACCGATAGTACCCCTGCCCTGCTTTGCGCCCGAACCATCCGGCTTCGCAAAGCCGGTCGGCCACAGTCGAATAACGATGGGCGGGATCCCGGCTTTCTGAACGGGCTTTGCGCTGCAACCACGCAAGATCGAGACCGATCAAATCCCGCGCCTGAAACGGGCCAATCGGCATGCCGAAATTGCGCATGGCAGCATCAACCTGCGCGGGGCTGGCGCCGTCTTCGAGCAAGAAATCAGCAGCCGTATGATAGGCTTCGGTCAGGGTGTTGACGATCAACCCTTCATAAGCCCCGCTCAGGATTGGGGTTTTTCGCAGCCGCCGCGCCAGCGCGATGGCAGTGCTTGTGACTTCAGGTCGTGTCGCCTTAAGCGGTGCGATTTCGACCATGCGCATCCGATCCGCAGGCGCTATAAAATGCATGGCCAGCATTTGCTCCGGCCGGCCAGAGCTTTGCGACAGAGCCGCTAAATCGACATCCGCAGAACAGCTTGCCACGATGACGTCTTGGTCCAGAATTTTGTCGAGTTTCGCCAGAGTCATTTGCTTGCGCGGCAGATCTTCAGGCAGCGCTTCGATGATAAAATTCGCTTCCGTCAAGGCGTCGAGTTCGCCAGAGATCGATAGGCGGCGCAATTGCTCATCGCGCTCATTCGCGCCAAGACGCCCGGCCTCAACGGCCTTGTCCAAACTGGTTTCCATCCGACGACGTGCGCGCGCGATCGCTGTTTGGTTTTCATCCGCCAAGACAACATTCATCCCCGCAGCCAAGGCACCTAGCGCAATGTCGCGGCCAAGGGGCGCGGCACAAATAACGCCAAGGGTTTCAATAGGATAAGTGCGAACACTGGCGAAAGAGGGATGTCGTCCGGCGCGCCGTTCCGCCAAAAAGGCGTGGCGCAGGCCTTGCGCTTGATCACTGCCGATCAAGTCCTCATAGGCCACACGTTCCATCCCGCGCCCGGCCTCGAAGGGCAACAAAAGCGCCGCTTCGACCAGATCAATGACCCGCGAGACAACATCGCGTGCATCGCCTTGCATCTGTTTGCGCCGCGCCGCCACGCTTTCAAGAAAGCGCGCCGGGTCTGACAGGCCTTCTTCGCGCTTTTGACTTGGGCGGGTCTCTGTTTGGTTTTGCGCCATATTGCGGGCAGAGCCGAACCCTGCGCGATCGAGGTTTCGCTCAATCACGCGGTCCACGAGGCCGATTTTTTCACCGGTTTCCGCAGAAACAGGGCGACCTGTGAGCAAAATATCCAAGGCCGCGCGCGCGCCCGTGATGCGGGGCAATCGCTGGGTGCCACCTGCCGTGGGCACAAGACCAAGGGTCACTTCAGGAAACCCAAACTGGGCGCCGCGCAGGGCGATGCGGTAGTGGCATGCCAAGGCCAACTCGAACCCGCCACCAAGGGCGGTGCCTTGGATAGCGGCGATCACCGGTTTGCGGCTCGCCTCAACCCGATCACAAAGCTCCGCGAGGGTTGGCTGCGCTGTTTCGAGGGTGAATTCGCGCACATCCGCGCCTGCTGGGAAGGTGCGCCCTTCCGCTTGGATCAAAATCGCGCCCACCGATTGATCGGCTTCGGCCCGTTCGACCAGCTCAAACAGTGCGCGTCGCACAGGTTGAACGAGGGCATTTACAGGAGGGTTTTCGACCGTAAGAATTGCAACGCTTTCCCGCTGCTCCCACCGTACAACCTCGCCCATGCGCCCAATCCTTCGGCTCGTTCACCGTTTTTCCGCCTGAAAATATTGGCATATACTATCCGGCATTGTCAGGGCAGTGCAATGTCTGATTGCGCGAGTCTCACTGGTTTAGACTGGCATGTTATTCCAGATATCCTCGTCACCGTCTTGAAGGTCTGGCAAATTTGCTTCGGCCTGTAACAACGCTTTGGGAATGTCGAGGTTTTGGGCACGAATCTGCGCCATCAATGAGCGCAGCTCAGCCTCGCGCGTGGCGCGGTGAATGCCACTTTGCCCCATATCGGCGGCGGTTTTGATGGCTTTCGTCACGAGATCATCTTGCGTCATGGCGCGTCCTCCTATTGGGCTGTCCCTTTGCATTGTTTTGTTTTGGGTCACACTTTTTGCGCGGCGCAGCTCTGGCAAAATGGGGTTTGCGGGATCAGATCAAGGCGCGGCGCCGAAATCTCCGTGCCTCAGTTCACGCAAAAGCCAAACTCGCCTTCGCGCAGGCGGGTGAGCGCCGCGTTGATTTGTGCAATCTCTGCCTGGCCTGAGGCGCCAAGCCGTTCCAGCGTTTCATCGGCTTCGCGTTCGACTGCCAAGTCCTCCCAATCCTTGGACTGATGGCTGTCTAACTCGTCGTCAATCTCATGCAGCCGCTCTCCCAGCTCGACCAAGCGGGCGTTGAGTATCTTGCTATATTTGGCTGTGTCGATCATGCGCGTCGCTCCTCCGTTGCGCATCCACTCTGCGCGCTTGGGCAAAGTCGCGCTTTGATCGAGGTCAATCACGCCAAAGCTTATTCTATGGTTTCGGGTAAGTCGTCGAGGCTTTCCATATCGCCCAGCCCGCCAAGGCTCCCTAAATCTGGGAGATCGCCACCAATATCACCGCCTAACTCTCCGCCCAGTTCTCCTAAATCACCGATGCTTCCCAAGTCCCCCAGACCGCCAAGATCAGGCGCATCACTGCCCATTTCACCCAAATCTCCAAGCCCGCCCAGGTCCATGGGGGCGGCCTCTGGCGCATCAAGCCCGCCCATATCGCCCATATCGCCCATGTCGCCAAGCCCTTCCAGATCAACGAGCGCATCGGCGGTGCCGGGAAGCGCCATGCCTGTTGCAGGCGCGGCCTCTGGTCGCGGCGGCGCGCCTTTGCCAAAGCCGCCAAGCTCCGCACCATTTTCATCATCAGGCTGGCCTTCGGTCAAACAGAGCGCGCGTTTCCCGTCGACCTGCCCTAGTCGCCCATGGCCGATGATGCGCCCGGAAACATCCTCGATTGCGACCATGCGTAGCGCCTCAATCGACACGGGGATCAGCGCGCCAACCTCCAAAGCCATGGCCTCTGACAGGGGCATTTCAAGGCGCAATAGCGTTCCCGTCAAATGGGCTTCTGTATCCATCACGACCTCGGAAAGATGCTCCGTAAAGGCAGCGATTTCGCTTGGGTCGCGCGGCCCGTGGCCGGGCAAATCGAACGGCAACAATAGCTGTACTTGCCCCTGCTTTGCACCCTGCGCCAAATCGACCGGCATGGTGAACAAACGGTATGGGATATCTTCCAAGGTCATCGGGATCGCGCGCACTTCAGAAAGGGCCAGCGCGTATCGATAGCCCGTGAGTGCGGGGGCAATGGGCAGCTCGGCCTCCGCTGCGCGCCCCTCAAACCCCTCAAGAAGCGCGTCAATCACATCAGCGCACATTATCGCATCAGTGCGCGTTGGCGCGCGGCCTTCGGCGGGCTTTTGCGACACGCGACCGGTTGTCTGCACCTCAATCAACGCGCCCAAGACCTGCGCATCCAGCAAGATTATGCCGTATCGCCCGTTCGGCCCTTCCAGCAAGGCGATCAATGTCCCTTCTTGAAAATCCTCGCAAAAAGTCTCGACAGTTGTGCGCCCCTCAGAAACCGTTCCGGGGTGGGTGACAAGCCCTGCGATCTCCTCGCAAGAAGACATCATCGCTGCGCGCAACGCTTTTCCCGGCGTCAAAGCACCGATTTCAGGCGGGGGGCGCTCCGCCCCGGCCTTGCGCTTCATTGCGCTCAGCTGATCGTTGTCACTCATGTCCTTTTGCGTTCCCGGGCTCTCAATTCCCCCAAGATGTCGCAGAACTAGGTTTACAAATGATTTAAGTTAACGGGAAAAATGCCCCAAATCCGAAGGACTTACAGAGGCAAAGACACCCGAAACGCTGCACCACCCTGCCCCGGCAAATAGGCGACTGCTCCGCCCAATTTGTCCATAATTTCGCGGCAAATTGCCAATCCAAGCCCAGCCCCACCGGCGCGTTGCTGATCCGAAAGCCGAGAGAATTTCTCAAAGATAACGCCCTGACTTTCTTCAGGAATTCCCGGTCCATTGTCTATAAAATCGACGACCAACATACCTTTTTCGCGCCGCGACTTGATGGTCAAGAGGGGTTGATCAGCCGCGCAGTATTTTCGGGCATTCGCGATAAGGTTAATGAAAACCTGCGCCAATCGGTCCGTGTCGGTCTCGATGTCAATGTCTTCGCGCGCTCGATCGCGCTGAACTTCCAAGGTTTTTCCATCAAGCCCAAGCGCCCCGGAGGCAACGGCCCGATCCAAGATATGCGCAAGGTTATCCGTCTGAAAATTAAGGGAAACACGCCCCGCTTCCAGGACCGAAAGATCGAGAAGGTCATCCAAGAGCCGGGTGAGTCGGATGGTTTCGTCTTGGATGATGCCGGAATATTTTGCGGTTTCCGCGGCGCTCATATCACCGGATCGAAGGATCTCGGAAAACGACCGGATCGAGGTCATGGGCGTGCGCAATTCATGGCTGATCTGGCTCAAAAACGCGTCTTTCTGGATCGACAGTTGGGTCAGTTTGTCGTTCGCGGCGGACAGTTGACGGGCGGTGCGCGTCAACTCCTCTGACTTGGCTTCCAACTGGCTTGAATACTCCAAGATTTGCTGCGCCTCATCGGCAACCGCCATCAAATCCTCAACCGACACAGAGGCGCCACCGACAATTTGTGCGACCATGGCATGCGCCGTTGCGGCCCCCACGGACCCCGACAATTCGCGCTCCAACAGGCGCAAGAATTCGGGCGTTGGTTCGGGCAAAAAGCCCTCTTTCCCCTGATGCGCAGCTTCGGTTTGAAACAAGGCCTGAGCTTGGCGCGCGCCCATGATGCGCTGCGCCATAATGAGCAGATCCTCGGTTTCCACACCGCTGCGCACCCAGCCTTGCGCGGTGCTGGAATGCTCAAACACATTGACAAATTGCGCGCCCTGAAGCCGCTCCAGCGGAGTGGGGAATGACAGCAAGGATGCTCCTACAAAAACAAGCGCGTTCAACACCATAGACCAAAACATCGCGTGCACTACCGGGTCCATTCCAGTGATGCCAAAGAAGGCTTGTGGGCGCAGCCAGTCAAGCCCGAACGGGCCGTTGTTCATCAAACTTGGCGACATCACATCCGCCCCGAATGACGGCAAAAACAGCGCGTAGGCCCATATCGAGAACCCGACGATCAGCCCCGCCGCCGCGCCAATCCGCGTGGCCCCGCGCCAGAACAAACCGCCGATCATGGCCGGAATCACCTGCGCCACCCCCGCAAATGAAATCA
The DNA here is from genome assembly GCA_050633625.1 of Maritimibacter sp. Classification (GTDB taxonomy): domain Bacteria; phylum Pseudomonadota; class Alphaproteobacteria; order Rhodobacterales; family Rhodobacteraceae; genus JBOEGW01. The sequence continues at coordinate 101,109 of JBOEGW010000008.1, read as the reverse complement.
ATCCAATCGCCGCCAGCGCCGCCCCCCCGCCCGAAAAATGATAGTAAAGGTAGCCAAGCGCCAAAACGCCCGCGATCGACGCCCGGCGCGCGATCATCACAACATTGCGCACATCGCCCGACATGGACGCGCCGGTCTTTCGGGTCGAGAGCCAAAGCGGCATGACGATGTGATTGGACACCATAGTCGAAAGTGCAATCGCCGCGACGATCACCATTGAGGTAGCGGAGGAAAACCCGCCAAGAAAGGTGAGCGTGGCCAACCCGGCTTGGTCATAGAACAAAGGCACAGTGAGCACGAAAAGGTCCGGGTTTGCCCCCTCTGGCAGCACGGACAGGCCGACAACCGCAATTGGAATCACGAAAAGGCTCATGAGGAGCATGTAGAGCGGGAAGGCCCAACTGGCGGTGGCGAGCTGATTCTCATCGACATTTTCAACAACCAAGACCTGAAACATGCGCGGCAAGGTCAGGAAAGCAGCCGCCGAAAGGAAGATCATCGTCGCCCAGCGCCCGCCGTTCATCTGCCAGCTGGCAATCGGTGAGGCATCAATACTGCGCGCGATTTCCACCGGCCCGCCCGCAACGCCCCAAACCACAAACACCCCCACCGCAAGAAGGGCCACGAGCTTCACAATCGCCTCAACCGCGATGGCGGTGACAACCCCATGGTGCCGTTCATTCACATCGAGATTACGGGTACCAAACAACACGGTGAACAGCGCCAAACCGATTGCGATCCAAAAGGCGGTGGTGCCCGCGCCTTCATCTTCGCCAGAAAACACCCCCAAGGACAAAACAACCGATTGAAGTTGCAAGGCTATGTAGGGCGTCGTTCCAATGACGGCCATTAAGGTCACGATGACCCCAAGCAGGTTCGATTTGCCATAACGTGAGGAGATAAGGTCCGCGACCGAAGTGATCCGCTGCGCCTTGCCGATACGCACAAGTTTGCGCAGCACCCACCACCATCCTGCCATGACGATTGTAGGCCCAAGGTAGATCGTCACGAACTCCAGCCCAGAGCGCGCCGCATAGCCCACAGCGCCGTAAAAGGTCCAGGCGGTGCAGTAAATCGATAGGGATAAGGTGTAGATAATAGGGGCGCGCAGCCAGCCGCCCCGCCCCTCGCGCGCGCGTTTGTCCGCCCACCAGGCGACAGCAAACAAAAAGGCGACATAGGTGAGGCTAATGACAATGAGCAGGTTGAAACTCACGCGCCATTGTCCTCGTCATGGGGCACAGCACTTGCGCCAGCCTCCAGCGGGTCCGAGCCAACCCCAGAAGGCGCGCGCGCAAGTCCGCGCACGATCAGCCCCGTACCAAGGATCAACACGGCCCAGGCCACAAAGATGTAAATTCCTCCAAGGGCCGTGGAGCGCGCATCACTGTCAGCGCCCAAAAGCGGCACCAAGAAAAACAGGGCACCGAGCACAGGCAACACCCGCACCGCATCAATCAGCCGCCGGCGTCGATAGGTTTCACGCGCGAGAAAAACAGGGGTGCGGGGCTGTGCCATCTTCGCCTCACTCAAGCGCCGTGATTTCGTGCAGCGCCGCTAAGACGTCTGCGTTTGAGAAGGGCTTTGTCATGAAGCGCGTCGCGCCAAGTCGATCTGCTATATCGCGGTCTTTTTGTTGTCCGCGCGCTGTCAGCATCAACACAGGCAAGGCCGAAAGCCGCTCATCTGCGCGCAATTCCTTCAAGATTTCATAGCCGGATTTTCCCGGCAACATGACGTCCAAGACGAGTGCATCGGGCAAATGTTTCAAGATTGCTTCAAGCGCCGTTGCGCCGTTTGCATGGGTCACGACATCCCATCCATCGCGGCTCAAGACAAAACTGATCGCCTCGATAATGTTCGGTTCGTCCTCAATCAACAAAACCTGTTTGGCCATTCTCCCCTCCCCAGGGTTGCGGCCCTTCCTCCCTCGGACCGTGCATGGGACTATCGGAGGAAAGCTATGCAAAGTCTAGGGACTTGGACGCTGCGCGCGGGGGCGGGCTTCAACGGGTGTCTAGGCGGCTTGCTCGCCAAGAATGGACGGCTCTCGGCGCGCCGAACAAGCCTCGCGCGGGCACACCCGGCATGACGACCCAGCCGCCAGCGCTGTCTCCCCATCGAGCAAAGGCATTCCCGGCTCAGGCGCCGCAAGCGGGGAGATCAGCATGGTCGCCTCATAGACCGGCACCGCATCGAACCGATCCGCCGGGCGCGGCATGGACACGGCCTGACACAGAAAACGGCGAGGCGTTGGGCCGGGCATATCCAGGGTTTGTTGGACGGGCTGGCCAGGGCGCGCGAGAGCTTGATAGAGGGGCCAAAGCGGGCACGCTGCCCCGAACCGCGGCACCGCGAAACCTTCAATCGGGCGGCGCAGCGTGAGGGTGCCGGAGCCGTCACAAATCACCAATCCGCGCGGCGCCGCGACGTCAAACGCATCATCCTCCTCAGTGGCTGGCATGACTGAGGCCAACCGGCGCAGCACCATATCCACCCCGACCCCAAAACTTGCGGCAAGGCGGGCAGGATCATGGTTCACAGCGCGCGCTGAGGTTTCGAATGCGGAACGAGGCAAGGCCCGCGCGTCATGCCGGTATCGGGTCAATAGACCGCGCGCCATGTCCCGTGCCCCGGCGTCGCGCAGCACATCGACCTCCGCCAAGAGCGCATCGACCTCGGCTTCGCCCGCGCCCGCCCCTTCCAATGTGGGAAAGTGATACCCCGCTTTCTCCACAAACGCTGCGAGATTGTCAGCGGGGGACACAGGCGCGGCTTCGGCCTCTGCACCGGCGTCCAGATAGCCCACAAGCCCCTCCGCACTGTCCGACAAACGCCGGCTTTCTTCGCCAATGTTGCGCAGAAACCGGGATTGCCAATCCGGGTCCACATCACCGCCCGCCAGGATCGACGCGGTGGAACGGATCGCTGTCACCGTGGAAATCACCTCATGCAAGGAAGCGGCAAGATGCGGATCATGGGCGAGCCTGTCCGACAAGGTTTCCACCAGTCGTTCCAAATCTTCAACGCGACGCGCTTGCGCCATGACAAGCCCCGCCCAGCCCGGAAAACGGCCAGCGAAATCTTCGGCGCGTTCACTGTCAACAAAGTCGTCTTTTGTATTGTTGCGCGCGGCCGCGTCGCGCAAGGCGGTGACCAGCGCGCCTTCAGCGCCCTGCGATAACTGCGCCGGTTCAACCTCCAGAATGCGCGCCAGATCGACGAGCAATTTGCCCCCGATTCTGCGGCGGTTGTGTTCGATGAGATTGAGGTATGAAGGCGAAATCTCAACCCTGCGCGCCAAATCCGCCTGTTTCATGGCCCGCGCTATCCGCCTTTCGCGGATGCGACTACCCGTCAGAAGGGAGGTGGGCATTGGAAATTCTCCTTGGATTCCGGTGGCTTTCTGCACCTGCGCGATAATTTCTTTACAAGTATATCATCATGCTTGTGGATTTGTTTACAAAAAAATTGTTTGGAAAGAAGCATTTGTTGATTGGTTTTCTAATCGCCCCCCATAATGCCAAGAGCCTGTAAAAAGGTTCGCTGTGGCGAGGAGGCCGCAGATAATTCCAAATGGGAGGATTTTCATGTCCAAGACCAACATCACCCGACGTGGTTTGATGAAGACGGGCGCCGCCACTGGCGCCGGTCTCGCGCTGCCAACGATTTTTGCATCTAGCGCACACGCCTACACCAACGAGCCAACTGGCGACACTGTGACGTTCGGCTTTAACGTGCCCCAAACCGGCCCTTACGCCGACGAAGGTCTCGACGAATTGCGCGCGCAAGAACTTGCTGTTGAGCACCTCAACGGCATGGGCGACGGCGGCATGCTGAACACGTTTTCGTCCAAAGCTCTGGACGGCACAGGCGTGCTTGGCAAAAAAGTTGCATTCGTGACTGGCGACACGCAAACCAAATCAGACGCCGCGCGCGCATCTGCGAAGTCGATGATCGAAAAAGACGGCGTTGTCATGATCAACGGCGGTTCGTCCTCGGGCGTCGCTGTGGCTGTTCAAGGTCTGTGCCAAGAAGCTGGCATCACCTTTATGGCCGGTCTGACGCACTCCAACGACACAACCGGCAAAGACCGCAAAGCCAACGGTTTCCGTCACTTCTTCAACGCATATATGTCCGCGGCGGCACTCGCCCCGGTGCTTGAAAAAGAATACGGCAAAGATCGTCGCGCCTATCACCTGACAGCTGACTACACATGGGGTTGGACACAACAGGAATCGATCCAAGCGTCCACAGAAGCCTTGGGTTGGGAAACTGTGAACAACGTGATGACGCCCGTTGGCGCTGGCGACTTTTCGTCCTACATCACACCGGTTCTTCAGTCTGGCGCCGATGTTTTGGTTCTGAACCACTACGGCGGAGACATGATCAACTCGCTCACACAAGCTGTTCAATTTGGTCTGCGTGACAAGCAAGTCAACGGCAAGAATTTCGAAATCATCGTGCCGCTCTACTCCGAGCTGATGGCGGCGGGTGCTGGCGAAAACATCAAAGGCGTATACGGCTCCATGAACTGGAACTGGCAGCTGACCGATGCGGGCACTCAGGCCTTCGTGAAGTCGTTTGGCGAGAAATATGGCCGTCCGCCTTCGAACTCGGCGCACACTTGCTACGTTCAAACGATCCTTTATGCGGACGCTGTTGCGCGGGCTGGCTCCTTTGCGCCTTGTGCCGTTGGCGAAGCGCTTGAGGACTTCGACTTTGACGGCATGGGCAACGGTCCAACCACCTACCGTGGTGCCGATCACCAGTGCTTCAAAGACGTGCTGGTTATGAAAGGCGCTGACAACCCAACAACTGAGTATGACACTCTGGAAGTTGTGGAAGTCACGCCGCGCGCGCAGGTTGAGTACGCTCCTGACCACCCAATGTTTGGTGGCGCAGAAGCTTCGCTCGGCACCTGTAACGACGGCGCGTAAACTCACTTAAAATTCTACCTGGTCGCACGTAATTCTGCGTGCGACCAGACCTTCAACGGACCCGTTTCGCGAGGTCCGAACGACCCATACTAGCCATCGGGTGGGGACAATGGACGCCATAATTCTTCAAATTCTAAATGGGCTCGACAAGGGCTCTGCCTATGCGCTGATTGCGCTTGGCTTGACGCTGATCTTCGGCACGCTGGGGGTTGTTAACTTCGCCCATGGTGCGCTGTTTATGATCGGTGCGTTTTGTGCTGTGACCTTGCAGCGCATTTTCAGTATCTCCTATGAGCAGGTCGATCCGACCAAGAAAGATTTCCTCGGAAATCCGCTCATGGTCAAAGTGCCCTATGTGGAAAGTTGGTTTGGCGCGGATGTTGGCGCTTGGTTGATCAACTGGTCTGTCCCGCTGGCGATCTTGTTTGCGATCCCGATCATGATCCTTGTTGGGTTCGTGATGGAGCGCGGCTTGATCAAACATTTTTATGCGCGCCCTCACGCCGATCAGATCCTTGTGACCTTCGGTCTGGCGATCGTTTTGCAAGAGTTGATCAAGCACTACTTCGGCGCAAATCCGATCCAAACAGGGGCGCCTTCGCAATTTGCAGGCTCGCTGGATTTCGGGGTGATGCTTGGGTTTGATCCCAATGTGATCATCTATCCCTACTGGCGGCTCATCTATTTTGCCTTTGCGGCCATTGTGATCGGGGCGGTGTTTGCCTTCTTGCAGTTCACCACTTTTGGCATGGTTGTGCGCGCCGGGATGGCGGACCGCGAAACGGTTGGCCTGATGGGCATCAACATCGACAAACGCTTTACAATCATGTTCGGCATTGCGGCTGCGGTGGCTGGGGTCGCGGGCGTTATGTATACGCCGATCTTGGCGCCGAATTACCACATGGGCATGGACTTTCTGGTTCTGAGCTTTGTTGTGGTGGTTGTTGGCGGCATGGGGTCGCTCCCCGGCGCTGTGGCGGCTGGCTTCTTGCTGGGCGTGCTGCAATCCTTCGCTTCGATGAACGAGATCAAATCGGTGATCCCTGGCATTGACCAAATCATCATCTATCTCGTTGCGATCGTCATTCTGCTGACCCGTCCGCGGGGCCTTCTGGGCCGTGCCGGCGTGATGGAGGAGTAAATCCATGCTCGGTCTAAGCAAAAAAGATACCCGCTTCTTGATCATTGTCATCGCACTCACAATGCTGACACCGATCCTCACGCAACCCTTCCCCGAAGGCTCAGGGATGGCCCAGTTTAACGCTGGCTACCCAGACTTGATGCAGAAATTCGCCATCTTTGGCATCTTTGCTATCGGGTTCAACATCCTGTTTGGCCTCACCGGCTACCTCTCCTTTGGCCATGCTGCCTTTCTGGGTGTGGGGTCTTACTCGGTGGTTTGGATGTATAAGCTTCTGGGCTTCTCGGTGGTGCCGGGGCTGATCCTTGCCGTCATTATGTCAGCCCTGTTTGCGCTGGTGATCGGTTACATCAGCCTGCGCCGCTCGGGGATTTATTTCTCGATCCTGACGCTCGCCTTTGCCGAAATGTCCTATCGTTTGGCTTATTCGGTGCTCACGCCGCTGACCAACGGGGAAACCGGGCTTCAGGTCTATGGCAATGATGCGCAGGTGTTGATGGGGGAGAATTCCCCGACCTCGCCACACTTTTTCGGCATCATCATGAACAATAGCACCAAGATCGACGTCGGTGCTTATACGTTCACGCTCAACAACGGCTATTACTTCACAGCCGTGATCGCGGTCTTGGCCTTTTACCTCAGCTTGCGGATTTTCCGCTCGCCCTTCGGGTTGATGCTGCGTGCGATCAAGACCAACCAAACACGGCTGAACTACACCGGGTTGAACTCGCGTCCCTACACTTTGGCGGCGTTTGTGATTTCTGGGATGTATGCCGGACTTGCGGGCGGGCTGCTGGCCTCAATGGACCCTCTCGCGGGCGCCGAGCGGATGCAGTGGACGGCCTCTGGAGAGGTGGTGCTCATGACGATCCTTGGCGGCGCAGGCACCCTTATGGGTCCAGTGTTGGGGGCCGGTTTCATCAAGTATTTCGAGAACATTTTCTCCAAGATCAACGAAGGTGTGTTGCACTCTTGGTTTGGCTTTTTGCCGGATGGGCTGGAAAACCTTGTTGTTGGCCTTGCCTCCTTCTTTACCGGCGAAGGCTGGCATCTGACGCTTGGCTTGTTGTTCATGCTTGTCGTGATCTTCCTGCCAGGTGGGCTTGTGGAAGGCGGACAACGCATCTGGGCAAAAATCAGCAAAAAGGACAAAGGGGATGGCGACCAGCCGACCCCGGATCACAAACCCGCACCAACGCCCCACGTGGCCGAGTAAGGAGCACAGATTATGGGAATCCTTGAAGTCAAAGGTGTGGGCAAACGCTTCGGCGGTCTACAAGCCTTGTCGGATGTGAACCTCTCGATTGAGGAAAACTCCGTTCACGCCATTATCGGCCCAAATGGGGCCGGTAAATCCACCTTGCTCAACTGTTTCGTGGGCAAACTGATCCCCGATACCGGGTCTGTCATGTTTGACGGCCAATCGGTGCTTGGGCGCAAGCCACACGAGATCAATCAAATGGGCATCAGCCGGGTGTTTCAGACGCCGGAGATCTTTAGCGATCTGAACGTCATGGAAAACATGATGATCCCCTGCTTCGCCAAACGGGATGGGGCGTTTCGGATGCACGCCTTTGAAACCGTGGAAAACGAAGCGGAGCTTGTTGAGCTGGCGGAACAAATGCTGATCGACGTGAATATGATCGACAAGCGGCACATGAACGCCGCGTCGATGTCACGCGGCGATAAGCGGCGCTTGGAAATGGCGATGTGTCTGGTGCAAGAACCGAAACTGCTGCTGCTCGATGAGCCAACAGCGGGCATGGCGCGCGCCGATACCAATAACACAATCGACCTGCTCAAAGAGCTGAAGGAAAAGCGCGACATCACGATGGCCATCATCGAGCATGACATGCACGTTGTGTTCTCCTTGGCGGAGCGGATCACCGTTTTGGCACAAGGCACGCCGCTTGTGGAAGACACGCCAGAAAACATCAAAGGCCACCCGAAGGTCAAAGAAGCCTATCTGGGCGAAACGGTCTGAGGAGATGACAATGGACAAAAACGCAAACCACGCGGCCACCGCCCCTGCCTTTTTCTCGTGCTGGGATATTCACGCCTACTATGGCGAAAGCTACATCGTGCAAGGTGTCAGCTTCAACATCCACGAGGGCGAAATCCTCGCCCTTTTGGGCCGCAACGGCGCGGGCAAAACATCGACGTTGCGCGCGATTTCGCAAATCGGTAGCCCCGCTATCACCCATGGCGAAGTCTGGCTGGACCATAAACCGCTGCACAAAATGACTTCTTATCAAGCCGCGCAAAACGGATTGGCGCTTGTGCCGGAGGATCGGCGGATCATTCAGGGGCTAACGGTTGAGGAAAACCTGCAACTTGCGCAGATCGCGGAACCTGTGGGCTGGTCGCTTGAGCGGGTTTATGACCTGTTTCCCCGCCTTGGCGAGCGGCGCAAACAAGAGGGCACAACGCTTTCGGGCGGCGAGCAACAGATGCTCGCGATTGGCCGCGCGCTGTGTCGCGACATCAAATTGTTGTTGCTGGACGAGCCATATGAAGGACTTGCGCCTGTCATCGTTGACGAAATCGAGAAGACGCTCAACATCGTCAAGGAGCAGGGTATCACGACGGTTCTCGTCGAACAAAACGCTGTGCGCGCGCTCAACCTTGCTGACCGTGCAGTCATTCTTGACACAGGGACAGTTGTTTATGACGGGAGTGCAAAAGAGGTGTTAGACAATGCCGAGCTGCGCCAAGAATACCTGGCGATTTGATGCGCTAAGCTTCGCCTTTGGTCCCGGTTGAGGGCCAGAGGCGGGCACATTAAACAGCATCGAGACTATCTATTGGGAAGCCGATTATGACCGAGAAAACTTACGCCCCGTCCCCGGACTTTGTGAAAAACGCGCGCGTTAATGCTGCCACATACGATGAGCTTTATACGGCGTCGATGAATGACCCGGATGGGTTTTGGAAAGAACAGGCGAAACGGCTCGATTGGTCCAAAGCGCCTACCAAAATCAAGAATACCTCGTTCGATCCGCATAACGTGTCGATCAAATGGTTTGAGGACGGCGAGTTGAATGTTTCGGTCAATTGTATCGACCGTCATCTCGCCACGCGCGGTGATCAAACGGCGATCATCTGGGAATCGGATGATCCCAATGTCGATATGAACATCACATATAACGAGCTTTCTGAGCGCGTGAACAAGCTCGCAAACGTCTATAAGTCCTTGGGCGTTGGCAAGGGCGACCGGGTGATCCTCTATATCCCGATGGTGCCAGAAGCCGCCTATGCGATGCTGGCCTGTGCGCGCATCGGGGCGATCCACTCCATTGTTTTTGCTGGGTTTTCTCCCGAAGCTCTGGCGGCGCGGGTCTCTGGCTGTGACGCGAAGCTGATCGTAACATCGGACGAGGCCCCGCGCGGTGGACGCAACACCCCCCTCAAGGCCAACGTCGACAAGGCGCGCGACATTTGTGGCGATGTCACGACTTTGGTGGTCGAGCGTACGGGCGGTGATGTCGCCATGAAAGACGGCGTTGATGTCTCCTATGCGGCGGCAATTGCGCAGGCCTCTGCCGATTGTGCCCCGGAACCGATGAACGCTGAAGACCCGTTGTTTATCCTTTATACCTCCGGATCGACTGGCGCGCCCAAAGGTGTTGTGCACTCGACTGGCGGCTATCTGCTGTATGCGGCGCTGACCCATGAAACCACGTTCGATTACCACGATGGGGACGTGTATTGGTGTACGGCGGATGTGGGCTGGGTTACTGGGCACAGCTATATCGTCTATGGCCCGCTTGCGAATGGGGCGACCACGCTCATGTTTGAAGGCGTGCCCACCTACCCAGACGCAGGACGCTTCTGGCAGGTCTGCGCCAAGCACAAGGTCAACCAATTCTACACAGCGCCGACTGCGATCCGCGCGCTGATGGGGCAAGGCAAAGAGTTGGTGGAAAAGCATGACCTCTCGACGCTCAAAGTGCTCGGCACTGTGGGGGAACCGATCAATCCCGAGGCGTGGAATTGGTACAATGACGTCGTTGGCAAAGGGAAATGCCCGATCGTTGATACCTGGTGGCAGACCGAAACCGGCGGCCACATGATGACCCCCCTGCCCGGCGCCCATGCGACCAAACCGGGCGCGGCAATGAAGCCGTTTTTTGGCGTCAAACCTGTTGTCCTTGAGCCGACATCCGGCGAGGAAATCTCCGAGACGGCCTGTGAGGGGGTGCTGTGCATCGCTGATAGCTGGCCCGGCCAAATGCGCACAGTTTATGGTGACCACGAGCGTTTCGTGAAAACCTATTTCTCCGATTATAAAGGCTACTATTTCGCTGGGGACGGTTGCCGCCGGGATGCGGATGGCGATTACTGGATTACCGGGCGCGTTGATGACGTGATCAATGTTTCAGGGCACCGCATGGGCACCGCCGAAGTCGAAAGCGCACTGGTGGCACATCCGAAAGTGGCCGAAGCGGCGGTGGTGGGCTATCCGCATGACATCAAGGGCCAGGGCATTTATTGCTACGTGACCTTGATGGAAGGCGAAGGGTACACGGACGAGCTGAAAACTGAATTGCGCAATTGGGTGCGCACAGAAATCGGCCCGATTGCCTCGCCGGATCTGATTCAGTGGTCGCCCGGGCTGCCAAAAACACGTTCGGGCAAAATCATGCGCCGCATCCTGCGCAAAATCGCTGAAAACGACTACGCGGCCTTGGGAGACACCTCAACTTTGGCTGATCCATCGGTTGTCGATGAGTTGATTGAAAACCGCATGAACAAATAGTCCCACCACACTCACGGACTAAACAAAAGCCGGTGCCAAACGCGCCGGCTTTTTTCGTTGGTTTTTCGGTTTGTGAGACGCTGCGTGGGAAAAATTGAGATTTTTCCCATTTCGGGATTGACCGAATCCATCACCACGCATAAAACGAGACTTATAGGATCATTTAATAATTCCACGACGCGCATTTTAGGCAGTCTTACCAAAACAACGGACAGTATTTATGTCACTTCCTACGACCATACTTGACCTCCCGGTGCTGGAATTTTTCGGCATCGGGGGCTTTCTTCTCTACGTCGCAAATTACACCTTGCTGTCGTTAGGAAAGCTCACAAGCCATGGCACCAGTTATTTCGCGATCAACTTCTGCGCCGCTGCTCTGGTGCTGGCCGGGTTGATGCAGAGCTTCAACATGGCCTCAGCCTTGATCCAGATGCACTGGATCATCGTGTCCGCCCTTGCAATCGGGTTTCGCGCGCAAAAAGCGGCCAGAACGCGCCGCCACGCGAAGGCCCATATGATTTAACACGAGGTCCCGTTTCCGACACATCCCATTCCCGTCGGAAACCCTTTGGTGGGCGCGCTTCTCCCGGCGCGCCCACCCTTTTTATGCGTCACGCCGCGCGATGAGCAATTCAACGCGTTTGAGCGCGCGCATCAGGCGGTCGCCCTGCCCCACTTGGCTCAGATACAGCTTCATCATGCCGATCACAGTCACCGAAGCCACAGCGCCAATGCCCCATTTGATCGCCGCCAAAACCTCGGTCGCATTGATCATCTTGATCGCGCACCAAATCATCAATCCGACATAAATCACCATCGCCGCACTCACCAGCCAACTGGCCCAAGCGCCCGGGCCTTTGAATTGCGTGAGGTTTTGCGCAAAAAACCCATCTTGGTGGCGCAAAATCTCCTGCTCCTCCGCCGAAAGGGCTTGTGAAATTAACTCATCAAGCTTGTCCATTTGTCTCTCCTTCTAAGTGGTCGCGCAGTTTGCGCCTTGCATGCATGAGACGTGTCTTGATCGTACCAATTGGCACATCCAGCGCCATGGCCACGTCAGCCACGCTCAAATCTTCTAGGTAAAACAATGCGATCGCCGCGCCTTGCTCTGGCGGTAGGGTCTTGATCGCTGCACGTATTTTGGCGGCATCGACCCGCTCCGGTCCGGCCTCCGGCGTGGTCGTCGGGGCCTCTTGGGCGTAAGCATCACTCAAGGTCCGCCCACGTTGTCGCTGCTTGATCTCCAGCGCCACACGGCGCGTCACAATACGCAGCGCCCAAGGCAAAAAAGCCGCCTCATCTCGCAGGCGCGGCAAACCCTTTAAGATCTCGGCCCAAGCGTCCTGGGTCACGTCCTGCGCGCCGTCAACTTCTCGCAGGAGGCGAACAGCGTGGGAAAACAACCGCGGGCCGCGCAGCGCCACAAGCTGCCCCACCGCGCGCCGATCGCCGCTGCGGGCCAAACTTACCAAATAGGCTTCAAATGCGCGTTCGCGGCGATCCATACCTCATCCTTTCAGAGGGTAAGTGCACCGCAGGCCGGTTTTGGTTCAATGCGCTCTTCCTTTTCGCGAAATTATTGCGCGGTCCAGCCTCCATCCATTGGCAATGTTGCGCCCGTCATATTATGCGCCGCTGGCGTACACAAAAACACGGCTAGCGCCCCCAGCTCGGACGGTTTGGTCATGCGCTTTGAGGGTTGTTTTTCAGCGAGCAAATCCGCCACGCCTTGTGTTCGGTCGCCGCCTGCCGCCTTGGCCCGCGCTTCAATTTGCGGCTCGATAAGGGCCGTTTCGGTCCACCCCGGCGCAATACAGTTGATCGTCACCCCGCCTTGTGTGGGATCGCCCTGATCGGCGTATTCCAACGCGACAACCTTGGACATGCCCACCAGCCCGTGTTTTGCCGCCACATAGGGCGCTTTCTCGGTGGAGCCAACCATACCGTGCACAGATGCGATGTTGATGACCCGGCCATACCCCCGTTCAGCCATCCCCGGAAGCGCTGCTTTCATCGTGTGGAAACAAGACGATAGGTTAATCGCGATGATTGCATCCCATTTCGCGTCCGGCATGTCCGCAATCGGAGCCGCGTGCTGAATACCCGCGTTATTGACCAAAATATCAATGCCGCCCCAAGCTTCAATCTCCGCCATTAACGCGTGGATTGCCGCAGGGCTCATCACGTCAGCGCCGAAAAATTTCGCGTCCGGCGCACCGGCTTGGATCAAGGTTTTGCAGGCTGCATCCGCCCCCGGATCGTTGGGCAAGCCATGCACGGCAATGCGCGCGCCAGCTTTTGCCAACTCAATTGCGATGCCAAGCCCAATGCCTTGAACGGAGCCTGTGACGAGAGCGGTTTTCCCTTTGAGGTCAGTCATTTTCAATCTCCTTTAGCCACTCGCGCAGCTCTGATTTAGGCCCTTTGCTGGTCTTGTTTTCCGAAAAGGGTTTTGGTGAATTCAGGGGCTTTGGGACGTTGATGCCCCGCAGTATGTTCTCGCATTTGCCTGTCCGGGTCGTCAGGCTGGTTTTGCTTCTCAATCGCACCCCGCGCAGCGAGGACAATTTCGCGCGCCACAAGGCTTGCGCATCAAGCCCTGAACCAAAGCCGGCCGCGCGCTCAAAAAGGGCGCCAGAACCCGCAACCACAGCGCGACCCAACAGCAAACCCGGCGCTGTGCGCCACGGTTTCGCCACCCGTTCCAGCCTGAGTGCCATGTTCATCACAGCCCCTCCTTCGTCCCCAGACTAGACAGCTTATCGCGGGGTTTCCAGCGCTCAAAACGCGCGGATCAAAGCAACAGCGAGGTTGCGCGACGCCGCTCAAACGGGCAGTCTAATCTCACATAGGGAGGGACCACATGGCTGAGGCGAAGGCGCAGACGCGCATACAATTGCGCAACCGGGCGACAATTTTGGATGCCGCGCTTGAGGTGTTTTCGGCATTCGGGTTTCGCGGCACAACGCTTGATCAAATCGCCCGTGAGGCAGGGCTGTCGAAGCCGAATTTACTCTACTATTTCCCCTCCAAAGAAGCGATCCACGTCGAATTGCTCAGCCAGTTGATGGAGGATTGGCTTGAGCCTTTGGAGCAGTTGGATGAGACTGGCGATCCGGTGGCCGAACTGCTCGCCTATGCGATGCGCAAGCTGGATATGGCGCGCGATCTCCCCCGCGAAAGCCGCCTTTTCGCGAATGAAATTATCCAAGGGGCGCCGCGCATCGGGGACATGATCACCGGCCCGTTGAAATCTCTTGTCGACGAGAAAGCGAAGGTCATTTCCGGTTGGAGCGCGGAGGGAAAACTGGCCGAAGTCGATCCCTATCACCTCATTTTTTCGATCTGGGCCACGACCCAGCATTATGCAGATTTTGACGTCCAAGTGCGCGGAATTTTGGCCCCAAAAGGCGACGCGCACATCGAGGAGGCGCGGCGCTTTTTGACGGCGATGTTCACCGCAACGCTTACCCCCGCCCCTTAAAGCTCCATTAACCAGCGCAGGCGATTTCTGTGGACGAAACAGAACAATGAGCGCAGATTATTCGCGTGGGGGTTCCGAACATCGGAGCTTAAAATGGAACTTATCGGACCAGCACCGCTGGGCTCACAGATGGCGATTGCCGCGCAGACACCTGCACGCAAACCTGTCGACGTTCCGCAAGTCGAAGCGAGCCAAGGAAGCGGAAATGCGGGACTGGATGCGCATGCGCAGCCGGACCAAGAACAAAACGCAGCGACAGCGCGCGAGCTTGTGAAACTGCGCGCCGAAGCAAGCAATGGCGATCGTCCAGCCGGACCGACGCCTGCTTTTCAGGTGAGTATCTTGGAGGTGCAAAACGACCTAAAGCAGGCCATTGCGCGTATGGAAACTGCCCGCTCTCAAACCAGAGATGCCCAAGCTGTAAGCGACAAAGCCGCAGAGGCCGCTCAAGCGGCGAAGGCCAGCCAAGATGCAGCGCAAGAGGATGTGGAGGCTGTGAAAGACGCCGAAGCCACGAAACAGCCGCCTTCTTCGCCCACGTCACAGACCGGCCAGACCACCACTTCAATCGCGAATGGTATGGCCGAACCGGCTACGCAGAGTGCAGCAATCGCGAATCTTGGGGCGCAAAACGCTGATCTTTCTCACACATCAGAGTAAGCACTGGCGCGCCTGTGGACAGGTTGAACGCCACCTAACGCACTGATACCAAAGGAAAAGGCGCCAATGATGAGCGCCTTTTTGGCGTTTACACGCCCTTTTCCTCATCGACCTTCGCATCCGCCGTATCCTTTTGGGAAAACCTGCGCTTTTCTCCCCTGCCTCTACGTCCTATAAGCGTGTAAATGTGAAAAATCCCCGCATGCAAGACGGGCTCCAAAACTAGGTCGAGGATGCAATGACCCAGAATACTCATGAAAGCGACGTGGCCTTTATTCAGGCGTTGGCGGAACTCCTTCGGGAAAACGATTTGACCGAACTTGAGGTCAAACGCGAATATGCCGAGGCGGATCGGCTCAATGTGCGGGTGAGCCGCGGCGCGCCTGTTGTTGCGCAAGCCGCTCCCGCAGTGGTTGCGGCTGCCCCTGCCGCAGCGCCCGGCGCATCGCCCGCCCCTACCGCCGCCGCTGCTCCGGTGGACGATCCGGCGAGCCATCCCGGCGCAATCACCTCACCGATGGTGGGCACCGCCTATATGCAGGCCGAACCGGGCCAGCCACCGTTCGTAAAGGTCGGAGACACCGTTTCTGAGGGCGACACCGTGTTGATCGTTGAAGCCATGAAGACCATGAACCAAATCCACGCGACGACCTCTGGCACCGTGAAACGGATTTTGGTCGAAGACGGCGCCCCCGTTGAGTTCGGCGCGCCCCTTATGATCATCGAATAAGGGCAAGGAGCCTTAGCCCATGTTTGACAAGATCCTGATCGCCAACCGCGGCGAAATTGCGCTTCGAGTGATCCGTGCCGCCCGTGAAATGGGCATTCGCACCGTCGCAGTCCATTCCACAGCGGATGCAGATGCGATGCATGTGCGCATGGCAGATGAAAGCGTGTGTATTGGCCCTGCGCCCGGCACCGACAGCTATTTGTCGATCCCGGCCATTATCGCGGCCTGCGAAATCACTGGTGCGCAAGCGATTCATCCGGGCTATGGGTTCTTGTCGGAAAACGCGGCCTTTGTGCAGATCGTCGAAGACCACGGCCTTAAATTCATTGGGCCAACGGCGGAACATATCCGCCAAATGGGCGACAAAATCACCGCCAAAGCCACCGCCGAAGCCCTCGGAATCCCGATTGTTCCCGGCTCAGATGGCGGGGTGCCCGACCTCGAAACCGCGCGCAAAGCCGCCGCGGACATGGGCTACCCTGTCATCATCAAAGCCACCGCCGGTGGTGGCGGGCGCGGGATGAAGGTCGCGGAAAATGAGGCGGCGCTGGAAACGGCGTTTCGCACGGCGCGCAGCGAATCCAAAGCCGCTTTTGGCAATGACGAAGTGTATATGGAGAAATACCTCCAAAAGCCGCGCCACATCGAAGTTCAGGTCTTTGGGGATGGTCAAGGCGGCGGCGTCCATTTGGGCGAGCGCGACTGCTCGCTTCAGCGCCGTCACCAAAAGGTGTTTGAAGAGGCGCCCGGCCCCTCGATCTCCCCTGAAGAGCGCGCTCGTATTGGCGGGATTTGCGCAAATGCGATTGCTGAAATGGGCTATGCTGGCGCGGGGACCGTTGAATTCCTTTATGAGGACGGCGAGTTCTACTTCATTGAAATGAACACCCGATTGCAGGTTGAGCACCCTGTTACGGAAGCTATTTTTGGTGTCGATTTGGTGCGCGAACAAATCCGGGTTGCAGAGGGCATGCCGCTTTCTTTCTCGCAAGACGATCTGGAAATTAACGGTGCAGCGATTGAAATTCGTATCAATGCCGAACGCCTGCCGAATTTCGCGCCTTGCCCCGGCAAGATCACCGCCTATCACGCGCCCGGTGGCCTCGGCGTGCGCATGGATAGCGCCCTCTATGATGGCTACACGATCCCTCCCTATTACGACAGTCTGATCGGAAAACTGATCATTCATGGGCGTGACCGCAAAGAAGCTCTGGCGCGCCTGAGCCGTGCGCTTGGTGAGCTGATTGTCGATGGGGTCGAGACGACCGTTCCGTTGTTTCACGCGCTTTTGGCGGAGGAAGACGTGCTGACGGGCAACTACGACATCCACTGGCTTGAAAAGTGGCTTGCTGCGAATATGGAATAGCCCGTGTCAGGCGCCGGGGATGTTCTGACGCCTGAATTGCTGCTCCAAGCCTATGCGAGCGGCGTGTTTCCCATGGGCGAAGGGCGCGATGATGAGCGGGTCTATTGGGTTGAGCCGCGCGATCGGGGCATCTTGCCACTTGATGGGTTCCACCTGTCGCGCTCGCTCAAAAAAACGGTCCTGAAAGAGCCTTTTCGGGTCACGTTAGATCATGACTTTTCAGGCGTGGTCGACGGCTGTGCGGCGCGCGCCGAGACATGGATTAACGAGAGTATCTTTGCCGCCTATCAGGCTCTATTTGATCGGGGCCATGCCCATTCCTATGAAATTTGGGACGGCCCTGCGCTTGTGGGTGGAGTTTATGGGGTCACTTTGGGCGGTGCCTTTTTTGGCGAAAGCATGTTCTCACGGCGCAAAAACGCATCGAAAATTGCCTTGGCCTATGCGGTGACGCATCTCGCCTCTAGCGGGTTTACACTGTTTGATACTCAGTTCTTGACTGATCATTTGGCGTCATTGGGCGGTGTCGAAATCGCGCAGGCCGCCTATCTGGAAAAACTTGCGCCAGCGTTACAGATCAAAGGCGCCGATATTTCGCAGCCTTTGCCAAGCGCTCATTGTGTTGTGCAGTTTTTGACCCAGACGTCGTAGCGCGCGTGATCGAGCGCGGAAAGCGCGGGCGATGAGGCCACCATCCACCCTTCAAACACTGTTTCTTCTTTGTTGTGCTCGCGGATCACCAAATACGCGTAGGCATCGCCTGCGGGGTTGGCGCTTGGGTAGCGACATTCTCCGAGGGTGATTTGCAACCAGCCCAAGGCGACAGTTTGCCCGGTGGCCAGCGTCATTTCCTTGGAGACGCCCGATACCTTATCCAGCCCCAACAAGACCGCGCCAACGCCGTTGGACACACCGGGGCCTTCTTGCACAGAGGTGACGATATCGCCCACGCCATCTCCGTAGTTTTCATCAAGCGAGTTATCCAACTCGCCATCGTCCTCTTCCGGTTCGGTCACGATATCGAGCGGCTCATCGCTTTGCGCGGCGGCGGGACCGGCAAGGAGAGCCAGAAAAACAAGGGCAAAAACACGTACCATTAGCGGCGTCCTTCTAATGCGCCCAACCCGTCGAGCAGCAGGTCAACAACCCCGCGCCCTTCGGAACTTGTGCGAATATTGTCCCCCGCGTCCAAAGCGACAGGGGATTGACCGGGGAGAATTTCAACGAAAGTTGCGCCAAGAAGCCCTTCGCGCGACACCCGAGCGCGGCTGTCATTGGGCACCTCCAAAGCCTTTTTGATGCCCAGCTCGGCTTCGGCCTGAAACGTGACGGGGTTGAGCGCGAGCCATTCGACCTGACCGACCGAAATTCCGGCAATACGCACCTCGCTTCCCGTCCGAATCCCTTCCGCGTTCAGGAATGACGCGCGAAGCGGCAAAGTTTCTGGCAGTGACCCGGGCCAGCCAACAATTTTTGCGCCATAAACCAAAAACACAAAAGCAGCGGCCACCATCGCGGCGCCGATCACACTCTCGAAAATTTCGGTTTGGGTGCGCACGTTGCCCCCTTACTCCGGCTGCCAAGCCTCGTAGTCGCGCCGATCCGCGGGCGCGGGCTGACGGATGGAGCCTGCTGGCGCATAGGCCATGGCGGTGCCTGTCATGTTGTCTTGGTGCGGTTTTTCCCAGTCTTTATGCGCAAGAGGCGCATCAGATGGGTTGTTATCGAAGGTGCGGTGCAACCAACCGTGCCATTCCGGGCTGACGCGAGAAGCTTCTGGCTCGCCCGCGAAACACACCCAGCGGCGCGCATCATCACGAGTCCGGTAAAACACGTTCCCCTGGGCATCTTCACCGACCTTGACGCCTTTGCGCCATGTGAACAGCCGCGTGCCGATGGTTTCATTGTGCCACCAGGTCAGGAGCGAAAGGATAAACCGCATGTGAGCCTCCGGATAAATGTCTTCTTCATATGGCCCAAAGGGGGGCAAAGGTCCAGAGCCAAAGCGGGAGGCCATGACCCTGAGCGGGTGGGTGCCGTTAGGGCGTTTGAAGGCGCGCGGTGACCTCGATTTCGATTTTCATCGCAGGGTCAAGTAAACGTGCCTCGATCATTGTAGCAGCCGGGCGAATGTCGCCAAAGTGCTTTTGTAGCACGTCATAGCAGGCCGCGAACTCGTCCGCATTGGGTAGGATGTAGCGTACGCGCACCACATCCGCCATCGTGCCCCCGGCGTCTTGGAGCGCTTTCTTGATGGTGTTCAACGTGTTGTCGCATTGTTGGGCCACGTCTTCCGGCATTGTCATTGTGTCGTAATCATAGCCCGTGGTGCCGGACACAAATACCCAGCCATCCTGAACCACCGCGCGACTATAGGCGATTGTGGCCTCAAATGGTGAGCCGGAGGAAATGAGTTTTCGTGTCATCGTGATTACCATCATTGTTGCCAAATCCCGCCAAATTGTCGGCGCGATTCCTTGTCATACCCTGAATATCGTTAAGGATCGGCGCATAAAAGGCCGGGTCAGGAAGGATTTTCGCGATGCGTAAATTGGTGTTTGTCGTCGTGCTTGGCACGCTTGGGTTCATTGGCCGAATGGCAGTCATGGACGATGGAGGCGCGGGTGCGATGGCGATGTTAAGCGAATTCACGGGCGGCGCGGGGTTCAGCACCTCCAGTTCGACAGCCGCGGGCGGCGCAAAATTCGTGGCGATTTCCAAAGACGCGCCTAAGCCTGTTGAAGCGGAGCCGAGCTTCATGGAGAAATATGTGTGGAGCAATGAGAAAATCGTCGCCGTGTTGGCGCAGGTTGGCCTTGAACGCCCCGGCGCAACGCGCGAACAAATTGCTGCCGATTTGGCAATGCAGGCGGCGGTGCAACCGGCGGGTCAGCCGCAAGGGGAGGCCGCAATGGCGGCCATGGCCGCGCGTTTGGAAGCGGTGCTTGTCGGTGAAGAGGCGAGCGGCGCCGTTCCCGCAAATCTTTTGCCTGCGGCCAATCCCGGCGCGAAGTTTGTGTCGAGCCGCTAGGGCCATCGCGACAGGGCGAGCGCGACAGGGCGAGCGCGACAGTTATACAGAAAAAGGCGCCAAGTTGGCGCCTTTTGTTATCGTTTTCAGAGCCTTAAGTTAAGCGCTTGCGCCCTCTTTGACGCCTTTGTCCTCACCGTAAATGATCAACGGTTTCGCATCGGACGTCACGGCCTCCTCGTTGACGACAACTTCTTCTACGTTTTCCAACGCTGGCAAGTCGAACATCGTGTCGAGCAAAATATCTTCCATGATCGAACGCAAACCGCGCGCACCTGTTTTGCGTTCAATCGCCCGTTTGGCGATGGATGCGAGGGCATCGTCGGTAAATGTCAGGTCAGCTTCTTCCAGTTCAAACAGACGTTGGTATTGTTTGACGAGAGCGTTTTTGGGCTGCGTCAGGATTGTGACGAGCGCATCTTCGTCTAGGTCTGTCAGGGTCGCGATCACAGGCAAACGGCCTACGAATTCAGGGATAAGGCCGAATTTGAGCAGGTCTTCCGGTTCAAGCTCCGTGAACAATTCGCCAACGCCACGGTTGTCTTCGGCTTTGACCTCTGCGCCAAACCCAATGGACGATCCTTTGCCGCGTTGCGCGATGATTTTATCAAGCCCCGCAAAGGCCCCGCCGCAGATGAACAGGATATTTGTCGTGTCCACTTGCAGGAATTCTTGCTGTGGATGCTTGCGGCCACCTTGGGGGGGCACGCTGGCAACTGTGCCTTCCATAATCTTGAGGAGCGCTTGTTGCACGCCCTCGCCCGACACATCGCGGGTGATCGAAGGGTTGTCGGATTTGCGCGTGATCTTATCGACCTCGTCAATATAGACGATGCCGCGTTGCGCGCGCTCGACGTCATATTCTGAGGCCTGAAGCAGCTTGAGAATGATGTTTTCAACGTCCTCACCCACATAGCCCGCTTCCGTCAGCGTTGTCGCATCGGCCATTGTGAAGGGGACATCCAGAATGCGGGCCAAGGTTTGTGCCAGCAAGGTTTTCCCACAGCCCGTTGGGCCAATCAGCAGGATATTGGACTTTGCCAGCTCAATATCATCGCCTGATTTCGCCGCATGGTTCAGACGTTTGTAATGGTTGTGCACAGCAACGGAGAGCACGCGCTTTGCGTGGGCCTGACCGATCACAAAATCATCCAGAACGCCGCAGATTTCTTGCGGTGCAGGCACGCCATCGGTGGATTTCAAACCCGAAGATTTGGTTTCCTCGCGAATGATATCCATGCACAGCTCAACGCATTCATCACAAATGAATACTGTCGGCCCCGCGATCAGCTTGCGCACCTCATGCTGGCTCTTGCCGCAGAACGAGCAATAGAGGGTGTTTTTGCTGTCACCACCGGAGGAATTATTCGCCATAGTCGCACTTCGAGGCCCCTGCCCCGCTCCTGTCTGGCCCATTCAGGCCGTTTGGTCGCATCGTTTCACATAAAGGTAATGCAGGGGTTTGCCCCCCGCAATGCCAATCTGTCGTTGGGGTTACCCCCTGCCTAACGCCGCCTATTCTTCGTCGTCGCCTGCGCGTCTCTCAAGAATCTCGTCAATCAAGCCCCAATCACGGGCGTCTTCGGCGCTCATAAAGTTGTCGCGCTCAAGCGCATCAACCACGGCTTTCATTTTTTGGCCCGTGTGGCGCACATAGATCGAATTGAGGCGATCTTTGAGTTTTTGCGTTTCTTGCGCGTGAATCATGATGTCGGTCGCTTGGCCTTGGTAGCCGCCCGAGGGCTGGTGCACCATGATCCGGGAATTTGGCAACGAGAATCGCATGCCCTTTTCACCGGCGGTCAACAACAGCGACCCCATCGAGGCGGCTTGGCCAATCACCAGCGTCGACACCTTTGGCTTGATGTATTGCATCGTGTCATAGATCGACAAACCAGAGGTCACAACGCCACCAGGGCTGTTGATATACATAGCGATTTCTTTGTTGGGGTTCTCTGCTTCAAGGAACAAAAGCTGAGCGCAAATCAGCGAAGACATGCCGTCATGCACCGGACCATTCAGAAAAATAATCCGCTCTTTAAGCAGCCGAGAGAAAATATCATAGGCGCGTTCGCCTCGGCTGGTCTGCTCAACAACCATGGGCACGAGCGTATTCATGTATGTATCAATGGGATCGTTCATAAGCGCCTGTCTCATCCTCTAACACTTGAGGGCTGTTGCCCTTTGACTACGAAACTTAGTCCCGCCGTCAGGGGGCTGCAAGGGCAGGAATACCGTTTCCTTTCTGGGATGCCCCAGAATGGTTAACAAAGCCTTGAGCCAGACCGGAAAACAGCGGTTTTGAGCGAATTATTGTGGTGAAATTCCGCGAAGGCGTTCGGAGCGGCGGCGCAAAAGTTCCACAGTCGCCAAAAGAAGCACCGAAATCACCACCAAAATCGTCGCGACTGACAAAATGGCCGGGCTGATTTGCTCGCGGATCCCATTCCACATTTGGCGCGGAATCGTTTGCTCGTCCAAGCCACCGATAAACAGGACGACGACCACCTCATCAAAGCTTGTCACAAAGGCAAACAACGCCCCAGAGATGACCCCCGGCAAAATCAGCGGCATTTGGATGCGCCGAAAAATCGTCACAGGGTCCGCCCCGAGGTTTGCGGCTGCGCGGGTGAGCGAATGATCAAACCCAACGAGCGTTGCGGTGACAGTGATGATCACAAAGGGAATTCCCAAGGTCGCATGCGCCAATACAAGGCCAAAGTAAGGGATGCCCCAGTTTTGAATTCCGATTGAGGAATAGAAGAAAAACAACCCTGTTGCGACGATGATAATCGGCACGATCATCGGTGAAATTAGGATCGCCATTATGATGCGCCTTCCGGGCATTTCCGGGCGCGACAGGCCAAGGGCGGCGACTGTGCCAAGGAAGGCCGCCAAAATCGTCGAAAAGAAGCCAACAATGACCGAGTTTTTCGCCGCGCTAATCCATTTCGCATTTGCCCAAGCATCCTGCCACCAGCTCCAGTCGCGCGGCGCATCTGGCGCATTCATGCCAAAGGTCAAAAGCAAGTCATACCAACGGATTGAATACCCAGACGGATCAAACTTCAACATCTTTTCCGTGAAGGTAAAATACGGCTCCACGTTAAAACTAAGCGGGATCACCACGAGAATGGGCGCAATCAGGAACAGGAAAATCAGGCCACACAAAAACAGGTAGGTGTAGTGCCAAGTTCGCTCAAGCGGGGTCGCATGTGAAGGAAGCGCCATCTGTTATCCCAACTTCAAATTATCAATGCCCACCAGCCGGTCGTAGAGCCAATACAGCACCAAAACCCCGAACAGCAGGATGGAGGCGAGGGCGGCGGCGAGCGACCAGTTGAGCGATTTTTGCATATGGAAGGCGATAAGGTTTGAGATCAGTTGTCCATCTGCGCCCCCCACAAGGGCGGGCGTAATATAATACCCCACAGCAAGGATGAAGACGAGCAAGGCTCCAGCCCCAATTCCGGGGACGGTTTGCGGGAAGTAAATCCGGCGAAAGGCGGTCCAGCTTGTTGCCCCTAGGCTGCGCGCGGCGCGCACATAGGATGGGTTGATTGGCCGCATCACCGAGTAGAGCGGCAAAATCATGAACGGCAGCAAAATATGCGTCATCGCCACCACGGTCCCGATTTGGTTATACATCATCTGCAAACGGTTCTCATCCGCGACCACATTCGTCGCCACCAGCAAATCGTTTACAACACCCTGTCCTTGCAGCAAAACCATCCAGCTTGTCGTGCGTACAAGGAGCGAAGTCCAAAACGGCAAGAGCACAAAGATCATCAATAGATTTGAATATTTGAGCGGCAAAGTTGCCAGCAAATGCGCCACCGGATAGGCGAGCACAAAGGCCAAAAAGGTGATCAAGACCGACAGGAACAAGGTGCGCACAAAGAGCTTCACATAGACCTGTCGTTTCGCGTCAACGCTGGTGATTCTGCCCTCAGGATCACGCACCAGATCAAGCGCTGCGAGATAGAAATCTATCGTGAAAGTATTGGAGGCGCTGCGCATCACCCCCCACAACTCAGGGTCACCCCAATCTTCATCAAGCGCCAAAAACGCTTCTTTATAAGGCGGTTCCATCTTGTCCCATCGGCGCGCGGCCTTGGTAAACATGGAGCGTGACCCAGATTTCCCGTAGTTGATCCGCGTGCCTGCGGAGCCTGCACCTTTCAGCTCATCAAGCTGACCAATCCCCGCCCGCAGCGCCACAAAAGCCGCCTCATCGGGCGCAGTGCCACGCGGATTATCATCGAACCACGCCCCGAGTTCGGTCATGATCGGGGTCTTTTCCCCGGTCGAAATATTCTTGTGGACGGTGAAACCTTCGTTTTTGACGGACCGCTCCAGCATTTGCCCAATTGGGGCGACGAAGGTGATCAACACAAAGGCCAAAAGCGGAGCAACCAAAATGAACGCCCGCCGCCGGGCTGCGCTTTGCGCACGCGCAAGCGCGAGTTTAAGCGGCTTGCCATCGGCGGTGGTGAGCGGTTGTCCGGTCTCGTCGGCCATGAGGGTACTTTCGCGAAGTGTAAGACGGGCCAATCGCGGCCCGCCTCTGGTTTGTAAGGGCCGCTCTTATTGAGCCAGCCAAGCGTTGAAACGCTCGTTCAGCTCAGCGTCCATATCGACCCAGAACTCGAAGTTGTTCACGAGCGCGTTGCCCATGTTGGCTTCGGCGGTTGGCATGTGAGGCGCCATTTCGGTTTTGCCGTCGGAGTACAGACCCACAAGCGCGCCAGAGGATTTACGGGCAGGGCCGTAGGAAATCCAAGATGCTTGATCCGCAAGACGCTGCGTATCTGTCGCGTAGGAGATATACTTCTTCGCGTTCTCAAGGTTCGGTGCGCCCTTTGGAATGACGAACAGATCGAAGTCGAGGATCTGACCGTCCCACATCACCTCAAGAGGCTGGCTCTCAGCAATCGCGGCGTTGAAGATCCGGCCGTTATACGCGGTGGACATCACAACTTCGCCATCGGCCAAAAGCTGTGGAGGCTGCGCGCCGGCTTCCCACCACACGATATCGTCTTTGATCGTGTCGAGTTTGGCAAATGCCCGGTCCACACCTTCTTCTGTTTCGAGCAAGGCATAGACTTCGCTCGCAGGTACGCCATCGCCCATCAGGGCCATTTCAAGCGTGGCCTTGGCCGATTTACGCAAGCCGCGTTTGCCAGGGAATTTCTCGGTGTCAAAGAAATCCGCGATGGTCATCGGCGTGCCGTCGATGTTCTCTGAGTTGTAAGCGGCGACTGTGGACCAAACGATGTTCGCGACAGCACAGTCTTGCAACGCGCCCTCAACGAAATCCTCGGTTGCTGGCGTGCCATCTGGCGCTGCTGGCAACATGGAGGCGTCGATTGGCTCAAGCAGGCCTTCGTCACACAGGCGAACAGCGTCAGAGAACTCAACGTCGGCTACGTCAACAGTGACATTGCCAGCTTCAACTTGAGCTTTGATTGGGGTCGCCGGGTTGTCAGCGTCCACCATATTGACAGTGATGCCCATGTCCGCCGTGAAAGGCTTGTTGTAGGCTTCTTCTTGCGACGTGCCATAAGCACCGCCCCAAGACATGACAGTCACTTCACCGCCGCTGTGGCTTTCAGCGAAGGCTACCGAGGATACGCCTGCCAATGCAGTCGCCATAAGAATTGATTTGAGTTTCATCAAAATCTCCCATTTTGCCCGGATAGGTTCACAAGGTTGGGCGCCGGGCGCGCCCTGCCCTCTTTGCTTCATCGCTCCCACACAGGCTGTGAGACCGACAACGGTATGTTGCCCAGCGGATTAAGCGTCCAGCGCGCGGCAATCATCTGGTAGCCAGCCAATTTCGATTTGTTGGCCAGGTTTTAGTCGTTCTTGGTCTGGGGCGTTGCGGGTTTTGACAATGAAATCCTCATTCCCTGCAACGCGCAATCTTGTGCGGAAAATATCGCCCATATAGATGAACTCCAGCACTTCGGCTTTGAGCGTATGCGCGCCCTCATCCATGCGATCTTTGTTGTATTCCACACGTTCTGGACGGATCGAGACACGGGTTTTCTCGCCAACTGTGCTGACGTTTACAGCCTTGGCCTTGATCATTTCGCCGTCCGAAAGGCGCACAGTGACGATATCGCCTTCCCCCTTTTCGGTGATCACCCCTTCTAGGGTGTTATTTTCTCCGATGAACTGCGCCACGAAGCTGTTCTTGGGTTCTTCATAAAGGATCGCCGGCGGATCAAGCTGCTGAATACGGCCGTCTTCAAAAACCGCAACCCGATCCGACATTGTCAGGGCTTCTGTCTGGTCGTGGGTCACGTAAACCGTTGTAATCCCAAGCTCATGCGCCAGCCGGGTGATTTCGAATTGCATATGTTCGCGCAGCTGTTTGTCCAAGGCGCCAAGCGGCTCATCCATCAAAACCAACTCAGGCTCAAACACCAAAGCGCGCGCCAGCGCGATGCGTTGTTGTTGACCGCCCGACAGCTGCGCAGGGCGCCGATTGATGAAATCCCCCATCTGCACCATGTCGAGTGCGCGGCGGATTTTGCCCTCGCGCTCAGACTTGCCCAAGCCACGAACCTCTAGTGGAAAAGACAGGTTTTCACCCACTGTCATATGCGGGAACAAGGCGTAACTTTGGAACACCATTCCGATGCCGCGCTTGTGCGGCGCGATGGAGTTGATCGAGTTGCCACCGAGCAAAATATCGCCATGGGTGGCGGTTTCAAAGCCTGCGAGCATCATAAGGCACGTGGTTTTGCCGGACCCTGATGGCCCAAGCATCGTGAGAAACTCGCCCTTACCAATTTGAAGGTTCAAGTCTTTGACGACGAGCGTTTCCCCGTCATAACTTTTCTGCACACGGTCAAATACGACAAAAGCGTCGTTGGTGTTAGCGTCGGTCAAAAGACCCCCATTTCCCTGTCAGGCTTTGTTTTTGTTTTGCTTTGATGCAAAGCCAACACCATCGCGACCAGGATTTCAACCATACGATAAAATTATTTCAGGCGCGTTTTCGCGGCAAACCGCCCATGAAAGCGGCATCGCCAACTGACCGTGATGCGGCGATTTGGTCTCACGCTCATGGATTGAGGGTGTTTCGATCCACGATCATGACCCCATCCGCAATCCGATCACTTGGGTGTGTGATCACGACTTCCCCTGCGTCAATTCCAGCCAAGACCTCGGCCATATCGGTATTTCGCTGGCCGATCTCGACGCTTCGCAGCTGGGCGATTCCCCCTTCATTTACGAAAACCGACCAAGTGTCGCCTTCGCGAAAGAGCGCGGAAATAGGCACAGTGAGCGCATCCTCAGAGTGCCATTGCACGACGCGCACATAAACGCGATACCCGTGCCCAAGGGGCGGCATCACTTGGCCCTCATCAAAGCTGAGACGCACACGCACCCTTTGCTCCTCGATCCCCAAGGCAGAAATCTTGGTGAAGGCGGAAGGTTCAATTTCGGTGAGGGTCGCTGTGAGCGCGTCTTCCCCGCCCCACCGCTCCACAAAAGCGGGTTCCGTGATCGAGGCAAAACTAGAAATCGTCGAGTGGAACAAGCGAATAGATCGCAAGCTTATGCTTTGCCTAGCAGGTCGTTTTGGCTTCCATGAGATACCAGCAGGTATTCAAGCAAGAGGATTTTGGTTCACGGCGTATTTGACATCCGAATATTTCCAAACTTTAGTTGAAGACAATACTGAAGGGCTGGCCGAACTAGACGTCGTGGCAAACCCGGCGTGGTTCATTAGCAGTCCGCGTGAGAGAAGGAGCAAAATCCAAAAAATGATCTGCCGCATCATGTTTATGTCCTTTAATTCCCAGTATTTTTCAAGATCAGCACGGTCTGGGGCCATATCCTCAAAAACCACCATGTATTGCGCTTCTGTGGCGCGGCCATCGCAATAAGCGATTTCAAGAAGGTGCTCAATCATCTCCAAGCGCCTTTGGCCGTGGTCCTATAAAGCGATGCCTGTCACAATGAGCGCACGGCCGATTGGGAAACCGCGCCCAATTTTTGATTGAGGACCGGCTCTACCGGTTACATTGTCGATTACTGTGTTTCCCGCTGCTAGCGCTGATGCGAACGCCCTATCCCGCAGACGTCCATCTGCGTTTCTAAAGGTTTCCTATCCGGACACACCAATGCCGCCCTTAAACGGCCCAGGACATACAGGGCATCAACTTCCGCTCGTCAGACTATTGCAACAGCCCCACCTTAGCCATCCTCTGGTAGCCACCCGCCAAAGATTTTGACAAATGCAAATGCGACGAGCATGCAGGAAACATAGCCACCGATCGACAATGCAAGGAGCGTTGCGATTGACGTCTCATCTGCTTGGAATGCGCCCGTGAAATATGCGAGCGGCACAAGAATGACGACCAACAAAGTGTCTGTCGTCCGATAATATTTGAGCACGTTTTTATCACGATTATTCATCAAGCTTTCCCTGAGTAAATCCAAAATGTTTGCGTTGCTAATCTCGTCTAACTGCTCTTCGGCCGACAGATCAGCCTCATTTCGTTCATTGATAAATTCTCTAATCCGCTCGATCTTACGGTCCATTGCAATGAAGGCAATAGTTGCCGCAGCAACCGATGCGATACCGATGGTTTGAACCGCGCCGGGTTTGCCGGAGGACTGGTGCTTGAACTTGATGAGCCAAAAATCCGAGTTTAGGCCAAGACGTGGGGCCAAATTATCGACGAATCTCAAGGTCGGCTTACATTCATTAAACGTGGCGTGGAGTATGAAGCCAATGACCAGCATGCTCTTAGCTATCTAAGCAACATTAGCGCCGAGTATCTCAGCGCCGAGGTGCGCCAGAAAATCTCCGAATTAGCTGCTGAGCTATTCCCACAACACCCTGATAATACGAGGTAATTTGGTGCGGGCGGTGGGAGTCGAACCCACACGGGCATACGCCCAACAGATTTTAAGTCTGGTATGTCTACCATTCCATCACGCCCGCATTTGGCGTTGTCTTCAATTCTCAGTTTCGGGCCTATATCGGGCCTGAAAACAGTCTCATAGCTGCAACGCCTTGTTCCGTATGCGTTTTGTCGTACAGACTCAAGGATTTTAAGTCCCCTGTGTCTACCATTCCACCACGCGGGCCAGCGGCGCGACCCTAGCGGATGGGCGTGGGAGAGAAAAGGGCATGTCTTGCGAAAATCCGATCTCTTGTGAGCTATCGAACGTCTTGCGCCAAAACAAGAAAGCGCCACGAAAGATCGCCATAATGGACCGTCCTCAGGTGTTAGGCGCTTGACCTTTGCGCTGCGCCTGTGCTCCTAGAGGGCATGTTCCCTATTCGCGATCACAACCCCTCTGAGCGCACGCCCTATGTGACCTACACGTTGATTGCCGTGAATATTTTGGCGTTTTTGTTCTTTTATCTGCCCTATCTCAGCAATAATGCGGCGCTGAACGAGGTCTATATGACGGGCGGGTTGGTGCCAGCGCGCATTACCAGCGGACAGGGGTATTTCACCTTTATCACCTCGATGTTCCTGCACGGCGGCTTCATGCATTTGGCGGGCAATATGCTGTTCTTGTGGATTTTCGGCGATAACTTGGAAGACGAGCTTGGGCATGTTGGATTTAGCGTGTTTTATGTCGCGTCGGGGGTGGGCGCGGCTTTGCTACAGATCATTGCAGCGCCCAACAGCGCGGTGCCGATGGTTGGCGCGTCCGGGGCGATTGCCGGGGTTATGGGCGGATATTTACTTCTGTTTCCAAAGGCGCGTGTCGATGTCCTGTTCATCATCGTGATCATTTTCAAGGTGTTCCCCCTTCCCGCTTGGCTGATGTTGGGGGCATGGTTCGCGCTACAGGTGTTCAACGGCGCCGCCTCCCCGTCTGGCGAAGGCGGCGTTGCGCATTGGGCCCATGCTGGCGGATTTATCGTGGGGTTTTTGTGGGTACTGCCGAAATGGTTCGCCCTTGGGGGGCCACGCTTTTGGGCGCGCACGCATGGGCACCCTCCGCATCCCGATGCGCAGTACAGGTTTCAAAGCAGCTCGATTCCAACCGTGAAACGGCGTCGATAAAGGCGCGAATTCGGCGGGCGCCTTATTCAGGACCGACCGTCATTTCGCTCATGTAATCGCCAACTTTATCGCCAACTTCGGGCACAGCGGTCGCCATGTAAAAGGCGACAGCGATCCCCATGAAGATCAGCGTCGCTGTCAGAACAACCCAATCAACAGTGACTGCGCCATGCTCATCGCGACCAAAGGTTTTGGCTTTGGTCCAGAGGTTTTGTGCGGGTTTTCCCATCGATTCAATTGTCCTATTGCTGCTCGGCGTTTGTTATCCTCCCCTTATGGACAGGTAACATGGCAACAATTAGGCAATTAACGATGTTTTTGCAGGTGGGGTTATCCGGCACGCACGATTTTGGCGAAGCGATCAAACAAGACTTCGTTACAACACACAACTTCGCCCGCGGCCAGAATGTTATCTGTTGGCTTGCTCAGCGCTTCAATCATGCCACCCGCTTCTTTGACGATCAAAACGCCAGCGGCCATATCCCAGGCATTCAATCGGCGCTCCCAGAACCCCTCATAGCGCCCAGCGGCGACATAAGCGAGATCAAGCGCGGCGGAGCCAAATCGGCGCACGCCCGCGCAGGTTGGCAAAATGCGCGCGAGGTCTTGCAGCGTTTCGGGAAGGTCAGCGCGCCCCGCAAAAGGCAAGCCTGTCGCGAAAATTGACTCGATCATCTTGTCGCGGCCCGACACCCGCAATCGGCTTTCGTTCATCCACGCGCCTGCGCCTTTTTCCGCCCAGAACAATTCGTCCTTGGAAGGGTCATAGACCACCCCAGACACGACTTCGCCCTTGTGCTCAAGCGCGATCGACACGGCAAAATGGGGCAAACCATGCAGATAGTTCGTGGTGCCATCCAATGGATCAACGATCCACCGGCGCGTCGGGTCGGTGCCTTGTTCTTCGGCGCTTTCCTCCGCCGCCCAGCCATAGTTAGGCCGCGCGCGCATCAACTCTTCTTTGATCAATTCTTCCGCCGCCAAATCGGCCTTAGACACGAAGTCACCAGCGCCTTTCATCGACACTTGTAGGTTCTCGATTTCGCGGAAGTCTTTTAGCAACGAACGACCCGCCTTGCGCGCGGCCTTCATCATAACGTTAAGGTTTGCACTGCCTTGCATGTCATTCGCTCCTTGGGATCAGCCTGCGCTATACTGTGCCCGCCAGCGCTTGCCAAGGGGGCGTTAGGGCCGCAAAGGCCGGGATTTGGCAAAAATCACTTGGCTTCGTTAATTGCGCTGCAATTTCACAGGTTCGGTGCGCGATAGCCGCAGCATGTTTGCGATATAAGGCTTGGCAACATCTTCGGTGCGCGTGGCCCCATACATGCGTTTGGTGATCCCATCTTGGGTTAAGGGGCGAAGGGCGAAATCAGGGTTCGACTTGTATTTGCTCAGCGCCCAATCCGGCAACACAGTGACACCGCGCCCCGCAGCAACAAGCATCAAGATCACCTCGGTCAATTCAACGCCCCGCGTGGAGCGCGGCTCAACTCTGGCAGGAGTCAAAAGCTGGGTAAACACATCTAGTTTGGCGCGCTCAACCGGGTAGTGCAGCACCATTTCTTCCGCGAAATCCTCGGCTTCAATATAGGGTTTTTGTGCCAAAGGATGCGCCGCGGCGCAGACAAATGTCGGCTCATAATCAAACAACGGACTAAAGCTGACGCCGGGCACTTCAACAGGGTCGGACGACACCACAAAATCGACTTCCTCCCGGCGCAACGCCTCGATCGCGTCAAAAGCAAGGCGCATCCGAATATCCACATCCACATCCGGCCAAGCATGGCGAAACCCGTCAAGCACCGGAAACAACCAGTCAAAACATGCGTGGCATTCAATCGCAATATGCATACGCCCGCTGCGCCCGGCTTGCATCGCGCGAAACTCTTCTTCCGTGGCCGCAACCTCAGGCAAAATCCGCTCCGCCAGACGCAACAATTTCAGGCCTGCGGGTGAGAGTTTCATCGGTTTTGAGCGCCGATGAAACAGCTCCATCCCAACTTGATCTTCAAGCCCTTTGACCTGATGCGACAGGGCTGATTGAGTGATGTTGAGCATATCAGCGGCGCGCGCCAGCCCTCCGGCTTCATGGATTGCCCGGATCGTGCGCAGGTGGCGAAACTCAAGATACATGTGAAGCGCTTTCATAAACTTCGTGAGATTTATGAATTTGTTTCACAGGCCTGGTTTTGATACAAGTCAGGAAACAACTTGTGAGCCAGACCATGACAACGCCGCGCATCTCTTTTGAATTCTTCCCGCCCAAAAATTTTGAGGGCACCTTTCGTCTTGCCGATACGGTGCGCGAACTGGCCCCTTTGGACCCGTCTTTTGTGTCGGTGACATATGGCGCTGGCGGCACCACGCGCGAGCTTACCCATGATGCTGTTGCGACGATCCACAAACGATACGGTTTGAACGTGGCGGCGCATTTGACATGTGTGGATGCGACGCGCGCCGAAACTCTCGATATCGCCCATGCCTATGCAGCGGCAGGGGTCACAGAAATCGTCGCTTTGCGCGGCGATCCGCCCCAAGGCGCTAGCACGTTCGAAGCCCATCCAGAAGGGTTTGCAAGCTCCGTTGAGTTGATCGAAGCGCTTGCGGACACCGGCAAATTCAAACTGCGCGTTGGCGCCTACCCAGATCCGCACCCCGATGCAGCGGATGCCAATGCCGATGTGGCCTTCCTCAAACGCAAAATCGACGCGGGCGCAAGCTCCGCCATCACCCAGTTTTTCTTCGAGGCTGAGACCTTTTTTCGCTTCCGCGATAAATGCGAAAAAGCCGGCATTGACGCTCCGATCATCCCAGGCATTTTGCCGATTGAAAACTGGGCTGGCACGAAAAAATTCGCGGCGCGTTGCGGCACGGCGATCCCGGCGTGGCTGGACGACGCATTCGCCGCCGCCAAACGGGATGGGCGCGAAGATCTCCTGTCGATGTCACTGGCCACTGAACTGTGCACCGACTTGATCGAAGGCGGCGTTGAGGACCTACATTTCTACACCCTCAACAAGCCCGAATTCACTCGCGATGTGGCTCATGCGCTTGGTGTCTCGCCAAAGGGCAAACTGCAAAACGTCGCCTAATCGCCGTCACGTCACGCTTGCACATTGCGCGCTTCCCTTGATCCTTGAGACAAAGGAGGACGCGCGATGAATACAGTCAAACGAAACCCAGCCCAAATGTCTGGCCTTGAAATCATGCAAGCCATGATGGCGGGAGAGCTGCCCCCAGCTCGTATCGCAAAAGGCCTCAACTATACAGGCCACAGCGTTGAAGCCGGAAAAGTCGTGTTTCGTGGCGCGCCACAACTGGCACATACAAACCCCATGGGCACCGTGCATGGAGGCTGGTACGGGACTTTGCTGGACAGCGCTATGGCCTGCGCCGTAATGACCATGGTGCCACAAGGCTCGACCTATACCACCTTGGAATATAAGGTGAATATCGTGCGCCCGATCCCTGTCGACATGGAAGTGGACTGCATCGGCACCATTCAACACGCCGGACGATCCACGGGCGTGGCAAATGGCGAAATTCGCGGCGTCCAAGACGGCAAACTCTACGCCACCGGCTCAACCACCTGTATCATCATGAAGCTGCCCGACGCCGGATAAAGCGCCACTGCCCCCTTCTTTGGTTCTCAAATACCTGCGCCGCAGGCTTGCGCAGCCCTGCGCAAATCAACCGTTCAACATCTGCCAAACCCGTTCTGGGGTGAACGGCATATCCGCTTGGCGCACGCCCCTTTCCCAAAGCGCATCCGCCATCGCATTGCTCACAGCCGCCATAGACCCGACTGTCCCGGCCTCACCACAGCCCTTCATCCCCATCACATTGGCGGTGGAGGGCACAGGTTCGGTCGAGAAGGTCATAAACGGCACATCCTCAGCACGCGGCATCGCATAATCCATGAAGGTCGCAGTCAAAAGCTGGCCGTCCTCATCATAAACAACCCGCTCCATCATCGCTTGCCCTAGCCCCTGCGCAACGCCCCCATGCACCTGCCCTTCAACAAGCAACGGATTGATCATATTCCCAAAATCATCGGTCACCGCATAGCGCACAACCTTCGCCGCTCCGGTGTCCGGGTCCACTTCAACCTCAGCAATATGCGCGCCATTCGGGAAGGATCGCGCAGGCAAGGTCGCGGTTTCGCTCACTTTCAGCAGATCATCCCGTTTGGCTTTCAACGCCAGCGCTGCCGCGTCCATCATCGTCGGGGTCACGTTTGAGCCTTCTATGCGAAACACCTCATCATCAAAGGCCACCTGATCCGGGCGCACAGCAAATTCGCCTGCCAAGAACTCCGCAAATCCGCGCACGACACTCTCCACCGCCACAAGCGTCACATTGTTTTGCACAGTCACCGAGCGTGACCCGCCCGTACCGCCCCCCCGCGCAATGCGGTCGCTGTCGCCTTGCACAATCTCAATGCGCTTAAAGGGAATGCCAGTTTGATCACTCAGAAACTTGGCATAAACCGTTTCATGCCCCTGTCCGTTTGACTGCGTCCCCACATAAAGGCGCACCTTACCTTCCTCAGTGAATTCAATCGTCGCATCCTCATTCGGCGCCCCAAGGATGCTTTCGATGTAGTAACAAAGCCCCTGCCCATAAAGCATTCCGCGCGCCGCAGCCTCTTGTTTGCGCGCAAAATACCCGTGCCGATCCGAGACCTCCTCCGCGCGCGCCAAGACCCGCGCAAAATCGCCTACGTCATAGGTTTCGCCCTGTACTGTGTCATAGGGAAACGCGGCTGGCGGAATGAAGTTCTTGCGCCGCAACTCCCAAGGATCAACCCCCAGCTCACGCGCCGCCCGGTCCATCATGCGCTCTAACGCATAAATCGCTTCAGGTCGCCCAGCACCGCGATACGCGTCCACTTGTGTGGTGTTGGTATAGATGCCTTGATTGCCCACATAGGCCAGTCGCATGTCATACACCCCGGTAAATACCCGCGCGAACAAATGCGACTGAATGAGCTGACCAAACTGAGAGTTATAGGCCCCCATGTTGGAAAAATGCGTCACTTTATAAGCGGTTATCTTGTGATCCGCGTCAAATGCCATGACGCTTTCATGCCGTAAGTCGCGCCCGGCATTATCCGTGAGCATCGACTCTGTGCGATCCGCGATCCAATGCACCGCCCGCCCCAAACTGCGCGCGGCATGGGCCAGCACGATATACTCCGGGTACATTTGCCCTTTCATCCCAAAGCCACCACCAACGTCGGGGTTGGTGACGCGCAGGGTTTCGGGCGCGACATTGAGCGCAACCGCGAGCTGGGCTTTTGGCTCCCAAACCCCTTGGCCCGAGATCGCAATATGCAACCGGCCACCTTCCATTGGCTCCACGAAGGCGCCGCGCGGCTCCATTGAATTGGCGATGATCCGATTGTCTTCAATCGACATCCGCACCACATGGGTGGCACTTTCAATGGCCGCGTCCACCGCCGCCTCATCGCCCAACCCATAGGTATAGGCGACATTGTCAGGCGCTTCGTCGTGCAAGGCTTCGCCGCCGGGGCAAAGACCAATATGCGCGGGCAGATCGTCAAGGTCGAAACCGATAAGCTCGGCCGCGTCACGCGCAATATTGAGATCATCCGCAACGATCAACGCGACAGCTTCGCCCACAAAGCGCACTTTGTGATGCGCGAGCGGCGGGCGCGCGGGGGCGGCGGATTTCACACCGTCCTTGCCCGGCGCAAGCGCCCCCTTCATGGACATCTTGACGCCCGCCTCCATCAGGTCTTGCGCCGTGACGATCAAATGCACGCCCGCCAAGGCGCGCGCCTCGTCAAGATCAAGCGCGGCGATTGTGCCATGCGCGCTCATAGACCGGAAGAAATACCCTTTGAGTGCATCTTTTGGCGCAATGTCATCCAGATAACGCCCTTCGCCTCGTAGGAATCGCTGATCCTCAGCCCTCTTAAAAGGCTGGCCTTTTCCGAATTTTTCCATTGATGCCTCCGCGCAGTCAGGGATCAAAGAGTAGCGCAGAGTGACGGCATGTCCACCCCCGCCCTTTCCCTTTGCCAAGCCCCTTGTTAGGCTTGCTGCAACTGCAAAAGGATCCTGTGCGCATGACCATACTGACCGTTCCCACCCAACCAATTGACGGCCAAAAACCCGGCACCTCGGGTTTGCGCAAAAAGACAGCCGTCTTTCGCGCGCCTGGGTATCTGGAAAACTATGTGCAGGCTATTTTTGATGAGATTGATCTGGCCGGGAAAACAATTGTCGTGGGAGGCGATGGGCGGTTCTTCAACGACACGGCTATTGGGGTGATCCTGCGCATGGGCGCCGCGAATGGCGCTACGAAAATGATTGTCGGACAGGGCGGCATTTTGTCCACACCAGCCGCCAGCCACCTGATCCGCCATTTGGGCGCGGACGGCGGGCTGATCCTGTCCGCCAGCCACAATCCGGGCGGCGAATTGGGCGATTTCGGCTTAAAATACAACATCAACAATGGTGGCCCCGCCCCAGAGGCCATTACCGATGGGATTTTTGCGCGAACCAAAACCCTTTCCGCCTACAAGGTGCTGGACGCAAAGCCGCCCTCACTGGATATGATCGGCAAATATGCCCTGGGTGACATGGCCATCGACATCGTTGACCCGGTCACCGATTACGCTGAGTTGATGGAAAGCCTTTTTGATTTTGAGGCGATTTCCGCGTTGTTTTCAGGCGGTTTTACCATGGCGTTTGACGCAATGCATGCGGTGACCGGCCCCTATGCGAAGGACATCTTGGAACGCCGTCTTGGTGCTGCGCCCGGCACAGTCTTAAACGGCACGCCATTGCCTGATTTTGGCGGGGGCCACCCCGACCCCAATCCGGTTTGGGCGAAGCCTTTGGTGGATTTGGTCATGGGGCAAGATGCGCCCGATTTCGCCGCCGCGTCGGACGGTGACGGGGATCGCAACATGATCCTTGGGCGCGGGATCTATGTAACCCCGTCTGATAGCCTCGCAGTGCTTGCCGAAAATGCCCATCTCGCACCGGGTTATGCGGCGGGCCTGAAGGGGATCGCCCGCTCCATGCCCACATCCGGCGCCGCCGATCGCGTCGCCAAAGCGCTTGGCATTGAAGCGCACCAAACGCCGACCGGTTGGAAGTTCTTCGGCACCTTGCTGGACGCTGGGCGCGCGACGATTTGTGGTGAAGAAAGTGCGGGTACCGGATCGGACCATGTGCGCGAGAAGGACGGGCTTTGGGCGGTGCTCTTGTGGCTCAACATCTTGGCCCAGCGCAAGCAAAGCGTGGCTGAGGTGATGGCGGCGCATTGGCAAAAGTTCGGACGCACCTATTACTCTCGTCATGATTATGAGGAGGTTGATGGGGCAACGGCTCAGACCCTTGTGAAAGAGCTGCGCGCGCGCCTCGCCACCCTGCCGGGTCAAAGCTTCGCCGGGCTGACCGTGCAAAGCGCCGAAGACTTCGCCTACACCGACCCGATCGACAATAGCTTCAGCGCACATCAAGGCATTATCCTCAACTTTGAAGGCGGCGCGCGCGCGGTGATCCGACTGTCTGGCACAGGAACCTCAGGCGCAACGATCCGCCTGTACCTTGAACAACATAACGCAGATGTGCTGGGAGATGATCCGGCCAAGGCCCTTGGTGCTGTCGCCCTCGCCGCTGAGGAGATCGCTGGCATCAAAGCAAGGTGCGGCCGTACGGCTCCCGACGTCATCACCTGACACAGCCAAAGAGAAAGCCCCGGCCCTCCCCTTCTTTGGTTTTAAAATACCTGCCCGCTGCAAGCGGCGGGGGCCTCGCCCCCGCAGGCGCTCGACGTCAGGCGAGCGCCCCCACATCCACCGGGCGGCGCCAAACATAGGCCGCACGCCCCCCAAATGTCCCCGATGCCAGTCCCGCTAAGGTCGCAAACCCCATTGGCAAAGGCAGGTTCAGCAGGCTCTCCGGGGTGATCCCTTCCACCGCGCCAATGGCGAAATTCATCAAGAACAACGTCATCACAGTGATCCCCGTCAGATATTCGCCCTGCTGCTCAATGAACCGCGCCGTTTTCAAAGTGGTGCGCTTTGATTGCCGCTGCCAGCCAACAGCCGCGCCAAGACCGTAGCCAAACGCGAATCCCGCCCAAACACTGGCCCCGACCTCAAAGCCGCCCACCGTGCGCAATGACAAAAACCCCAAGAGCGGCAACGAATAGACCATCAACAAAGGCGTGCGCCGATCCCGAGTTGCCAGCGCACTGACGATCAACAGCCCAACAAGCAGAGGCCAAACCCAAACCGGCGTATGCGTGATAAACTGGCTCATGTGTCTGCCTCATTCGTGTCGAGCAAAACCAAGAACACGCCAACCCCAAGGATCGACGCAATCCCATAACCAATGACCGGGCCAAGCAATTGGTTGGCCCCGACGATGGCGATGATGCCTGCAAAAAGACGCAGCTTTTTCTGTGCCTGACGATTTGGGCCTGCGATACGTGTTGCGAGATCAGCAATTGGACCTTTGGTTTGTGGTGCGTTCATCGTGTTTTCCTTTCGTGTTAAAGTGCTGATCCTGTGATGATCCGCCCCCCAACCGTACTCAACGAGACATACGTGATTGGCGCGGCTGACTGCGCGAATGCCACTGGCGCTTCGTGAATGGCAAAACCGCGCAGGCCACTTGTTTTGCTAGCTTTCGCTTTCCCTTGGCGCGCGGGGCGGCTAAACAGCACCCACACGACATTTACGCAGAACTGGACCGCATGATGGCCATTGAAAAGAACTTCGACGCCGCCGCCGCCGAGCCGCGCATCACCAAAAAATGGCTCGACGCCAAGGCCTTTGCCGCTGGGGCGAATGCCTCGCGCAAAGAGACCTTCACAGTGATGATCCCGCCGCCCAATGTGACAGGCGCGCTGCACGTTGGCCATGCGTTCAACAACACGCTTCAGGACATTTTGGTGCGTTGGCACCGGATGCGCGGTTTTGATACGCTTTGGCAGCCAGGTCAGGACCACGCCGGGATCGCAACGCAATTGCAGGTCGAGAAAATGCTGACGGCGACCCAGCAGCCCAGCAGATCCGAGCTGGGCCGTGAAGCCTTTTTAGAAAAGGTCTGGGACTGGAAGGGCCAATATGGCTCAACGATTGTCGAACAACTCAAGCGCCTTGGTAGCTCCTGTGATTGGGATCGCAACGCCTTCACAATGGCGGGCGCGCCGGGCGACCCAAAGACAGGCCATGAGAACAGCCCCGACTTCCACGATGCTGTCATCAAAGTCTTTGTTGAGATGCACGAAAAGGGCCTGATCTACCGCGGCAAGCGGCTGGTCAATTGGGATCCGCATTTTGAAACGGCGATTTCAGACCTTGAGGTCGAGAACATCGAAGTTGCGGGCCATATGTGGCATTTCAAATATCCGCTGGCCGGAGGCGAGACATATACCTACGTCGAAAAGGACGAAGACGGAAACGTCACACTGACGGAGGAACGCGACTATATCTCCATCGCCACAACTCGTCCCGAAACCATGTTGGGCGATGGCGCGGTTGCTGTTCACATGGACGACGAACGATACGCGCCGATTGTTGGAAAGCTGGTCGAAATTCCGGTTGGGCCAAAGGAATTCCGCCGTTTGATCCCGATTATCACCGATGAATACCCGGATATGGCTTTTGGGTCAGGCGCCGTGAAAATCACAGGCGCGCATGACTTTAATGACTATGAGGTCGCCAAACGTGCCGGCTTGCCGATGTATCGGCTGATGGACACGCGCGGCGCGATGCGCAGCGATGGGTTGAGCCATGCAGAATCCGCTGCTGTGGCGATGGAGGTCGCGCATGGCAAGCGGGTGTTGGGCGAAGAAGAAGCTGACGCGATCAACCTCGTGCCTGAGGAGCTGCGTGGGCTTGATCGCTTTGAGGCCCGCAAAGCGGTGATTGATCAGATCAACGCCGAAGGGCTGGCGGTGATGGTCACTGAAACCCTGCCTTATGTTGAGAATAAGCCGATCATGCAGCCGTTCGGTGATCGCTCCAAAGTCGTGATCGAACCAATGCTGACAGATCAGTGGTATGTGGATGCGCAAAAGGTGGTTGGCCCTGCGCTTGAAGCTGTCGAATCTGGCCGCGTCGAAATCCTCCCTGAGAGTGGCAAGAAGGTTTACTTCCACTGGCTCAACAACATCGAACCTTGGTGCATTTCGCGGCAATTGTGGTGGGGGCATCAGATCCCTGTTTGGTACGGGCTTGATTTGTCCTATGAGAAACCCGTCAGCGATGATGGCGACTTGGATGAAGTCGAAATTCTCAAGACCCTCGTGGACGGCATGGTGCATCTGGGTTCTGTCCATCACTGCGCGGCGCATTTTGACGAGGTGATTTCGGCGTTCAAGGATGAGATCGCGGATACGCCAACCCCGATCAACCACGCGCGGGTGATTGAGGTGGAAGATCGCGCGGCCGCGACACAAGCCTTTGCCGAAGGCCTGGCTGCCTATAACGTGAGCCAAGACCCGACCAAACTCGTCTACCCTGTGTGGCGGGATGCGGATGTGCTTGATACTTGGTTCTCGTCGGGGCTTTGGCCCTTTGGCACGCTGGGCTGGCCAAAAGAAACGCCGGAATTGGCGAAGTATTTCCCGACAGATGTGTTGATCACCGGGCAGGATATTCTGTTTTTCTGGGTCGCGCGGATGATGATGATGTCCCATGCTGTGATGGACCAAGACCCCTTCCACACCGTGTATTTGCATCAGCTTGTGCGCGACGAGAAGGGCAAGAAAATGTCCAAAACGACGGGCAATGTGATTGACCCGCTGGAGATTATCGACGAATTCGGCGCGGATGCCTTACGCATGACCAACGCCTCCATGGCGGCAATTGGGGGTGTGCTCAAACTCTCCAAAGAGCGGATCACGGGCTATCGCAACTTCGGCACAAAGCTCTGGAATGCGTCTAAATTTGCACAAATGAACGACTGTCAGCCCGCGCCTGACTTTGATCCGGCCGCCGTGGAAGGCACAGTGAACAAATGGATCATTGGCGAAACCGCGCGCGCACGGATCATGGTGGACGAGGCGCTCGCCGCCTACCGGTTCAATGATGCTGCGAATGGGCTGTATGCCTTCATTTGGGGCAAGGTTTGCGATTGGTACGTGGAATTTGCAAAGCCATTGTTCAGCTCGGAAGATGCTGCTGTGGTCGCAGAAACTCGCGCAACCATGGCTTGGGTCTTGGATCAATGTTTGGTCCTCTTGCACCCCATCATGCCGTTCATCACCGAGGAACTCTGGGGTGAAATCGCGCCGCGTGCCAAGATGCTGGTCCATGCGGATTGGCCCACTTACGGCGATGAATTGATCGACGCGGACGCGGATCGCGAAATGAACTGGGTGATCAAACTGATCGAAGATACCCGTTCAGCGCGCGCGCAGATGCATGTTCCAGCGGGGTTGAAGATCCCGGTCATCTTGCAAGACTTGGACGCGGCGGGACGCGCAGCTTGGGACACCAATGAAACGCTGATCAAACGGCTGGCGCGCATAGAGAGCCTAACGGAAATGGCAGATTTGCCAAAAGGCTGTGTGACGATCCCTGTTGAAGGTGGCACCTTCGCGCTGCCCTTGGCGGACATCATCGACGTGGATGAGGAAAAAGCACGGCTTGAAAAAACGCTTGGCAAATTGGCGAAGGAAATCGGCGGCTTGAAGGGGCGTTTGAACAACCCGAAATTCGCACAAAGCGCGCCTGCTGAGGTTGTCGAGGAAACAAAGGCCAACCTTGACGCCCGCGAGGCGGAAGCGGGCAAACTCGAAGAAGCCCTCGCACGTTTGGCGGAGATCGGCTAAGGCGCTGTTTTCAGTGTTCCACAAATATCCCCGCCGGAGGCAATAGCCTTTTTGGGAGCACCAGAGACTTTATGCCTCCGGCGGGGATATTTTGAAGAACAATGAAAGGAAGTCTTAACTAAGTTTCGCCATTCTGACAGCACGGTACAGGCGGGGACGCCGATGACCGTGAACAGTGAAGACGGCCCCGTCCCTGCATGGCAGGTGGCGGGGTTTTCCTTAGAAGGTATAGGTCAGCGACAATTCTGCAGTAGGGGCTGGCCCATTCTTATGAAAGCTCATGATCGGATGCACATAGACACCAAGGTCGGCCTTTAGGCTCCCGTATTCAAACCCAATCCCTGCGGAGGGGACGAAGGGCACGGGAAGGGTGACGACCGGCAAATCCTGGGCCTCGATGGTGATCGGCATCCAAGCGCCCAGTCGGCCTGTGAAGTACTGGCCAAATTTGCGTTCTGCCCCAAAGTGCAGTGTTTCGAATTTCAGAGATGTCGATCCATACACCCCTGCGAATTTTTGATATCCGAACGCCAGAACCGTGCGATCCCCTGGTTCCCACATCAGCTCAACTCGTTGATAACTTGGCAGTTTTGCCTGCCACACAGTGTCAAACGATCCCAAGTCATCTGTGACGTTCATGTCAACGTCCAGCACCGTATTGATATCGCCATATGAAGCGCCGAGAGTGAGGTTATCGCTGAGTTTAAAGGTGCCGCTCACCCCTTTGCTCCAGGCGCGTGCGTGCACGGACCGCCATTCATAGCCGTTTGAGCCGGCGTGTACGCCACAGGTATTTGATTTGCAATCAATCCAATCCAAATGAAACGCCAGGGAAAAGCGATCGCTGTCATGGGGGGCCAAGGCCACCGCGAAGCGGTTCACCATGGTTTTGCTGTCGATGTCTCCATCATAGGTTCCCATAACACCGGGCAGAAGCAGCCGCAGAAAGATGCTTTGTGGGTCGGTTTCAGAGAATGCACCCGTGGAGCGCGCATGGACGCGGGGATAGCGCGCCGCGCCAAACATCATGTCGAGTCCGGCATTTTCGAGCCAGTCGACGGGCACCGCCGCGCCGATAAAAGTATAGGGGCGTAATTTGGCGTTGAGTTGGCGATTGATACTGATTTGTGTGCCTTCAACGGCGCTCAAACGGGCTGGGTTCCAGTAGACGGCATAGGGGTCGTTCGCCGTCGCAGTGCCGGTGCCCCCCATGGCCAAATGCCGCGCGCCAAGACCCAAGACCGTGTCAGAGCCTTCCGCGAAAAAGGTGCGGTCTTGCGCCTGTGCGGGGCTTGCCCCAAGGGCCAACGCAAAGATCACGGCACTCAATCGTCTCAGTATCATCTGTGTCCCCTTTCCCCTCCCTAGGCACTGACGGCGAGTCGGAGCAAGGCGCGGGGGCTTGCGGGGGCAGATGATTTCGGGCTTGATGCGGCCATGACACAGACTCCCGGCCCTCGCCTGACCCCGCTTGCGCTCTCGCTTCCTTCTTCGGTTCCCTTTGTGGGGCCAGAAACCCACGAGCGCGCGCAAGGGCGGGTATTTGCCGCACGCCTTGGTGCAAATGAGAGCGTTTTTGGCCCATCACAGCGCGCGATTGAGGCGATGCAACGCGCGGCGCAAGAGGTTTGGAAATACGCGGACCCGGAGAGTTATGAGTTGCGGGCGGCATTGGCGGCGCATCATGGTGTTGGCATGGACAATATTATCGTGGGCGAAGGGATCGACGGGCTTCTTGGGTATTTGGTGCGTTTGCTGGTCGCGCCGGGCGATAGAGTTGTGACAACGGCCGGTGCCTATCCGACATTCAACTTCCATGTCACGGGGTATGGGGGCGTGCTTGAGACCGTCCCGTTTCTCAACGACCACGAAAACCCGCAGGCCTTGATTGAAAAGGCGGGCGCGACCTCAG
Source organism: Maritimibacter sp. (assembly GCA_050633625.1). Lineage (GTDB taxonomy): Bacteria > Pseudomonadota > Alphaproteobacteria > Rhodobacterales > Rhodobacteraceae > JBOEGW01. Next base: position 57,208 of record JBOEGW010000008.1, on the reverse strand, counting down.
CGAAACTTCTGTACCTTGCGAACCCGGATAATCCGATGGGCAGTTGGCACGATGGCGCGACGGTGCAGGCGATGATTGAGGCGGTGCCAGAGGGCAGCTTGATGGTATTGGACGAAGCTTATGTTGAATTCGCCCCTAAAAACACAGCGCCGCCCATTGATGTAAGTGATGCGCGTGTCATCCGAATGCGCACCTTTTCAAAGGCTTACGGCATGGCCGGAGCGCGCGTTGGCTATGCGATTGGGGCGGCGGACGTGATCAAGGCGTTTCACAAAATTCGCAATCATTTTGGAATGTGCCGATTGTCGCAAGCCGGCGCTTTGGCGGCATTGGCTGATCAGGAATACTTGGCGCAGGTTGTTTCGGATGTGGCCAAAGCGCGCGACCGCATCGGGCAGATTGCGCTGAACAATGGCCTGACCGCCTTGCCTTCCGCGACGAATTTTGTCGCTGTGGATTGTGGCGAGGACGGGGATTTTGCACGTAGGGTGGTTGCTGAAATTGTGGCGCGAGGTGTTTTTGTGCGCATGCCCTTTAGCACGCCTGAAGATCGGTGCATTCGAGTCTCGGCGGGCACACCACATGACCTTGATTTGTTCGAGGCGGCCTTGCCCGAAGCGCTAAGCGCAGCGCGCGCTTAGCGGTATTTTCTTGCCAGCGTGTTGGGGTCCGCTCCCAAGCGAAACCGGATTTGACGCAGGATATTGCCCGCCCCCTGCCTCACCCAGCCATATGTAGCGTAGCGTGCCCAACTCGTTTGCGCCACAACATGAACGGCGCGGGGTTTTGGCAGCTTTCGCAGGAGTGCTATGTCTTCCATCAAAGCGATATCTGGATAACCTCCCGCCGCCTCATAATCTGAACGGCGCACGAGCAACCCTTGATCGCCAAAGGGACGCGAAAACAGCCGTGCGCGCAGATTAGCCCAGCGCGAAACGACCCATGGTCCAAATCCAGTCGCGTCAAAGCGCAGCTTAAAATAACGAGGCGAGGCCTCCTCAAGCGCTTGCGCAACCACCGAACTCCAATTGGGGGAAAGTTTGGTGTCGGCGTGGAGGATCAACAGCCAATCGCCCCGCGCCACGGCGCAGCCCCGCGCCAACTGTCCGCCCCGCCCCGGCGGACCATGTAAGACCTGCGCGCCTGCGGCCTGCGCGATCTCGACTGTCTTGTCCGTGCTTTCTGCGTCGCTCACGATCAGTTCACGCAGGAGTCCGGCTTCAAGCCCCTCCATCAAGCACAAGAGCGCAACGGGCAATTGCGCCTCTGCGTTCAAGGTTGGGATCACAATGGAGAGCGGCGCGCGCATCAAGGGTTTCCTGTTGGGTGTTCCTCCCTATATTGAGCCATAAGCACGGAAGGAAGCCCCATGATCAATGCGCCCCTTGGCGAGACTCACGAGAACCGGACGATCTTGCGCCTGACGGGCCGCGATCGGGAGAGCTTTTTGCAGGGGCTTGTCACCAATAATGTAAGCGGGATTTCTGGGCTGGTCTATGCGGCCTTGCTCACGCCACAGGGCAAATATCTTGCGGATTTTTTTGTCGTCCCACAGGGGGAGTCACTCTTGGTGGACGTGGCGACTTCGCTAGCGCCGATGCTCCTGCAAAAGTTGAATATGTATAAGCTTCGGGCCGATGTCGCGCTTGAAGCGACCGAACTTTACGCGATTCGTGGTCTTGGCGCGGCTCCAGAGGGGGCTTTTCCTGATCCGCGCGATCCGGCGCTTGGCTGGCGGATGTACCGCGAGACAGCGGGCGGGCCGAGGACTGTCGATTGGGATGCGATCCGCGTGGCACAGTGTATTCCTGAGAGTGGGATTGAGCTGCATCCCGACACCTTCATTTTGGAAGCCGGGTTTGAACGGCTGGCGGGCATTGATTTTCGCAAAGGGTGCTATGTGGGGCAGGAAGTTGCGGCCCGCATGAAGCACAAAACTGAGCTGCGCAAAGGACTGGTGACTGTCGAGGTGCAGGGCGCTGACATGCCGCCGGGCACGGCGATCACGCTGCCGGATGGCCGCGAGGCAGGCGTGATCTATACGCGGTCCGGCACGCGCGCGATTGCGCAGCTTCGATATGATCGCGCAGCTGGTGTGGCTTTGCGCGCTGGGGAGGCTTCGGTTTCGTGGACGCCCTGAGACGCGCTGTTCTGGAGTTGTTTAATGACCGGGTGGCCGATGCGCGGCGCTTGCACGGGGGAGATGTGAGCGAGGTCCATATGTTGACCTTGCAAGGCGGTGCACGGATGGTCGTGAAATCCGGCCCGCACGCGCGCATCGAGGCGCGTATGTTGGCGCAGCTAAAGGCGCAGGGCGCTTCGGTTCCAGAGGTGCTTGGCCTCGCCCCTAACCTGCTGTTTTTGGAAGCGCTTTCTGAAGATCGGCCCGGTGAAGGGTCGTGGCGTTTTGCGGCGGATACGCTGCGTGAGCTGCATGATGCGCCCGCCCCAAACACGCTGTATGGGTGGGATGAAGATTACGCCTTCGGGGCGCTCGCAATCGAGAACACACAGAGCGAAAACTGGGTAGAGTTTTGGGGACAACACCGCATTTTGGCGCCCGCGAAAGGCCTGCCTCCGGGCATTGGCCCGCGCCTCGCCCGCCTCGTTGAGGGCCTCGGGGATCTTTTGCCTGCAACCCCGCGACCATCGCTTTTGCACGGGGATTTATGGGCAGGAAACATCGTGTTTGGCGCGGCTCCTCAGGTTTGGCTGATTGATCCGGCTTGCTACATTGGACACAGCGAAGTCGATCTGGCGATGCTAAACCTGTTTGGCAGCCCCGGCCCGGAGTTTGACAAACGCTATGGCGCGCTTGAAGCAGGCTGGCAGGAGCGGCGCGCTGTCTATACGCTTTGGCCCGCTCTCGTGCATTTTCGGCTGTTTGGCTCGAACTATCGCGGCCTTGTTGAGCGGCTTTTGAGCGAGCTTGGTGTCTAAGCGCCACAGGTTCGATTTGGGTGGGTATTGTCTATTGATTGGACAGGATTACGCCAAGATTGTAGGATTTCTTCATTCAGACACAGTCTTTGGGAAGGGTAATCGTGTTTTCAAAATTGGCATCCGTCTTTGAGGAATTGGAAAAGCCCCGCGCGCAACGCCCGTTTGGATCGGGCTGGCTCTCTGGCTCACTTGCAGTCTTGATGGGCGTTTTGTCGGTCGCGGGCGTGCTTGTGCTGCGGTTTCCGGCGACCTTTACCTCGCCCGATCTTGGGCCAATTCACGACTTGATCCCGCTGCGCATGATTGTGAACGCGCTCTTGATTGGCGGATATCTCTTTGCGGTCTTGTCGCTCTTGTTGTCGCGCAAACCGACGCTGCCGATCGCAGGTTTCTTCCTCATCGTCCTCGCCGCTTTGATGTATGGCGTGCCGTTGGAAACAGGCGGAGAGGCGCTTCCGATTTATTTCGGACTGGATTTCTTCATCCTCAAAGTTCTCACGGTCGGTCTGTTGTTTTTACCCCTTGAGCGGCTCTGGCCACACCGTTCTGAGCAAACCGTCTTGCGGACCGAGTGGCGCGAGGATTTCTTTTATTTTGCCTTCTCGACCTTGATGGTTCAGGTGCTCAACTACTTGACGTTGGCCCCCACGCAAGTTGTCAATAACAGCTTCGATCTCGCCTCGATACGGCACTATTTGTTTGAGTTGCCGTTGCTGATTCAAATCGGTTTGATCATGGTTGCGACTGACTTCTTGCAATACTGGATTCACTACGCGTTTCACAAATTCCCGCTGCTGTGGCGCTTTCACAAAATCCACCATTCCGCCCAGAAAATGGACTGGATCGCCGGGGCGCGCATGCATTTTTTCGAGATTGCGATCCTGCGTGGACTGACAGCGCTACCGATGCTCACCCTTGGATTTAGCCCGACAGCTGTGCAAGGGTATCTGGTGTTCGTCTACTTCTATTCGGCCTTCATCCACGCCAATATTGGTTGGAAATTTGGCCCCCTTGAGCGCTTCTTGGTGACTCCACGGTTTCACCATTGGCACCATGGGTCGGAACGCGAGGCGCTGGACATCAATTTTGCCTCGCACTTCCCGCTGTTCGACTGGCTATTTGGCACGTACCATCTGCCGGATGAGGAACGCTGGCCTGAAGATTATGGGGTGCGCGGCGAAGAGATGCCGCATGGGTATCTCAAGCAGTTCATGGTGCCGTTCTTTGGCGCCAAGAAAGTGTCAGCACCGGACGAGTGATTGCGCCGCGCCTAATCGAGACTTTGCCAAAGCGCGATCAGGTGTTTCTGGCTGAGCATTAAGCGCGCGCGGTTCATGGCATTCGCAACGACCAGACGCCGTTTTGGATCATAAAACAGGTTCGCCACCCACATGGTATTCGAGCCGTTATGCCCTTGTACGAGGGCCGTGGTTCCGTCGCCGCGTTTGATCTGAGCGGCCTGCCAGCCAAAGCCATAGCCGCCGGGCATTGTGGCATGCATCTGCGCGCATTGCGCTTTGGACAGGAACGCCGGGCGTTCACCAAGGCTGGCCTCCATATTCGCTTGCCCCCAGATCAGAAGGTCCGCGAGCGTCATGTGCAGGGTGCCCGCCGGGGCCATCCACGCCGGGTTGTCGGCCTGTGGGTCGCTCGGGGAGATTGGACGGGGCGCGAGACGCCCGCGGTGCCCCTGCGCGTCCCCTGCCCCGTGCGGCGCGCCAAAGCCCACGGACATCAGGCCAAGGGGCGTTATGACCTCCTTCATGAGGAGCGTTTCATAAGGCAGCCCCGTGATGGTTTCAGCAATATGTCCGGCCAAAACATAGCCGAGATTAGAGTATGTGAAGCTGCCGCGCATGCCGGGAAGTGGTTTGCCCCAATGGCGTGCGAGGACCGCGGCACGTTGGCCAGATCGCCCCGATGCGCTGATGTCCCACGCGCCCTTCATCACTGTGTTTGGTGCCACTCCAGAGGTATGTGACAGCAGCTCGCGCAACGTCAGGCATTGCCACTCCGGGTGCATCTGCGCTGCCACGTCAGGGACAATGGTGCTAAGCGGCGCATCGAGATCCAGCTCCATACGCATTATCAGCGCGGCGGTGAAACTCTTGGTGATCGAGCCGATGTGCCATCGAGCATCTTGCGCCACTTTCGGGCCGGTTTTGAAGGCCACACCTCGAACCGCCACATGAGGCGCGCTGCCGTTTTGAATATATCCCGCGCTCATCGCAGGCGCGCCGGACAGGGACGCAAAAACGGCGTCAAAACCGGGGTCAGCTGTGGCGGGGCTGACAAGGCCAACAGCGGCAAGGCCTCTTGCGAAAAATCGGCGCATCAAAATCTCCTTGGCTCAAATATGGGGCGGGAGACATAAAAAAACACCCCGATCGCAAAACCGAGGTGCTTCATTTTAAGAACAGTGCAACGCTTAGGCGCGTTCGGAGTATTCCATCGTTTCGGTGTTCACCACGATGTCCTCGTCCTGCCCTACGAACGGAGGCACCATGACCTTGACGCCATTGTCCAAAATCGCTGGTTTGAACGAGTTGGCGGCGGTTTGGCCTTTCACGACTGGCTCCGTTTCCACGACCTTGCAGGTCACTTTTTGGGGCACGGTGGCGTGCAGCGCTTCGTCCTCATAAAACTCGACAACGATGGTCATTCCGTCTTGCAGGAACGGGCGGCGATCCCCAAGCAGCTCTGAGGGCAGCTCGATTTGGTCGTATGTCTCGGCGTCCATGAAGACGAGCATCCCATCGTTCTCATACAGGAACTGCTGGTCTTTTTGCTCAAGGCGCACGCGCTCGACTTTATCTGCCGATCTAAACCGTTCGTTAAGCTTTGAGCCGTTACGAAGGTTGCGGAGCTCGACTTGGGCAAAGGCGCCACCTTTGCCGGGCTTTACGTGGTCCACTTTCACGGCAGCCCAAAGGCCGTCGTTATGTTCGAGGACGTTACCGGGGCGAATTTCGTTTCCGTTGATTTTGGGCATGTGTCAAAACTATGGCAAAAGGTTGAAGATGATGTGACTGACCCTATATCGGGGGGAGGCCCCCCTTGCAAGGCACCTATATTTTGTGGGGTGGATCTGATAGGTATGCGGAAATAGCATGGCAGGCATGCGTCTAGAGGGATACCGAATCGGCGCTGAACAGGCATATTGACCTGACCGCCTGGAAGCGCAAGGCGAAGACACGAAAAAGGAACTCGAATGCTCGATAACGTCGATGGTACTGCATTTAACAATGAACAAGGCAACCGAGCTCGCAAACTGTTTGCTGCTGTTGTTCTTGCTGCGCTTGACGATGCGATTGCAGATGACAAAAAATATGGCAACGGCCCTGAGCAGATCGCCCGCTGGGCGCGCTCGCGTGATGGTCGTGAAGTCTTGTCCTGCGCCGGGATCGACCCCAATGAGCGGGTTGTGACGGGCCTTATGGACTTTGTTGGGAAAGGTGTGCGCACCTCTGTTGCGCTGTCGCGCGAAGAAAGCGAACGCCGCAACGCAGCCCAAGCCGAAGCGGCATAAGTTACTTTAACCGCTTTGAACCTCAGAATGGCACGCCCTTTCGGGGCGTGCTTTTCTTTTGTGCACCGCACGCGCCCTGTCCTCGCGCTGTCCTCGCCCTGCCGTTCCGGCGTTCATCATGCGCACAACCTCGCGCCGCCTCTTGCCAAGCCGCACAAATTCGTGTGCTTTGCGCCAAATCACCCCAAAAAGGCACCTCGCCATGGCAAAATCTATCATGATCCAAGGCGCTGGCTCCAATGTTGGCAAGTCATTGTTGGTTGCGGGCATTGCACGCGCCGCTGTGAACCGGGGGATGAATGTTGCGCCGTTTAAGCCGCAAAACATGTCAAACAATGCGGCTGTCACGTCTGACGGCGGCGAAATTGGCCGCGCGCAGGCGCTGCAGGCGCGCGCGGCAAGGCTTGCGCCGGTCATCGACATGAACCCGGTTTTGCTCAAACCTGAGAGCGAGACAGGCGCGCAGGTGATCGTCCATGGCAAGCGGTTTGCCACCCTGAAAGCGCGCGAATATGGGCGCGCAAAGGCGGACCTGCTCCCTTACGTTTTGGAAAGTTTTGAACGGCTCAAAACAGGCCATGACCTTGTGATTGTCGAGGGAGCGGGCAGCCCAGCCGAAATCAATTTGCGCGCGGGCGACATTGCAAACATGGGCTTTGCCGAGGCCGGGCAAGTGCCGGTGGTGCTGGCCGGGGACATTGATCGCGGCGGGGTGATCGCGCAGTTGGTCGGCACCTATGAAGTCCTGCCGCCAGAAGATCGTGCGCGCATTGTCGGGTTTCTGGTCAATAAATTCCGCGGTGATGTGTCGTTGTTCTCTGCCGGCGCAGCTGACATCGCGCGGCGCACGGGCTGGGCCAATCTTGGTACGCTGCCGTTCTTTGATGACGCTTGGCGTTTGCCCGCCGAAGACGTGATGGATCTTGCAGCGCCGCGCCCTGGTGGCGCTCTCAAAATCGCGGTGCCGCGATTGGGGCGGATCGCAAATTTCGACGACCTCGATCCGCTTGCGGGCGAGCCGGATGTCAGTGTGGAGATCATCGAGCCGGGGCGCGCCCTGCCTGGCGATGCGGCGCTTGTTTTGATCCCCGGCACCAAGTCGACCATCGCGGACCTCGCGGATTTTCGCGCGCAAGGGTGGGACATTGACCTCATGGCCCATGTGCGGCGCGGCGGGCAGGTCTTGGGCATTTGCGGCGGTTATCAGATGCTTGGGCGTAGCTTGTCTGATCCTGACGGAGTGGAGGGCACGCCCTCGCATGTGATGGGGTTGGGGCTGCTGGATGTGTCGACGCGGCTGACGGCTGACAAAAAGGTCGCCCTCACCCAAGCGCAGGATTTGGCGAGCGGCACCCGCGTTGAAGGGTATGAAATCCATTTGGGCGAGACCACCGGGCCAGACCGGGGACGGGGCTGGTTGCAGGTTGGCACGCGGCGCGAAGGCGCTGCCAATGCAGACGGCAAAATACGCGGAACCTATTTGCACGGATTGTTTAAATCAGATAATTTTCGCCGGGCGTTTTTGCAGGAATTGGGCGCGAAAACATCGAAAATGTCCTATGATGACACTGTCGACAGAACACTCGATACCCTCGCGGCACATCTGGAAAAGCATCTAGATGTGGACGCTTTGCTTGGGTTGGCGCGGTAGAATTCGCTATTCAACGCCGCGCATTGTGAGCGCGCGTTTGACTTCGCGGCGCACCAAACGGCGCAGGTTTTGCGTGATACGCTCGCCCATTGGGCCTTGCAGTTCCTCGCGCACAATCCGGCTAACGATTTCGCGCAGCGTGTCCTCATCGAGCAGCAATTCCTCGTCGTCATCTTCGCTCAGCCCGTCCTCATCGGAGACTGCGGCAAAGCTGTCGCCCAGTGCATCCTCGGGAGTGCCCTCCGGTGTTTGAAGCCGCGCGCCCTGAGCATCCAACTCATCATCTTCATCCTCATAGGGTTCCGCTTCAAGCACTTCGTCTTCTGGCGCGGCCTCAGGCCCAGCCTCTTGGCTCAACTGATCAATATCGACGTCTTCCCAATCCTGCGCCTCATGGGCTTTCTCATTGGAAGCATCCTCAGCGGCAGCAAGAGGCACCGCCTCCCCTTCATTCTCGCTCGATTGCGCGGCGCGTGACGCCTCGTCTTCAGTACGGGACTCACTGTGAGCTGTCGCATCGTCTTGCGAGTGGGACTGCGCATCGGGCGCGATCTGCGCTTCTTGCGCGCCGTCCTGTGCCGGGCTCTCCTCAACGCGCAAGGCCACCTCAGGCATTGTCACCTCTTCCGAACCATCCGGTTCATACTCTTCGACTGTTTGGCCGGAGGCCCGCGCGACCACCGCTTCAAGTTCCGCAATCCGCGCGGCAAGATCGTCTGACGCGGCACTCACTGGTCCGGCGGTCTCAGAGCCAGCTTCATCGGGGTTTGAGGCCTCTGGATTTGAACTCTCTTGGTTTGGCGTGTCTGTGTTTGCCGCCTGTGCTTCGGTGTTTGTCGCCCCCGACATCGCAGGTGCTTCGTCCTCGGTCTCTGAATGCTCAGAGGCGCCTTCGGCGGCATCAACCGCGCGCATCGCTTCGCCCGTGTTCAAATTGATCACATCGGCCTCAACATCACCCGCGGCTTCAATCATCTCGGCCACTTCGATATGCGGCGCTTCGCCTGCAGAATTCACTTGCGATTCGGAGGTGTTTTCGGCGTCCCCTTCGGTGTCCTCATGGACCCGAAACGCCGGGGTCAAAACGAGCTTGCTCACCTCTTCAGAGGAAGCATCGCCCTTTGAGGCTTCACCTTCAGCGTTCTCGGAAACAAGTTTTCGCACGGCGGACAGAACGTCCTCGATTTCAGCTGTGGTGACTGCTTCTGACATAGTATTCCCGAATTTTGCTTTGGGCCAGTTTACCTGCCTGACGGGCTTGTCACAATGCGCAGCACCCCTATTGAGCGGAGAATTGTAACCAAATGCGGATTGTTGTATTTCGCCGAGCCGCTATTCGCGCCCAATCGCCTCAAGGACGCTTTCCAACTTTTGCCCTTGTGGGCTGACCTTGCGCAACGGCGCATTTTTGACTGTGTTGTAATATGCCGCCGGGTCATAGCTCGCGATCCCAAGTTGCAAATGATCGGCGGTGAGGAGGCCAAGCTGGGACAGGAGCGCATAAGAGGCATAAAAGCGGTTGGCACGCGCCGAAATTTGACTCACCGAGGCATCCAGCGCTTCGGCTTCCGCGTTGAGAACGTCCAGAGTTGTCCGTGCGCCAAGGGAAGCTTCTTCGCGCGCGCTGCGCAAGGCCACGCGCGAGGCTCGGATTTGGCGGTCGGTCGCCTCAAGGCTGGCGGTCGCAATGGCGACTTGCGCCCATGCATTTCCAACTGCGTTATCAACACCTTGAGAGGCAATCAGCAAAGACGCGCGAGAGGCTTCTGCCTGCGCGATTGACTGGCGATACAGGGCAGAAAGTCGACCGCCAGAATAGATCGGCCCAGAGAGCGTCACGCCGACATTGGCGGAGCGGGCTTCTGAGGGTTGAAAAGACCGGGTGACATTGCCCGTGGCAGAGATCGTAGGCTTCATCGAAAGGCCAGAGGCCTTAATGCCAAGTTCCGCAACCGTCACAGCGCGTTTGGCGGCGCGAATATCGGGGTGGTACAGGCGCGCTTGCCGTTTGGCCTCATCCAGGTTCCCCGGCAATTTGGGCAGGCGCGGCAAGCCGCTTAAAGCCTTTGGGTAGTGGCCGATTGCCGCTTTGTATTCCTCACGAGCGATCATCAATTCGCCCTTGGCGCTGGCCTCCGTGGCGCGCGCCCCGGCGAGGCGAGCTTCAGCGATTGAGACGTCTGTTTGAGTGACTTCGCCAACGTCAAACCGGTCACGCGCCGCGCGCAATTCTTGCGTGATGAGGCGCACGTTATTGGCTTGAAGGGTGACGTTTTCTTGCGAAGAAATGACGTTCACATAGGCGGCAATTGCCCGCAAAAACACACTTTGCTCAACGCCGACCAGCGCGTCGCGCGCCATCAAGACGTTCTCTTTTGCGATTTCAATGCGGGTGTCTGTCGCGCCAAAGTCAAACAGAAGCAGGCTCGCACTCAGGCTCAGGGAGGAATTGTAGCTATCAATCAAAGGGGGCGCGCCAACGGGATCGGTCAATGTGCGTCCAAAACTGGCAGCATATGACAGAACGGGGCGCAACGCAGACACCGCGACCGCTACGTTTTCATCCTGAACGCGGAGCAATGCGCGCTGCTGATCCAGCAGACCGGAGGTTTTATACGCAGAGACAAGCGCATCTGAAAGAGTTTCGGCCTGCGCAACAACGGGCGCAAATACTGTAGACGCCGCAACGGCCAACGCCGCCAAACCTTTCTGAACGAATTTCATGCCTCTGCCCTCGTTTTTGTCCGACGCCGTTAAAGGGCGAAGGTTTTTTTTGTTTCGAAACCTGGCAAAATGGTGCCGCTTGCATTGAATGCAAAACGCCACGACAGGTTCCCGTCCCGTTTCAGACCGAGCTTGACGCGCCCGAGATTGCCCTCGTTGAACAACGCAATAATGCGGCCGCCATCTTGGAGCTGATCTTTGATCGCGGCTGGCACGTCCTGTACAGCGCCCTCCACTATGATCACGTCATAGGGGCCGTGTTTCGCGGCCCCCTCGTTCAGTGCGCCGGTGATCACCGCAACATTGTCGGCGCCCGCCGCCGCCAATTTGGCTTCTGCGTCACGCGCCATGGATTCGTCTTCTTCGACCGCAACGACAAAATCCGCCATGCGCGCCAAGACAGCAGCGCCGTAGCCCAGCCCAGCGCCCAAATCCAGCACAAGATCCGTCGGTTCAATCGCGACCTCATCGAGCATTTTCGCCAATGTGCGCGCGTCAAACATCTCGCGCCCTGCTCCGAGGTCTATCACGGTGTCCGCATAAGCCGCCGCGACGCGCGCGTCAGGCACAAATGCCTCGCGTGGAACGCTCAACATCGCGTCAATGATAGGGAATTTCGTCACATCAGAAGGACGAACTTGGGTGTCGACCATTGTGGTCCGAAGGGTCTGAAAATCGCTCATGGGAGGTGTCCCGTTCCTTTGGGTCAGAATTGAGTGATCTCATGCCATATTAGGCCGAGGGTCGCAATGCGCGCTGGTTCGTATATGGCGGGTGATGGGTTAACGTTCAATTAGAATTGAACGATTTTTTGCAACAACAAGCCAACCGTGACTTTTTCACCATGCCACCCCCCCCCGGATACCGCAGCCTCACAGAGAGAAAACGCAAAGCTATTCCCCCTTGCACCATTGCCTCACCTCAGCTAAATCCCCCTCACCACCACGGCGGCGAGTTGGCGGAGTGGTGACGCAGCGGATTGCAAATCCGTGTACACCGGTTCGATTCCGGTACTCGCCTCCATTTAAAAACAATCACTTACATCACTCCTTGCTGTGTTTGAGGCCCCGCGTTTACAGGGGCGTTTACATTTTTGTGTCTTGAGACAGTGATTTCGCTCGATTGAGCTTGCGCAAAACCGCATCGCTTTCGTCAGGACTAACCTGCGCATAATGCTCGATAACTTGCGCCGCGTAGCGAACCGACCATCCCATCAGCACCGCAATCTGGCGCAAAGACAGATCGGCATTCAACAATCTTGTCGCCGCTGTCCCGCGCGTGTCAGACAGAGTCTTCTCCCTGCCATCGATCCAAGGCGGGATCTGTGCTTCACGCCGCCACTTGGTAATCTGGTTCGACGCCCAACGGGCCGTCAAAGGCCTGCCAAGTTCTGACACCAGCAACACTTCTTGCCCTTCCGGCGTCTCTGCGATCAATTCCTCAAGGGCTGATGTGGCAGGGATATATGCGATCTGGCCGCGCTTACTCGTCCGAAAACGAAGGCGTTTACCGTGCGGCGTGTCTTCGAATTGGTCCATTTTAACCTGAACCAGATCGGCCGCTCGCAGGCCGGTTTCGCATCCGGCTGTCAGGATCCTCTGCACCCATTTCGGCGCGTGCTTATTAAACTGAGAGATATCGCCGCTCGTCCAGATGATCTCTGTCCGGTTCGATTGGTAGAGCTTCTTGAGCTTGTGGCAGTGATGCTCTTTCAGCTTCCCCTCTTCCACCGCCCAATTCAGAACGCGTGTCGCATGGGTGCCCGCCATGTCGTGCTGCTTGGGCGAATGAAGCCACTTCTTACGCCAATTATTGACCTCGCCCCTTGAGGCACGCTCTTCGAACATCGCGACAGGATCTGCACCGAATTCTTCGCGGAACAGTTCCAGCCACTTGCGGATATCAGCCTTTGAACGCTCAGCCTTGGGCAAAGACGCACTGGACAGAAAATCGTCGACCAAGTGAGTCGTCAGATATTCAGCCGGGCTCACGGGCGTACCGCACTGCGAAAACGCATGGAAGAATTCGGGTTCTTTGGGGTTTGGGTCCGTCCCTTCCCAAAATTTGGGGCCGCCCCGCCAAGCATAGAAATGGTAGCGAACACCGGACACAACCTTGCGCCGTACACGGTGGACGCCCTTGGGAAGATTACTTTTGGGCACGGCGCGCTCTCCGCTGTGCAACGAGGCTCGGTTGCGAAGTGGCTTCGCGTTCTGCCGCGCTGATGCCCTGAACAGCATCCAATCGCGCGCGTATGAGTTTCGGGTCATACCACCCGCGCCGCCCTGGCACCGGAGCGATACCGGTCCTGCGGCAAAAGTCGTAGAAGGACGCGCTCGGCTCGTTGTAACCGAAGAGAAGCGCGAGCTCTGGGGTCGGAATCAGCTGGATATGGCTTGGGCTCATTTTTCAGCCCTCTCACCTACGGCTTCTTGCCGCGACATGGCTGCCCGCAAACAAGATACTACCTGAGCGCCCTGTGAGCGTAAGTTCCGCACGGCCTCCTCTTCGAGCCAAGCTTTCACGTCCGCTGGAAGGTTAAGTTTGAACTGGGTTGTCTTCATATTTACACCTCAACTAAAGGACATAAAATGTCCATATCATTAAGGACAAATATTGTCCATTATCGAATCATGAAAGAAGAAGCCTTGGTCCAATTCAAACTCTTGCTCCCTGCTGCGCTCAAGAAGCGCCTGGAAACGCATGCCACCTTGAACCGTCGCAGCCTGTCTCAGGAAATCGTCGTCGCTCTTGAGGAGAAGTACCCGGCTGCAGAACCGGACGCGACGTCGGATCCAGCAGCCCGGATGCTGTTCTGGCTCGCCAAACGCATCCGTCGAAGAAACCCGAAGCCCGGAACTCCCCGAGATAAACAAGCCGCCCTATATGAGCGCATTGCGGGCGATATCGCAGAACGCATGAAAGACATCGGCGAATAGCCCTAGTAGGCCACCCACTCATATCCATGGTTGCCTTCGTGATCTTCCCATTCAACACCCACCCCGCGCCGCCAATTTGATGACGAACAGCGCCGTGACGGTAGGACCCATTGTGGGGCAGCGGCTGGTGTCGTGCGTTGCCAGCTGAAATCGCCCTGCGTACCGTAGGTCCCAAGGCGCATGTTGTAACTCTCAGAGCAATCATCGTCGCGACCGCGCTCGCGATGGCTGTAGTACCGCACATCCCAGACGCGGATGGAGCGGACAAAATCGAATTCCAGACCGCTGATGTCGATATCGGCACTGCCTTCAGCCACCTGAGCCTGAATAACCTGGGCGAGTGTCTGACCATTGTGGTTGCTGACCTCCCAGGCTTTAGGGGCCATACTTTGCAACGGCGCGCGCTCAGAAACACCCATAGGGCAGCGCCAGATTTGCAAAGGCGGCTCAATCGGCCAGGGTGTGATCCGACGGATAAACACGGCACGGGCATGGGCACATTCTGCTGACGCGGGCCACCCACCAGCCAGGCAAAGCAGAATGGCGCAGTCGACCTGATAGGCTTTCGCGGTCTGCGGAACCCAGCCCGCCAAGACAGCCATGACCAATCCACAGAACCATTTTTTGAACAATCCACTCACCATGACCCACAACTCCTTTTGCTAACATAAGGATAGTATTGCAACATTCTCTCAATTTTTGCCTTCACACCATATGCGGGCAACCGCCGAGCACAGCTCTCGCGCGTTTTGTGGAATATATTCCGTAGAGAGGGCCCCGTTATTTGGCCGAAGACAGGCCATGAATTTGAGGGAACGCATAGGGCTAAACATTCGGAATCTAAGAAGTTCCAAAAAAATGAGCCAAGAAGACTTGGCGCATACGGCAGGTATTGACCGCAGCTACATCAGCGAGCTTGAACTCGCTCGCTCTGCGGCATCGGTGGATATTCTTGAAAAGATTGCGGTCGCATTTGACGTCGATCCACAAGAGTTACTTAGTAAAAGGGGCTAGGTTTGCCCAAACTTGAAAGTGTTCGCACAACGGCCGAAGCCATCGGCCGTATTTCGTGCATCAAAACAGGTGAAGAAATCGGTCTGCTGTATCGGTGGAATAACGGCGAGACGCAGGCAGCATTGTTTGGAGACACATCTACCGGCTTAGACACCTCGGGAAATTCAAACCACTCCGCTCCCAGTCTGAAGCGAGAATAGACGGCTCACTCTCTCATCATGCTCAGAGGGACAAAGACCTTCCAACGCATTTTTGTTGTCAGCCCAAGTAATCCATAATGGGGCAATCTGGCCGCTGATCTCCTCGACACGACTTTACCAGGTGCTCCAGTTCGTCATGCAGCGATTGGAGTTCCCTTTGTTTGTCTTCAATTTCCTGAAGCTTTTTGGATGCTATGCGCTTCACCTCTGCGCTCGTGCGGTCCCCGTCCTGATAGAGGCCCAACAGTTCACGGCACTCATCAATGCCAAATCCAAACTCCCGCGATCTTCGAACGAATGCCAGCTTTCGGACTGACGCGTCGTCATAGGTTCTGTACCCTGCCTCAGATCGTGAAGGGGCATCAACCAAGCCAATGTCGGCATAATAACGTACTGTTTTCACGGGCAATCCAGCTGCCTTTGCGGCGGATGAAATATTCATGCAAACCCTCCTTGACCTTCCAGTCACTGGAAAGATTAGGTTTACACAAACCAAATTACAAGACCGCCTGTCGTGGTCACCTCAAGGATGCAAACGATGCCCAAAGATACGATGCAAAATCACGCCACGCTCTACCGAATGGTGATGAGTGATCACATGTGCCCTTATGGCCTTAAGGCAAAGGACCTACTGGAACGCAATGGGTTCAAGGTAGATGATCGGCACCTCAAGAGCCGCGAAGAGGTCGATGCCTTTAAAGCCCAGCAAGGTGTGAAGACGACCCCTCAGATTTTCATTGGTGACGAGCGCATCGGCGGATTCGATGATCTCAGTGCCCATCTTGGAAAACCCACCAAAGCGAAGGATGGCACAACATACCAGCCAGTCATCGCCTTGTTTTCCATCGCTGCCCTGCTGGCCATCGTCGTGACCTGGCTGAGCCTTGGAACCGTTTTCACTGGCCGGACGATCGAGCTGTTCATCTCGGTTTCCATGGTGCTCCTTGGTTTGCAAAAGCTGCAGGACGTTGAACGCTTTGCGACGATGTTCTTGAACTACGATCTACTTGCTCAACGCTGGGTGCGATATGGGTATGTCTATCCATTTGTCGAAACAGGAGCCGGGCTCTTGATGATGGCAGGCGTTCTGACATGGCTTTCCGCACCAGCAGCTCTGATCGTTGCGGGCATCGGTGCGATCAGCGTGTTCAAGGCCGTGTATATCGACAAACGCGAGCTGAAATGTGCCTGTGTTGGCGGTGACAGCAAGGTGCCGCTTGGGTTCATCTCCCTCACAGAAAACCTGATGATGGTCGGTATGGCGGTTTGGATGCTGGCGAAGCTGTGAACGTCTGTCGCAGTTGTAACACCAACCACCCTGGGCTAAGCTTTTGATGTGAAAATACTTCGCGGCATACTCGCAATCACCCTGATTGCCATGCTCTTGATCGGAAACCTGATCGAGAGCGCTGCGCATGCTGGAACCTCTGACTGCGTAGGCGCGCATTGCCACGATCATGCGCAAAGCCACGACACCAGCGAGGCTGGCCATTCACATGAAGGCACCAATAGCGATCATGTTGCTCATGACTGTTGCAACCAGATATTCTGCCAAGCGGTGGCGTTGTCTGAATATCCAACCATGGTACATCCCCTCGGCCTTCAATCAGCGTCTTGGGCTCAAGGCGGGCAGCTCGCTGCCGTAAACTGGCCCAAAACTCTGGAACGACCACCTAACAGCTGAAACACGCCCATCAGTTTTGCCCAAGCCTTCGGGCAAAGCGTGATCTGTCGCGTCCTATTGGGCGATCGACGCCTCATTCAGTATGTTAGGAAATCAACGTGAACAAAAAATACCTTCTCCTAGGCGTGTGTGCTGTTGCCGCCGTCGGTGCTATCGCCTTCCTTCGATCAGAACCTACACAGGAAATTCCTCCAGCCACGGGTCTGGCCTCCCAAGCCGCTGACACAGCTATGGTGGCAATCACTATGCCAGACATCAGTGGCAACGCAGCCGTCGGCCAGAACATTTTTGAAAATATCTGTGCGGCCTGTCATGGCGCGCAGGGGGTTGGCAATTCCGAGGCCGGGCCACCGCTCATTCACAAGATCTACGAACCCGGTCATCATGGCGACGAAAGCTTTCAGCGCGCGGTGGCCAATGGCGTTCGCGCCCACCATTGGCGTTTTGGAGATATGCCACCTGTCGATGGCCTCACGCGTGGCGACGTCGCCATGGTGATTGACTACATTCGCGCCATCCAACGCGCCAACGGAATTAACTAAGGAATACGAACATGAAACATCTTGCCCTTTTTGCTTTGCTAGCATCGCTTGCGTCTGGTGCGCTTGCCCATTCCCGTGTAGATACCACCACGCCTGAAAATGGCGCTGTGATTGTAGAGGTCCCCGCCGAAATCAGTTTCAATTTTGCCAATGACATTCGCCTGACGCGGGTTGAAATGACCCATGCAGATCACCCGTCTGTGCAGCTCGAGCTTGGCGATCAAAAGAGCTTTGATCGCGTATTCTCGCTGCCTCTGGAAGGCATGGGGGTTGGCACCTATCGTATCGAATGGCGCGGGCTCGGGATCGACGGCCATGCTATGCAGGGCGAATTCTCGTTCACGGTGGAATGAGCATGCCTGACTTGTGGGGTCTGGCCGCAATCCTGACGAAACTAATGCTGTATGTCGGGGCCTTGGGCGCGAGTGGGCTGGTAATCGTTAAGCTTGCTTTCGCCCAAGCAACCTCTTCTCTGACCCAGCGCTTGCGGAGCCAGGCGATTGCGCTCGCAGCTTTGGCGTTGGTTGCATCGCTTCTGGGCTTCATGCTGCGCGGTGCGGCCCTGACCGGCGGCGCAGATGGAATGACAGACCCGGAAATGCTGAGCCTCTTGTGGCAGACCCCTGTTGGTGATGCGCTTTTGTACCGGCTCGCGGGAGGGGCGCTGATTATCGTCGGTTCTTTGATGCCGCGCGTTGGTCAGTGGGTCGCGGTGGCGGGTTGCGTGCTGTTGCTTTGGTCCTTTACCCAAATCGGCCACGTAACAGACATCGGCCCGTTTTATGTGCGCCTTCTATTGTTGTTGCATCTGTTTGGGATCGCCTTCTGGATCGGTGTTTTGCCACCCTTGCATCGGCTCTCACGCAAACCTGATCACCTTGGCCAAGCGGCGCGTCTGGGGCATCAATTTGGCCTGGCGGCAATGGTCATTGTTCCGGTTCTCCTATTTGCGGGTCTCGTCATGGGGTGGCTACTAACCGGCACCCTGACGGCCTTGATCGGTACAGGTTATGGACAAGCCTTGATGGTCAAACTCGCACTTGTTGCAGTGGTCCTTATGCTGGCGGCAGCAAATAAACTCCGCTTTGTTCCGGCCATGCAGGCTGGGGACGCCAATGCGGCGCGGCATCTGGCGCGATCAATTCAAATAGAAACAGCGGTCATTCTGGCGGTGCTTGCAGCAACTGCGACGCTGACCAGTGTGCTCACTTTGCCAAACTGAGGCCCATCATGAACAGACGTGACTTTCTTTTGACCGCGAGCGCGGCGGCAGCCCTCCCGAACGTCTCGCTCGCACGAGGCCAATTTGAACTGGTCGCCGAAGCCGTGGAGGCGCAGATCCTGCCCTCTGCTGAATACGCGACGACGCGCTCATTTGGTTTTAACGGTAGCTTGCCCGGACCGGAAATCAGGGTGCCACAAGGGCAGCAACTAAACGTTCTGCTGCGCAACCAATTGAATGAGGGCACAGCGGTCCATTGGCACGGTATCCGCTTGGAAAATGCGATGGATGGGGTGCCAATGCTAACGCAGAACATCGTGGATCCGCACAGCACCCACGCCTATCAATTCACGCCCCCTGATGCTGGCACCTTCTGGTACCACTCGCACTACCTGTCGCACGAACAGGTCGCGCGCGGACTGATGGGGCCTTTGATTGTCGAGGAGGCCAACCCGCCAGATGTTGATCATGACATTACCGCCGTGCTGGTCGATTGGCGGCTGGATGAGATCGGGCAAATGACCGACGATTTCGCCACAATGCATGATGTGGCCCACGCTGGGCGCATGGGCAACTTTGCGCGCGCCTTTATGCCTAACGTGTCACTGAGGAAAGGGCAGCGCATCCGTCTGCGGATGATCAACGCCGCAACTGACAGGATTTTCCCGCTTACCCTGACGGGACTGAACGGCAAGGTTGTTGCGCTTGATGGCATGCCGCTGTCGTCACCACGGGCGTTTGAAACCATCGATCTGGCCCCGGCGCAGCGCGCCGACGTTATCGCGGACGTGGAAGACACTCTGAAAATCGCAATGACGACACGCGGGGGGAGCTATGTGCTTGCTCAGTTGGCAATTGACGGCGAAGTGGAGCCTCGTGTGTCTGCGATCCCGACGCTACCGTCAAATGATGTACCGCACCCGGGAAATGTTGCACAAGACCTCGTTTTAACCATGCAGGGCGGAGCCATGGGCGGCAGGCATGGCGGCGACAATATCTGGGCTTTCAACGATCTCTCAGACATCCAATCCGCGCCCTTTGCTCGGTTTGAACGCGGAGAAGCCGCGCGGATCCGCCTCGTCAATGATACGAGCTTCCCACATGGCATCCATTTGCACGGCCACCATTTCTTCGAAGTGCAAGATGACGGCAGCCATGGTGATCTGCGTGATACCACGCTGGTACAGGCGAACGAGACACGGGACATCGTCTGTGTCTTCGACAACCCCGGCAAATGGATGTTGCATTGCCATATGCTCAGCCATCAGGCGGGCGGTATGAAAACATGGGTGGAGGTTCTATGAGGCATTTTTTGGCTATCACCCTGTGCTTTGCCGCAACGAGCGTTCTCGCGGATCACGAGCTAGACAGCCGAGATCTGTCAAACGGGGAAACCCTTTACGCAGATCACTGCGCCGCCTGCCATGGAGCCAATCTCGAGGGGCAGCCGGATTGGCGAACACCTGATGAAAATGGCGTTCTTCCCGCCCCGCCGCATGATGAAACTGGGCACACCTGGCACCACGACAATCAACTTTTGTTTGAATACACAAAGCTGGGTGGGGAAGCCGCGCTAGCGGCACGCGGTGTCACTGGGTTTGCCAGCGGGATGCCGGGATTTGGTGACACACTGACGGACGAGGAAATCTGGGAAATTCTCGCCTATATCCGCTCGACCTGGCCGGAACGTGTGCGGGACATCCAAGCTGCGCGAAACCAACCGCATGAGTGAGGCAATTGGGATCGTCTCACCTTCATATCACTTTCGAGTTAGCCTAGCTGAGATGTTGGTCTCAGTGATGTATAAACTTGGGCAAAACAAGGAGATAAAACCATGCTGACACGCCGTAGAGCGCTTGGCCTTCTGGCCGTTACGCCAGCCGCAGCCGCCCTTTTGCCGTCGGTTGCATTGGCGCGTGAACCAGACGTCTTTCAAAACCCGATCGCGATAAACGCCATCGACCCTGTCGCGTATTTTGAGCAACAAACGCCTGTGCCCGGCCAAGCCGCACATGCAAGGCGTTGGAATGGCGCAGAATGGCACTTCGCCAATGAAAACAACGCTAACATGTTCGGGGCAAACCCAGAGGCCTTTGCCCCCGTGTTCGGTGGCTACTGTGCCTTTGCAGCGTCGCGTGGCTACCTCGCCCCAACAATCCCCGAGGCCTGGACCATCTATGAGGGCAAGCTCTACCTGAATGCGAGCATGCGCGCGCAGGAACTTTGGTTGCGGGACGTTCCGGGAAATATCGCCGCCGGTTTGGGCAATTGGCCGGGCATTCTTGGGTGATCTAATTGGTGGCAATGCGTGTCGCTTAGAATGACGTGCACAGAGCATATTCACCCCGCCCTGTCTTCTTCAATGCCCCCTGATCAGTCAGCTCTTTCAAAGCCCGATAGCAAGCCTCTTTGGTTAGGCCGATTTCGCTGGCAAGCTGTGTCACTGATCCGCACAAGCGACCACTCGCGACCGCCAGGTAAACCCGTTCATTCGCGGATTTTACGGCATGAAGCGTCAGAAGCTGACGATAGTCTTGCACCTGTGTCGCTAAACGCCTTGTGAGCCCTTCAGAAAACGCAGCGTCCTCGCGCTGACGTGTCTGAATAGCGCGCTTTGACAGGCGAATAATTTCTGAAGGCGCGACCGCTATCGCGTCACAGTAGTATTGGTCAGAATAAAGCGACGCCTCGGCAAACATGCCACCCACTTTGGCATTGTGAAGGGTCACTGCTGCGCCCGCTTCGGTCATACGGGTCAGGCAAATCGCTCCCGAAACCACAAAAAACACACCGCGTGTTTCATCTCCCTGGCGAAAGACATGCTCGCCCTTCGCAAGGATCAAGGGCGTTCTTGCATCTTCATTCAAGAGATCAAAAGGTTCCGGCAACATATGATTTCAATCATATTTGGTTTGGCGCGAATGGTCTATCACAGATTTAGCTGCAACAATAAATCGGTCCTGCCATGTTCAAAATTTCGCTTTGCGCTTTCCTCGTGCTCGCCACCTCTCCTGCTTTTGCTCAACACGCGCACCACCGCTCAGATGGGCCAACAGAGGTCGGACAGTCGGCCTTCGCCGCGATTTCCGAGATCGTTGAAATCCTGCAGAATGATCCTGAAACGGATTGGAGCAAAGTGAATATCAGCGCGCTGCAAAACCATCTCGTAGATATGGACCTTGTGACCACCAGAACCAAGGCCACCGTCGAAACGAACGACAAGACTGTGGCGATCACTGTATCGGGCCAAGGCGAAGCTGTTGGGGCAATTCAGCGAATGATAACGGCCCATGCACCAATGCTTGCAACTGAGACAGGCTGGGAAGTCGACGTTGACCAGACCACGTCGGGAGCGGTTCTGCGTGTAGCCGTGAGTTCTGAGAACGAGCTGGTAAGGGTAACTGGACTTGGCTTCTATGGCCTCATGACCATTGGCGCACATCATCAAGCACATCATTTGCAGATCGCCGTTGGGGATGATCCGCACCACTAATTCTTAGCATAACCTGCAACGCCTCATCCATGAACCATTTGCTACTGATTATTGCTTAATATATTGAATAAACGCGAAAAATCGACGCTGAACTGGCGAGCTTCTTCGAAGACCTGGCGTCGCTGATCATCGACGCATCTGAAGTAACTTTCTACCGATGCGAAGTATTCTTCAACGTCCCGCATTAGGATTTCTTTGTAGCGCCGTGCTGCGACGGGATCCGCTGGCATCCAAGGCGGCGAAGGTGGCAGGCAAGTGCCCGCAATCGCGGCAGAACCCCAGCTCAGAACGACCATAACCGCCCATGTTTGTTTCAAAAGCGCCATATTATCTTGGCTCAGCCACTCCGTTGCAGTAAATTCGTTTCAACGCATGAAAGGCGCATTAATGCAAAATGCACCTATTGATTGCAAGATTATAATATTGTATCGGTTGGGTAGTCCATGAGGGACTGCCGGGCCAATGCACAATTCTGTAAGGCTCGATCCTATGAATTTGATGCAAGACGCCCCCAATGTTGTCAGCGAAGACGGGCTGCGCACACTGCTTGCCGAAAGACATTCGGCTGATGTCGTGTGCCGAGTTACGCCCACACGTACAGGTGCTCAGTGGTCCGGAGTTTGGACCGTGCATTGTGTCTCGCCAGACGGCGAGACACGCCGCCTACTCGTTACCGCGCGCAACAACATGGCCGCCCGAGAGTTCAAGACAATCAACGGCTTATCCAGCTTCCTTGCGGGCCTTGGTGTTTCGATCGTCTCGATCCCGATGCTCGAGGGCAAGGTCGCCTCTCACAAGTTGGACGAGGCTGGCTAAGCCACTTGCCGTCCTCGCAGCATTCTTTGCTGCACCCGCCTATTCTGAAGGCTTTGTTCTTTCCATGCGGGCTGATGGCCAGCTGGAAACCAAATCACCCCAATCAGGTTTTGCGCAAAGCTATGTCGACGGGATTGGCGCAAACCCGCCAGAGCTGATCGTTTTCGCAGCGCCTGAGCCGGAGACATCGCCTCCTGCACCCGCCCGCGCTGTTCCCCGCCCCGAAATCCTTTCAGCGCTTGAAAGTACCGCACACCGTTATGGCGGGCACCCCGCACTGCGCCGTGCTGGGCTGTCGGTGACGGAATGGCAGGCCCTCTTCCAAGCCAATATCGAGATCGAAAGCGCCTATCGACCAACTGCGCGCAGCTCGGCAGGCGCGATCGGCCTCGGTCAGTTGATGCCCGCGACAGCCGCGCAGCTCGGCGTTGATCCGAATGACTGGCAGGCCAACCTCGATGGATCCGCCCGCTACCTTCTGATGATGTTGGCGCAGTTCGGCACGCCTGAGCTCGCGCTTGCTGC
Organism: Maritimibacter sp.; assembly: GCA_050633625.1. GTDB lineage: Bacteria > Pseudomonadota > Alphaproteobacteria > Rhodobacterales > Rhodobacteraceae > JBOEGW01. The sequence continues at coordinate 33,926 of JBOEGW010000008.1, read as the reverse complement.
CTACAACGCGGGGCCAGACGCGGTCGCGCGCCACGGCGGCATTCCCCCCTACCGAGAAACCCAAAATCACGTGCGCCGCGTCATGGCCGTGCGTGACCGACTGACTGGAGCTTCCTGATGCACATAAAATTTCGTACGATCCTGTCGCTGGCTCTGGCCAGTCTAATGATTGCCAATCCCGCCTTGGCGCAAAGCATCGACCTCTCGCCGGTGCAGAACCTGTTGCAAGGTATCGTCGACACGATCACCGGCCCCTTGGGCATAGTCATCGGCACCTTGGCCCTGATCGGTGTGTTCCTCTCCTGGCTCTTCGGCATTTTGGATTTCCGCCAGGCTCTTTGGGTACTGGTGGCCATTGCGGGCATTGCAGCTGCGCCGACCATCGTGACCGCGATCTGGGGCGCGTAAATCCGGCATGGCAACGCAAACCCGCCTCTTTCTGGGCCTGATCCGGCCACCAAAGCTTATCGGCTTGCCCATCATGTATGCCATGGTTTGGCTCTTCGGGTTTGTGTTGTTGTTTCTGTGGGTCCAGAGCTGGCCGGTGATCATCATCGCCGCTCTGGCCTATCCCGCGCTGTGGAAAGCGGCGGACTGGGATCCGGCCTTTCTTGAGGTGATGGTCACCGCCCTGCAGGAAACGCCCCCGACGCCAAATCGCAAGATCCATTCGGGGGACAGCTATGCTGCATAACACCTCGGATGATCTTGCGACGCTACCTGACTGGGCGCGCAAAGAGCGCCCGATGGCCAGCATGCTTCCCTATGTCAGCCTCGTGAATGATGTGACGATCCGCACGCGCGGCAATGCGCTGTTCCAGTGCATCCGTCTTGATGGCGTCAATAGTATGACCAGTGATGACGCGCATTTGGAGAAGATCCGCGCGCTCTTTGCTGCGATCATCGCGCAGATCGGGCCAGAATACAGTTTCTACGTCCACAAGGTCTCAAAAGCGATCGAGACCGTCTTGCCACAGGTGCCCAATGAGGGGTTTGCTCAAACGCTCGATACCCGTTGGCAAGCGGCGATGGCGCGGGCCGGATTGCGAGACAAAACTCTCACGCTCACGGTGCTAAAGCGTCCTCCCCTTGGAACGCGGCTGCGTCTGAAGCGCTCGGACTCAATCGCACAGCTGAAAAACCAAACAGCCAAGCAGCTGCGCAAGCTCAAGGAAGTCGTCGGGTTTCTGCTGTCGTCATTTGCCGAGATGAGCCCGCGCCTGCTGGGCGCTGAAAGCGGCGATTTGCTGGGTTTCCTCGGGGCGCTCAATATTGGCCAGGAGCGACCGCTTTTCGCAAAATCCCACTTTGGCATCATTGCCGAGGATGTGGCTAACACGCGTGTCACGTTTCAGGGGCGAGGCTTTGCGCTGGACGATGGGACGGCGGGCATGCGGTTCGGGACCAGCTTTGCGATCAAGACCTATCCGGCCAAAACCAACTGCACCATGTTCGATGAGCTGAACCTGCCTGTCGACATGGTGGTCACGCATTCCTTCACGCCGATCAACAGCAACATCATGGCCAGCCGGATCAAACGGCAACAGCGCTTGATGAAAGCAAGCGATGATGGCGCGATATCCCTTGCGGAAGAACTGGTCGACGCGCTGGACGATCTTGAATCTAAGCGCCTCAGCTTTGGCGATCATCACATGACGGTGACGGTTTTTGCGAAGACCGAGGAAAAGCTTGAAGCGATAGCCGCCGAGGTGCGTAACATCGCCGCCAGTGAAGGCGTCAATCTGGTGAATGAGAGCTTTGCGGCTCGGACCCATTATTTTGCACAGCATCCGGGCAATGGGCAGATGCGCAGCCGTAAGGCCGCTATCACGAATACGAACTTTGCCGATCTCGCAGCGCTGCATCGCGGGCAACTGGGCAAACCGGGCGATAGAGTGCCTTGGGGCAAGCCGATTACGCTGTTCCCGACGCCAGAGCGTTCGGGCTTTCTCTTCAACTACCATGAAACGGGTCAGCCGGACAAAGAGCCGACGGGCGGGCACACCTTGATCCTCGGTCATCCTGGCTCGGGCAAATCGGTTTTGTCAGCCTTCCTCATGACCCAAGCCCGGCGCTGCGACGCGCGCGTCTTTGTCTTCGACTATCGCGCTGGCATGGAAATGGCGGTGCGGGCCAATGGCGGGCGCTACAGCGCCATCAAGGCAGGCGAAGCAACTGGTCTCAACCCGCTACGCACCGAGATCGACAGGCGCGGGCAAGCCTGGCTTTCGGATTGGCTGGCCACACTGCTGCATCGCGCCGACAAGCCCCTGAGCCCGGTTCAAATCAACCGCATCCAAGAGGTGGTGCGCCAGAACGCTGGAGCGAGCGATGCCGCCCTTCGCAACTGGCAGGATCTGGCCTCCCTCTTTGTGGCGGGCGCGGATGACGGGGATCTGTTTGAGCGGATCCAGGAATAGACCGCAGATGGTCGCTATGGTTGGATTTTCGGGCAAAGCGCCGAGGACACCTTCTCGCTCGATGGTGATGTGGTCGGGTTCGACCTGACCGGCATTCTCGACAGCGAAAGCGAGAAAGAGCGTATGGCGGTCCTGTCATACCTGTTTCGGCGGGTGGAGCGTGTAGTCGAGGACCGCAAGCCGACATTAATCATCATCGATGAGGCCTGGAAAGCGCTCGACAATCCGTATTTCGCAGACCGGCTGAGCAACTGGCTGGTCACAGCGCGCAAACAGAACGCGGTCGTCGTGATGATGACCCAATACGCAAGCCAGCTTGAGAAAACCCGCACCGGCAAGACGATTATTGAGGCTTTGCCGACGCAGCTTCTGCTACCCAACATCCGCGCCTCGGCCAGCGATTACACTATGCTGGGCCTCACTGAAAAAGAGCTCAGCGTTTTGCTCGGCACCGGCAGCAACTCCCGTCTGGCGTTGGTGCGCGATGATCAAGGTTCGGTGGTGATCGACGCTGATCTCAGCGCCCTTTGATCCTACCTCACGATCCTTGGTGGCATGGAGAAAGGCGAAGCGCTGGTGGGCGCGGATTACCGCCAGAACCTCGATTTTTGGAGACAGATTGATGCGTAGACTTTGCGTGCTGACCCTCACCCTTTTGACCCTGACAGCCTGCGCGGAATATCGGCCGTCTGAAGCCGAATGCTTCAACTCCTTTGCCGAGGTCAGCCGCAGCAACTGCAATTTTGAACTGCTTGGGCCGATTGTTGGTCTCGGTGAGTAGGCACCGCCTGCATATCTTTGCGGGCTTGGTGTGGTTCGCCGCGCCAATGGCCTATGCCCAAGGCGTGCCGACCTTTGATGCGGGCATGTTCCTGCAGCGCGAGCGCGTGTTGCAGCAAAGCGAACAAGATCTGGCGCTGCAACAGGATCGGTTAACCAAAGAGGAAGAGCTTGAAGAGCTCGAGCAAGAACAACTCCAGGCGCTGGAAGATATCCTCAATGCCACGACGTTGGCCAGCGGGAACTCAGGCGCACTGGTCGCAAGCTTGGAAGCGGGTTCATCGCCTGAAAGCGCCGCAGACACGCTCTATGGTTGGGTCGACTCGAACCCCGGCGCGGTCCAGATGTTCGGCGATGCCTCAGGATCGATTGAAGAGTTGATCATTCGCGCGGCTCAGGAAACCCACCACATGTCCGGCGTGCGTGCGGCGGGTCTCTCGCCCAAGCAATGGCGCTGCCTGTTGCAGGCGCTGATCTGGCAAGAAAGCCGTTTCACCATCGGCGCGCGCTCGCCTGTTGGTGCATTTGGCCTGACCCAGATCATGCCTGGCACGGCGCAGGATCTCGGGATTTACCCGGCCTACTATGAAAACCCCTACATTCAGGTCACCGGCGGCGCGCGCTATCTGGCGCAGATGCTGGCCATGTTTGACGGCAACATCATTCACGGGCTGGCGGCATACAATGCCGGTCCTGGCAATGTGCAGCGCTACAGCGGCGTGCCGCCTTTTGCTGAGACCCAGCACTACGTTCAAGTAATCCCTGAGCGCTACAATCTCTACCTTGCTCGTGTCGGTGGCGTTGATGCGCTTGGCACCATCGATCCGGTTCTGCTTGCCAACTCCACGATGAGCCTGACCTCGTTCGGCGCAGGGGTCTATGGCGATTACTCCTTGGTCTCGGTGCAAGCGGCCGCGCTTCGCGTGCAGGACATCATAACCCGCATTGGCGAGACAGATGACATTCACGCGGCCATGTCGCTCAACACCTATGCGCGGGCCGAACTCGCCCGCCTGATCGCCATCCGCACGCGCCTCAAGGCCGCCCATACCCGCCCACTTAGCGCCGCAGAGCTGGCCATGGCGGCCGCGCAGGCTCGCGAACAAGACTTCATGCAATTCGATCTGGAGGCACTCCGATGATCCGCTTTCTATCCACCGTTGCCACCTGCGCATTGCTGGTTGCGTCCCCCGCATCTGCTCAAGGCGTGCCCACGGTCGACACGCGCAACATCGCGCAGGAAATTCGCCAGCTGCAGCAGATGCTGGAGGATTTCGGAATCCAAACAGACCAACTCGACACGCTTCTCGAACAGCTCGACCTAGTGCAGCAGCAACTGGACACGCTCAATGAGACCTACGCCGCCCTGACCGGCGCGACGGATATCATCGAGATGGCTATGGGCGGCGATCTCGACGGACTGCTCGATCAAGAGTTCGGCGATCTCCTCGGCACCATCCGTCAAATCCAAAGCGGCGATTTCAGCGGCCTGATCGGCAACGCAGCTCCTCAAATGGAAGGCCGCATGACACAAGCCTTGGAAGATGCCGGGTTCGACCAAGATACCCTTTCTGACATGGCCAGCAGTGGCAATCCGGGGGCGGAGCGCATCGCCAGTCAGGCTGGCACCGGGGCGGTGATGTCAGCGGCGGCCGAGAACAGCTATGAAGAGGCTGCGCAGTCCCTCGAAAGGGTCGAACAGCTGGTCTCTTTGATCCCGGACATGGAAACGCTCAAGGAAGCCGTAGATCACAACACCCGCGTCACGGCAGAGCTTGCCATCGCAATGACGCGCATGTGGGAACTCGAAGCCATCCAGACAGTTGGCGCGGGCCAATCCGGTGTGGTGGATGCCGCCACGCTGGCCGAAGAGCGCCGCTACATGGACTTCACCCTGCCAGACCTGCGCGCGGACTGATCCAATGAACAGCGAAGCAGAAATCATCGAAGAAGAGCTCGTCTACGGCGCCCGACGACGCGAGCTCCTTTGGCAGAAGCTGGGGCTGACAGGCATGGCGTTTGGAATGGCTGGTTGCCTCGCCGCTGCCCTTGTCGCCCTGTTCGACGTGGACCCGCCGCCCATGATCGTGCCCTTTGATTCTGAGACCGGCATGGCCCTCCCCAATGCCGTGGTTGAAGCGGTCTCACTCACGGAACGCCCCGCTATCATCGAGGCACAGGTCTACCGCTATGTCATCGATCGAGAGACGTACAATCAGCTCGACAATGATGTGCGCGTGCGGCGGGTCCTGGACCAGTCGGACGGTGCCGCCGCTGCAGGGTTGCGCGCGCTTTGGACAAGTGGCCATGAGGCCTATCCGCCGGACAGCTATGGCACAGATGCCCGCCTTGATGTGGAAGTTTTGTCGATCACGCACATCAGCGCCAACCGTGCCCAAGTGCGCCTACGCAAGCGTCTTAACTCGCCGCGCGGCAGTCAAAACGGGCTCTTCAGCGCCACGCTGATGTTTGAGTTTCGGCCCGAGAACAGCCGGTCGATCGACGATGTCTGGCAGAACCCTTTCGGCTTCACCGTCACCGAATACGCGATCCGCTCGGATCGTTTGGAGTAACCCATGCGTCGCTTGTTCCTGATCCTCACCTTCCTTGTGCAACTTGCTGGCACCGCAAATGCCGAAACGCAGCCGCGCCAAGGCCCCTATGATACCCGCGTCAGGCTGGCCACCTATCAGGATGGGCAGGTCTACCGTATTCGCACCAGCCTGACCCATGTGACCAGCATTGAATTCGGCCAAGGTGAGACCATCCGCTCGATCATTGCGGGCGACACTGAAGGGTTCCTCTTGGACGGCGTGCCTGGTGGCCAGGCCTTTGCGATCAAGCCCGTCTCGCGCGGCGCGCATACAAACATCACCGTCTACACCAATCGGCGCAGCTATTACTTTAACGTCACCGAGGCGAGCTCGCCGACCTTCTACGTCATTCGCTTCACCTATCCCGAGGCGGCCCCTCGGCAATCGCGTGTGGCTGCAGGCGCGCCAGCAAATCACGCCTATGGCGTCAGCGCACGATCCGAGATCACCCCGCGCGAGATTTGGGATGACGGCACATTCACCTATTTCCGTTTTGCCGCGAACGCACCGCTTCCCGCGATCTTTCGATGGTCTGGGGGCAATGAGCGCAGCGTGAATGCGCTGGCCCAGACAGACGGCGTCATCCGCGTTTCAGGTGTCAGTGATCGTTGGGTTCTCAGGCTCGGCGAGGACGAGATCTGCGTCCAAGAGATGAGCGAGGAAGATCGCGATGAGTGAAACAGCTGAGCTTAAGAAACGCCTCGAAGCGCTTGAAGGAAAACCACAAAGCGCGAAGGCGCGCCCGTCTGTTGTCACTATTGCCTTGGGCATTGTGGCAATCGCAGCCCTTGGGGGACTCATGTTGTTGTTCTCTGGCGGCTCAGCCCCCGAAAGTCTGGAAACTGCATCTCCTGATGAGTTCCAAGAAGCCGGACCGGGCTTTGGTACGCTCGAGCCCACGCCTGCACCGATTGACACAGCCCCGCCGCCGGAGCCGGAACCAGACAGCGAAACAGAAGAGTTGCGCGCGCAAATGGATGCCATGCGGGCTGAACTTGAAGCCCTGCGGAATGCGCCTGCACCTGAAGCCCCAACCGTCGACACGCAGGCATTGGATACCTTAGCAGCAGAGATCGATGCCCTGCGCAGTGAGGCCGCTGCGACGCAAACCGCCCTGCGTGAAGAGTTGGAAGAACGTGCCCGGCAAATCCAGCGACTGCAGAACGATCTAGAGCTTGCACGCCTGGAAACGCCGCGCACGCCCGCTCCAACCGGCCCCACGGCCGAAGAGCTGCGCCTTCAAGAGCTCGAGCGGCGGCGGCAAGCAGAATTAGAGGAACTCCAAGCCCGCATCGCCAGCCCAATCATCGCCTTTGGCGGCAGTGGAAGCAGCAACAACGAAACCGCAGCACAGCAGCGGCGACTTGATGGCGACACAGACTTTGTCCGCAATGGCGCTGAACCTGCTGAGGTGACGCAGGCCCAAATAATCGTGAATCCGTCAAACACAGTTGTTCAGGGCACGATGATCCAGGCGGTGCTTGAGACCGCAATCGACAGCTCGCTCGCCGGTCAGGTCCGCGCGATGGTGTCTGAAGATGTCCACGCCTACGATGGCTCGCAGATCCTCATCCCGCGCGGTGCACGCCTCATCGGGCGATATCAATCTGGCCTCGATATCGCACAACAACGCGTGACGATCGCCTGGGACCGGATCATTCTGCCCAGCAATCAGACCGTCGAAATCAGCGCCTTTGGGGGCGATGAACTGGGGCGCTCCGGCACAACCGGCTTTGTCAACAGCCGTTTTGGCACCCGGTTTGGGTCCGCCGCTCTGATATCTCTGATCGGAGCCTTGCCTGCCGTGGCGGCGCAGAACACCGAAGACGAGATCACCTCGGATGTGCTCGAGGGTATTGGCGAAGACCTTCAGGACAGCGCGCAAAGCGTAATCGGCGAATATCTCTCCGTTTCGCCCGTGATCTACGTCGATCAAGGTGCCCGTGTCACCGTGATGGTTGACCGTGATCTGGAGATATTCTGACTATGGCAGCCAGCTATCTGCAAAGCTCGATGGACAAGATCCCCGAGGCGCGTGATCCCAAGCTGATCGAGCTTTGCATCAACCCCGACGGCACGCTGTGGGCGGAGTTTCAGGGGGATCACTTCATGCGGTCCGTCAATCGACGACTTTCGCAAAACGAGATCAAGGATCTGGGCAACCAGATTGCTTCAGCCGCGAGCACCACGCTCAGCCGGACTAAACCCATCGTTTCGGTCAGCATCACCTACCGTGACCGCCCAATTCGAGCGCAAGTTATCCAGCCACCCGCCGTCGATGGCGGTTACGCGATTTCCCTGCGGTTCTTCGCGGACCTGCCGTTGGAGCAGATCAAGCTGTCTTACCTCTTCGGCAAAGAACGCAGTAACGAGGGAGCAAGACGCAAGCGCAATGCCGAACTGCGCGATGTCGTGGCCAAGGGCGACATCAATGCGGCGATCAAGTTTTGCGTCACGCATAAGCTCAACATGATCGTGTCCGGCGGCACTTCGACCGGCAAGACCGTCACGGCGCGCAAGATCCTGTCCTTCGTGCCCACCGACGAACGTATCATAACGATCGAAGAGGCCGCCGAACTACGTCCGACGCAGCCCAATGTCGTGACGCTGATGTCTGATCGCGATGAAGCTACGCGCAGCGCTGATGTCCTACTGACTTCCACATTGCGCATGCGGCCAGACCGCATTGTCCTGGGGGAAGTGCGCGGCAAAGAGGCAATGACATTCCTTGAGGCCATCAACACCGGGCATGGCGGATCGCTGACCACGCTGCACGCTGAAACGCCGCAACTTGCAGTCCAACGCCTCGCGATCGCAGCCCTGAAAACCGATGTGCCCATGACCTACCAAGACATGAACGACTACATCACCCGCTCGATCGATGTGATTATCCAGGCCGGTCGCCATGAAGGCGCGCGCGGCATCACCGAGTTTTACCTGCCGATTGATCCGGCCATAGCAAAGGAAACAGCCCATGTTTGAATACAAGATCGAACTGATCAACACCGCCAAGACAAAGCCACCAAAGATCGAGGCGCAGCTGACTACGCTTGGTCAGGACGGCTGGGAACTCGTATCCGTCGTGCCGGATTTCGACGGCGAGCACATCCTGAAAGCCTTCCTGAAACGCGACATCTGGCGTGTCAAACCGACCGAAAAAGCATAGGTGCACCCAATGGGCGTCGTCACCTGGATGGTCGAGACAACCGACAACTTTCTGGACGACGCAGCCCAAACCACTTTTGGCAACGTCGCCGGTCAGCTTGGCGGCGTCATCGCGGTCGCCTCGACGCTTGCGGTGATCGGCGTCTTCCTCAACATGGTGTTTCAGTACAAATCCATGGATGGGCGAACCGCCTTCTGGTTCGCCCTCAAACTCATGCTGATCTCCATCTTTGCGATGAACTGGGTCCAATTCAACGCTGTGGCCAGCGCCCTCATCAACGGTCTCGATCAGCTTGCGGGCGGCATGGTGGCGGGACTTGGTGGCGGCGGCGCGGGTGCATCCTACTTTGCCGTGGCCTTCGACGATCTCATCGAGGAATTTGGCGACTACCTGAACGCGGCCGGTGACAACATGCATTGGATGGCCGGAGCCCTGATCGGCGCAATCGGCGCGTTCCTATTGGGAGTGATCGGCGCGCTATGCGGCCTGGTCCTGATCTTCGCGAAGATCATGCTGGCTTTCATGATCGGCATCGCCCCAATCATGATCGCGCTTTCGCTGTTCGACGTCAGCAAGGATTATTTCCATCGCTGGCTGTCCAGTACGGTTTCCTACGCGCTCTACCCCCTCGTGATTGCGGGGGTGTTTTCCACCGTCGTCGGAATGTCGCGCTCGCTGATGACCGAACTCGGTGACCCATCCGGCGCAAGCAACATCGGCGCGCTGGTGCCCTTCTTTATGATGATGTTTCTCGCAGGCGGCATGATCATCGCCACCCCGCTAATCGTGCGCTCAATCTCAGGCAATTTCATGATGGCCGGACCGCCGAGCATTCCGGGTCCGGACGGGTTCGCAAAAGGCTTGATTGGCACCAAAGGGTCACGGGCGCGGGCGCGGTTTGGAACGAGGTCGAATGCTGAGATCGCAGGGGCTGGACTACGCCAGGCGGGCGGTGCGACTGTCTCGATGGTTCAGCGGGTGGCTGAGCGTGCGAAGCGGTTGGAATGAAATCGGCCCAAACCATTCCGGACATTGGCTATATGCGCCCCAAAAGTAACTCATGTCAGCCTCGCAAACCCGAGAGGATGTCACAATTCTTCGAGTACCGAACCGAAGTCCTCCAAGGCTTCAAATTTACGTTCTGCTTTGGTGATCGGGTGTTTGGCGTAGTGTTCATCAAAGACTTTGCCCAGACCTTTGGCATTCACGTTTGTGATAAGCGAGCGGACATCTGGTCCCGCCACCAGTTTGACACTGTAGCGCTTGGTTTCGTTGGAAACAGTTTCGGCAAGTTGTAGCGCCTCCTTAGTAAAACCGCCGGAGGTCCAAAACTCAAAGCTGAATATGCGATTTTGCAATGTCTCTTGCGCACGAAAATGCTTGTTTAGGCGACGCGCCTTGGTTCGAATCCATGCCTCTAGCTCTTCCGCATCAACCCTATGCGTTGGCGCGTAGCCTTTGCACTCGATAAGCCGCACTGTTTCTGGCGTAACACAGAACACATCGACTTCGTACCGCTCGGTAGTGTCGATGACGACCTTTTTCCCAATATCGATTGAACCGCCACCTTGCAGCGTTGCGATATGCCCGACGATCAGTTCGAAGAGTGCACCACGCAGATTGCCCGCCGCTCCTTCGATGTGACCCAACTGGCTGAATAGGGTTTCAATGACTTCCGGGTTCTTGGCAGCAATTGCGCTGGCGTGACGAAGGGTTTCCAACAAGCCCGCCAGACCTCGCGCAACATCTCGGCCAAAGAGAGCCGATGGTTTTGTTGCGATGATACCGTTGGAGCGCAGTTCGTGAAATGCATCAGGATGGAAGCCGTCAGCGATTAGCACTGGGAGGAACGGAGGCAACCGCCGCATAGCACGCGAGCTTTCGCACTTGCGTAAGAACGCCTGTGCGGTCGCTTTGTTCAGTTCGCCTAGATAGACATCCGCCACGAGGAAGCCCGGTTTCGGTTTGCCGTCGGCGTAGCGCACCATGGGTGTCAGGTAGCTGGGCGCGACTAGGTCAAAAGCGTGGGTCCCAAACTGTGGGAGCGCTTGGCCGCGCTCTCGTATGGCAACTTTGTTGTAGCTCACCATTCCGAGCTTGCGAGCCCAGTCGGCAACAGTGTCCAAGAGGACACGTTGAACGGTAAGCTGCGCGGCATAACTGTCCAAGTCCACTGGAAAACCCGAATGGTGGTGAAAGGCTACAACAGGTATATCGCCGACATTGAACTCCGTTAGAAACCCTATACCTTTAAGGCGCGCTAGGACTGCATCGCTGCCTGTCTTCTTTTTCTGTTTCAGCGGCGCTCCAGAGATGATTGGGAAGAAATCTCTTGGAATGATCCCACCCTTCGCAATCATACCAGCTATTGCTGGCCCGTAGGCTGGGCTGCCTCCAGTAAGGGCATCATAAAGCCCGTCCCAATACCGATGGGTTCCGAAGTGTGCCTCGTGATAGTAGAAGCGAGCGTTTCTTGGAAAGCTCAGTCCCGACAGTGTCTTAACCGAGGTGGGTCTGCGCCTACACCTTTGACGAGCGGTATCCGATGAGAGTCCCGATTCTTCAAGGTAGCGAAGGATATCCGAAGTGAGCTTCGGGCCATTTTTTAGAAGGTACTTTGATATGTCATTGGTCATTACATAAACATAGTGTCACACTGCACATAAACATAGTGTCACACTGCGCAATTTATAAGAGAACTACATTGTGGGGCCGTTTTGTTTTTTGAAGTTTCATGATCCAATGATTTCAAAGACTTATCAGACCTTCTCGTTGGCACCCGTCACGCACCCTGTCACACGAAATCTCGGAAGACACAAGAATGATTGCCCTAAACATCATTTATCTCCCCATGAAACTTGGGATTGAGATGACAACACAGTCACCGACCTCGTCGCACGCGTGAGAGCGACATACCAGTCCTCTTTGGTCATCCCATCGTACTCAACGATAATGACATGCTCGAATTCCAAGCCTTTCAACAGAAGGGTGCTACCGACACTCCTTCTGGCGACATGACGGCCTAGGTGCCGGGATTTGGTTTCAATATCTCCCGCGGATTCGGAAAGCAGAGCACCTGTTGCTCTTGATGTTCGAAGCGCTGCGAGCATCATGCGAAGAAGCTCTCGGCGATAAGGGAAAATGTCGTCTCGGTTCAATATCCCTTCAACAAGTTCCAGCACGTGCAACAATCCGCCCGGCTTTGCAACATGGTCTCCGACGTCTATGAGATCACCGAATTTTGGTCGCCCAGCCTTTCCTCCCTTTTGGTGAGACACAACAGATTTTGCGAAGTCAGCCCTGAGCCCAACAACGCATAGCTTCACGAAATCTAAAACTGCGGTAAGCCTGTGTTCATCGTCCGCCTCTTCTATGGACTTTGCGTGCTTCCGTAGCGCCTTGCACGAAACTGGTTCAACGACAGCAAACTTCTGCTTTGCAAGTTTCTCGGCGATTTTAGCGCGCGATCCCTCGGACGCTGATTGAGCTACGACCACCAAAGTGCCTTCTAGGGCCATGGTATCAAGGCAAACCTCTGATACCTTTTTCGACTTTGGGACAGGCCAATCAGGCAACCAATGCCGTTGAATACCCTTGCCATCGACTCTGAAATCCATCGCTTCGCCAGCTTCAAGCTGTGCCCTCAACTCAACCAATCTACCGCCGAGCTCGGCATTTGCATTATCATTCCTCCAACGCCAAGGCTCGGTCAGCTTTGCGACGTTAGGGAAATCCCTTTCGACAACTTCGTACCAATCGACAACACCATCGAACTTGAAGATTGATTGCAGGGGATCCCCAAAGACACAGACGGGAACAAGCCGGTTGAGTTCCAGGATTAGCGCATGCTGGCTTTCACTACAGTCCTGATACTCATCAACAAAAACGCAAGCATAGGTGGCAAGGATCACATCATCGATAGCGTGAGAACTGACGAGTTTTTCCGCAGCAGGGTACACCGCTGACCAGTCTTTGTTGCTCTGTGGGTTGATGTTTTTGATCTCAGATGTCTTTGGATAGGCCGCTGCGAATCGCAGGCTCCAGCTCGCTATGGTATCGAGCCGGTAAGCGGAAGCGGGCACATCTAGTCTGCGTAACCGCTTCTGCAATACGTCTACGCCCGCAAACGTATGGGTTAGAATGAGACAACGTTTCGAAACTGTTGGATCATCGCTAATAGCTTTTACAGTGCGTACGATCTGCTCAGTCTTCCCGCATCCAGCGGCCGCGATAATACTACCGGATTTGGTCGCGCGAATGGTTGCCGTTACTTCCTCTTGGGAAAGCTCAGGCATCGACCCAATGCCTCACCTCATTTATCGTTTTCGCCAGTGGCGTCTGGGGAATTTCTGGTAGACAGCCGAAGACAATCCGTCCCAACTGCTCCCCGTGCGTCATGTTTTTGAACCATGATCGATCTTCTTTGCCCCCTGATTTCCTTTCAACCTTTAGAATGGCGGCCGAGGCCAACCATTCGCGATTAGCGTCAGAGTCGGGAAGTGCGTCTAAGGCAGCCCGATCAATGTCCGCTGTACCCTTGTCAGCCAACCGAAGATTGCTCAAAATCCTACCTTCGCCGGAGGTCTCAAGAGCGTAGTCGACTATTTCTCGCACGGTCGCCCATGGAACATCTAGAAAGATCCTACGTTCGATATCGCAGTTGTCCGCCCATTCAGCGATTAGTCCCCCTGCTTCTTCAAATTTTTGTTTGTTCGCTGCGGAGACTACAACATCCGTGTCAAGCAATGCGAAGCAGCTATAGCCGAGCCTCTGCATGTGCAAACCGAGCTTCACGGAATTGTCGTTTCCGCCTCCGTCAATTGCAACGACACCTTGATAGGCGAAGGACTCCTGCTCGTTGGCGCACCAAAGATCATCAAGTCCACGCCAAAAACCAACCTCTGTTCGCCCTTCACCGATCAACAAGCGTGGAGCCAAAAACGCATGAGGACTGGATCTAATGTGCCGTTGTGCTGTTTCCGATTGCCCGTCAGCTGGCTGCGCGCATCTGACGGTGACGCTGCCTGCGCTGTTACGAACGCAATACAGTTCTGCGACATCCAATTCACAAACAACTACCGGTGAATGAGTTGTCAGGAAGGTTTGGTGGACGATAGGCGGTGCTTCGCCCTCTTGTGGGAATCCAGATCGCAGAAAACGCAGCAGGCGCATTATTCGATGAGGCTCCAGGCCTAATTCAAGCTCATCCACCAATGTGATGTTCTGCTGCGGGCCTGAGTTTTGGACACCAGCTACCATAAGGCGTGACGAGCCGCTACCGAGCGTTCTCAGCGGCAAATTGCCGTCATGCAAAGATACTGCACCTGAAGCGAGCATACCTGAATGTATATCCAATTGGGCTTGATATGCTTGGGCCTTGGGCACCAAAAAGTTCGCACCGACCTTCTCTGTAAGCTTTACAACCTCATCAAACGAAGAACGGTCGCCTGCAGCGAATGATGCCCTTGCCTGCCTAACGGAACTGGCCAAAAGTTCGGACGCGTTCGGTCCTTTCTCCAGCCTGCCGAGTACGGAATTCCGACCCCACGTAAGGTGGCGGTCCGCGTATTCCCCAAGACGGTTGGGTGCAATTGACTTTGCGTCTTTGAACCCCAACCGAGGAGGCTCACCTTCAAGACGCTCGTTGAAGATTTCCCATTTCCATTCCAGTGTATCAGGGTCAAGCGCTGCCTTTATTGTCAAAGCGACCTGGTCACCTTCAGCCTTTTCATCGTTTAATTTTTGGGCCGTCTCGTTCCAGCCACGCAGGTACAGCCCATATTTTTGCTCCACGATCAAGTCATCCGGTAGATCGACAAGCGTCAGATAAATCTCGGGTTTGCTGGTCGGGGCACAACCAAACAGATCTGGATCGCTTCCAGTGTAACCAAATCGCGGGCTTAAGCCGATCTCAATTGCATCCAAGATCGTTGTTTTGCAGGAGTCACCCGGACCGATCAAACAATTTAAGGATGGTGAGGGCGACCATTCAAAAGACTTGACACCTCGAAACTCTGAAATTGAAATATGTGCAATGTGCATATGAAAAATACCTGGCTAGCCGCGACGATTTTGTAGCTACATACGTAGACGTTAGGTTGGAAACTTGGTTATGCGCAACCTGGAAGCGAAACAGGTTGCGACTGACCAACGTCCGCTTCCAGAGAGATCGTTCGACTTCTCGGCACTCACAGCGAACGACCGCAATCCGTGTTTTCATCCCCGAGCTGCCTCCTCCATAAATCTCTCCACCCGATCAGCTCCTGCTTCATACTCGCCCAAACTAGGCTTTTCGCCTGACGCCGCACCCCGCTCTTCATTGGCCAAAGCATCGATCTCTTCTCGCCGCTTCCCTCCGCCTTCAGAGCCACCTGAAACCGCTCTCGGCATCTCAAGCGCTCCAATCTTAGCCTCCAGAGCTTTGATCTGCCCCTGCAGGCCGCGCATCTGGTCTCCCGCCGAAGGATACGGCAGATCACCAGCTTGTTGGTCGAATATCTGCTTAAAGAACCGATCATCATAGTATTTGATCCGCTTGGCCCGAACGGGCATTTGCGCGTCGACCACAAGAACGATGTCATCAAGATCCATGCGACGGGCCTCATCCTCAGGCAGTAATGCGGTTTCTTCGGTCCTTTCAGACATGCTGCGCCCGGCAAATGGGTTGCGGCCGACGGAGCGTGATCGGGTCACGACGCGCTTTGTGGTTTTCCCTACCGCTTTGCTGAGCTCTTCAATGGTCTTTTCATCTGAGGGGGTCAGATAGAGCTTGATACCCGCGTTGCCCTGCAAGGCGCGACGGGCATTTTCTCCGTAGATCTCGTCCAAAGCCGGGATCGTCTGTGTGACGATCGCAAGGTTGGCCCGGTAGGACCGCAGGGTTTCGATGCTATCGAGCACGATCGGCATTTTGCCCAGGCGATTGAACTCATCGAGCATAATCATCACCGGCCAGGGTTCTTCCTTGCCGGGTTCATGGTCCTGCAGCGATGCCAGCAAATCCGAGAAGAACAAGCGGATCAGCGGCGCGAGGGGCTTCACCATCAGCGGTTCAACCACAAGATAAACCGAAAACGGCGTCTTTCGGATATCGCGGAAATCGAAGTCTGACGTTGCGGTCGCACGGTCAATCGCTGGGTTTGACCACTGCTTGAGGCCAGATGTCATCAGGAGCGATAGATAAGACGTTAGGGTGTCATTGTTGGTCGAGGCCATGCGCATAAAGATCAGCTTGGCGGCTGGGTTGACCACCTCGTCGGCGCGGCGGCGATATTCCTTCTGCTTGTCGCCACCTGATGCGGTGATGCGATAAATCTCACCCAAAGTTGGCCGCTTGCGCTCGAACGCCAAAAGTCCCGCAGCCACAAATAGGTCAATCCCGCCATCGAGAAGCCCTTGGACGCGGTCGTTATCTGCTTGCAGGAACAGCGAAGCCAGGAGTTGCAGCTCCATCTGCTGGCGGTCGACGTTTTCCAGCGCCGATATTCGCAACAAGGGATTGTAGCGGTGCGAGCGGCCGTCTTTCCAATCAGTGGGCGCAAACCGGAACACCTTGTCGCCATGCGCGGCCCTGTGGCGCGCCGTCTCATCGAAGTTTTCTCCCTTCACGTCCAGAACCACGGCACTGCCCTGGTAGGTCAGGAGGTTCGGAATGACGAAACCCGTTGTTTTACCGCGGCCGGTCGGGGCTACGATCAAAGCATGAGGGAACACCTTAGACATCACGTAGGGTTTGCGATCCTTGGGCTTGCCCATTTTACCGAGGACAAAGCCGTGGCCTGGTTTGCCAAAAAAGCCGTTCCGTTTCATCTCGGACATGTGCTGCCAGTGGGTTTCCCCAAATTTGGTCAGCGCATCGTTCATCAAGACGGCGCTGAGCAAGACACCTGCACCAGTGCTGATCCCCACGATCAAATGAACAATCTGCATATCGGCCGGATGGGTCATTCGAAGAACCCCATAGCTGCGTGCCAGCATCAAGAAATCGATCTCTGCTCCAACCCCGAACCAGCGGAACGTCAGAAAGGCCGATGCCAGAACATACCCCAGCACCGCGCCCAGAAGAGCAAAGCTCATGACGCCGAGTGCGATCCGCGCTTTACCCATGCGTCACGCCCTTTTCGCCATCGCTATCGACATGCCGCTCGCGTCGGGCGTCTATTTCTTCATTGGCGATCTCGTCGAGGACGTGCTCCATCGCCATGCTGCTCGCCAGAGCGGCATCACTCTGCAGATAGGCTTTGGCCGCATAGAGCCGGTCCAGGCGGTCTTCTATATGTTTCTCCAGCGTGGTCTCATCGCCGATCGCCAAGTCAGGGGTGCGTTCTTCGCCGACTAGTTCTTCCAGCTCGGCTCGCAAGGTCTCGCGCTCCAAATCGCTGATGAAAGGATCTGCGGTCGGGTCTTCCCTCATTCGGCTCAGGATTTCAGCGGTGGTCGGCGGCAACCCGTCGACCACACTTTCCTGCCGGTCGGCTTCCGCCGTTCCACTATCTTTGAGAACCTCAGCATCGGCCAACACGCGACCCAACTCACTGTGCACCTGGTCCAGGCGGTCGATTGCCTTCTCCAGTTCATCGGCGTGAGACAGGTCAAAGCCTTCCTTCTCGGCAATCGCCTTCAAATCCTGTCCAAGCCATTGCCGCTCGAGCGCGGCATTGGCTGCGCCGATTTCAACGCGGCGCGTCACCTCTTGTAGGTCGATGCCGGTGCCTTTCAAAGCCTGCTTAAGACGCTCTGCCAGAGCTGGATCCTGAAAAGAGCCTTGGGCTTCGGTCCGTATATTCGCAGCGGAATAAATCCCACTCTTGGACGCGTCTTCAAGCAAGGTATGGGACTGCGCTCCCATTGGGCTGAGATGCGACAGAGAGCGATAGATGTCGTTCAGCTCATGCTCCAGCGCCGCGCGCCGCTCCACCGGGGCGTCCGCCACAATGCGTTCAGCTTGGTTGATCTTGTCGTGAAAGGCATCCACGACCTCATCAAACGAGTGCTGTTCTTCGGCCATGCCATATACCTTTCCATCTGATTCAATCGGAATACCCTGCGCCAAAAGCGTCGCGGCTTTGTCCAAGGCAGCTGCAATGTCATCCTGGTTCTCGCGTGAGGCTTCGGCAGCAAGGCCGCGATAAAGCCGCGCGTTCTGCGCCACTTCGGCCAAGGCACGGTCAAGCTCTGGCCCCACGCGCTCACGCTCGGTCAGCTTTTGGCCGGTGGTTTCCGCATGACGCTGCTCTACATCGCTCGGCCTCTTCGTAATGATCCCACGTTCGAGCTTTCGGGTCGCCTCTAGCCGTAGCCCATACCGGTCCGACACCTCGACCATTGCCTCGCGAAAGCTGTCGTAGTTGAAGTGGTGCCCTTCCTTAAGAAAGAAGAACTCATCGTCCTTGCTGCGCCGGTTCAGAACGATATGCGCGTGCGGGTGGTCCCGGTCCTCATGCACGGCGGCGATGTAGTCGAAGTGGCTGCCTTCGCCCTGAAAGAACCGCTCGCAAATCTCGCGCGTGATCTCGGCGACATCCTCTCCGCGCGTGCCAATTGGGAAGGCCATCAAGAGATGCGAGGTATGCCCCAGCTTGGGATGAAAGCCCTCATTCCACTGCGCTGAAAACCGGCGTGTGACCTGCTCGATCTCTTTGGCTGACAGAACGCTTTGGCCGTCATAGGTGCCACGGCTGTCGATGATATAGCTCGACTTGGTGGTCAGGTATTCCAGCTGGTTGCGCAGCTGCGCTTTGTTGTGGGTGCCGCCGTCGCGAATGGCTTTGAAGATCGCGGGTGAATGGCCCATGGAGGCGCGCGCCATTTGCTTGGCACGGGCACGCGGCACGCTGCCGCGAATGCGGCTCCAGTCGCGATCGAAGAAGGCCTCCTGCGCGGCGGCAACGGCGCTATTCCGGGCCATCGGCAAAGCCTCCCAGAACGCGAGCAACCTCGCCAGACAGCGCACTTCGGCGGCGCTGCGCCATGTCTTGGACTTGATCAGCGATATCGAAGATCAGCCCGGCCAAAGCGCGCACCTGGCCATGGGCAGAATTGCCATAGGGTGGCGTTTTACCCCGGCGCTTTGCCTCATTCAGACGCTGCGCAATTTGGTTGATATTGTTGCCGGTGCGATTGAGCGAGGCCGATAGCCCCTGCATCTGATTGGCCAGTTCATCGTCAGGAACGAAGAGATCGTTTGACGCATGAATGAGTCGCCGCAGCCCCTCCGCCCGGCTGGTGATATCATGCCGCGTCAGGACCGCATCAAAGCTCGCAAGCTCCTTTGGCGTCAGCCGGACATTCACCAGTTCGGAGCGCACACGCGCATCAAGTTTGCGGCTTTGATCGGCCTTCAACGTGTAGAAGATGCTGCGGGTCGTGACGCCGAATTCATGGGCCAGATCCTCGATTGGCACACCTTCGGCACGCTTGCGCACGATGGCAAAACGCTGGTTCTGCGTCAGTCGCTTGTGCCGTGGTGCGCGCGGTCGGCCCATGTGAAGTAATCACCCCTATTTCTTGCCAACATCATACAGGCAGCCCTGTTATGGCATTTCGCCATAATTGATTCAATATTATAATATTGCGCCAACTGCCTGTATTCCGTTTGGAGCAGCCGTAGGCTGCGACCGCCGGGCAAAGCCCGGCAACATGCGCAAGGCATGGCACCACTAGTCGTGGTTCCACGCCTCAGCATCGCCAAGCAATTGCAGCGCTATTGCGCGGGCCGCGCCTTCGGCGCTGGTATAGGTTTGATGATCGGGCAGCTCGTGCAGATCAAAGGGCTGTTGTGGGTCGTCCGGGGTCTCAACTCGGACATAGATTGCCCAGCCATCAATCAGTTCTGGATCATCACAATACTCCTGCCCGCCATCGGGCAGATTGCAGAACCCGTGAAAATGCACGCTGGCGCGGCCCTCTTGGGCCGCCTGCCTGATGTCAGAATACTTCATGGCGAACCTCTGCACTTTCCTCGATGAAAAAATCGCCCGGCTCGCCGTTCAGGCGGGTGCCATCCCGACTGTTCAAGCCGATAGCCGACCCGTTCCGCGTGAATGTGATGAGGTATTGCCCGAGGTCATCACGCGTCACCAGGTACCCGTTGTTGACCCAGTGAACGCGGTTGCCCGCGTCCACTGCTGCTCTAATCTCTTCCAAGGTCATCGCAACGCCTCCTCGAGGATTGCGAGAGCCCCAAGACAATCGTCGATATAGGGCTGCTCTTCGCCGTCCAGATCGTTCAGCTCTAGCCGGTTCAACACCGCGTAAAGCGTGGCGCGCGCCTCGCGGGCGGCGCTTCGTAGGCTAACGGTGTCTTCCAGACGTGCAGTCGAAAAATCATCGCTGTGATAATCAGGGATCATGCTGCCACCTCCTTGCACTGACCTGCCGCTGCAAGGACAAAGTCGGCAGCTTTCTGCGCCTCGGACGCCGCGCGAAAAATCGCCCGCTTGTCCTCTTTGAGCGCTTTCAACCACCCTTCGACATAGGCGGCGCTTTGACCGAACTCAGGCGCGACGCCAAACTGAGCCCCAAGGAAACAAGCGCCGATTTCCGCCACCAGCTCTTCAAAGGCATAGGCTTCGCGGTTGGCAAATTTCTTAATCCGCTCAAGCCGCTTTTCGCTGCCGGTCCAATGGATAAGCTCATGGGCCAACGTCCCATAATAGCCTGCTGCATCGTGAAACGTGGCAATCGGCGGCATGTGGATGTGATCTTTGGCGGGGCTGTAGTAGGCGCGCGGGTCATCGCTGGTAAGGATCTCCGCCCCCGTCTGGCTGAAAAACGCCTCAAGCTCCGGATCTGCCGTCGTGCCAAGGTCGCGCGGGGCCTCGGGCCAGATGTAGTAATCCTCCGGCAAGCCCTCGATCTGATCCGCATTGAACACACGATATGCGCGCGCATAGGGAAGCTCTTCCTCGATGCCCAATTCGTTCTCTTTGGTGAACGTCCCGTATTTGACCACGGTCGACGACGTTTCGCCTTTGCGAACCTGTCCGCCAAGCTCCTGCGCCTGCTTGTAGGTCATCCAGCGGCTGGACACATAGCCATGCTTGGCCGCCATGACCCAGAGCATCAGGATATTAATCCCGCGATACTCCTCGCCGTTGTGCCGTGTCGGCAGGGCAATGCCGGACGCGCTTCCGGTCCACGGCTTGCGCCACGGCGGCGTGCCTGCCTCGATCTCTGCAATAATGGTTTCGGTGACATGGGCATAAACACAAAACTTCGGTGCCATTTGTGGCCTCCTCGATCAAAGTGACGCGGGTGAGGCTTCGCGCCCCCTTCCGCCGTTGGGCTGCGCCTCGGCCACCTGATCTGACCGAATACGCATGTATTCGGCGGAACAGAGTGGGAGAGGGCGAAGCCCGACCCACGGCCCTGAACGGGGCTGTCAATCGGCCACATTTGCGAAGAAAATGTCTGCGCCAAAATCAGACGCCAATTTGCCCCGCGAGGAATGGCTCGCCCGCGAGACAGGGGAAATTGGTGGCTAATTTTGGGGATGGACTAAGGTTGACTGCCACGGTCAGGGATGTTGGGCGGACCAAACAAAAGGAATGATGTCTGGATCGGGGTGAGCGGGCCAACGGCCCGTTGAGCCCTGGTGCAGTCTACTGAAACAAGTTGCCCTCACGTGAAGGCGCGGGTTCAGCTCCAAACAAATCAGGGACGGCCCGGACCCGACCGACAGTAGCCCCACACGGCACATTTTTTGAGAAGGTATGTTCGCAAAGCATATGCTTGCGCGCTGATTGACTTGCCGGTTTTTCGATGATAGCTGTATGCTACCGAACACTCACGAAACGGACACGTAAGGAACGATAATTTGATCGCTGCCAATTTCCCATTCTTAAAGGACGAACCCGAAACAGTTGAGAAATTTCTCGACGAAGTAGGGCTAAAGACGCAACTGTTTGAGTTTGCCGCCGAAGCTGTTTGCGAAGCGGTACACGAAGAAGATCCGAATGCTGACATTGCAGACTTGGTCTTAGGCATTCGAAACAACGCAGCTTTTCGAACACTAGTTCGAAATGGTGCAGAGTACGGCGTCTTCCAACATCGCTCAAAAGGTGGCAAAGCCTGTATCATTAACTCAGATAAAACGCTGATGATTATGGTTCACAACACTGACGCAGCCACCGGACTTGGAGCTCATGCCCCGAGATTCATGTCAAAACGAAACCGCCCCGGCACCTCCTATGTTCATTCTGAAGAGCAGGGCGAACTAGACCTCGGAAGCGAAGTCATAGAACACGAATTGACGCTAGGTGCGGTTCCGCAGCCTCAAACAAAGATCGATGTCTGTATTTTTGCAGAGAAAGTTGAGGGAACGCCTATTTGTCGCATTGAGCTGTTGGTGGATGCCGAAATGAATGAACGCGGGAACGAATTTGTCAGTTGCGTGCGTCGTTTTGGAATGAAATTTAGGGCTGATGATTTTGTTGCTTCTAGCGTCACGTACGGCGCAGAAGTTGAAGACTTCGACGAGCTAATCAAGCCAAGAAACGGAACATGAAACTCAATCTAGATGCCCTTGAAGTCGCTAGGCAACGCAGCCGACTAACGAAGAGTGCCTTTGCTGCAAAGCTGGGCATTTCTTCACGTGATTTACGAAGAATGCGCGATGAACGAGAAGTAGAGGAATCCTTCGTTAGCCTCGTCGCTTCGGTGACCGGCTTTCCGGAAGCATTTTTTGTGTCGGAATCCAACCTCGAGATTTCAAAGCCAACATTTCGGAAGCAAGCCACTCTTTCTGCGCGAGAAAGAGATGCTGGAGAGGCGGCAGCAAAGATTGCAAAACTGTTTTGGTCGAAGGTTGAGGAAGAATACTCTTTGCCTGATCCGAACGTACCCGATTATTCGGACGGCGAACATAATTTCCCAGCGGGCATCGACAGAGCAACCTATGCGGCGGCATTGCTCAGAGAAGAATGGGGACTGGGCTCCGAACCGATTGGCAATATAATAAAACTTTTAGAACGGCACGGCGTTCGAGTTTTGTCACTTAGTGAACAAAATGCACGAGGTTTGAGTGCCTTTACTTTTTGGGGTGAAGGCGAAAAACCATATATTTACTTGAATATGGTTGGTTCAGCTGAACGAAGTCGATTTGACGCCGCACACGAGTTGGGCCACTTGGTACTACATCGCCATGATGATGCTTCCAATGTCGAAGTGGAAAAAGAGGCTGACCGCTTCGCTTCTGCCTTTTTGATCCCAAAGGCTGACTTGCTTAGACACAAAGTCTACCCAACAATCACAAATCTGAGGAAGAACAAACAAAGATGGCGTGTGTCAGTTGGGGCGCTAGTACGGGCATATCGCGACAATGGGCTAATTGATGATGGGCGCTACAAATACTTAAACATCGAGCTATCCAGACGAGGGTGGCGTAAGAACGAACCTGACCAATCGCCTCGCGAGCCAAGTGGGACTTGGGCTGTCATCAAAAAAGACCTTTGGAAGAAGTCTCAAACTGTTGAAGACTTAGCAGCAAGAGCATGCATCCCAGTAAACGACGCTGTTACTTTCACGGCATTTGGCGGCGCGAACGCTTCACAAGCTGCACCTGATAGCTTCTCGATCTCACCCGCAACAGGGTCGGGCATTCTGCGTGTTGTGAAGTGAGATTTCAAATCCACTTCTGACCGAAACGAAATTTCAGAAGTGGGTTTTCTTTCGCCATGACCCAGTATTTCGTCCCCCCCTAACCGCGCAAAGTCAGTGACGCCGTGTCTGGATCATAGATGTAGCGCGCTATCGTTCCGTCTTTGATGCGGTCGACGGCTTCTTCGACAACAAATAGAGGCACGAGGAACCATTCTCTTGGCCGTATCGGTCGGCCAAGTCGATCGGGGATTTCGATATCCAATTGGGCTGGTGCGAAAATCCGGTGAAGAAGTGTTTCCAACTTGCTGCGATTGATATTGTAGAGCTGATAGGTGGCCACGATATCAACTTTGGCCATCAAGAAAGTCGTCTGAAGTTGCGCGCCCGCAATGCGCTTCTCGACATCATTGCTCGTCACCCCAATTTTATGAACAAGTTCACGGTTTGCGGCGACCAATGGGTGATCTGAACGGCTTCGTAACACATAGATGGTTCCGCTCGCTTCATCACCTTCAGCGGTTTCATCCGAGAATAGTGGGCCAGCATTCGGCTCTGTGATCCTACGCCCGGCATCCCCATCCGCATTAAGTGCACGCTGAAGCGACCGCATGAGCATCTTGCTTTGTGTGCCGTTGTCGAACACCACCCTTAGGCGTGCATCTGTTCGGCCGTGGTCCGTAAGCTCTATGTCGCTCATTTCCGCAACATAGGCTTTTTGCCCGCCGACGATAAAGAAACGGCCGGGTTCGATCTCAGCCTTGAGCTCAAACTTACGCGTTTCCCTTATGCCTGAATCCAGCTCCTTCTGGATCTGCTCGAAAAGCGGTTTAAAGGTGTCGAAATCTTCACACTTTTCACGCCCTGCAACGTCCTCGGCAGCTTTTTTTTCTGACGTAGAGCGAACGTGTTTCAGATCCGAAATGGACGGTGCTTCTTCGGCGATGCCAAGCTCTGCCAACAATGCATCGTCATCAAGTTCCTCGAGATCAGCATCTATGACTGGTTTTCCAGAGGCAAGAAGCCCTTGATGGTCCAAGTCTAAAAGTAGATCTCTGCCCTCGCCAAGTTCACGCAGCCGTTCAAGTCGGGTCGCGTACAGACGTTCAAAGATATCTTTGTCTTCACCGTGGTCTGGGATGCGCCCATTCTGGTCAACAAAGCGTTGGATTTCTTCAAATCCTGCGATGATACGTTCCTCTTGCGGTGTGCGTGCCGCAACCTTCTTGGTCTCGATTTCAACACCAAGTTCGGCGAGGAGCGCGTCATCCTCTTCAGTGAAACCTTTAGCCATTTGCGGCCTCCTGCTTCATGCGCGCTAGGAACGCGACGCCTTCAGCCATTTTCTTTTCCCAGGCATCCGCAGAGGTTATCGATGGCAATCGTCCACGCTCCTGCTTGAACTTGACTGCACGTTTAGCCAGGTCTCGGGCCTCGTCCGGCGAAAGCTTAACTTTTTTCGCCGATATGACTGCTTGAACCTGTTTGAGGCTGTCTTCGCTCATTGTCTTGGCGAGGATGGAATAGGCCTCTCCGAACGGGTTAATCCGATCAATCAAATCGACATCCAACTCACGTACATCCATCGCAAATTTGCGCACACCATCGATCAAGGCTGTATTGCCACCAGTTTCATCCGCATCTGCACCTGACAGTGCGATTTCCTTCGCTTTCTGGGTGAGATTCAAGGCCGCGATCGCATGCTTGCGTACAGCCTCTTGGTCATCCGCATCGAGTTCTGGAAACTTGCTACCGACAATCTTGCCCATGCGCACTTGCGTGAGCTCTTCGGGGACCATCTCTTCGTCAAAGAGCCCGCGTTCAATCGTCGTTTTGTCTTGAACAAATGCCGTGATGACTTCGTTCAGATCCTCATCACAAATTCGTCGAGCGAATTCGCTTTTGGGTTCAGCAAGGCCTTTGATTTCCATCTGGATTTGCCCTGTGGCCGCATCAAATCCAACGTTCTCCTTGTTGGGATCATAGCCGCCTTCACCGTAGTCAAACCCTTCGACGGGTCCACTCGCCTGGGTCTTGGGCGTGAAGTTGAAACGCGGTGCTAGAACTTGCTCCATCAGCAGGCTTGCCGCGATGGCCTTGAGTGTATCGTTGACAGCCTCCGTCACAGCCTCCTCACCGGCATCGGGCTCCGCGATCAGGTTGGTGAAGCGCGCCTTGGTCTTGCCCTTTGCATCGCGCGTGGCTCGACCGATGATCTGCACGATCTCGGTCAAGCTCGCACGATACCCGACGGTTAAAGCATGCTCACACCAGATCCAGTCAAACCCTTCTTTCGCCATCCCTAGAGCGATGATGATATCTACGTGGTCGCGGTTGTTTTTCTGCGCGGGATCTTTCAACGCACTCGCCACCTTGTCGCGCTTTGCCGCCTCATCATCGACCAAATCGGCGATGCGCAATACCCGGCCCTCTGCCGTCTCGACCAGCTGAAACCCGGTTTCAGGATCAAGCCCCTTCCACTCACCCAGGCTGTCGATAATGTGCTCGACCTCTTTATGCTTGTCCTTGGTGCTTTCGCGCGAATTCACATTCGGGATGTGGACGATGGTTTTCTCACTCGGGTCCAAAACCTCCAAAATACTGTCGGCATACGATCCCGAGTAGAAGTAATAGCCAATATCGAGCGTTTTTAGATGCTCATAGCCATTGAGCTGTTCGTAATAAGTATAGGTGACCGTCTTGAACTTCTCCTCGTCCTCGGGAGACAAAACCGCTTCGGCATCCCCCCGGAAATACGAGCCTGTCATGGCTACCAAATGCACCTTATCGCGAGCAATAAATGTGCCCAGATGCGCACCCAGCTTGTTGTCGGGATTGGCAGAAACGTGGTGGAATTCGTCTACGGCAATCACCCGATCATCAAAGACCTCAATGCCGAACTTATCAACCGCGAAACGGAATGTTGCGTGGGTGCAAACCAGCACCTGATCATCGCTTTCTAGGAAGCGCCCCACTGCGCCAACTTTACCATCATCGCCACCAGGCGCATTACACAGGTTCCATTGCAGCGCGACGTGCCAATCAGCCCAAAAGCCGAACTTGCTCAGCGGCTCATTGTTGAAGCTCGACCCGATGGATTTTTCAGGAACCACTACGATCGCCTGTCTCAGGCCCTGATTGTGAAGTTTATCCAAAGCGATGAACATCAGTGCCCGCGATTTCCCCGAAGCAGGCGGCGATTTGATCAGCAGATACTGCTCCCCACGCATCTCATAGGCGCGCTCTTGCATCGCGCGCATCCCCAGCTCGTTGGACGTGGTTGAGGAGCGGTTCTGCACGTAGGTGACGGAAACAGAGGGAACAGATTTGGTCATTTAAATCACTTTCGTTGGTCGAAACGGCGGAGGAACAATCGCGCAGTTATAAGTGTAACTTGAAGCCTAAAGGTCGCGTCTTCCTCTTCGGACAAACCGGGATGGCTTCCCTCAGGGTGCATCCTGCTCCAAAGCCCTTGAATATACTGAGGCTTTTGCGTGTTTTCATTCCACTCATTATAATCAGGAAGTAAAAACGGAGGGTTCAACTTGCCAAGGTAATCACGCTTGGCTTTAGTGTCATCTTTACCCTCGTAGCCCAGTTTCAAAGCGATATCATTGAGGTAGCTTTCAAAGAAACTTCTGAGCTGCGCGTTCGCAGAGGCCCACTCCCCGCGTTGGAAAGCCGCCATCGCCAACGACAGATGCCCAAGTGCTGTCTCAAAGGCATGTTTTTTGAGTAGGCTCGATACTTCGTCCTCAGCCTCTCGAAAGTCAGTTTCAGGGATATCCTCTGAGAGCATCCGTCTCAACGTCAGCTTCGAGACCATCCTCGAAGCGTCGTCAAAAATGGATGGCCGACCAGATGGGTCGGGAAATTGTTCAACAACCATTTCAAAGCCATCCAATTTTAGGCCCGCGACCAGACGTGCCCAAACGTCTGGTTTGTTATGCCTGTCTCGGTCGGAGGCCGTAATGGCATGTTCGATCATGGCCCTGGTAAGGTCGCAGTTTCCGTTGACCGTCGGCACATGTCGTTGTCCCATATTGCTCCGAGCGAAGCGCACCAAATCGTTTGCCCTCGAAGAAACGGAGCCTGACCCGCAAAAATCGTCAACTCCCCAGCCCAACACCAAGGATGAGAAACCAGCTTGGGTGGACATTTCAGCAATCATCTCACCGGCAGCCATGACGGTCATGCTGTTGAAGTCACTCATACCGGCACCTTTGTTGTCATTTTCGTGTAAAGTTCAAACAGTTTTTCCAGCCTTTCGGTGTCGTTGCGGAAGCGGCGGCCGATGTAGATGCGTTCCAGCACTTCGTCGTTGCGGTCGTGGGCTTGCCTCAGGTTTTGTGGCATGGCGTCGGGTTTATAGAGGTCGGCGATGGTGGCGGGGAAATGCGCCTCGCGAGCCAGCAGGATATCCTCGGCGCAGCGGGTCAGATCCGCTTTGTTTTTCTCGGTCAGTTTGGGGACGGGAAAGGTGTTCCAGCCGAGGGTGTTGGAGTAGCTGAAATCAGTTCGCATCCGCACGCAGACCGTGCCGATCCAGACCCAATGCAAGCGCGAGGCGATCAGCGCCATGTTCCAGAGCGGGGCGTCGTAGAGGGCATAGCACTTGTTTGACACAATCGCACCCTCCGAAAGCAAGCCACATGGAAGATAGTCTCTGTTTTCAGAGCTAATTGCTGGAATTGCGATCACGGCCTCGTCGCCACTTTGCCGTACCTCTCCAAATTTATAGGGCACTTCTGCAAGTTGCTTAGTCGTAACTCTATTTGAAGATGCTCTCTGTTCCCGAACAGCTTCAAATCGACTGTTCAGCCAAGAATTTTCTGAAGCCTCAGCAAACTCCCCATCATTCACCCAAATGCAACGACGCGCCAAACCTTTTATGAATTCTTGAGAGCCAACAAACGGGCGAAAGAATTTCTCTGGAACGCCCGCATCTATCGCATGGTCAGCCTCTTCGCGTGACAGAAGCAGATGCCCGCCTTCATTAGGCATATTGCCGAAACTCATTTCACTTAGTCCGTTCAGCGGCTTCGAGACAGGTTTAACCAGAACATTTGCGCCACTGATCAGATACGGATTGATATTGTCCGTTTCTTTTTGCTCAACTTGTCCATCTGGCCCGAGGGAAAAAAGCTTGCGAGTGGTCGGCGGTTGGTTGGATATTCCGACGATTACCACCGTGACACCCGCGTTGTGACTCGCGAGGTTGGCCCATTTCAGATTGGAATGGGCGAATGAAATTTCATGGCCCGATTGGAAAATCGGAGTCCAAAGCGTTTCAACCTGTCGCCCCTGACAAATTGAATTTGTAGAAACCAAAGCTGCGGAAGAATTGGTATGAGTTCCATAGTCGGCCGCTTTCATGAACCACCCCGCCACATAGTCCAGCGACTTCCAGTTTTTCACCCGACCGTCAAAGATCGCTTTCAGATCTTCTTTCTGTTCTGTGCTTTGCCACTGGCTACCAAGATACGGCGGGTTGCCGCAGATATAGGTCTCGCCGCCTTCGTTCTTGAAATCGATCTGGGCCTTTTCCAGCGGGGACATGAACAGGTCTTCGCCGCGCATCTCGACCTTTTGGCTCGTCGGCGGGCAGACGGTCAGCCAATCAAGCCGCAGGGCATTGCCTTGCGTGATCCAGTTCTCCGCATCCAGCGGCAGGAAAGCGGCCAGAGCGTCCTTATGCCCGCGATAGGTCACGTCGCATTGGTATTCCGCGATGATCAGCGCAAGGCGGGCGATCTCGGCCGGGAAATCGCGCAGCTCGATCCCGCGAAAGTTGGTCAGGGGGATGTCCGTGCGCCGATCGGGCTCGCCACAGTAGGCGTTGATCTTCGCCTCGATGGCGCGCATCTCCTTATAGGCGATGACAAGGAAGTTGCCCGAGCCGCAAGCGGGATCGAAGACGCGGATTTTCGACATGCGTTTGCGCAGGTTGTCGAGCTTGCGTTTGTTGTCGCCTGCCGCTTCGAGTTGCGCGTTCAGGTCATCGAGGAAGAGCGGGTTCAAGACCTTCAGGATGTTGGGCACAGAGGTGTAGTGCATCCCCAATGCACCGCGTTCCTCGTCATCGGCCACGGCTTGGATCATTGAGCCGAAGATATCGGGGTTGATCTTGGTCCAGTCGAGCGAGCCGATGTGGAGCAGGTAGCTGCGCGCGATCTTGGAGAACTCGGGCGCCTCGGTGCTGCCCGAAAATAGCCCGCCGTTCACATAAGGGAAGGTATCGGCCCAACGGGGGAGGTTTGCGCTCGCGCGATCCTCAATCTTGGTGTTCATCGCGCGGAAGAGTTCCGAGATCACCTCGTGGGTGTTCGAGCTGTCCTTGTCCGACATTTGCGTGACAGTGGCGGTGAACAGGTCTTCGCCATTTAGGATGGATGTGTCTTCAGCGAAGAAGAGGAAGATCAGCCGCGCCATGAAGTGGTTCATGTCATGGCGGCGCTCTGCCGTGCCCCACTCAGGGTTAGTTTTCAAAAGCTCGACATAGAGGCGGTTGAGACGGCCCGTGGCTTTGATGTCAAACGAGCTCTCGCGGATTTGCTTGACGGTCGAGATGCCCGCAAGCGGAAGGAAAAAGCCGAAGTGATCGGGGAAGTCCTTGAAGTCGCAGGCGATGGTGTCGCCATTGGTCAGGTCCTCCGCCTCTAGCGTCTGGCCATCGGTCGCAAGGATGAATTTCGCTTTGGATCTAGCTGTGGCTGGGCTGATTTTGAGCGCGTCAAGTGTTTCAGACACCGTGCCCGGCGTGCAGGATTTCAGGTGGATGTTGTTCGTTTGCAGAACACCGCCCAAATCGGATTTGTTCGATGTGCCCGAGCGAAGGCGCTTGAGCGTTGTCTCTTTGTTGCCGAAGGCGAGCAGAAAAGCATAAGGAAATTCAACCGCATCAAACGGTTGCTCCGCCAATGCGGAAATGGCTTCTTCGATTTCAACGGCATTCACGACAGGTTGTCCCTACTCGAAATTGTTTTTCTGTATTGCTAGCAGTTATTTGCGGGATTCGCACCCCGCAAAACCTGCGTCGCGCCAAGGGGCGCAGTTATGACCAGGGCGGGAAACCCGCCCTGGCGCTGAGGTCACTCAGTGACTGGATCTTCATCTCGGCGCGGGAAGGCGACCATTTCGACATCAGGGAACATGCTGTGTTTGACGTTGATTGAGGTGATGTTGCCGCTGTCGTCGGTGTTGACGAAGAGGACGCCGCAGCGGTCCCAGAAGTTCTTGCCGTCTTTTTCGCCGGATTTGACGTTCAGTTTCAGAGTTTGAGTAGCCATTTTTTGATCCTCACTTTGAGTGTTTCGATG
Organism: Maritimibacter sp.; assembly: GCA_050633625.1. Classification (GTDB taxonomy): domain Bacteria; phylum Pseudomonadota; class Alphaproteobacteria; order Rhodobacterales; family Rhodobacteraceae; genus JBOEGW01. Next base: position 3,049 of record JBOEGW010000008.1, on the reverse strand, counting down.
AACATGACCAAAGCTGGCACCAAGGGGCTGTCAGCGAGAAACTTGCCTCGCGAGGAATGCGCTGGCGCAGGGGAATTTTCTTGTTGAAGCGGGGCCTGCACCGCGTCCGGAACGGCTGCCCGCTTATGTTCAGCAATCAGAAACACGGCGCTGAGGATCTGAGTTCGGCACTCACAAACTGAACGGTCTCGTCATGCTGCGTCGCAAGAGCCGAGGAACTTAAAGTAACCGCTGCGGCTTAACGGCTGTCACTCCGTCACTGCGGGGCTTCAGTCGAATATGTTGTCAAAATCAGATGCAGTGCCCTTGCTGCGTGTTCTGACCAAAAGCTCTAGGTCGAGGGCTGCCAACAGCGCCAAGATCGTGTCGAGCTTTGTACCGCCCCGCCCGGCCTCAACTTTCGATATCGTTTCCTGCCAAACACCGCTGCGCGTGGCGAGATCGGCCTGCGTTAAGTTTTTCTCTCGACGAACCTGACGGATCGCATGTCCAAGATCTCGGGGAATTCGAACGAAGTTCTTCAAGCCTGCCTCCAGCGCCGCCTATGATGCCTAGATCATAAATCCCCTGTATGATCTAAAGATCATAAACGAAGCAGTCTAGCTCACGACAACTTACGCTGCAGCGTAATTTTCCTATTTTTGCGCTGTAGCGTAAATTTCGCACCAGTTCTCCTTTCTGCCTTATGCCAGTTGCACCTACCGAGGGGTTGTTCCATGGTCCGTTGACTTTCAGAAAAACATATCATATTTTCTGACAAGGAGTTCGAACATGATTACATCAAACATCAAGCAACGCATCATCGGAAAAGGTCGCGGCGCAATCTTTGCGCCGACCGATTTTCTCGACATCGGATCCCGCGCAAGCGTAGATCAGGCCCTGTCACGCCTTGCTGATCAGGGGGTGATCCGGCGACTGACGCGGGGGCTGTATGACTACCCGAAGAAGAGCCCGCGCTTCGGGTTTCTGTCGCCTTCCGCCGATGACATCGCAAAGGCTGTTGCTCGAAAGGATGGGCAAATTTTGCAACCCTCTCCTTCGATGGCTGCCAATCAGTTGGGCCTTTCCACTCAGGTACCATCCAAGCCGACCTATATGACCGACGGCCCAACCCGCACCAAGAAGGTTGGACGGCAAGTCATACAATTCCGCAAAGCATCTCCCAAAACATTGGTCGGCGCAGGACATAAGACTGGGGTTATCTTCCAGGCGTTGCGTTATGTCGGCAAGGACCGTGTGGACAGTCAAATCGTCGACCGGATTGCACGCGCACTGGACGACAATGATCGGAAGCTATTGGCTAAGCAAAGCAGACACGTCCCTGCATGGATGCATCCTATCGTGCGACAGATTGTAGAGTGTAGATAGATATCAACGTGTTCGCTGGAGACCGTCTCTAGTGCGATCTACCGCCACATAAGCCTAAAGTAGCTCTACGTATTCGTGCAAAATTTCAGCGGTTTGAAATAGCTCTCGAGCCTTGATCCGCAGCAATAATGCTTCGGCGTCCATATCAGGATTTTTGAACCGCTCACGCATTTTCCGTAGAGCAACTACAGCTGCGAGTGGGTCAAGTTCGAATGCATCAGAAATAAACTCGTCGGCCGAGATTGCATCGATGTCAAAAGCTGCGAGTGCTTCGCTTGGGAAATCCTTAAGGTTTTCCGTCACAATTACCTGAGCGGATGTTGTGATCGCTGCAGCAAGAACATGGCGGTCATCAGGATCCGGCAACTGCAGACCAGCTTCAAGCCCAGCATATCCAGTAACACATGCTTCGGGGAAAGCGCGCTCCATTGCGGAACGCTGCTTGTTAGTGTCGGCCCCGCCCTCCGTAATCTTGGCTATCGCACCGGCGGTTTCATCCATAATTCTATCGCTCCACCGGGGCCGGAAAAAACCGGCCTCGGCCAGCGACAAGATTATGTTTCTGCGCATCGCGCACGCCAGAACATTTGCGTCAATCAGTGCCGTGAAACGGTCGGCATAGTCACTCATAAAAGATCGTTCTCCATGTCCATTGCGGCAAGGTCAGACAGTGCGTCAGAGCGATCAGTGTCGCGTTTCTTTTTGTATTCAAATAGATCTGCTGCTTTCACACGGCGATGGCGACCTGTTTTGAAGAAGGCGATTTCCCCGTCTTCTAGCAGTTTCACGAGGTGTGGGCGCGATACGTTCAACAAATCGGCCGCTTGCTGGGTGGTCAGCTCTGCATCCACAGGGATCATCCGAAACCCTCTGCCGCTTGAAACCAACCGCAATAACTCCATCAAGGATGCCGCGAGGGCTGGAGCCAACGTCACAGGTTCAATCTGCTTCTCGCCAAATGCCAGGCTCAGCTCAACGGCCTCATCACCGTTCACTTGCGAGGCAAGGATGCGGCGAAGACTGTCAGCATTTTCAATTTCAACCTGATCCGGCAAACGTTCTGCGAACGCTTCTTTTGCTTGCATCATCATCGTTTCTCTCCTTTTCACGCGACGGGATCTTGCGCCCCATTCGCAATAATCAAAATAAACGAAATAAACGTAAATGCAAGCAACACTTCGTTCACAAATGAAGAACTTCCGAGGTTGGTTAACCCTCTTGCCAGCGGAAGAGCTTCGCTTCCGAGCCAAGCCGCATCGCCTCCGATCACCGCTTCGCTCACACCTGCAGCCCCGCAGCGCGCACCTGCTTAGGCGTTACTAACTTTGAAGCGATCAAGTCTTCGATCTGGCGGTTCGTGATATGGCGGCACAAGGGATGGCGCTCGTGGATCCATTCGGCAAGGCTGGCGCGCCCTTTGGCTTCGGCCTCTCGCGCCTTCTCACGATCGGCCTGGATCTGGGCAAGCCCCTTCTCCCATCGGCGCATCTTGAACCAATTGTCCGAGAAACAGACCTTGCTGCGCGTGTAGCCCTCGCTTTCCTTGGCATAGGCTTTGACCGCCTGCTTCAGATCATCGGGCTTCACTCCGGCTTTCACAACCGCTGCAATCAGGCGCAGAGTAGTCCGCCGGTCTCGGATCCTGTCTTCGGGATAGGCCGCCAAGATCTTCTCAGCTTCA